>PMAT01000043.1 GCA_003152695.1 Acidobacteriaceae bacterium
CTCTCTTATCCAATCAACTCATCCGCGCTTTTCGGATGAGTAGGAGACCTCGCCCCGCTACCGTTGCTCTCTGCATTACACTAACCCCAGATGGCCGATCCCAATCCCCCCGACGCTCAACCCGATCCTGAGCCTACCTCTCCGGCCCGTCGCATGCCCGTTCAGTCGCGCAGCTTCCAGACCTGTATGCGCATTATCGATGCCGCCAGCTCGCTGCTCTGCTACACGCCGCTGGACGACGTTACCACCACCCGCATCGCCGCCCAGGCTGATCTTTCCGTCGGCGCGCTCTACCGCTTCTTCCCCGACAAGCAATCCGTCATCGACGCCGTCGCTGTGCGTCACGTGGAAAACTTCCGCTCCCTGCTGCAGCTTACCGTCATGCCTTTGGTCGAAAGCCAGTTCGCGAATCTCGAGACCTTCGATCCCGCCCTTATCCTCGACCGCGTGATCGACGCCTATGTCGCCTATCTCCTCGAGCATCCCGACTTTCGCGCCATCTCCTTCGGCCGTCACATCAGCGCGGCCACCAAGGAGCGCGAGGCATCGCCGCAAACCGGCCTGCCCTCGCTGTTGAAGAATTTCATGCTGCAGCGGCTCGGTATCCCCAACACGCCGGAACTCGACCTGAAGCTGAGCGTGGTCAGCGAAGCCGGCGAGCGCCTCATTGAGTACGCCTTCGAGCAGCCCACCGAGGACGAGCGCAACCGCATCGTCGCCGAGATGAAAAAGATGCTGGCGAGATACTTGTTCTCCGACAAGTGAGTTTCACCGCAACTGCTTGGTGCCCCAGGTTGCGCCCCGGTCCTTGGGCGAGGTTCCAGAATCACAATTTCGGAAGGGTCCGTTTCGAGCGTCGCTAGGTGTCCAACGCGCTTTCACTGGCTTTGTGGGAATACTTTTGCAACAGGATTAGCGATCCCACCAGCACCAGGACCATCACCGTCAGCAGAGACAACTCGAGCAAGGTATGGCGAAAGATGACGTCGCCTGCCTCCTGAAGTTTGGGGACCTCGGCGGTGAGCACCAGTATTCGGCGGATGACGGCGATCAGCGCCACCACCAGGAACGGTTCGGCCAGCAAGCCGTGGGCCCGAAACGAAACCTGCACCGTGTACAGCAACTCAACGATCAGCAGGATGAGAAGGATTTGGTCGAGCAGGCCGACGACCTGACCCTGGAGCTGGCGCGTCACAATCGCGAGAACAAACGTCTTCGCGGCAACCCATAGCAGCGTGACCGAAGCAATCGTAAGCAGAACGCCGAGACCTATGTAAACAACATCCTCGACGAAGGACAGGCCCTGCACCACGATGCTGCGGCCGGGCTGGGCGATCAACTGCCGTTCTTTTGGCATGATGGTGTAATGCTTAAAATGGCTATGCTAGTTCATTTTCGGTTGTTTTGAAACTGGGACTGAATCAGTACCAGTATGGGCAAGTGACCAGTGGAAACTGGCTCACCTAAACCGCAGCGGCGAGAACGGCTGCAGATCAGGGCGAGACTCACGCGTCCGCTATCCGTTACTATAGCGACAGGAAATCGTCTAACGTTTGCCGCCGGTTCGGGGCAACATAAGGAAGAACCTGCAATGAAACGTACTCTGATTCGGCAGTTCGCCCTGGCAGCGACTGTGCTGCTGGGCAGCATGGCAGCGTGGGGCGCCGACACCTCCATGCTGCGTCCTCCCAAGGGGTCGAAGGTCGCCATCATCGTTTTTGAAGATCTGGAATGCCCCGACTGCGCGCGGGCCGCGCCGTTGCTGCATGAGGCGGCCAAGCAATACAACATCCCGCTGGTGCAGCACGATTTTCCTCTGCCCATGCACCCCTGGTCGTTTGATGCCGCGGTGAATGCCCGCTTCTTTGACACCAAATCGGCGAAGTTGGGCGACGAGTATCGCTCGTACATCTTTCAGAACCAGCTGCAAATTACCAAGCAGAATCTGCGCGGCATGACCGAGCGATTTGCCGACGAGCACAAAGTTGCACTGCCGTTCGTGATGGATCCCAACGGAGATCTGGCCGCCAAAGTCAAGGCTGATTATCAACTGGGGCAGCGCATTCCTCTCGATCACACTCCCACCATCTACATCGTAAGCGATACGGTGCGCGGCCAGCCCTTCATCGAGGTGGTGGACCGGACCAAGCTCTACGAGCTGATTGAGCAGGTGATCAAGGAAACCGGCAGCAATCCGGCGGTGAAGAAAACCGCCACCACACATAAAGCCGGGAACGCTCACTAACATTTGCGTGGCGCCGGGAAGCTCGCCGCGATGGCGAGCTTTTTGTCCTTTTGGGTCGCAAGTTCCGGCTACTGCGGGAGTGCGGCGGAACTTTGAGTCCGCCGTCGGGTTGCTATGATCGAATCCCTATGCCCGACAAAGCCACAGTAGAGTCCATGCCTCCCCTCTCTTCCCGCGAGCGCATTCTGATGGCGGGCAAACGCTTGTTCGCGCGCAACGGTTACGAAAACACCAGCACGGTGGCGATTTCGCGCGAAGCCGGCACCAGCGAATCGCAGATGATGAAGCATTTCGGCAGCAAGCAAGGTTTGCTGGCGGCTATTTTTGATCGCGGCTGGGCGACGATTGCCGAGCGCGTGCAAATGGCCCAGAAGAGCGCCTCGCTGTCGCAAAGGCTCTTCGGAGCGTTGGAGGCCATCGCGGTCGAACTGGACAACGATTCTGATCTGAAGGAAATCATGCTGCTCGAGGCCTGGCGCGTGCGCAAAGACAACCGGGACGTGCTGCTGAGCCAGGGATACCACCGGTTTGCCGAAGTGGTGGACGGAATCCTGAGCGAAATGAGGGACCGCGGCCAGATCCGCTCGGATGTGAACCTGCAAGCGGTGCGCGCCGCCTTCATCGGTATGACCGAAGGCTTGTTGCGCGACCAGGTGGTGGCCAAACGCTCTGAGTTTATCGCCAACTACAATTTTGACGATGTCAGAAAGGTGCTGGAAATCCTGGTCGCAGTCTTCCGTGGGGAGCAGGCCCAGTCGTTGAAAGCGGTCAACGAGTAGGCGACCGCCATCTCCTGAGTTCAAGAAATCATTTACCACAGAGACACAGAGAACACGGAGTCTTTGATTTCTATCGAGTTTCCCCCGTGATCTCTGTGCCTCCGTGGTTAATTTTCATTTTTATGGCTGAGCCGCAGGTCCTGCACCAATCCTGAAACCGCGCTACAGCTTCTTCAACACTTCAAATATGTCCTCATTGCTGGGCAGCTGGCCGAGGGGATAAATCTTGGCGAACGCCAGCTTGCCATTTTTGTCCACGATAAATATCGCCCGCTCATTGACCCCGGGGAGCGGATCTCCCTCGCGCTGAATCCCGAACATCTTGGCGACGGCCCCGTGCGGATAAAAATCGCTGGCCATGGGGAACGCCATGGTGCCGATCTCTTTTTTCTGCCAGGCCGTGTGGCTGGGAATGGAGTCGGCGCTGATGGCCACGGCTTGCGCGTCGTAGCCGGCGAGCCGTTCCGTCTCCGCGCTCAGAGAAGGCAATTGCGAGGCGCACACCGGCGTCCAATCGGCAGGGTAAAAAGCCAGGACCACGTTCTTCTTTCCGCGATAATCGCTAAGTTTGAATTGCTGCTTGATGCTGCCCACCACCGCCGGCAGTTCGAAATCCGGCACTTCATCGCCGATGTTCAGGTTTGCCATTCTTGGCCTCCAGATTCTGGTTCGATGTAAACAGCGATTCTAGAGGCCATGCCGCTAGACGAGCAAGTCGTGGCCGCTGGGTGTTGTTTCAGTTTGATGAACAGCAGAAGGCAAAAGTGATGCCGTGCTGAACTGGCTGGCGCTAGCGTCCCTTCCCGAGTACAACCTCGTCCGTAAGTCCGATTGCAACGGCAGACAACTCCTGGAAAGGCCGCCCTGCGAACAGCGTGTTCGAACCGGTTGCATGCAGAATGCCCGAGACCGACTCGCGTAAGGCACGATAGATAGCTTGCATCTGCGGAACCGTGGGACGGGGCTGTGTCCTCAAGAAGGCGTTGCCCAATTGAGCGAACACGCCATCCAGCCTGCCACGATGAATGTAGACATCGGTGCCGTTCAGGTCGGAGAGCGACTTCATGATGCGGCGGTCCATGCTTTCAAAGACGAACCACGCGTGCCGTCCGCCCGACTTCTCATAAGCGACCGCCAAGCCCAGCTCGAAGGGCATATTGAACCGGGGTGTAGCCGGAGCGTTCCTATCCAATTGCACTCGCGACAGATCGTGGATGGAGTAGGGACAACTGGAGATCAGCTCGAAAATACGATCCAAGCGCCGTGCGCTACCAGGAATTTCCAGGGTCGCATGAGGCGTCATGCCAAAGGCAGTTACCCCGGCGATGTAGGCCAGAAATAAAGGCTCAAATTGTCGATCATAAGGCAGGTTGAGGAAGACGGAGGGACGTGAGACGTTACTTCGTGCCTGCCGCCCGGGGTTTCGTGTGGGCATATTTGGAGCCCTTCTTGGCCCGCGACCGGGTGGGGGTTATCCTCGTCGTCTTGCGGGCGGAGATTCTGGCCGACGGCAGAGAAGCCGTCTCCTTCCGCCTTTGCGACAACAGGCTCGCCACCATTTTCCTCAGCCGCTCCAGTCGGGAGGAAGAAATGCCGTACACTTCCGCCGCTTCTTCCATCGTGGGATACGGACTCGCGAGTTTTACCGGACTGCTCATCGCCTTAAGGATAGCGCTCAGTCTTGAGATGCGCAAACACTGCCTCGGGTTCCAAGTTGGTTAGAGCGGGATTCGGGACTTCGACCTGCCCGGTGATAACTGTCATTACAAGTGAAGCGAAGAATCTGCTGTTTCGTAGATTGCCGAAGTGACGTTTTGGCACACAGCAGATCCCTCACCACCTTGAGAGGCTGTCGGTTGTGATAAAGCAGATCGGAGGCCGCGGAATAAAACGCAACCATCGGGTTGCTTTTTTGGTCGGCCTGGACTAATATGCAACCTGGAGGTTGCTTAAGATGAATGACCGGATTGAAAAGCGCATTGAACTCAAGGCCTCGGTTGCCCGGGTTTGGCGTGCGCTGACGGATTACCGCGAGTTTGGCCAGTGGTTTCGCGTAAAACTGGATGGCCCATTCGTACCGGGTCAGGTCTCACGCGGCCAAATTACCTATCCTGGCTACGAGCACCTGAAATGGGAGGCCGTCGTGCAGAAAATGGAGCCCGAACGGCTTTTTTCTTTCACGTGGCATCCTTATGGCGTCAATCCCAAAATAGATTATTCCAAGGAAACGCCCACCCTCGTCGAATTCAGGCTGGAGGAGACTGCAAGCGGCACTCTGCTTGTGCTCACGGAGTCTGGCTTCGACAAAATCCCCAGCGACCGTCGCGACGAAGCATTCCGCATGAACGACGGCGGTTGGTCAGAGCAAATGAAGAACATCGAGAAGCATGTCACAGAAAAGGCGTAGGCGCATGGCCGCCAAACGGCAGACCCGTGCCCCGGTATTTGCCGCGCTGGGCAATGAGACGCGGCTAGCGCTGGTGGCGAAGCTCTGTGGTGGGCGGCCCTGTTCGATCTCCCAGCTAACGCGGGGTTCCAAGCTGACCCGGCAGGCGATCACCAAGCATCTTCGGGTGTTGGAGAGTGTAGGAATCGTGCGCAGCGTCCGTAGGGGTCGCGAGAGCCGATTCGAATTCGATCCGCAGCCGCTCGAAGGAATTAAGCAATACCTCGATTTCGTCTCCGAGCAGTGGGACCAGGCTTTGTCCCGGCTGAAGTCGTTCGTCGAAGAGTGACGGGGGCCTTCAACCGAAGGCCTGATAATCTTTCCAGAACTCAGGCCAGCTCTGGCGGGGGCCACCGCACACAAAAATATCTGGGTGGTCCTTGCTCTCCTCATTCTGAACACCGTAAGGATTGGTGTTATGGCCGGCCAGCCGGCACGACGTAAACGCTCTGTCAGCCTGATCGTGGCTAAAGCCGAGCACGATCAGGGTGGATGGAGGCGGCTCAGGATAGCCGCGCAGCCAGGCTGAATTTGTCATGCTGATGGGTGCGGGCAGGTGGTAGGCCTGGCCCAGAATTTCGATTGCGCCCTGCTCGCCATAATTGCCCACCAACACGCCCACATGTTCCTGCTGGTCCGGAGGTAATGAGTCCCGAATGCCGGCGACTGTTTTCACCAGCTCATTCCAGCCGATCTCCTCGCGCAGTTCGCCGTTGTTCTCGAGCGCAAAGTTCTTGAGCGGACCGCTGGACGCCAGGGGCAAGATTGCTGTGCAGATGTACATCCCCCATGCCACCAGCAATGTGAAGTACGCGGTTGCCACGGTCCGTCGCCACCACTGCGGCAGGAACGCCAGCCAACGCTCGGCCAGGGTAGCGCCCATCGCCATCAGCATGGGATACGCCGCTGCCAGGTAGTAGCCTCGTCCCTTGCTAAGCAGGAAAAGCGCCAGCGGGACCAAGTACATCCAGGCCAGCAGGCGATATCGCCGGTCGCGTAAAAAACCCAGCAAGCCCGCAATCCACAGCGGGGCCGTAAACCGATTGGCGCAGAGCAGGAACTGATCGCGCAAAAATCCATTGGCCCGACCCTCGCCTACGTCGCGCACGTGAATATGCCTGAGGAAGTGCAGTGAGATGAAATCATGGCGCACTTGCCATATGAGATTGGGCAGAAAAATCAGCAAGGCCAGTAAAGCCCCCGCCCAGAGCCACCGGTTTCCAAGAAAACGGCGTGCCGGCGTCAGCACAAGTCCTCCCAGGATCCCAGCCACGAAGAAGAGCATCGTGTACTTGGTCATCAAGCCAACGCCAACCACCGCGCCAATCGCCAGCCACCATCGTGGGTCGTCGGTCTTTAGCAGGCGAATGATGAAGTAGGCAATCAGCACCCACCACAAGTAGTCGAAGGTGGTGTATTGGAACTCCGTCCCCTCGAATAGAGGCAGCGGCGAGAACGCGACGCTAAGGGCAGCCGCAATCTGGGCCAGCCGTCCGCCGCCAAGTTCCCGAGCCATCAGCCCGGTAATCACAATGGCCGCAGACTGCGCCATAACCGCAAAGAGACGCAGTCCCACCATAGAGACGCCAAAGAGAGAAAGGCTGATACGCTCCAGAAAAGGCGTCAGGGGAGGATATGCCACAAATCCCCAGTCAAGATGCAGAGCATCGCTTAGAGTCTGAAGCTCATCGCGGTGAAACCCGTAGCGGCCATTGGTGAGCAGGTGGACGAGCGCCACCATAGAAGCGATTCCCAGCAATACAGCAATGTCAGCCCGAAAACGGGTGTTCATGCTGCCTGCATTTCGCTCCACATTCATCACCAGGTCGCTCCCTTGCCGCACCTCTGAAGCCGTGCCCTGACACAAGAACGATTTATGAGATGGCTGCTAATTGCTAGTTGCTAATTGCTAATTGCTAGTTGCTTCCTACTGGTAGGTAACTCTTTTTTCGCCCTTCACGATGCGGCCAATGGTGTAGCCTTTCTCGCCGCAGCGCTCCAGGATGATTTGTACCTTCTTGAACTTCTTGGCGGGCACAACCAGGACCATGCCGATCCCCATGTTGAAGGTGCGCAGCATCTCGTCCTGGGGAACGTTGCCGATCTTTTGCAGGTGTTCGAAGATGGGCGGCACCGGCCAGGAGTTGATCTCGACAATCGCGCCCACGCCCTTGGGCAGGACGCGCGGCACGTTCTCGGTTATGCCGCCGCCGGTGATGTGCGCCATGGCAGAAACCGCGTCGGCCTCGATCATGCGCCGCATGATCGGCCAGTAGCTCTTGTGGGTCTTCATCAACTCGGTGCCCACTTTGCCCTTGATCTCGTTGACGTAAGAATCGGGGGTGTAATGCGCCACCGAGAAGAAAAGCTTGCGGGCCAGGGAATAGCCGTTGGTGTGCAGGCCGGTGGAAGGCAGGCCGATCAGTACATCGCCGGCTTGCACCGCTTTGCCGGTGATGAGCTTGTCGCGGTCGGCAACGCCGACAATGAACCCCGCCAAATCGTATTCGCCGTTGGGGTAAAAGCCGGGCATTTCGGCGGTCTCGCCGCCAATCAGCGCGCACCCGTTCTGCTTGCAGGCATCGGCAATGCCGGCCACCACTTTTTCGGCGATTTCCGACTGCAGCGTGCCCGTGGCAAAGTAGTCCATGAAGAACATGGGCGCGGCGCCCTGCACCGCGATGTCGTTGACGCAGTGGTTCACCAGGTCGGCGCCGATGGTGTGATGCAGGTTCATTTCAAAGGCGATCTTCAGCTTGGTGCCGACCCCGTCCACGCTGGAAACCAGGACCGGATCGAGGTACTTTTTCTTGTCGATGGCGAACAGCCCGCCAAAGCCGCCAATCTCGCTCAACACTCCGCGATTGAAGGTCTTGTGGGCCAGATACTTGATGCGTAGCTTGGTGCGGTTGGCGCGCGCGATGTCCACGCCCGCGTCGGCGTAGGTGATGGTCCGGGTTTCTGTCGTCTGTTGTGCCAAGTGTCGGGGTCCAGTCCAGAGGGCGCATCGCCGCAGATTGTTACGCGGGAAAGGGCATTGTATCATTCCGCGTTTTAGGTGGGCTGTGATAGGTGTTTCCGGCGCAGAGGTCGAAGGAGGCAAAGCAGTTAAGCCACGGCGCGGGGAGACGCAAACGCAGAGCCATCGCGGATTTCACGGCTGAAGACAGCATTTCCGATCCAGTTTTCTGCAAGGCACAATACGGGAAATTTTGTGATCCGCGGCACGACTTTTTGTGACAAGTTGCTCCCGGCACAATCCCCCAGGGCTTAAACTGGAATTTAATCCTGTGAGGGAAGCATGACCACTCTTTCGGCCACCAAACCCGCAAGTACCAATGTCATCAAAGCCGATCCTTCTTCCGACGTTTACCGCTCGGAAATCCATCCTCTCGATGCGCTGTTCCTTCCCCAAAGCGTAGCCGTAATCGGGGCGTCGGAACGGGCGGGCAGCGTAGGCCGTTCGGTGCTGTGGAACCTGCTCAGCAGCCCATTTGGCGGCACGGTGTTCCCGGTCAATGCCAAGCGTCCCAACGTGCTGGGTATCAAGGCCTATCCCAGCGTCCGAGACCTTCCCGACAAAGTGGACCTGGTGGTGCTCACCACCCCCGCCGATACCGTGCCCGACCTCATTGCCGAGTCGGTGGAGCTGGGCATCCCCGCCGCCATCGTGATCTCCGCCGGGTTCAAGGAGCACGGTGAACATGGCAAAGAATTGGAGCGGCAGATCTCAGAGATTATTCGCGGCAAGATGCGCCTGATCGGTCCCAACTGCCTGGGGGTAATGAATCCCGTTCGCGGCTTCAATGCGACTTTTGCGCACAGCGTGGCGCGGCCGGGAAACGTCGCTTTCATCAGCCAGAGCGGCGCACTCTGCACGGCCGTGCTGGACTGGAGCCTTCGCGAGAATGTGGGCTTCAGCGGATTCGTCTCCGTCGGCTCCATGCTCGACGTGAACTGGGGCGACCTGGTGGACTACTTCGGCAGCGATCCGCGCACCCATAGCATCGTGATCTACATGGAATCCATTGGCGATGCGGGCGCGTTCCTCTCCGCCGCGCGCGAGGTCTCGCTGACCAAGCCGGTGATTGTGATCAAGGCTGGACGCACGGCTGCGGCGGCCAAAGCGGCAGCCTCCCACACCGGAGCCCTCACCGGCAGCGACGAGGTGTTCGATGCCGCCTTCCGGCGCAGCGGCGTGCTGCGAGTGAACAGCATCGCCGACATTTTCTTCATGTCCGATGTTTTGGCCAAACAGCCACGGCCTCGGGGCAAGCGGCTGTGCATTCTAACCAATGCCGGCGGTCCCGGCGTGCTGGCCACCGACGCCTTGGTTGCGGGTGGCGGCGAGTTGGCCGAATTATCCCCTGAAACGCTACAAGCGTTCGACAAAATCCTTCCCCCTCAGTGGAGCCACAACAACCCGGTGGATATCCTGGGCGACGCCGAACCTGAGCGTTATGCCAAATCGCTGGAGATCGCCGCCAAAGACCCCAGCATTGACGGCATGCTGGTGGTGCTGACCCCGCAGGACATGACCAACCCGACCCAGATCGCCGAGAAGCTGAAGCCGTACGCCAAAGGACTTAATAAGCCAGTGCTGGCGAGCTGGATGGGCGGCGCCGAGGTCGCGGCGGGCGAGCAGATCCTGAACCAGGCGGGCATTCCGACCTTCCAGTTTCCCGATAGCGCAGTGCGCGCCTTCAACTACATGTGGCGTTATTCCTACAACCTGAAGGGGCTGTATGAAACTCCAGCGCTGCCGCAACATGCCGAGGCCGACGTGCAGCGCGGAAAAGCCGGGAGCATCATCCAGCAGGCCCGTCAGTCGGGCCGAACTATCCTGACGGAGTATGAATCGAAGCAGTTGCTCAAGGCCTACGACATTCCAACGGTTGACACCCGCATAGCCATTACCGAACCGGAAGCGCTGCAAGCTGCCGACGAGATCGGCTATCCCGTCGTGCTGAAGCTGCACTCGCTTACCATCACGCACAAGACAGATGTGGGTGGGGTGCAATTGAACCTGCGCGATGCGGGCGCGGTGAAGACCGCCTTCCAGGCCATCCAGCAGTCGGTCACCGAAAAAGCCGGCGCCGAGCACTTTCAAGGCGTGACGGTGCAGCCCATGGTCAAGCTGGATGGCTACGAGTTGATCGTCGGCAGCAGTCTCGACGAGCAATTCGGTCCCGTTATCCTGTTTGGGACCGGGGGACAGTTGGTCGAGGTCTTTGAAGATCGTGCCCTGGCCCTGCCGCCTTTGAATTCCACCCTTGCCCTCCGCTTGATGGAACAGACCAGAATCCTCAAAGCTTTGAAGGGAGTTCGCGGGCGCAAGCCGGTTGACCTTTCGGCATTGGAAGATCTGCTGGTGCGCTTCAGTCAGTTGGTCGTCGAGCAGCGGTGGATTAAGGAAATTGACATCAACCCGCTGCTGGCCTCACCGGAGCACATCCTGGCCTTGGACGCGCGCGTGGTGGTCCATGGTCTGGACATGACCGAAGACCATCTGCCTACCTCCGCCATTCGTCCTTATCCGATTCACCTGGTCAAGACCTGGAAAATGAAGGACGGGAACGACGTAGTGATCCGGCCTATCCGGCCGGAAGACGAGCCCATGATGATCGAGTTCCACAAGAAGCTGTCGGAAAGAAGTGTCTATCTGCGGTACTTCCAGCCGTTGAAGCTGACACAGCGCACCGCCCATGAGCGCCTGACCCGGGCTTGCTTTATTGACTACAACCGCGAGATGGCCTTGGTTGCGGAACGCAAGAATGAAGCGGGCGAGGGCGAGATCCTGGCGGTCGGCCGGCTTAGCAAACTGCATGGCCAGGATGAAGCCGAACTGGCCGCCGTGGCTACCGACGTTGCTCAGCATAAGGGTCTGGGATCAGAACTTTATCGCCGCCTGATTGAATTTGCTCGCGACGAGCGACTGAAACGGGTCGTCTCCACCATGCTTCCCGAGAACCGCGAAATGAGGGCGGTGTGCGTCAAGCACGGGTTCAAGATGTTCTCCAGCATGGAAGACAACACCATCCGGGCCGAGCTGGAACTATGACGGCGCGATCTAGTCGGTCTCCCGGGCAAACACTCATTCGCGGCTCCTGTATCATGGCGTGCGCGGCTGTCATGTTATGATCGGGAGCTTGCAGAAGTGCAATCGGCAGCGGTTGCCGCGGTGCGGCAGCCGCGTATAAGGGGCGATTACTAGAACGTGCCAAGCGAAAAACAGGTGAAATGGTCGCAGCTCCGAGTGGGGCTGACCGTGCTTGTCGCCCTCATAACCCTCGCGGTTCTCATCTTCGTCATGACCGGCACCACCGGCCTCTTCACCAGGAAAATTGTAGTTCGTTCTTACGTGGACAATGCGGGTGGCCTGCGGGTTGGCGCTCCGGTGCGCCTGGAAGGCGTGGACATCGGCAACGTCACCGGAATTCGCGTGGTTGCCGATCCCAAGCGCCGCCTGGCGCCGGTGGAAGTGACCATGAAGGTCACCACCAAGTACGCCGACACCATGCGCAGCGATTGCCAGGTTGAGCTGACCACGGCCGGGGTCCTGGGCGAAGTTTTTGTGGACCTGGATTGCCGCGAGGCCAAGGGCGGCCCTATCCAGGCCGGCGCCGAGCTGCCCACCAAGGATGTGCCGCAACTGCAGGACGTGGTGCGCGCCAGTCAGGGCACGCTGGAAAATGTCGACACCCTGGTGAAGCGGCTGGACAGCATTCTTACCTACATCCAGAGCGGACAAGGCTCTATCGGCAAGGTCATCTACGACCCCTCCCTGTTCAATCGAGCCAACGACATGCTGAACCAGTTGCAGCAGGTTGTGGCCCAGATCAACTCGCCGAACGGGACGATCGGACAGCTCATCAACAGCAACGAACTCTATAACAAGGCCAACGCCTCCATCGACAACCTCAACAAGATCATCGATGAGGTCAATAACGGCAACGGAACCATCGGTAAGTTCCTCAAAGACCCCTCTCTCTATGACAACGCCAACAAGGCTGTCGCCCAATCCAACGAGCTGATCTCCGGTATCAACGCCGGTAAGGGCACGCTGGGCAAGTTTGCCAAGGACGAGGATCTGGCGCGCAAGCTTGACAACACCATCACTCGTCTGAACAGCATCGCTGACCGGCTGGACAAGGGCGAGGGCAGCGCCGGCAAGTTCCTGAAAGATCCTTCGATGTACGACAATACCAACAAGCTGCTGGTAGAGACGCGCGACCTCATCAAGGCCGTCCGCCAGGATCCCAAGAAGTACCTGACCATTCACCTGAAGCTGTTTTAAAAAGCCGCCACTTTATTCCTGCTCACCCAGCACGAATTTCCCAGTCTAGTAGCCGTTGTAGTAGTGTTTCCTGTGGAGACCTTCTTCGTCTCCGCAGGACGCACTCTGTCCTATCTTTTGTCAACGCGCCTCGCAAGCTGACTGGCTTGCCGTGGAGCGCCAATTCATACGCGAGGCAAATATGCGGATCCGTTCTCTTGCCGTTCTCCCATTGCTGCTGGCTGCTGTACTTGCAGTGGCCCAGACAGCGCCTTCTGCTCAGCTTCCCCAGCAAATCCCCAACTTCGACCTGACGGCCATCGACAAGACCGTCGATCCCTGTGTCGATTTCTATCAATATTCTTGCGGAAACTGGATAAAGAACAATCCCATTCCGGCGGACAAGACAAGATGGGGTCGCTTCAACGAGCTGGATGAACACAATCTCTACGTCCTGCGCGACCTCCTCGACCAGGCACAGGCGCCCGGAAAGCGCACCGTCATCCAGCAGAAAGTTGGCGACTATTATGCGGCCTGCATGGACGAGAGCACGGTCGAGAAAAAAGGGACCGCACCGCTGCAGCCCGAGATGGAACGCATTGCAGCCATAAAGACCAAGCAGGAGATCATTCCGCAGGTTGCCTACATGCACAGCCATGGCATCCCGGTGCTATTCAGCTTCTTCCCCATGCCCGACATGCACGATTCCAGTTTGACCATCCCGAACCTCGATCAGGGCGGAATCACGCTGCCCGACCGTGACTACTACATCAAAGACGATGCCAAGTCGGTGGAGACGCGGCAAAAGTACCAGGAGCACGTGCAGAAGATGTTCGAGCTGGCAGGCGATAAACCGGAGGTCGCCGCCGCCGAAGCTAAAACGGTGCTTGCCGTCGAAACCGGGCTGGCGCAGGCCGCCATGGACCGCACCGAACGCCGCGATCCCAAGAAGCGCGACCACATGATGCCGGCAACGGAGATCGTTGCTCTGGCCCCCAACTTCGCGCTCACCCGGTATTTCGCCGACAACGGCTCGCCGAAGTTTGCCAGCCTGAACGTCGGCAATCCGGATTTCTTCAAGGCGGTGAACCAGCAGCTCGACGCGGTGGCGCTCGACGATTGGAAGACCTATCTCCGCTGGCATACGCTCGCCAGCTACGCGCCGTTGCTGACGACGGCATTCGTGGACGAAGACTTTCAGTTCAATCGCCAGTACATGGCCGGGCAAAAAGAAATTGAGCCGCGCTGGAAGCGTTGCATCCGTTCCACCGACCACAACCTCGGCATGGCCCTGGGCCAGCTTTATGTGGACAAGGTATTCGGCCCGGACAATAAGGCGCGCACCGTCAAAATGGTGCAAGCCATCGAGCAGGCCATGCACAGCGACGTCGGGCAGTTGACCTGGATGTCCGACACCACCAAGCAGCAGGCGTACGTAAAGCTGGCTGCGATCGTCAACAACATCGGATATCCCGATACCTGGCGGGATTACAGCACGGTGATCGTCAAGCGCGACGATTACGCCGGCAACGCCACTCGCGCCGCCGCCTTCGAGACCCATCGCCAGTACAACAAGATGGAGAAGCCGACCGACCGCAAGGACTGGTCGATGACTCCGCCGACGGTGAACGCCTATTACCGTCCGCCGATGAACGACATCAACTTTCCTGCCGGCATCCTGCAACCGCCGTTCTACGGTATGAATATGGATGATGCGGTGAACTATGGCGGCATCGGAGTCGTGATCGGCCACGAGCTGACCCACGGCTTCGACGATCAGGGCCGCAAGTACAATGCTCAGGGGAACCTGAAGGACTGGTGGACTGCGCAGGACGGCAAGGCCTTCGAAGAACGCGCCGGCTGCACCGCCGATGAATATTCCAGCTTCGTCGCGGTGAAAGACGACAAAGGCGAGGTGCATGTCAACGGCAAGCTCACGCTGGGCGAGAACACCGCCGATAATGGTGGCCTTAAGCTGGCCTACATGGCGCTGATGAATATCATTGGCACCACGCCGGTGAAGCCCATTGACGGTTACACGCCCCAGCAGCGCTTCTTCCTGGCGTATGGCCAGATCTGGTGCCAGAACGTGACCGACCAGCAGGCCCGAGTGTTGGCCATTACCGACCCGCACTCACCCGGACGCTGGCGGGTCAATGGGGCGGTGCAGAATTCGGCTGCGTTCGAGGAGGCGTTCGGTTGCAAGGCGGGCCAGGCGATGGTGCGCGAGAACGCTTGCCGAGTTTGGTAGCGCGATAGCACACTCAGACGTTCGGCAGGCCGACGGTTCCTCCCGAACCTTTTGGGTCGAGCGGTGCGTATCCAAGGTTGACCATAGGGTTGACCCACCACGCACGTCAGGACTGGTTGGTTCGTGCTCACGTTATTCTTGGAAAACAAACTTTGGCGTTTAACTTCAAAATGAGGTCATACATGCGACATCTCTCTCTGATAGCTTGCGTTCTGTTGCTTGCTGGAATCGCAGCGCAGGCGCAAAGCCCGGCCAGCGCCTCCACTGAGCAAGTTAAGAATGTCCCCAGCTTCGATCTGAACGCGATGGACAAGTCCGCCGATCCTTGCGTCGATTTCTACCAGTATGCCTGCGGCAACTGGATCAAGAACAATCCGATTCCGGCGGACCAACCAGAATGGGGCCGGTTCAACGAGCTGCACGAACGCAATCAGTTGATCCTGCGCAACATTTTGGACAAGACCGCGGCCGACAATCCCGGCCGTTCGTCCAACGACCAGAAGATCGGCGACTATTACTACTCCTGCATGGACGAGGCCGGCATCGATGCCAAGGGCATGGCTCCGCTGAAGCCGATGCTGGACCGCATTGCCGCCCTCCAGAACAAGTCGCAACTGCCGGGGCTCATCGGCGAGTTGCACAACAACGGCGTCCGCGTGCTGTTCGATTTCGGCTCCGAGCCTGACGCCAAAGACTCCATGATGGAAATTGCCGGCGCCGACCAGGGTGGATTGGGCCTGCCCGACCGCGACTACTACACCAAAACTGACGCGAGGAGCCAGGAAATCCGCCAGCACTATGTTGCTTACATGGCGCACCTGCTCGTGCTCGCCGGCGAGCCCCAGCCCCAGGCCGATCAGGATGCCGCCGCGGTCATGAAAATTGAAACCGTTCTGGCCAATGCCTCACTGACCCGCGTTGAGCTTCGCGATCCCTACAACACGTATCACCCGATGAAGATTGAGGCCGTCGACTCCCTTTTCCCCTCACTCGAACTCAGCGCCTACCTGAAGCAGGAAAATGTTCCGGATTCCGTCCTCTCCAACGTCGATATCTCCGAGCCAAAATTCATGGCTGCAGTGCAGTCCGAGCTCGCTACCGAGCCGCTCGACAGTCTCAAGGCCTATCTTCGTATCCACGCTCTCAACGACGCGGCTCCCAGCCTCTCCAGCACCTTCGAGGACGCCCACTTCGATTTCTACTCGAAATACCTGCGCGGCGTTCCGCAAATGCCTGCCCGCTGGAAGCGCTGTGAGGGCCAGGTCAACCGTTCTCTCGGCGAGGCTCTCGGCCAGGAATTCGTCGCCCGCACGTTTTCGAAGGAAACGAAGCAAAAAGTTCTCGTCATGACTGAGCAGATCGAGCAGGCTATGCAGCAGGAAATCGAGAATCTCGACTGGATGAGCCCCGCCACCAAACAGGCCGCCATTGCCAAGCTGCATCAGGTAGACAACAAGATCGGCTACCCCGACAAGTGGCGCGACTACTCTTCGCTCACCATCGAGCGCGACGACTATTTCGGCAACGTTCTCCGCAGCCACACCTTCGAAGAAAAGCGTGACTGGGCCAAAGTTGGCAAGCCCGTGGATAAGAGCGAGTGGTTCATGCCGCCGCCCACCGTCAACGCCTACTACAACCCGCAGATGAATGACATCAATTTCCCGGCCGGTGTCCTGCAGCCGCCGCTCTACGATCCCAAAGAGGATGACGCGCCCAACTATGGCGATACCGGCGGCACGATCGGCCACGAACTCACTCACGGCTTCGATGACGAAGGCCGCCAATATGACGGCCAGGGCAACCTCAGGGACTGGTGGACCCCCGCTGACGCGAAAGGCTTCGAAGATCGCATCAATTGCCAGCGCGATCAGTACGCGAACTACATCATCGTCGATGACATCCACATCAACTCAAAGCTGACCAGCGGAGAAGACGTGGCTGATCTCGGCGGTACGCTCCTTGCCTATCTCGCCTGGAAGAAGCAAACCGCCGGCGTGCACCTCGAAGACAGGGACGGCTTCACGCCCGACCAGCGCTTCTTCATCGGCTACGCGCAGTGGGCCTGCGAAAACGAGCGACCGGAGAACCTCCGCGTCCATGCCATCACCGACCCGCATTCGCCCGGCAAATACCGCGTCAACGGCATCGTCGGCGATCTGCCGCAGTTCGCGCAGGCCTTCGGCTGCCGCGCCGGCCAGGCCATGGTGAGCGCGAAAGTTTGCAAGATCTGGTGAGTGGAGACCGGCGGGGATGCTCGACTAGCTGTGAGGTTTCAACA
>PMAT01000028.1 GCA_003152695.1 Acidobacteriaceae bacterium
CTTAATCAGAGTCTCCCTAAGTACGGAATTCAGAAAAAAGTTGGCAATCCAATGCCCGGATTCCTTGTGATGTTGCGACATATCGGGTATTTCGGCGGAAGTAAATGTGGATACACCGGGAGCAATAAAGTTGTCTTTTACGTAGTTTGAAAATCGTATCACCCTCACATCATACCGCCTCGTGCCCCACGTTCGCGTCCGTCTTTTGGAGGCTAACCTGGGTCACCCGTAGGATTCGGAGGTATCATTCCTCTAATGACGAATATGCCAGAGGAGCCTCCGAGTGAAGGCCAAGTCTGATGTAATGGCACAAGCCAAACGCCGTCTACGAGCGGCGCTTAGTGAAACAGTAACAGTGGAGGGAAGTCAAGCCGTCCAGCGCGTAATGGACAACCGTCGAGAAGTCATTGCGACGTGGCGCAAGCACATGAAGACTCGGGCTTGTAACACCACTGAAATCTGGAAGTCTGGTCTCGAACTTATGGAACTTGCCGTTACCCAAGCAGCTTGCTGCTCCGAACAGTTCGACTCGATGCGCCCAGAAAGATTCCACGCCAACTTTACCGCGATTTCTCGACTCTTCAGTGAAGCGGTAAATATCGCTTCAGAGGTTCTGCTCCTGCTTCGAAATGGGTTCGCATCAGGCGCTCACGCCAGATGGCGCTCTCTTTATGAGAGGGCGGTAATCGCGCTGTTCCTCGCGCATTCCGTGGACAGTACGTCGAAGAAATTCTTGGATCATGAAATTGTAAAAAATTACGAATTGCTTTCTGAGGCGCAGCGGTTTTGCAGCATGACCGGCCTAAAGCCTCTTCCCGCGGCGCGACTGCAAAAGTGCATGAATGCACTGGAAAGAGTCGTTCAAAGATATGGTTCAGATTTCGCTGGCAAATACGGGTGGGCCAAGACGGCCCTGGCGAAAAGATTTCCAGCTCGGAAAGGGGGCGTGACGTTCGATGAGATCACCCGAGCGTGCGGTCTGGAGTTCATGAAGAGCCCCTACGGGCTCGCGAGCCACGCCGTTCACGCAACTCCCGTTAGCGTTCGAGCTTGGGCAGAATCAGAAGGATTGGTAACCAGTGGCGAGCCTGCCGTTATGACGATCCTTTCGCTTATCCACTGTACGGATGCCGCTCACATTTGTGTTCCTCGGCTCATGCGAAGGGCTCCAGAGAATGTGGACGCATTGATGGAATTAATCGACGCCTCCGTAAGGTTTTCCGTAGCGCTTCATGCCTTTCAAACAATCGCTTTCAAAGCGATTGACATTTTGAACTCCATTGATGATGTTGAAAACCGGAGCCGAGATTCGGAAGCGTAACCTGGGGCACCGGTCTATCGCTGAGGCCGTGAATCGCCGAAACGCATCGGTTTGGGCGGTGAGGCGGCTCTAAGGGTCGGCGGCGTTCGTCGATTCCGGTGTACAATGATTACAACAGTTACAACGAAGGAATCTTAATGAAGGCAACCCGTTCAACGGTACTCAGCATGCGATTGTCCAAGCACAGCGGTCAGCGCCTGAAGCGCATGGCGAAGCGGCATGGATGGACGCCGAGCGATGCCAGTGCGCGCCTGGTCGAGGAGGGCTTAAGGCGCTCAGAATTTGCGTTCCTCGACTTTCGCGATTCAGCGGCCGGCCGGCAAGCCTACCTGCAAGGCAGTACGCTGGCAGTTTGGGAGATCATGCTGCTCGTCCGCAGCTACAAGGGGAACGTGGCCGCGGTTGCCAAGCACCTGAGGTGGCCGGAAGCCAAGGTCCGTGCGGCCGTTAACTATGCGGAGGTGTTTCCGGAAGAAATCGCCGAGGCCATGTCGGACAACGATGCCGCCGATTTCCAGACGCTGAAACGCATGCTGCCCCAGGCGACCGAATTCGTTTCCCGCAAGCGGACCAGAAGCTGAAATGCTCAAGCTTCTTCTGGATGAACATATCTCGCCTGAAGTGGCCGATGGTCTCAGGCGTCGCCAGCGTTCGCTGGTCGTGCCTGGGATGGCGGAATGGCAGCATGGTAACTTCCTGGGCCAGGAAGATTCCGCCTGCTTGCGGGAAGCTGCCGCCGCACGGTTGACGCTGGTTACCTACGACCGCAGGACCATTCCCCCGCTGCTCAAGCAGTGGGCCGAAGAAGGGCGAAAGCATGGCGGGGTAATTTTCGTTGACGAAAAGACCATCTCGCCTGCGGACATCGGCGGCCTGGTGCGCGCGCTGATTCACTTGTTCCAAGAAACCGGGAAATGGGACTGGACGGATCGCGTTTACTTTTTGCGGCGGTGACGCTGTCCGCCGGCGCCCCACCCTGGCGATGATTGTCTGGACCACCGTCCAAAGGTTGAGTAGTATTCCCTTCCGTCAGACACTCACGGGCGGGCGAACGATTTCTACCGAGCACTTGGCATGGCGAGCGACGAATTCGGCCACGCTGCCGAGCAAGAAACGCTGGATGCCTCTCTGCCCATGCGAGCCCACGACGATCAGATCGGCATGCCACTCGGCGGCCGCATCGATGATCGTATCTCTAACGTCACCTATCTGGACGGCCGTATCCGCCTTGAATCCTGCGCTCTGCAACTCCCTGGCAAAGCGCTCGACCAACTCATGGGCCGGTTTCTTCTGACCTTCCAACTCGGGAGCATAGCCCGACGCCATTTGCGGGGGGGCCGGCGCACTCGGCTGCAACACATGCAACACCCGGACCTCGGTATTCTCCGTGCGAAACTGCGCGACCATGGCCCTTAACACATCCCCGGAGTACTTGGAATCGTCAATGCCTGCGAGGATTTTCATGACTCCTCCTCTTTCTTGAGCAGCAACAGGGTACCACGGCGAAATGAAATACTCTGATCGGCGGAACGCCCGACCCTGACATTCTGCGGGCGGCCCACCCTTCGGCGCCGCTCAGGGCAGGCTCCAAACAAAACCGGCTTGGATGGGATAGTTCCGTGATCCTTGCTGTCAACAGCCTATCGCCCGGCCTCCTCGATCACTTCCACAGTGGCGTTGTTTTGTCGCGTAACTAGCTTTCATTTGTGCGAAGACTGTCGAATCCCAGCTCCCTCCCGCCGGCCCGCAAAAATTGAAAGCAACCTTTTCGAAGGAGAATGCATCTACGGGGGGAAAATCCCCCGAGGAGGGGGCGAAAATGCTTAAGCATATCGCTGTATTCGCAGTAGCTGCAATCCTCGCCCTGGCTGTTCTCGGCCTGGGCGTTTCCACGAAACCGGCGGCCACGGCGGGGTCCTGGCAGGTGGACAGCCGCCATTCCGCTGCGCAACTTATCACGGACGGGACAACGGATTACGGGAAAACGAAATTGGACTTTACCCTGGGTTTCGGAAGAGTTTATGGAGAAATGAACATCAATGACGCCGATCCCACCAAGTCCAATATTGTTTTCGCGTTCTATCCCTCTACCGCTATGTCACCCATGATTGCTGAAAATGGAAAATTTCTAAGCGAATGGTTGGCGAACCAGGCCAACAACACGCTGGTGTGTTTCCATTCCAAGACCGTCCAGCGGACCGCTGACAGCAAGCTGCAAGCTACCGGGGAATTGGCGGTAACGCGGGTGGACCGCAACGTCGACGCGACGCCGAGTGAGGCCTATTCCGGACCGGTCTATGGCCCGCCGATGGTCTACCGCGTTGCGCGCGAAGCTACTTTCGTTTTCGACTTCCCGGCTGCCGATGGGAAGGAGCAAAAAGACGGCGGGATCCAGGCGTCGTCCTCGTACGCCCTGTACCGCGAGAATTTCCCCCAGTTGGTGAGAGTAGTGGTCGCTACCTACTGGCCGCCCGTGGTGGAGGATGAAAACTGTCAAGCCCCAGCCGGCGTGAGTGAAGACTATCGCGGCTTCCGGTGCACGGGAATGTTTATGGAGGCCTCTGGCCTTCCCCCAGCGCCTGGCGTGGCCGGCGAGGACTACTCTGGTACCCCGGCGAATTTCAACGCCGTTACTGGAAACCATCTGAACATTATCCTTCACATGCGTTTAATGGCGAAGGCCTCCGCAGAACCAGCGGCAGGCGGCAACTAGTCTAGTGCGGCATGACAAATAGCGGCCCTGAGGTGAACCCCATTCACTTATAGCCCAAGCTCGTTTTTCCAGGAAGGAGATCGATCATGTCCGAAGATATCAACCATGATCGCCGCCGCTTTTTGAGCACTGCGAGCATGACCATCGCTGCCGCCCATCTCGGCATGATGGGTTCTGCGAATGCCCAGTCCAGCAAGACAAAACCGGCAGATCTGCCGACGGTTAAGCCGGGGACGAACACCTCGTTCGGCCCGCTGAAGCAAATCGATGCCGGCCTGCTGAATGTTGGATACGCGGAAGCCGGCCCCACCACTGGTCCTGCGGTCATTCTTCTGCACGGCTGGCCCTACGACATTCACAGCTATGTCGATGTCGCCCCTTTGTTGGCATCGGCGGGTTACCACGTGATCGTGCCGTACCTGCGCGGCTATGGCACGACCCGCTTTCTATCCAGTGAAACGTTCCGCAATGGCCAGCCGTCGGTGGTCGCCATCGATCTCATCGCCTTGATGGATGCTCTCAAGATCCAGCAGGCGGTCCTCGCCGGTTTTGATTGGGGAGCGCGGACGGCCGACATCATCGCGGCGCTCTGGCCGGAGCGCTGCAAGGCGCTCGTCTCCGTGAGCGGCTATCTGATCGGCAGCCAGGAATCCGGCAAGATCCCGTTGCCGCCACCGGCCGAGTTCCAATGGTGGTACCAGTTTTATTTTGCGACCGAACGCGGCCGCGCCGGGTATGACAAATACCGGCACGATTTTTCGAAGCTCATCTGGCAACTCGCTTCGCCGAAATGGAACTTCGACGATGCCACGTTCGATCGCAGTGCGGCGTCGTTCGACAATCCGGACCATGTCGCGATCGTGATCCACAATTACCGCTGGCGGCAGGGACTGGCGGAAGGCGAGCCGAAGTATGACGATCTGGAAAAGCGGCTCGCCGAAGGCCCGGTAATCACCGTGCCTACCATTACTCTCGAAGGCGATGCCAACGGTGCGCCACACGCGGACGGCAGTTCCTATGCCAAGAAATTCTCGGGCAAATATGCGCACCGCATCATCACGGGCGGCGTCGGGCACAACCTGCCGCAAGAAGCCCCCGAGGCATTTGCCAAAGCTGTCGTTGAAGTCGACGGTTATTGATCGGCGTTAGCTGCGTGGTCTCTCCGCAGACTGACCTGCGCAGTCCGCAGGGCAGTGCAAGCAATCATTGTTGGAAAGGAATCTCCATGCCAAGACTTCTACCCGCGAGAACTATGAGAATCATGATCACGGGCCTGGTCGCAGGGTCAGTGCTCATGGCGGCGTCAGTTGCCGCCGCGCAAAGTGCTGGGCAAGTGTGTGGAGCAGCCGCGGTCATCCCGCTCACCGGCAGTGAACCTCCAGCGAAGATCGTCATTGATCCTCCGCTGGCCGAACCGCTCGCCCGGGGAGTGGCGGTCATCCAATATTGTGCTCAGAACCTGCACATTGTGCCGGTGTTCGGCGCCAATGCTCTGGCGGCCTCGCCGCGCGTCGGGCACATTCATGTGAGGGTCGACGATGCCTCATGGGTGTGGGCCGATGCGAGTGGTAACCCAATCATCCTGCAGGGTCTGGTCCCCGGTCCGCACAAAGTGCTCATTGACTTGGTTGACGCCAACCACCACACCCTCGACCAAGGCACGGTCACATTTGTCGTTCCAGAAAAGACCGCGGCCGAAAAGCATCAGTGACGCGGACGGAGCACGGTGAATCGGGCCTATTCAAGGAGAGGGAAGAATGGAAGGCCCCTAATTCGAGTGCGCTCATAACACCGAACCCGCGATCGACCCCCATAGGAAACGGATCGCACTATCAAGTAACGCATAGGTTAAATAAGCATATTGGAAGGAGGACATCGTATGAAACGGATTGCTCTCTTGCTGGTTGCAATTGCAGCGGTGGCCGGCGTTGTCACCTTCACGGCCCGCGCATCTGGACGTGCCGATGAAGATGCCGTCCCGATCTTCGGAATCAAAATTCCCCCCGGATATCGCGACTGGAAGTTGATCTCCGTGGCCCACGAAGAAGGCAACCTCAACGATCTTCGCGCCATTCTCGGCAACGATGCAGCGATCATGGCCTATCGGGAAGGCAAGCTTCCGTTTCCCGACGGCACAATCATTGCCCGGCTAGCCTGGAGTTACGTCCCATCGGAGGAAAACAACAAAGTCTTTGGCCGTCGCCAATCTTTCGTTCCCGGGCCCCAACCGGATTGGTATCTTCAGCTCATGGTCAAGGACTCAAGAAAATACGCTGCGACGGGCGGCTGGGGTTTCGCTCAATTTGATAAGAGCGGCAAACCTGCCGACGAAGCGATGCTCAAAACCTGCTTCCCTTGCCACGAGCCTGTCAAGGCTCGCGACTTTGTCTTCACCCATTACGCACCTTGATACCAATCGCTGGTTCAGTCGAAGCGAAATCAGCAAGTGCACTTCACCAATAACTCAATGACTCATAGGAGGACTTATGGCAACGACAGCAGTCGCGGTAGGAACGATGAGGGTGGCACAAGTTTCCAGTCCCGGAGCAGATTTTGAGATCGTCGAGCGCGAAATTCCCAAGCCGGACGCAGGACAGGTGCGCATCAAAGTGCAGGCTTGTGGCGTTTGCCACAGTGACGTGCTCACGAAAGAAGGCCTCTGGCCCGGAATTCAGTATCCCCGCGTTCCCGGACACGAAGTCGCAGGCATCATCGACGAAGTGGGCGCCGGTGTTTCCGCATGGAAGAAGGGGCAGCGCGCCGGTGTTGGCTGGCACGGCGGCCAGGACAACACCTGTCGCGAGTGCCGGCGTGGAGACTTTCGCAATTGCCGGAACGTGAAAGTTTGTGGCATCAGCTATGACGGCGGATACCAGGAATACATGGTCGCTCCCGTGGAAGCACTCGTGCCGATACCGGAAACGCTAACTGACGTCGAAGCAGCGCCGCTGCTCTGCGCCGGAATCACTACCTACAACGCGCTGCGGCACAGCGGTGCGTTCCCCGGCGACCTTGTCGCAGTGCAGGGTATCGGGGGTCTGGGTCACCTTGGGATTCAATTCGCGCAGAAGTTTGGCTATAAGGTGGCGGCGATCGGTCGCGGCCCTGAAAACGCCGCGCTCGCAAAGAAACTGGGAGCGAGCGTGTACATCGATAGCACATCGACGAACGCAGCCGAGGCATTGCAGAAACTGGGGGGCGCAAAGGTAATTCTGGCGACGGCCCCGAGCTCGAAAGCGATGTCAGAATTGATCGACGGTCTGGGCCCGAACGGCAAGCTCATGGTGATTGGTGCGACCTCGGATCCGATTGAGGTCACGCCGATACAGCTCATCAATGGAAGTCGAACCATTCAGGGCTGGGCCTCGGGAACACCCGCCGATTCGGAAGACACACTGCGCTTCGCCGAACTGACCGGCGTGCGTCCCATGATCGAAACATATCCACTCGAAAAAGCGGCCGAGGCTTACGCGCGCATGTTGAGCGGCAAAGCAGAGTTCCGCGTCGTTCTGACGATGTAATGTTGGCAACAATGCTGAGACGTAAGCAGGCGACGTGTAGCCCACCGTTGGCACAGGCAGGTCAAGTAACGGGCAAGGTGCTCCACGTGGATGGCGGTTCTCACGCTGGCCGTTGGTAGCCGCCAGATAGTTCACATTCCGCCGCGCGAGGCGCCGCATGAGGTGGCGAGCGCATTTGAAGTAGACAAGACAATTCGAATCCAGTAATGTCGGCCAAGACCTTCAGGCAAACGGGCCAGAGGGGGCGCGCCCGCGTCGAGCGTTCGCGTCCCGGCTCCACTCGAGCAAAGAGGCCACAGTGCTGGAATGAACCATTTCTCCAAGCAGCCCATTCAGTACAAGCTCCTGGTGCTATTGATTGCTGCGGCATCGTGCGTCCGCGTGTTTGTGTGTTTTCAGCACAATCCGATGGACTATCTGTGGTCTGACCCCCTGCGGCACTGGATGAATGGCGTTCGTTTCCCAAGAGGTGGTTACACAGGGGCAGGCGATCCGATTGTCTATCAGGTGTATGTGTTTGTACTGCACCGGCTCACGGGCGACAACAAGCTGCTAGTGGGTCTGGCATCCGCAGTGCTTTCCGTGCTCATGCCCTGGACGTACTATCGTGCTGCGCGGAATTTCGGGGTGCGAAAGATACCAGCCCTCTGGGTGTGGGCGCTTATCGCGTGGACGCCATCCCTTCTGACGATTTACCACTACATCATGATGGAGACGCTGCTGCTTCTCCTGGAAGGCGCGGCCCTTTGGATGAGCGCGCGATACCTGCGTAAGGGAGGGACCGAGGCGTTCCTGGTTTCAGTGTTCGCGTGGACGCTGGCCTGCTTGACGAAACCGACTGTGGTTCCTCTGGCGGGGATATGCTTCCTATGGGGTTGGTGGAAAAAGTCCACTTCACTGCGGGACATAGCAATCGCGGCCGCTATGGCGATCATCATGCTTCTGCCGCAGGCGATTCGCAGTAAAGTTGAGTTGGGCTTTTTTGCGCCGTTTGGGAACCCATGGTTGACAAAGATCATGCTCCGGTCGGGCGCAACAATGACCCAGTTCCATTTCTACACCCATTCCGATGAGTCTTTAGGTTTCCATCCCCAGTCTGCCGATATCGAGATGGAATTCAGGTCGCCGAGTTGTTACATAAAACCGCTGTCGCCGTTAAGCTCCTGGGCCATTCGCCGCGCCTCGGTGGATTCCGAGGCAAGCGTAATGATCAACTCCGCACATGGAGAACGAGACTGGAAGGAAGCGTACGCCAGCTTCGATAACGACCGGGATGAGTGGCTGGCGCAATGGCGCGAAAACGTTGTCCTCTTCTTCTTCGCCGCATCCTGGCCGGAAAGCGTTGTGCCAGGGTGGGACGGGCGGATGGAATACATGGGCCGATGGATGTGGGCGCCTTTGATTGTCCTTGTCTTAGCGTTCAATGTTCGTGAGTTCGCACGTCGCCGGTTTGCATTGATTCCGGTCGCGGTAACCGTATTTACTCTGCTGCTCGCATGCCAAAATGTTGTGCTGACCGAAGGAAGATACCGCAAGCCGCTTGAACCGTTGCTCTGGCTGAATCTGGTTTGGGTCATGAGCGGCGACGGCGTACGGGAAAAACGAATCGAGGATCCAATCGAGGCTACCGAAAGTGCTGTGTGAGGCCTGAAGGATTGGGTTCGATATGTTCAGCAATCGAGTTGAAGATACATTCCTGGGTTAGATTGACCGCCGCTAAATTACCGCACGCGGGCAGGTCTTTTCATCCTGGCGCAAACGTCCTGTAAGGAAAGATGGGATACAATGAACGCCATCTTAAGCTCGGGATGACCTCGATCTAACCCGATGGTATAGCCAACGAAACGGAAAAAGGCACGTGTGCGGCGGACACGGCCTCCCCAATTTGCAAAAAACCGCCCGAGCACAGAGGACGCTTTTCATGCCGATCATCGTTCGCGACCGAATCGAGGGACCTCGATCTTCGCCGGTCACGAAGGGCCGTTCATCGGTTTCGTCCATCCTGCATCTGCTTCGACCACATCAGTGGTTGAAGAACATCCTGGTGCTTTTGCCGGTATTGCTCGCCCATCAGTGGAAAAACTACGGTGTGGTCAGGGACGCGGTTCTTGCCACAGCGTGCTTCTGCGCCACCGCATCCGCGGTATACATCACCAACGATTTGCTCGATCTCGAGGCGGATAGAAACCATGCGAGCAAGAGACTGCGTCTTTTGGCCGCGGGCGCCGTCAGCAGCAGCACGGCAGTCATCGTGACGATAGTTCTTCTCCTGCTGGCTCTCGTCCTGGCTCTACGATTACCGATTGCCTTCGGCGGCACCGTTCTGATTTACTTCACCGTCTCAAGCTTGTATTCGCTATATTTCAAAACCAAGGCCATCCTGGACATCTGCATTCTTGCGGGACTTTACACGATCCGTCTTTTTGCCGGCGGGGCAGCGACCCATATTCGGATTTCAGAGTGGACCCTGGCGTTTGCGATGTTTTGCTTCCTGGGACTGGCGGCAGTGAAACGTTACACCGAGTTGCAGATGCTGCCGGGAGATTCCACACAACTGCTTCGCCGCGGCTATGAGCGGACAGACCAGATAACCGTTCATATACTCGGCATGACTTCGATGATGTTGTCAGTCCTGGTCCTTGCTTTGTATCTGCACAGCCCTGAGGTAATGGTTCTGTATCGTCACCCCGAGATGTTGTGGCTGATCTGTCCGGTCTTGCTGTATTGGTACGGAAGGGTCTGGATCGTTGCGGGCCGGGGCAAGATGCATGCGGATCCGATCGTTTTTGCCATTCGTGATCGGGTCAGCCTGTTGGCTGCCGCAGCGATCCTTGTTATCGGATTACTGTGCAAGTGATGGCGGGGGCAATTGCCAGTCAGCGCCCAGACTGGAGTCAACAGCCTTCAGCTTACTCACGTGGCTTCCTCAAAGGGAGCAGGACGGCGTGAAAGAAAAACTCAGCGCTAACCCAGTGAGTATCTGCAGGCCGGGGGAAGTGGATGGCATCGCTGCGGTCATCCTGGACGTTGATGGCACGCTTTACGACCAAGCGGTGATTCGCCGGAAAATGGCGAGCGAATTGATTTCCGCTTATATTCTGAAGCCTGCGGCGGGCTTCAA
This sequence comes from Acidobacteriaceae bacterium, assembly GCA_003152695.1. Taxonomy (GTDB): domain Bacteria; phylum Acidobacteriota; class Terriglobia; order Terriglobales; family Acidobacteriaceae; genus Bog-257. The sequence continues at coordinate 10,677 of PMAT01000028.1, forward strand.
GCTGTGTCGCTTCCTGCGAAGATATCGCCAGGCGCAGGAGAGGCTTCGCGGACTCGATCTTGATGGCAAGGCCGCGCAAGCGCAATTGCTTTGGGCATGTGAATGTTCCCATACCGACGTGGAGGTGGCACGCGCCTATCTTGAGCGATGGTTTTTCACGGCCCCGTTAAAGCACGTCTGCGCTGCCATCAGACCGGGAGCCGTCGAGTTTTTATCGGCCATGAAGCAGCGCGGGGTAAGGCTGGGTGCTTTCTCGGATTATCCGGCGACCTCTAAGCTTGATGCTCTCGGCGTAGCTAGGTTTTTTGATGCGATCGTGAGCTCCTCCGATCCTGAAGTACAGGGATTCAAGCCCAATCCATCCGGCTTGCTCCTGTGCGCGAAGAGGCTAGGGATCATGCCGCAGCGCGTGTTGTATGTGGGAGACCGGCCCGACGTAGACGCCGAATGCGCTCGTCGCGCAGGAGCGTCCGCAGCAATTCTGCAAGTCGCAGGCCAGCGGGACTCAACGGCGGACCAGTCCTGGTACTCTGCGGCGTCATTCCCGGTACTTCTTGGCGAACTACTGCGAGGAGGGCTGCACTAACCGACGAACCACGCAAAGTAAAGCAGTGGCGGCTAGCGGTACACTTCACGGCGACGACTCGATTCGCCAGATATTACTGGTGATAAATCGCCATTACACTCATTGACCCCGATTTTGGCGAACAAAGGCTACGGCGACGTGAACCACAACACCGGCACGGGGTCGTACACGGTGCAATGCCAGGAAACGGAATCCAGGGGGCTATCGCCGCACCTTCTCCCGCATAGAATCCACCAGTTCCTTTGCTTCTCCTAAGCTGCAGCCGTAGAGTTTGCGGGCGGCGTACATGGCGGTGATGGTCTGGCCGCGGGCGGCAAGTTCGCGGAGTTGCTTCTGTTGGTCTTCGCGGTTCAGCGATTTCAGGTGCGTGAAGTCCTGGGTTAAGGAAACCGGATCGGCAATGACCGTGTAGGGGCGCAGGGCGTCGAGGAACTTGTGCGCGCCGGGCACAACGTCCCAACGTATACGAAGGAACGTCGGCGCGGTCATCGTGACTAGATAATCTCGGTAAAGAGTCGAACTGGTGCCATACCAGCGTTTTTTCAATGGAGCCTGTTCGCCGCGCTCGGCTTGCAAGGCGTCCACAAGAAGAGCGGTATCGCCGGATAACTCGATTTCGACATAGCGGAGGTATTGGGTTTGCGTGGCGCCGGGCTTTGCCGGATCGGGTGTTTCGACGTGCTCCTTGACCAGCCGGGCCGACGCGATCTCGCCGAGGGAAAGGAAAACGACAGAAGGGTCATCGGCGGGCAACTGGTAGTTCAGATAAGAACGATATTGCACGTAAATTCCCGTCTCGTTCATACGGACAAGCCAACTGGACGGGTGGAAGCGCGCAGTGACCATCCTGAGAGTCACAAGCACGAAGAGCAGTAGAAATAAACCAAAGAAGTAGCCGGGCGGCCACTTTTGCGTGTAGGCGTTGAAAAAGAAGGCCGCGGTGGCGGCGAATCCAGCAAGCCAGACGATCAACGCTCGCATGCGCGAGTGACGGAATACGCGGTCCCTGGGGCCAATCTCGACGTGTTGACATCGTGATGTGAGCTCGCTGGTGCCGGGCATGTTCATCATTGCCGGGATAATCGCGATCCTGCGCGACCTCAGATATCGTGTAGTCCTGTCGGCGGACCGCATTGAAGTTCGCAACCTGGCCTCTACCCGAGTGTTGCGGCGTGACGAGATTCTAGGCCGGCGCTTGGTGCAGACCAGAGGTGGTCAAATCATACGGCTGATGCCGCAAGGCGGGCAGCGGCCACTGGAAGTACTACTTATCGTGAAGACCGACTCAGCGTTCTGGGAGTGGATGGACTCGATACCTGATCTGGATGCTCAGGATACTCTGTGATGGAGGGTCGGAAGTCCAGGAGCCCAGAAGTCCAGAAGCCTCGGAGCCTCTCATTCTAGCAAGCCCGTCAATTTGCTCGAATATGGCTGTCGCGAAATCCCCTTATCGTAAGTAATCGGGGCGTATGCCTGCGCCGTGGGAAAAACGGTTGGGAAGGTGGCCCACCCAAGCTGCTTTTGCTTGGGTGGGTAAACCAACAGGCTTTAACGCTCCACAGCGTCCGCTATCTGTTGCCCAGGGTAAAGTTCACGATGATCTCCGTGTCCACCTCGACGGGCTGGTCATTCAACCTGTAAGGCTTATAGCGCCACAGTTTCACCGCGTCCATTGCCGCCTTCACCAGCAAAGGATGTCCGCTGACCACGCGCAGTTCCTGCACCGTGCCATCCTTGGCGACCACCGCCTGCAACAACACCGTCCCCTGAATCCGCGCCTGCACGGCCAGGGGAGGATATACCGGCTTGGTTTCGTGGATGAGCAGGCCCTGTGCGACGCCTGATGACACACGCACTTTCGGCGGCGCAACCACTTTCGGCATAGTAGGTGGAATCTGCATGACGCTGCTGATGACGCTGTTCGCCGCGCCAGTTCCAGTTCCCCCGGGAACCCAAACCCAATCGGGCGCTCCGACTCCGTCTGCGCTCGCAGGCTGGTCGTGCAAAATCGCAATCCTAGGCGGTATCGAGTTCGGGACCCGCAGCACTTTATCCTCGGCCGTGGGCCGCGGCTGAGCACCGCGTGCGTGGCTGGAAGCCGGCGCCGGCCCCGGCGGCGGAGCGGGCTCCGTCAGGAAGCTCGTCAGCTGACGCCCGGGCAAGGCTTCCGTATAGATGAGAGGCAACAGCACCAACCCACCGGCCAGCAGTCCCTGCATGGCGAACGACAAGGCGGCGGTCCACGGATTTCGTTTGCTCAAAGTCCCGCTCGACTCAAACAGACTGTCTTCGAACATACCGGCGCTCCTTGTATTCACTACAGACACCGGCCACTCGAAATTAGCTCCCGCTTCAGCTTGGTGTGAGCCATCGCATTGGTGTGCGAGAAGGACCGTTGGCGGGAGTCCCCATTTATGCGGGAGGAGGAGTGCGGGTGCCCCATCCTTTCGCCCGCCTTTGGCGAAAGGGTGGGAGGAAAAAAGTGATGAGGTCGTAAACTGCGGCGTTGACGAAATTGAGCAAGGCCCCAGGTTCGCGTCCGTCTTTTGGACGCCTGGTGCCTAGCGCCATCCGCCTTTTGGTGGGAGCCCCCTGCTTTAGCAGGAGTCCCGTAGGGACGGCAGAGGTTCTCACGCACACTCTTTAGCTCGGGGATTTCTCCATCCCGGCGCTAAGGCGCAGATCGAAGTCGAACTTCCACCGGAGCGCTGAAGCGCTCCTTCCCCCGCATAAAGCCGAGGCCCCCACCGAGAACTACACTTTCAATCCCATCGTATCCGCCTCAATCATGAATGGAATCAGGCTGCAAGAGCACAAGACTGCATCCTAAGCCTTTCTCGCAGCTCATAATGCCCTGTCGGGTCATGCTGACCGGCCCTGAATCGGGAAACTCCGGGTGGAGTTTCGCATAGCCGAGATGGTCGAGCATCGGCTGCAGACTCTCGTCGCCACTGACATATTTCACGCTTTCAATCTTGCCTGGAGAAAGGACAATCGCGAACGTAGCGTTGGCAGAGATTGCGGCCGTTGTAGAGATCTTGACCGTCCGCATCTGACTGAGCTCCTCACTTGGCATCTGCGTGTAGGTGCCATCAGCTTTGCGAGTTATGCTGAAAACGCCGGGATTTGCGTCCCTACCCATCACCCGCTTGTAGTGCTCCAGTAGTGCTTTTCGATCTCCCTCTTCCGAAGTGAATCTCGATAGGGGGAAGGAAGCATACGCGAGCATATAAATGTGGGCCGCCTCTGATTTTTTTCCTTGCCGCTCGTAGAGCTGCCCGAGGTGGTCTCCGGCCATGGGATCTTGCGCCAAAAGCCAAGCAGCGTGCAGAAAGCGTTGCGCCTGCTCGTATTTGCCCTGGCGGAAATAGAGCCATCCTACCGAGTCCCAGACCTTGCCGAGAATCCTCGTGGTTCTGAGGCGTTCGTCTTCGGGCGCGTCCGGCTGTGCGGAAGCGGCCTCGACTCCGTGCAGCGCCCGTTCGAGATAGTCCTGCGCTTGGTCGAGCGCAATGTTCTTGTCCGCGAGAGCGTATCCAATGTTGTTCAGGGTGTCGTAATTAGCTTCTTTCGCGAGCGTTCTCTGAAATAGTGGCAGCGCCTTGTCCTTATCTCCATTCTGGAGATAGGCGTACGCCAATTCAGACTGAAGAGCAGCGCTGTCCGGGGAGAGTTCGATGGACTTTTCGAGCACTGCGATGGCTTCAGAATATTTCTGGGAAGCAGTCAGCAAGCGTGCCAGATTCAGTGCCCCATCTCGATTACTGGGATCGATCTTCAACAGCGAGCGTAGCTGCTTTATGGCTTCTTCGGAGCGCTTCATGAAGATGTAATAGGAAGACAGTTCGTTGTACCAGAACGGCTCGTTAGGATTGAGTTCTTCCTCTTTAAGCACCTCCGCGATACCGGAGCCAACGTTGTTGCGACTTAACACAGCGAGTCCGAGATATCCGTGGGCATTAGGATACTTGGGATCCAGTTCAATGAGCCGACGGAAGGACTCTTCGGCCTTCGTATAGTCCTGCTGGTGCAGGGCGTCATATCCCTCCCGATATATGCGATCCGCCTCTGCGTTGCCAGACTTGTCGGCTGCATTGGTATCGGATTCCGCCTTAAGGTCGATGAAGCGGTCTCTCTCATCGGCCAGAGATTTACAGAATGCCTTGTAGGTATCCCAGGAGCTTACAGGCACCTCGCTCTTCTTAAGTATCAATTTGCGAGTGACGGATAGCACGCCGGCATCGATCGAGTAGGTTGCATGATATTCCGCGAAGTCTTGGACCAAATCCTTTTTGTCGGAATACTTGGGCGCCAGACCGGGAGGCAGTTCAATATTCGCTTGATAAACCAGATCGCCAACGGCTCCGATAAAGACCGGCTGCTCCGGCTTCTTTTCCTCCAATGCAATGTGTTCAATACCGAACCATGGCACGGGCGCGGGAATCTGATGCGTATCCCAGTTGCCGTAAGTCTTGCGCGTATAGACATAGTCAAGCTGAAAGGGCTTTTCTATCTCGTCCACCGCCGACGGTCGCACCTCGCTGACCTGGCCGCCAAAGCCGGAAGCATCCGAGATTCGCTGGCCCGTCTCCTGCCACTGGGAAGCCGAGGTATTGCGAAACACAATGCGGTAGAGAACTTCCTGATCGCCCGTTAGAGTTTGGTGAACGTTAGCGGTCAGAGTTCCGTCTGCCGTGAGCCTGCCTTTGGCGGTAAAGGTCTGGTGGCTGTCGGATGGCGGCTGCGTAGGCGTGTCCATTAGGATGGCGAACTTACCCAGCGAAGCAGACTTGTCAGTCGGTATCACCAATGCTTTCTTATCGCGCAGGTTTGCCAGCAGCATTCCAAAGGGGGCAACTTCAGGCGTAGTGTCGAGCCAGATGATCTTTATGCCGACTGGCACAACCGTGATCAAATGGTTGAACTGGCCTGGCGAAGGCACATCGACATCGATCTTTCCGCTGAAGTTGATCAGGGCTGGCCAGGCGTCATAGCCCGCAACTTTCAGCAGCGCCGCCAATAGGGTGTGCTTGTCCTTGCAATCGCCATACTCATTTTCCATTACTTCTTGCGCGGCATGAGGCTGAAAGCGGCCAACGCCGAATGACAGTGAAACATAGTGGAACCGTGCGGAAACAAAATCGTAAATCGCTCGCATCTTGTCTTCGTCGCTGGTCAAGCCTTTGGTCAGCTCATTCGCTTTGGCCTGAATCGCAGGTGTGACCGCCGCCTGCGGGCGCTGGAGATCGCCATACCAGCGGCCTACATCCTCCCAATTCTTGAAGGTGGTCACTTGCACCGATGGCTTGGGCGCTTCGGGTTGGAATGTCTTGTTCTGTGAGTCCTTATGTTGCAGATTCGAGGTCTTCCAACTGTAGATGCGACGAGCGCCTTCGTCCTTGATCTGCGGAGCTAACTCCGGGCTCGCCACTTTTACGTACTTGTCTTTGGGGACACTGATCTCAAGTTGTTCATCCTTTGCGATCACGTCTTTTGGGAAGGTGTACTCGAACCAGAATTGACCCGGCACCTGCGGCTTCACCGTGCGGTATCGCACGACGTATTCCAAAACATCACCTACGTCGAGCCCCTTCACGGTGACGTGCTTCTCGTGAATATCGCTGTACATCGGCGCGGTGCGTGTGACATCGGCGGGCATGTCCTGGATGTTGTACTCGGGAGTGGCGATGACCGATCCGTCCGGTTTGCGAACGCGAACGTAATCAAACTCCACGGTGTCGTTTGCGCTCGTATAGGCGACAGTGAGGACCGCTAGTGCCCGGATCCCCGCCTGCGACTGGATCCGAAATGCCACGGTGGTCTCCCGGGTGCCGGACCCGTCCGCCTCAAAATTCACCTTCGTGATGCTTCGCTCCAGAAGGAACGCTTCTTGCGACGAGTCCGGTTTGGGCGGAGATTGCGGCGATCCGACGTTAGAAGATTGGGCCCCAGCTTGAGCGGCAAGCAAGGCAAGCAGCACGATCGCCGAGACGGCGCGGAAGCGAGTAAACATTTTATTAACCAGCCTGCTGACAGGAATGACCAATCCATTGTCAAGTGTAAATTGGTTAAGGTCTGTGACAACCGGTCACCGAACAATGTGACAGACAGAGAGAGGCCGCCTGGACCATCCCTCCATAAATTTCCCTAATACCTTCCATCAACTTTTTTTACTGGCGAGGGGACCCGGCGGGCTGTACCCTTACATTTCCACCCGTTGAACTTTCACCCGTTGCCATGCACGACTTTGTCTTCACCTTCACTCTGGCTGCCGCCGGCCGAACTTATTCCGAGGAGATCCATGTCCACTGAACTGCGTAGCTTCCTCACGCTCTCCTATGACGAGCTCGAAGACCTGAATTTGCGCTCCAAAGAGCAGCGCAAGAACCGCGTCCCCCTGCATAAGGTCCAGGAGGAGCGCCTGAAGTACCTGACCGACAAGAAGCGCATCAAGGCCGTCACCGTGCTGTTCAGTGACCTGGAAGGCCGCTTGCACATGCTCGACTACGACAAGAAGTTCCTGCTCAAGAGCTGGGACAACCTGACCTTCGATGGCTCGTCGATCCGCGGCTTCACCGCGCAGCGCGAGAGCGATCTCCGCCTGGGCATCGACTGGCCATCGTTCTACTGGGGCCCGGCCGACATTTTTGGTCCCGGCAAAGTGCTGGTGTTTGGCGATGTCATCGACAAGGGCGGCACGCCCTATGCCGCCGACATTCGCGGCGTGCTCAAGACCTATGCCGAGCAGCTCTTCCAGCACGAGGGCTACACCCTCAACGCCGCCAACGAAATTGAAGGCTTTCTCTTCGACGGCATCCAAGCCGAGCGCCATTATCATGAAACCCAGAAGTTCGATTACGTCAATACCGGCGGCTACTATCACTCGCTGCCCGGCGATCCGCTGCGCACCTTCATCGACACCACCGCCGAAGTGCAGCGCGCCATGGGATTCCAGAACGAGAAGGACCATCCCGAGGTCGCGCCGTCGCAATTCGAAATTAACTACGCCTATTCGGAAGTGGTGAACGCCGCCGACCAGATCCAGCTTTACAAGCTGATCTGCCGCCAGGTCGCAACCAAGATGGGTTTCACCGCGTCGTTCCTGCCCAAGCCGGTGGTCGGGGTGAACGGCAGCGGCATGCATACCAACGTTTCGGTCAGCCAGAAGGGCAAGAACCTTTTTTGGGACGCCAAGGGCGAAGAGAAGCTCAGCAAAATGGGCTGGGCGTTTGTGGACCGCATTCTCACCCATGGCAACGATCTGTGCCTGATGCTGAACGCCAGCGTCAACGCCTATCGCCGGCTCGATCCGCATTTTGAAGCGCCCAATCAGCTGAAGGCGTCGGCGGTGGACCGCGGCTCCATGATCCGCATTCCCATCGGCAACGAGAAGAGCATGCGCGTGGAAGTGCGCTCGGTCAGTCCCGATGCGAATCCCTACATGGTGATGTACGCGGTGTTCAAGACAGGACTCGACGGCGAGACCGCGAAGATCAAGAACCTGCGCCAGGCGGAGCGCTATCTGCCCGACAACATTTACACCGCGCTGGAGAACTTCCGCGGCGCCAAGTGGACCACCACCATACTGGGCGACGACGTCAAGGGCCGCTACGCCGACCTGAAGCAAGCCTCGGCCGATCGCTGTCCGCGGCTGCTGGGGACCTTCGTCAAAGCGCCCGAGGTGCAATATCACCACGACGTCTATAACCAGTTCCTGTGGAACCGGTTCTAGCGGGCGGGTTGTAGGGGGCTATGACATTTGCCACCTTACGGCGCGAAGTAGGCCGAGATGTCGAGGACCAATTGCGTCAGTCCATTGGCAAAGGCGTCAACTTTGCCTCCAGTACCTGCCGGCACGATTGCCATGTTGCTTGAGACGGATCCATCCTGGGCGTTCAGCGTCGAGACTACAGGCTGCTGCTGTCCGTCGGGCCACAGCGTCAGGTAGCCCAGCGCGCCTGTCGGAACAACCGTCGCGTTGAAGACATAGGCCTGCGCCGCGGCCGGGGTTCCACAAACACTACCCATCACATCCACCGGAGGATTCAGGGGCCCGGTGAACGGCTGCCCGCTGCCTACATGGCGCGTGTCGATGACCCGGCAAGGCGGCACCGCATAGAGCGACAGCCCGCCCGATCCAGCTGGCCCGAAGTAGCCATTAATGTCGATGATCAAGTCGGTATTGTCAGTCGCGTAAGCCGAGACTTCACTACCCGTGCCTGCCACCACAATCGCAGCATTGGCGATGACATTACCACGAGGGTCGTTCAAGGTGGAAACCGTCGGCTGGGTTTCACCCGTGGGCCAGACCGTCAGGTAACCCAGTGTGCCGGAGGGCACGACCGTGAAGTTCAGCGAGTACGCGGCGGCGCTGAGCGGAATGTTGCAGCTCGCCGCATTCAGGATGGGGAAATCGCGTGGCTGTCCGCCCGTCAGCGACGGCGGTCCCAAGCCTGGGGGAAAGTTGGATTTGCGCGTGTCGGCGACGCGACAGGGTGGCAGAGGATAGAACTCCAGCGTGGAACCCGATACCGGGGCGAAGTAGCCATTGATGTCAAGGACCACGTTGGTCGTGTTGGTGGCGTAAATATTGACGCCTCCGTTGGTGCCCGCCGGCACAATCGCCGCATTGGCCTTGACGCGGCCATCGGGCGAATTCACGGTAGAAACCACCGGTCGCCGGTCTATACCCGCGGGCCACATGGTTATGTAACCCAGGTAACCCATGGGCACAACCGTGACATTGAGCGAGTACGCGGTTGCGGTCGCCGGAATGTTGCAGCCACCCTCTAGCGGGATGGGGAAAGTTCGGAAGGAGCCGCCCTGAATCGGACCGCCGGTCTGGCGTGTGTCGATCAGCCGGCAGGGAGCTACGGTGACGAATTGATACGGGACGGGAGGCGCACCGGTAATCTCGAACACTGCTCCCTCATCGGAAGCGCCGCCAGAGGAGGTCGTGCCGTAGAGATTGCCGGCGACATCAAGGACCAGCCCGGCTACGGGGCCGGCCCCGTCGGTGCCGCTGAAGCTCTGCAGCAAGACCTCTCCCTGGGCGTTAAATCGAAATACCGTCCCCCCGCCATAACTGCCGCCTTGGTAGGTCGTGCCGTCGAGATTGCCGGCGGTATCGAAGATCAGCCTGGCATAGGGATTAGACCCGTCCGTGCCGTTACCGAAGTTATGCAGCACCTGCTCCGTCCAAGTTCCGCCTCCTGCGGGCGTCAACTCGAACAGAATCCCCAGGTTGTAAGTGCCGCCTGCGTAGGTGGTGCCGTAGAGATTGCCGGTCGCATCGAAGATGACGCCGGCGCGGGGAGAAGTCCCGTCCGTGCCGTTGTTGGCGAAGCTATACACCACCTTCTCCGTCCAGCCCCCGCCCGCTTGGGGACTTAACTCGTACACCGCCCCCGCGCTGTAAGCGCCGCCTATCTCGGTCGTTCCGTAGAGATTGCCGGCGGTATCAAAGGTCAGGCCGGAGAAGGGCGCAGACGCGTCCGTGCCGTTGCCGAAGCTATGCAGCACCTGCTCCGTCCAAGTTCCGCCCGCTTGGGGACTTAACTCGAACACTGTCCCGCGGCTGTAAGCACCGCCATAGTAGGCCGTGCCGTAGAGATTGCCGGCGGCATCAAAAACCAGACCGGAGTAGGGCGCGAACCCATCGGTGCCGTTGCCGAAGCTATACAGCACCTTCTCCGTCCAGCCCCCGCCCGCTGTGGGCGTCAACTCGAACACCGTGCCTTTGAGATAAGTGCCGCCACCGGCGGTCGTGCTGTAGAGATTGCCGGCGGTATCAAAGATCAGGCCGGCGGCGAGAGAAGCCCCGTCCGTGTCGACGTTGTTAAAGCTATGCAGCACCTGCTCCGTCCAGCCCCCACCCGCTGCCGGCGTCAACTCGTACACCGTGCCCCAGTAGTCGTAGGCGCCGCCCGACCAAGTCGTGCCGTAGAGATTGCCGGCGGCATCGAAGATGACGCCGCCGTCGGGAACAATCCCGTCCGTGCCGTTGTTGTTGAAACTATGCAGCACCTTCTCTTGGGCCGCCGCCCCGGTGCTGCTCACAAACAGGATCGCAGCAAAGATCACTGGGATCGCCACCCATGGGATGGAAGGTCTGTTGACTTGCAAAGTAGTTCTCCTTCGTACCGCAGCTACGGCACAAGTTAGCCAATCTCGAACGAGATTTACCCCGGGTTCCGCTGAGATGTCTTGATGACCCCTTGTTCCGCGGAGTCTTTCGGGACATCCACCTGCCGGCACAGATTGGTGGCAATGAATTAAGAGCGCGGATTGCTTAGCTTACCGCGCATAGTAGCACGGTTAGTGCGCTAAACCTAAAGTTTTTTGAAGACCTAGCAGGCGGCTGAAAAACTCGACCTCGACTGCACTTGAAGGGGCGTATCTTGATGCTATGCTTTGCGCCGAGGTGAAATCGGTATAGGCTGAGCGGAGATTATGCGATCCCCATTGCATCGCGCTCTGCTCGCCCTCTTTTTCCTGGGGACATGCCTGCCCGGCTCGCCCGCCTCGGCGGAGTCCGGCTTCCTGGTGGTGCATGTGCAAGATGTGCAGGGGCATCCGGTTCGCGGCGTGCAGATCGGCGTCAAGGGCGATGGCGGTTCTGGCACCTCCGATCCACATGGAACGGTGAGAATTCGTTTGGCGTCTCAGACGCAGGTGAAAGACTGGGTCACTCTTCAGGTCTTGCATTCACCTCCCGGCAAGGACTTGGTTCTCCTCTCGCCTTGGGATTCTCGTGCTGTGGTTCCATCCTTCGAGAACAAGTCCGACAATTTCGTTGATGTGGTGGTGGTTGAAAGTGGAGACCGCGCCGCGCTCGCCAATCCCGCTGCGCTCCGCGCCTTCGCCGAGAAGATCAACAAAGCCAACGCTCCCAAGTCAGCCGATAAGCAAGCTGCGGAAGATCCCAAGGCCAATCTCGACGCCGTCGCCAAGCAATACGGCCTCACGCCTGAGGACTTGGATAAAGCGATACGCGCCTGGGCCGCCAGGACCACCGACCCGTACGATGTGGGACTGGCCGCTCTCTACGCGCGCAACTACGACGCGGCCACCACCAGCCTTACGGACTCACTCAAACAGCGAGAGGAGAAATTCGCCACCGCCCAGGAAGATGTGGCCGATGCTGCATTCTTTTTGGGGAAGTCCCTGTATGGGCAGGGCAAGTATCGGGAATCGGCGGTAGCCTATCAACGATGCCTGCAAATCAGGCCTGACGACCCGGCGGTGCTTCACAATACGGCGCTCAGTCTGAAGGATGCCGGCGATTACGCAGGGGCTGAGCCGCTGTTCCGACGTGCGGTGGCGATTGATGAAACAACCTCGGGCCGGGATCACCCCGAGGTGGCAGATGATCTCATCAATTGGGCCTCACTGCTCGAGGTGAAGGGTGACTACTTCGGAGCTGAGTCGCTCTATTGGCGAGCTCTTTCAATCATAGAGAAAACGTTCGGCCCGGATGATCCCAACGTGGCACCGTTTCTCCACAACTTGGCATCCCTGCTTTCTGCAGAGCGCCATTACATGGCAGCCGAGGAACTCTACCGGCGAGCTCTCGCGATTAACGAAAAAGCGTTGGGGCCGGATCATCCCCGTGTAGCAGCAGACCTCGGCAACCTTGGCCTGGTGCTTTACGCAAGGGGCGATTATGCAGCAGCCGAGCCGCCATTGCGGCGAGCTCTGGCGATTGACGAAAAAGCGCTAGGGCCGGATCACCCTGACGTGGCAAGAGCTCTCGACAATCTCGCTGGACTCCTTAAAGCTGAAGGCAACTACGCCTCCGCCGAGCCGCTATTGCGGCGAGCTCTGGCGATTGAGGAAAAAACCTTGGGCCCGGACCACCCCGACGTGGCAACAACTCTCACCAACCTTGGCGGGCTACTTTATGGAGAGGGCGACTACGCGGCAGCCGAGCCGCTCGTGCGGCGAGCGCTTGCAATTGATGAAAAGGCGCTGGGGCCCGATCATCCAAAAACGCGTCAAATCAAATCACACTTGCACGAACTCCTCCAGAGAATGGCCCAAACCACCCCTCCGAAACCAAAGAACTGATCGACGACAATTCATTGTAGTGTGCATCCCCAAGTCGTTAGTTTGCGCTTGTGGCTCGGTCCGCACCGTGCGAACATCCCCGAATGCCTCCTACGCATAGCCACAAGCTCACGGACAAACAAGTCGGCACGTATCTCGTATATCGGATGAAGCTGAATGAACTGATTCACCTGCACTTCTTGTTTTGCCACCTGAACCGGGCAGGCTGCGGCGATACGATCGAGGGCATAGCACCTGAAATCGTAGTGAATACGGTTCGTACATGCGCAATGGCATGGTTCATCACCATGCTCGACCGGAACGGCATCAACATTTTCGACCTCTGGAAGAAAATGTTTCCTCAATACACGAATCGCCTCAACGTGTACCGATCTGCTATTGAGAACGACCTAGTTCGGATACGAGCATTCCGCAACCGCAGCGCCTTCCATGCAGAGCCCGTCTTTCGGGATTTCATCAAGCCTCGCGTAGATATGCAGGAACACGCCGAAGAAGACGTCAAAACCCTGCAGCGATTTCTGAAGCTGGCAACCTTCCTCCTCAAACGTGAACACACCGCTGATCCTAACCTCCAGTCACGCATCTTAGGAGTGGTTCTCGACACCGAACTAGAATTGGATTGCCATATCCGACGTAGATGGCTCATGGACACAAACATTCTTGACCGAAGCAGCGTGTTCGGGAGATGGAGATTCTGAGTCCGTACGCTCGTCCATATCGAAGTAGGCGGCGCGCGGAGAGTCTTTGCCTCTTTCCCTTCCCCTTTCCCAATTCGGCCCATTTTGTAGTCGTCGTGATACCACTCGCACGTTTTTCCGACTACTTTTTACATGTCAATATGGCAAAACACAACAATCGCATCCAAACCATTGAAAACAACCGCGAAATAAACCACGAAAATGGTGTTCATTTACCCCTTAAATGTGCTATATTGAAACTAGAGTTAGAGATTGGGGAGCGGTTCTGTAAGGCTTCCCGCCAGTGACCCAGCCGAGCGCTGGGTTTTCGTGTTTCTGGCCCCATCTCGGCCGGCCCAACGACTTTCCGCCATACTCCCCAGCTTAGGCTGGGCTTTTGTATTTCTGGCGCAATTTTGGGTGGAGCGGGCCTGCGCGCCTCCACTGAGTTGCCGATGTCAACGACTTCCGTTCGCGCGATACTTCATCCCCGGCACGAAACTTCATACGATTCGACCGGCGGAAAGCACGTCTCATCCCGCGTCTTGAAGGTCGTTGCTCCACGGTAACCCAATTGGGAGGACTGCAAATGTCCCGCTCCACCCGCCAGGGGTAAGCCACATTCGTGGCTATGAACGTCCCTTGGGTAGGAGAACGAACATGCCACTCAAGAACAGCACGGTGCCATCGGGCAAGATGTCAGCGCCAGCGCCGCGCAGCGCCGTATCCAGCAGCAAGCGTCTGGCCGTGAAGAAGAGCGGCGCCGCGAAGAAGAACCGCAAGCCGCCCGCTTCGACCAATGCGGCGAAGAAAGCCCACCGCCATACAGCAGCTTTTTCCACCTTGAAGTCGCGACAGCAGGCAGTGGAGCGCGCCAAGTTGCAAATCTGGCGTCACCTGCAGGAGATCAACGGAGCCATCATCAAGCTGGCGGAATCGGGCAGCTACCTGGCGGCAAAGGCACTTTTCGATTTTGCCGGCCTGTACACGCTGCCGGTGGAGCAGGAAACCGCGCCCAACACTCTTCCCGCCGCGCCGGCCGCCGCCCAGGCTGCGCCTTCCCCGTCGCCGGAGTCCCCGCCGGTCAATCGGGTGGAAGCGTTCCTGAAGACAATGGGACTCGATCCTTTGTCGGACAAAGGACCTGGACCGGACGTGGCGGAGTCAGGAAGACCCTGCGCTCCGTCGAAGAACGTGCCAGGCGAGAGTGAGTGGGCAGGATAGGGGTCCTTCGAATCCTCGTCCGGTCGCCACGGCGACCAGGCTTGTCACCTCAGGGTGACAGGCGCTCTTCCTCCGCCGCTGAAGCCAAGCGCTGGCAAAACCGATAGGGGAGATAGCCGCCTTGTAAAATGGTAAGTGGAGTTCCCGCTGCGGCGGACACTCCGCAGGGGAGCAGACTGTAGCATGGACATGACGTGGGTGACCGACCGCATCGCCTTAGGGGGCGCCATCTGGTTTGATGACAAGATGAGCGAGGTGGTGCGCGCGGGCGTGACTCACATCGTGAATATGCAGATCGAATGGGATGACACACCACTTGCCGCGCCGTATGGCGTCAAGGTGCTGTGGAATCCCACCGACGACGACTTTCAGCTCAAGCCGCCGGAGCTGTTGCAGCGCGGCGTGGACTTTACCCTGGAGGCGCTGGGCGATGGCGCCGACAACAAGATCTTCATCCATTGTGCCGCGGGCGTGCATCGCGCCCCCATGATGACGCTGGCGGTGCTGTGCGCCCTGGGCTTCGGGCTCGACGACGCCATGGACATGATTCAGGCCCGCCGCCAGGTCGTGGACTTCGCCGATGTTTACGTGCGCAGCGTGGAGCGGTTCATGCGCAGCTATCAGGCGGCGCAGCCGGAGCGCAGTTAGTCAATTCTCGCGTAACCCGATGTCCGGGTAGGACTCCCACCCTGTGGGACATTACATCCAATTCGCAACTTTCCGCCGGCTCCCGCCGGCAGCAGAGAGGCATGGATTATGCCGACCATCAGCCGCCTCGCAGGGCGGTTTTTTTCTGTCCTCCTTCCGATAATTCTTGCCATGCTATGGGCGCCCGCCGTGGCCATCGGCCAAAGTCCCACACTGTGTCACATTACCGAAGGATTGTTCGGCGCCAAGGCGGGCAATGACAAAAAAGCTGCCGCGCTCTCGTTCGTTCAATCCGCCGTGGGCTCCGCAGACGCCATCGCCAGCAAAAACATCGTTGATGCCAACAAGTTTCAGGAAGGCCTGGGCAAGGTCATCGACGGCGTAGTCGCCTGCCTGAACGCGTCGGTGTGGGCCCACAAGTAAACACGCTCAGCCCGTGGCGCCGCGCATCAAGCCGTGGCGCCGCGTCGGACCCTCAGGTATCCTCGATAATCATCTGAGGTCTGCCCATGAAGTCGTTCCTCTATCGCCTGACGCTGGCGGCGGCCGTGAGCATCCCGGCATTGACCCAAGAGCCTGCCCCCACGCCACAGAACTCGCCCTCCGCTGGCAACTCTGCTGCCGAACAGCAGAAGAACGCAGCCAGCGCGACCAAGGACAACAGCGGCATCAGCGGCGACCAGATCACCAAGCCGGCTGGCGCCCAAGCCACCACTGTCATCGGTTGTCTCAGCGGGCCCGATAAGGACGGCAAATATGAGTTGAGGAGCATGCAGCACCGCACCGGGGTCCAGGTGCTTGGCCCCGATGACTTGAAGAACGATTCCGGCAGCAAGGTCAAACTGACGGGCTCATGGGAAACCCTCCTTCAGCAGCAGCCGCTGACGAAAGCCAAGGAAGCACGCCGCTTCCAGGCGACCGCAATCGTGGTGCTCTCGCCCCACTGCATCCCCCCCAGCGAGAAAACGCCCATCAGCAAAGCGAAACAGGAACTGCGTCAGGAGCAACAACAGCAGCGGGAAGAGCAACAACAGCAGAAGCAGCCCCAGTGAGCAGGCTAGTCCGAAACCGTGACGCTGACATATCGGCGCTTCTGGCCACCAAACTCAGAACAGCTTCTTCGAATCCAGCAGAATCGTGACTGGCCCGCTGTTCACCAGCTCGACTTGCATCATCTCCTGAAAGCGTCCCGTCTCGCAGCGCAATCCCAGCGCACGAATCCTCTGCACAAACCTTTCGTACAACTCACGCGCACGCTCCGGCCGCGCGGCCGCATCAAACGATGGCCGCTTGCCTCGCCGGACATCCCCGAATAGCGTGAATTGCGAAACCGCCAGCACCGCCCCGCCTATCTCGCCCACGCTGAGATTCATCTTCCCGGCTTCATCCTCAAAGATCCGTAATCCCGCCACTTTTTCCGCAAGATAGCCGGCATCGCCCTCGCTGTCCTCCTGCCCCACTCCCAGCAATACCAGCAGACCTTTCCCGATCTCCCCGGTTATCTCGTCGCCCACCTTGACTCTCGCCCGGCCCACTCTTTGCACCACAGCCCGCATGGCAGCGTTGTATCACAGTCGCCGCGGTGAAGACACGGCGGGCCGTCCCCTTGCGCAGAAAAGAATTTCCCCCTCGCGTTGACCTTGCCAAGCCTACCGTTTAGGATGAATCGGGCGTCATCTATCTGAGCGCTCGCGAAGCCGCCCGTGGGCTTCGGCTGTCTCAGGGGTCTGGCATTCTTTACACGGCATCCTGGCTGCAATTAAACTTATGGGTTTGCCCGCCGCGGCGGATGCCACGTGCGCGATAGGAGAACGAATCGATGGCTTCGGTTGAAGAACGGGTGAAACAGATCATCGTGGAGCAGTTGGGCGTGGATGAAGCGGAAGTGACGCCCAGCGCTTCGTTTGTGGACGACCTCGGCGCCGACTCGCTCGACACCGTCGAACTGGTTATGGCTTTCGAAGAGGCCTTCGAGATCGAGATTCCTGACGAGGACGCGGAGAAGATCCGCACCGTGCAGGACGCCGTGACCTACATCGACCAGCACGCCAAGGTGAAGAAGTAGTCGCCACTCCGGCCACCATTCCGCTCCGTCCGCCGTGGCGGGGAGCGGCCTGGTTCCGGTCAGCCGACATACCCAAAGTTTTTCGCTCGCCCGGCAGGCGGGTCGAAAGGAGATTGCTGACCTCATGGCATCCGTAGACGAACGCGTAAAGCAAATCATCGTGGAACAATTGGGCGTGGATGAGGCCGAGGTGACCCCCAATGCATCCTTCGTGGACGACCTGGGCGCCGATTCGCTCGACACGGTGGAGCTGGTCATGGCCTTTGAGGAGGCCTTCGAAATCGAGATCCCCGACGAAGACGCGGAGAAGATTCGTACCGTGAAGGACGCCGTGGACTACATCAACTCGCACGCGAAGGGGTCCAAGTAGATTGAGTCGCCGTGTCGTCGTAACGGGAATCGGGGTCATCTGCGCGGTCGGCCACAACGCCGAAGAGGTGTGGCCGGCGCTGCTGGCCGGCAAGAGCGGCGTGGAGCGCATTACCGCTTTCGACGCCACCCAGTTCGCCTGCCAGATCGCGGCCGAGGTCAAGAACTTCGACCCTTTGCAGTTCCTGGAAAAAAAGGAAGCGCGCAAAATGGCGCGCTTTATTCATCTGGCCATCGCGGCCAGCGATGAAGCCCTGCGCATGGCCCATTACAAAGTCGAGAATGAAGCGATGGCCGAGCGCACCGGGGTCAACATCGGCTCCGGCATCGGTGGCTTCGACATCATCGAACGCGAACACTCCAACCTGCTCAACGGCGGCCCGCGCAAGATCTCACCGTTCTTTATTCCTGCGGCCATCGTGAACCTGGCTGCCGGGCAAGTCAGCATTCGCAATAACGCCAAGGGTCCCAACGAAGCCACCTGTACTGCCTGCACCACCAGCGCGCACTCCATTGGCGATGCCGCCCGGGTCATCAAGTATGGCGATGCCGACGTGATGATCGCCGGTGGCACCGAAGCCGCCATCACGCCCATGGGCGTCGGCGGATTCGCAGCCATGCGCGCGCTCTCCACGCGCAACGACGATCCTCACCGGGCCAGCCGTCCCTGGGACAAAGACCGCGACGGCTTCATCATCGGCGAAGGCTCCGGCATCCTGATCCTGGAAGAGCTTGAGTCCGCCAGGAAGCGCGGCGGGAAAATCATCGCCGAGGTGGTCGGTTACGGCATGAGCGCTGACGCCAATCACATCACCCAGCCGGCCGAGAACGGCGAGGGCGGATTTCGCGTGATGCGTAATGCTATGCGCGATGCCGGGATCGCCCCCGAGCAGATCGGCTACGTCAACGCACACGGCACCTCCACTCCGCTGGGCGACGAGTTGGAGGCTACCGCCATCAAGCGCGCCTTCGGCGATCACGCCTACAAGATGCTGGTCAGCTCCACCAAGTCGATGACCGGGCATCTGCTGGGCGGCGCGGGAGGATTGGAAGCTGCGATCACCGTGCTGGCGCTGCGCGATCAGGTCGTCCCGCCGACCATCAATCTCGACAACCCGGACGAGGGTTGCGATCTCGACTTTGTGCCCCACACTTCCCGCCAGGTCAGCATGGATTACGCCATGTCGAATTCCTTCGGCTTCGGCGGCACCAACGGATGCCTGGTGTTCAAGCGCTGGACGGAGTAGAAGCAATTAGCAATTACCGTCAGCTTCGATCACCCCGATCAGCCTTTCCCGTTGTCATTCTGAGCGACGGCGGCCCGCATTTGGCCGCCGGAGTCGAAGAACCCCTATTGTGCCAAGGAATTTGGGAAGCACAGAATCCCCTCAGCAATTAGCCGCAGATAAGGCCCCTCGACGTGCAACAGATTATTGTCTATCCACTAACCACTATCCACTAACCACTGCCTTTGGCGCCTCCCACAACTCCACGCGGTTTCCTTCCGGATCCATAATCCATCCAAACTTCCCGTACTCGGCCTCTTCCACCTTGGGATCCACCTGCACGCCCTCCTCGCGCAGCGCCTTCAGCAGTTCGTCCAGGTTCTCCACCCGGAAATTAATCATGAAACTCGACTGGCTGGGCGCGAAGTACTTCGTCTCCTGGGGAAAGATCGCCCACACATTGCAGCCCGGGATTTCCGGATGGTCGGCGTCACGCCACATCGCCCCTGAACCGTCGGCGGCGCTCTCAATGCCGAGGTGTTGGCGGTACCACTCGTAAAGCGCCTTCGGATCTTTGGCTTTGAAGAAGATCCCACCCAGTCCAATCACTCGTTTCATCGTGCCTCCTCTCGAAGCTGAGCCTCTTTGCGCACAGAAAAGACCTGAACCTCAAAACAAGAAGCACGGAGAATTTCTCCGTGCCTCTGTGTATCTATAGTGAAAAGCCTCTTACGCCTTCTTGCCCTGGTTCTTCAGCACCTCGATGGCGCGATTCAACTGGTCATCAGGCTGATTGGCTTTCTGTTGCTTCTCCTGCTGCGCGTCGTCCGGCGCGTTCTCGTCCTCGTCGGGGGCGATGAAGTCGTCGTTGTTGTCGGCAACCAGGATGTTCGGCGTAACCGCCGCGTCCTGCACCGCCTTGCCCGATGGCGAGTAGTACTTGGCCACCGACAGCACCAGCGCCGAACCGTCCGGCATGTCGATCACTTTCTGGATCGACCCCGAACCGAAGGTCTTGTCGCCGACCACGTCGCCGCGCGCGTTCTCCATCACGGCGGCGGCCACGATCTCAGCCGCTCCAGCCGTGCCGCGGTTCACCAGCACCACCAGCGGCAGGNNCCCTCGCTCTCCTCGCCGTCGCCCGAATTGCGCAGGTCGAGAATGATCTTCTTGGCGCCTTCCTTCTGCACTGCTTTCAGCTTATTGGCGATTTCCTGCGAACGCCCCTTGGGGAAGTCATCCACCTTGATGTAGGCGATGCCGTCTTCCATCATCTTGTCGCTGATCGGCGGGTCAACAACAATGGCGCGCGTCAGTTCCGACTTCACCGGCTGCGCCCGCCGCGGACGCACCACGGAAACATTGACCACCGACCCCGGAGTCCCGGTCAGCAGGCCGTCAATCTCCGCCAGCGACATGTCGCGCGTGGTCTTGCCTTCGATGGCCTCGATGATGTCGCCGCTCTCGATGTCCGCCTTGTCGGCCGGCCCGCCCGGAATCACCGAGATCACCGCCGCATAGCCGTAGCGCTTGGAAACCGCGGCGCCGATGCCAGCCTTGCCTTCCTTGCGCTGCTTGTAATCCTTGTACTCGGTGGGATCGAGATAGCTGGAGTTGGCGTCCAGCGATTCCAGCAACCCGTGCAGGGCGCCGCTCGTAACGCTGGGAATGTTCGGTTCCTCGACGTACTCGGTACGAATACGCGACAGCACTTCGCTGTAAACGCCCAGCTGGCGATACGAACCGTCGTCATTGGTGTTGGCGCGAACTCCCAGTCCGCCAACCACGGCAAACGTGGCCAGCACAAAAGAGAGGGTAAGAACGATAAGCTTGGTGGTCTTTGACATGTGTAATTCGCTGGGAGGGACACTCTCGCTCCCATTCTACCTCAGTTTCGATGCCAGACTGACGGGAAGGTGGCAGGAAAAATTGCCTAACTTCCCGCAAATTGTCCACTTCCGGCTGTCGGTTGGACGTAGGCTGAAGGCGAATCGTAAGCGCCTCCCCGTAGACTCTCTCGACCGGCAAATCAGCAAATCGTGGCACTCACCGTTCATTCATTTTATCCCGGCCAAAGTGCCCACCGGCGTTGACGTGATCTAGCCGATTGATTTTCTCTAACTCCTTCTGCAGGAACTTTTTAGTCTGGTAAGCATCGTAATCCGCCTGCATCCCCAGCCAGAACGATTCCGTCGTGCCGAAGAACTTTGCCAGGCGCACTGCCGTGTCGGCGCTGATCGCTCTCTTCTCGAGAACAATGTCATTGATCCGGGGGACGGGTACGTGGAGCTCGTGCGCCAGACGGTAGGGCGTTAGGTGCAAGGGCTTGAGATACTCCTCGCGAAGGATCTCCCCCGGATGAAGGGTCCATGTTCTTTCTTTTTTCATGTTCAGGCTGTGGCCCTTACGCGGATCGTTCATTTGCTTGTTCCTTCGTGCATGATCGTGCAGGCTTTTATGCCTGCGACACTATCAGTGATAATCGACGATCGCTACGTCGTAAGCATCGCCGTTTCTGAACTCAAAACAAAGCCGATACTGGTCGTTAATTCGAATACTATATTGTCCCTCGCGCTCGCCTTTCAAAGCCTCCAAGCGATTTCCCGGTGGAGAAGCCAGGTCGCTAAGCTGGCGCGCAAATTCAAGTTGGAATAGCTTGCGCTTGGCGACTCGGTGGAGACTGGCGGGAAGACGCCGGCTTCTTCCTGACCCATAAAACTGCTCCGTCTGCGAATCAGCGAAGCTCTTAATCACCAGTGTATAATAACGCTAGAAGTTATTAACGTCAAACGTTATCATTCAAAGGGTGGCAGTGCAACCATCCATGCCCAACCACTGACGCTTGCTGGTGCCTTTTAGCGTGTGATCACCCTCACAACCTGCGCTACGCCCGCCCTGATAAACTTTTTTACGTTGAACCCCGGAAAGCGAAGAGCGAAAGGCGAAGAGCGAACTATGACCCGCAATCTTGACAAGTCCCGCGCACTGCAAACCCGCGCGGAGCAGCTCATTCCCGGCGGAGTCAATTCGCCGGTCCGCGCCTTCCGTTCGGTGGGCGGCACGCCGCCATTTCTGGTCCGCGGCCTGGGCTCGTACGTGTGGGACGCCGACGGCAACCGCTACATCGACTACGTGGGCTCGTGGGGGCCACTGATCCTCGGCCACTCGCCGCCCGAGGTCATCGAGGCCATCGTCCAGGCTGCGCGCAATGGCACCAGCTTCGGTGCTTCTACTCCAACCGAAGCTGACCTGGCCGAACTGGTGATCGAGGCCTTTCCCGCAATCGAGAAGGTCCGCTTCGTCAGCTCGGGAACAGAAGCGACGATGTCGGCGATCCGGCTGGCCCGCGCGCATACTCGGCGCAAGTTCATCGTGAAGTTCGAAGGCTGCTATCACGGGCACAGCGACGCCCTGCTGGTGAAAGCCGGCTCCGGCGTGGCGACGCTCGGCATTCCCGGCTCGGCGGGCGTGCCAGAAGAGTTTGTCGAGTTCACCCTGGCGCTGCCCTACAACGATCGCAGCGCCGTTGAGGCCGCCTTCGCCAAATTCCAAGGCCAGATCGCCTGCGTGATCGTCGAGCCGGTGGTCGGCAACATGGGATGCGTTCCGCCCCAGCCGGGCTACCTCGCGGCCCTGCGCGAGATCACCGCGCGCGAAGGGGCGCTGCTCATCTTCGACGAGGTAATGACCGGCTTTCGCGTGGCCTTTGGCGGCGCCTCGGAGCTGCACAACATCAAGCCTGACCTCACGACACTGGGCAAGATCATCGGCGGCGGCCTGCCGGTGGGCGCGTACGGCGGACCGGCAGCGATCATGGACTTGGTCGCGCCCGTTGGCCCCGTGTATCAGGCGGGCACGCTGAGCGGCAACCCGCTGGCAATGGCGGCGGGCATCGCCACGCTGTGCCAGTTGAAGGCCAACCGGCAGCAGTTCTATCAGCAGCTCGATGACATGGCGGGCAAGCTGGTGGCGGGCGTCACCGCAGCGGCCAAAGAGGCGGGCGTGGCCATGACCGCCAACCGCGTGGGGTCGATGTTCACGTTCTTCTTCACCGATAAGCAGGTCACCGATTGGGACAGCGCGGCCACCTGCGACACCGCCAAGTTTGGCCGCTTCCATGGCGCCCTGCTCGACGCCGGCGTCTGGCTGCCGCCGTCGCAGTTTGAGGCCGCATTCCTCAGCATCGCGCATACCCAAGGGGATATCGACAACACCATCGCCGCAGCGAGAGAAGCGCTGGCGCTGCTGTGAGGTGCTTTGGCTGTTGCTAATTGCTAGTTGCTAACTGCTACCTGCTGCATCTCCATCATTTCGGGAATCGTCACGAACTCGAACCCCTCGCCCCGATAGCGCCTGAGGATGCGGTCGCTGGCTTCGACGCTGCGGCTGCGGTTGGCGCCCATGCGCACATGCGAGCCGTCGTGGAGCAGGATAACATCGCCGCCGCGGATCTGGCGCTCAGCATGGGCGACGATCTCGTCAGCCGACTTCGCTTTCCAGTCGTAACAGGTGACGTTCCACATCACCGACTGCAGC
The DNA here is from genome assembly GCA_003152695.1 of Acidobacteriaceae bacterium. GTDB lineage: Bacteria > Acidobacteriota > Terriglobia > Terriglobales > Acidobacteriaceae > Bog-257. Next base: position 34,077 of record PMAT01000028.1, read on the forward strand.
CCGAAGGCTCGCACCGTGCGCAGCGTGGCCGTACGCCGCCCCCCAAACGGAGGCCGGAATATCTTCGTTTCGACGCCGGTGGCGTCAAAGATGGCTTGCCTGGTTTGCGCAAGCTGGCGGCGCACCTCGGTCGCCGGTGCAAAAATCAGGTTGGGATGGCTCCAGGTATGGCTGCCAATGGCATGACCGGCAGCGACCAGGGCGCGCGCAATCTCGGGTGTCTGCTGAACATATTGTCCAATGAGAAAAAATGTGGCCTTCACGCCGTGGCGTTCCAGTACTTCCATCATGCGCCAGGTATAGGGATCGTTAGGCCCGTCGTCGTAGGTGAGCGCCAGCAGGCGCGAGCCGGGGCCCAGGCCGACGAATGTCTGGCCATAAAGCTGCGAGGTGGGCGACATGGTGTGGTAGCCCGCCCAGCAAGCCAGTCCCGCAATCCCGGCGCCGCCAATGAGTCCTGCAATCATGGAATTGGCTCGATTGTAACCGCGGCGGCGTTCCCCGGTGGAAAACTCGGGCCAACATTTACTATCACGACAATTGCGCCCAGGCGGCAGGCAAGATATTCTGCGATTCGTAACGTTTTATTCCCATGGCGAACCTTTTCGAACCACCCCGCTACATCGCAGTCGAAGGCCCGATTCGCGTCGGCAAGAGCACCCTCTGCCAGGTCATCGCGGAAACCCTGCACGCGCAGCGCATCACCGAGCCTGAGCGTAACCCGTTTCTGCGATCGTTCTACGACGGCGAGCGCGGGGCCGCCTTCCAGGCGCAGTTCGCGTTCCTGATCGCGCGCTATGAGCAACTGGGCAGCCTCGACGTCAAGCGCAATCCCAACAAGACCTACGTTGCCGATTACATTTTCGAAAAGGACAAGCTGTTCGCTTGCCTTAATCTGGGCGATGCGGAGCTGGAGGTTTACAACCGCTACTACGAGCTGTTCCGGCAAAACGTGCCCACGCCCGATTTGGTCATTTACCTACAAGCCACGCCCGAGGTGCTGAAGAAGCGGCTGAAGAAAAAGAACGCCCCCGGCGAAAAGGCCATCAGCGACGACTATCTGGAAGAGGTGATCAAGGCGTACGAACACTTTTTCTTTCACTACACCTCGTCGGACCTGCTGATCGTGAACACCTCCGAGATCGACTTCGTGGAACGCAGCGAAGACTTGCAGGCATTGCTGCGGCGGGTCAGCGAGCCCATCCGCGGCACGCAGTACTTCCTGCCGCTGGGCCCGGACGAGCAATCCGCCCGGGTGTAGAGCGATTCCAGGACCACCTCGGCCGGTGGTCACGCCGGCTTTTGGGCCAGCCCGCGAGGATGGGCAGTCTATACGCCGCAGGTTTGAGCAGTTGTCAGGGGTTCATGTACCGCGCTGCAGGAACGTGTGGCGGCATTCTTCGAGCGCGCAATGTCAGCTTCGTGCAGCAACGTCATCCCAATCTCATCCAGCCCGTGCAAGAGGCGATGACGGCGGAATGCTTCGACCGCAAAGCCTTCAGAGAGACCAAACTCATCGGCGATCGTTTGCGCTTCAAGATCAATCGTCAATTCATACGGCCGCTGGGTCTGCGCGCTTTCCGCAATGCGGCGGACCAGCGGCTCTTCCATTTCGATCAGCAACAGGCCGTTGTTGCCCGCGTTGGTGCGAAAGATATCGGCGTACGATGGGGCGATGATGGCGCGGAAGCCAAACTCCGACAGCGCCCAGGCTGCGTGTTCTCGTGAGGAGCCGCAACCAAAATTCTTTCCAGCCACCAAGATGCTTGCGCAACAGTAGTGCTCCTGGTTGAGCACGAAATCGTGCCACGGCGTTCCATCGCCATGGAAACGCCAACCCGAGAAGAGGTGGACGCCAAAACCGGTGCGCTCGATGCTCTTCAGATGTTGCTTGGGGATGATCTGGTCGGTGTCGATGTTCTCCCGCAGCAGTGGCACAACGGCCCCGCGATGTTGGCGAAACGGTTCCATCTTTACTCCTTGTAATGCCAGCCGCGAACATCGACGAAGTGTCCCGCGACAGCTGCGGCTGTGGCTGGGCTCACCAGCCGCCGATACTCGCCGACGCCAGCATGCCCAGCGATCCGCAAATTACCGAGGCTTCGTCCGAAAGGATGTCGCCAAACAGGTTTTCGGTGAGCACCACGTAATAGCGTGCAGGCGTCGTGATCATCTGCATGGCGAACGAATCCACCAAAGCGTACTCCAGTTTCACGTCGGGATACTGCTTAGCAATCTCGGTGACGGCACAAGCTCCTGCGGAGCGATACATGTGGCACGTAGAGCGTTAGCGAGGCGGCGTTTCAGAACAGCTTGCGGTAATGCCAAAGCTGGCCGGCCTATTTGGGCCAGGTGTTAGCGCTTGGTCCGGGAGCCGGGGCGCCCTTGGCGGGGGCGTTCTGTGGGTAATCGAGGTCCACCATCTGCGAGCCCGGTGGCTGCTGCAAGGCGAACTGATCATCCCTGATCGGGTCATTCATGATCAGCTTGTTAACGGTCAGCCGGATGGAGTATTCCTCCTGTGGGCGCTCAATCTCAATCACTGTTGGATAGCTGACGCCGGTGTAATCCCTGTAGACCTGATAGGTGACTTCGGTAGCGATTTCGCCGGTGGTGTCGTAAATAATCTGGTGGTGGGGAACCAGGTTCACGCGCTCGAATAGGATCTTGCGGAACAAATACCAGCCCGAGCCGGAGTCGGAACGGCGGATGATGTCGATAACATAATCCGGCTGCTGCACCAGTTTCTTGGTCTTCGCGTCCACCACGGTCTCGGTGTCGTTCTCCAAAACCGCAATTTCATCGTTATCGATCGCCGGCAGGAACAGTGCGTTGTAGATGACCTGGGGCCGCAGGTTCTCCAGCGGGTTGGCCGCAGGTCGGGTGACCTCGGCGCTGCCAACGTAGAACTTGTTCTTTGCCGGAATGGACAGTTTGAAGCGATCTCCATCGCTCACCATATCAAAGGCCTTGTTGCGCACGATGGGAAACAGCCCGATCATGCGCAGCATGTCCGGCTTGCGCACCAGAATGTAGCCCATGATCTCCTGGTAGTCGGTAACCTTGCCTTTCTTTTCTCCTCCCACGGAGGTAGCAATCTCGACGGTCGCGTTCAGGGTCTTGATCTGCAAGGCTTGCTGGTTGATACGGTCCACCAGCTCCTGTTTGGTGGCCGTCTGCAGTTTGGCCGTGCTGGTCCGCATCTCGACGACACGGGTGCGGAACAGGCATCCAGTCTCGCCGGCCAGAAGTGCAACCAGGGCGACTGCGGCAAGGATGGGGGATCGTCTCATAATGGATCGGGGCGCAGCCGATCGACTGGATTATTCAGTATATAGCGCAGCCCGGCTTTGGGAGAATTCGATGGCGCGGAGAGCCTCTTCAACGATTCTTGGCGTTTAATCTATGCTCACCGCGATTGTGGAAAGCAATGTTTAGAATGGAGTCGTCGTCTTCCGCATCCGTAGTGCTTGGCTTTTCGATGCTTTCGCAATGCGCGGTTTCTGGAGTGTCCTTTGCTTTTACAGTAGCGGTAGCACCGGAAGCGGGGTCTGATGTGTATTGCTGTTCTGGTTTAAACTGCTTACTGAGAGCCAATCCTTGCTGCTGGTAGGACGAACCTATGGAAACGCCGTAAACCTTCTCGGGAATAGCCGCCATCTTGTAATAGTGCAGCCTGCCCACGTATTGATCGTCCTCTAAGACGATGGGCATCTCATGCACGCGGACTTCGAGCACCGCCTTGGTCCCGGGGATTTCCCCGCGCATTCCGTATCCAAAGCCGGGGTCAAAGAAGCCGGCATAGTGGGCGCGGAAATCTCCAATGGTTGGGTCGTAGGCCACCATTTCAGCCGCATGGTCAGGTCCCACGCGAACTCGTTGCTTCGATGCCAGGAGATAAAATTCTCCCGGCTCGAGAATGAATTGGCCGTTGCGCGGCCGGTCGATAGGAGTCCAGAACTCGGCCCGGTCGTAGTAGTTGACCCGGCTAAGATCTATGGAGGGGGCGTGCTTCTTGGCCTGATAAGCGACAACCTCGGAATGTCCGTTGCCTTGGAGGTCAACGGTCATGTATAGGCCTCGATTGATGTCGGCTTGCCCCGAGCCGTTTTCATCGCTCAACACCAAACCATCCCCTTTAGCCAACTCCTTCAGGTCGTCATCCGCAGCAGCGTTGGACTTGCCGCGCACAAACCGCAATTGATTGAGCCTCATGCCACATTGCACGACGATTGGAAAGGTTCGCGAAACCACCTCTACATACAATCCACCGCAATACCCTTTTCGGACATGCTCGAACTCGTCACCGGTTTCGGTAATTAGCCGGGTGAAAATATCCAGCCGCCCCGTTGTACTTTTCGAATTGGCGATTCCGTAAACGTCGGAAGGAAGCGCCAGACTCTCCATCAAGGGGATGATGTACACGACCCCCTTCTCCAGCAGGGTCGGCTCGGTTATGTCGATCTTTTTCTCGAGCAGGCCGTTAGCGGTGGCCTTATTGAGCAGCGTGGTGGATCTCCCCGGCAGGAATCTGGCGCGGACCCGGTACGCTTCGTGCCACAAGCGCAGGTCGATGCTGGCTGGCTGGATCTGGGCCTCGGGAATCTCGCGAGTCGAACGGATGATGCCCGTGTCGATAAAGGTGCGAATTTCCTGAGACGGCAGGATGCCTTCGCCGCTCGGCTGCCGAGCCGTGACTGCGGGAAACAGGGAGTCTGATGCCAAGATTTCCTCCACCTTATCCGTTAGTAATGTCGCGCCGCGCTGTCCCGCGTTTGTCGAGACTCCAAAGGGTAGCAGGTGATTCCCCCTGTGGATTTCTTGGGAATCTCACTCTTATTGTGAATTTCCCACAAGAGCATTTGCAATCAATGACTTGGTCGATCCAAACACTGCGCGCGAAGCCATTGTCTGTGCAAAACTATTTTTTGCGATCCCTTGCAACTGCTGCAAGATGGTGCAGGAAGCAAGAACGACGTGGTGCGAGTGCCGACTCAATATTACGGCGTCATGCCCAACTGCCAGAACAAAAACGAGTAGATGTCGGTCCACTCTTCCACCTGCTTCGAGATGGGCTTGCCCGCGCCGTGTCCGGCCTTCGGCTCGATGCGCAGCAGAATCGGATTCGGCCCGCTGTTGTCCGCCTGAAGCAGCGCGGTCATCTTTTTGGCGTGCATGGGATCGACGCGCGTGTCGGTGTCGGCAGTCATGAAGAGCACCGCCGGATACGCAGTGCCCTCCTTGACGCGGTGATACGGCGAGTAGGCGTACAGCCATTCGAACTGCTTCGCGTCCAGCGACGAACCGTACTCCGGTACCCACAGCTTGGCAATCTGGAAATTCTGGTAGCGCAGCATGTCGAGCAGCGGCACCTGGCAGATGACGGCGCGAAACAGATCAGGCCGTTGCGTGAGTGCAGCGCCCATCAGCAGGCCACCATTGCTGCCGCCACGAATTGCCAGGTGTTCTTTGTCGGTGTAGCCTTCCTTCTCCAGATACTCCGCCGCGGCGATGAAATCGTCGAAGACGTTCTGCTTTTTGTCGAGCATGCCGGCGCGATGCCAATCTTCACCGAATTCGGAGCCGCCGCGCAGGTTGGCCATGGCGTACACGCCGTCGTGATCCAGCCACGGAAACAGCACCTTGCTGAATTCCGGCGTCAGGCTGACGTTGAAGCCGCCATAGGCGGTCAGCATGGCCGGGTTGTGGCCGGTGAGCTTCAGTCCCTTGCGCAGGACAAGGAACATCGGCACCCGAGTGCCGTCCTTCGAGGTGTACCACACCTGCCGGGTCTCGTACTTGTTGGTGTCGATGCCGGTTGGGACTGAATCCCACAGTGTGCTCTTCGCCGTCTGAATGTCGAAGCGGTAGATCGTAGCGGGTACGGTGAATGAAGTGAAGACATAGAACGCGCTGGTGCTGTCGTACTCGCCGCCGATATTGACGATCGTGCCGAGGGTCGGGAGTTCCACTTCACCGAGTGGCTTGCCGTCGGTGGTGAAGCGCTTGAGCAGCGAGTGCGCGTTCAACTCGTAGCGGGCGAAAAGTTGTCCGCCGATGATGTGGAGCGACGAGAGCACGGCATCGGATTGCGGAATGATCTCGCGCCAGTGTTCGCGTGCCGGCGCCGTTACCGGAGTCTTGAAGACGCGGAAGTGCGGGCCATCTTCGTTGGTCAGGATGTAGAGATCGCCGTCGTACGGCTCCGCAAAGTAGAGAAAGTCCTTGCCGGTGCTGATGCGAATCGCTGGGGCGCCGGTTTGCACGTCCTGGAGAAAGAGTTCGGTCTTGGTCCAACCCTGCGCCACTATGATGCTGAGCCAGCGGGCGTCGTTCGATAAGGTTACGTTCGGCCAATCCTGCGGGTCGCGGCCTTCACCGAAAATGAGCGGGTCCTTTGCGGTATCTCCGCCCAGCGGGTGATAGAAGACGTGCCGGTTGTACATCTCCTGGCCTTCCGCAACATCACCCTTCTTGGGATAACGCGTGTAATAAAAACCGCTGTCGTCGGGCTTCCACGCTATGCTGGCGGCGCGGGTGCGTTCGATGGTATCGGGCAGCAGCTTGTGGGTGGCGGTTTCGATGACGTGCAGCGTGCTCATCTCGGAGCCACTTTCGGACGTGCCGTAAGCGACAAACTTTCCGTCGTGCGATGGCCGCCACCAGTCGAGCGCCACCGTCCCGCCCTTGGAGAGCGGGTTGACATCCACCAGCACTTCGTCCTTGCCGTCCACGTGTTTGCGGACGTAAAGCACCGGCTGGTTCTGTTTGCCTTCACGGCGAGTGTGGAAATAATACTCGCCACCCACCTCCGTCTCGCCCAGATTGCCGATTTCGATCAACTGCTCGATGCGGTCGTGCAGTTTATCCCGGCCCGGCAGTTTGTCGAGGATGCTGCGCGTATAGGCCAGTTGCGCCGCCACCCATTGCTGCGTTTCGGCACTGCTACCATCCTCCAGCCAGCGGTATGGGTCAACAATCTTGTGGCCGAAGTAGTCGTCGGTAACGGGCTGCTGCTTGGTAGCGGGAGGCTTGGGAATGTTCATCGTAGATGAGGTGCTGCTGTTGTTGTGGTTCTGTGCCGGTGCGGTTGCCAGCAGCAGGAGTGAGGCGCTGAGCGAGAATAGCGAATAACGGATGACGTCATAAGAATTCATTGCATCGAGTTTACCAGTGCAGAGGGTAGGCAGTCCGCGATTATGGCGTCGAGAGCGGCGCCATGGCGCTACAAGGCCATCGGCAATCGGCGGCACTTCCTTTGCGCCAAAACGGAACGTCACGATCGCGTCAAGTGTCGCAAATCTTTGACGACGCGCGTCGCTGCCGCTACAATACAGCTACAACTTGACGCGCTGCTGACAGCGCACAGACACTCCTCAGTAGCTCAATGGCAGAGCATCCGGCTGTTAACCGGAGGGTTGTAGGTTCGAGTCCTACCTGAGGAGCCACTCTTGCAACAACTTATAAATCCCCAAAACAAAGCTTCACGGTTCAAGAGTAAAGATCCCCTTCTGCATGTCGGCAGCGACATAGGGATCATAGATGTCCATGCTGCGAATAATGGTGTCGTTAGTGCCGCGCAGGGTCAGTAACTCGGTGATGATGGCGCTCCAGTTCTGCTCAAAAGAAATCACCGCAGTGCGGACGCAGTCCAGATTATCGGCGCCGCCACAGGTGCCCTGCGTGTAATGGTCATGCGGCGTTGGCCACATCGTCTCCACCGATGTCCCAAGCCACCACTTGCGAATTGGCGATGTGGTTACGCACAACCGGATCGGTTTGAATCGCGTTCAGCAGATCGCCGCTGTGCCAACCGGGCACGCCCAGGTTGATGGTATTGATATTGGAGCCGGTATCCTGGTTCGCGTAGCTGGCATAACGGGCCACGTAGCCTTCCTGGGCTAGCACACCGGAAGCCAGCGAGTCGCCCAGCGCCGAATAGTCCCAGGTTGCGACGCCGGGGTTGTCACCCGTGGTGCCACTCCCGCAACTGGCCACGCAGAACAACAGCCAGCGGGACAGGAATACGAGGAATAACTTTTTGCCGCAAAAAACGGGCTGCTTCTCTTTCATTATTCAGTTTGATGCAATTTGACAGCTTTGCGCCTCGGATCCAGAGCTGCTCCGCGCGATACTCTTGTGTTCCGTGCAGCCTGCCGTATCCGGGAATGGGTGGCCGTCCTGCGCCTAGGCAGAGACAAAAAAGGGGAGCCCGAAGGCTCCCCGAGTACTACAAGCTCAACAACCGCAACTAGAAGATGTACTTCAATACCAGCGTCATAGTGCGGGGGTTGGAAGAGAACACCAAGTTCGGTTGATTGAAGTTTGCATTGTCAGGCAACAATATGGTGCGGATGAGCGATCCTGACTGCCCAAGCGACGCGATATCGTTGATATACCCAGGAGTGAACTGCGGGTGATTGAATATGTTCAGGGCCTGCGCCTGGAACTCCACCGATTGCCGCTCGGTGATGTTGAAGCGCTTCACTACTGACATGTCCCAGTTGTTGATGTGCGGCATGGCCAGCGTATTGCGTGGGGCGTTGGCCAGGGCGCCGTACGACGCCGTGATGTACTGGGCATTCGGATTGTTCGCCAGATAGGCGACCGTGTAGCCCGACGAGTTGAGCAGCGGCGTCACACCGGATCCGGTGTTGGGTATGCCCGCGGGATTGTAGATGGTACGATCGCCTGCCGAGTCTCCGTTCAGGTTGGCATCGACGCCGCTCTGCACGGTGGCCATTTCCGGCGATTCGAAGGTGTACACCGGGACGAATTCCCAGTTGCCGACCACGTTCTTCATGAACCAGTTAGCGTTCTTGAGGAAGGGTAGGTCGTAGATGGCTTCCAACGTCACGCGATGACGACGGTCCAGCGCAGAGGTGCTCCACTCGCAAGAGTAGCACTGGAAGTCCTGTGACCGGCGCGGCGTCAGGTAGGTGGAGAATACATCAGCCGTGGAGTTGTCGAAGTTATGGCTCCAAGTCCAAGCCGCCTGGAACTGGAGGCCATTGGTGAAGCTGCGGCTTAGCTGGGTTTGCAGGCCGTTGTACCTCGAAGCTCCCCAAGGCTGAAACGATACGATGTCGCTGTAGAAGCCATTGTTAAAGTACGCGGGCACGAAGCCTCCAGTGCCGCTACCATAAAAGGCCGACTGATCAAGCAAGCCGCCCGGGCCGTCCAGAGTGTTCGGCAACGCATCGAGCTGGGCCTGTGTGGGGGCGTTTAAATAGGTCGGCAGGGCGTTCGAGGGGGTGACCCCGTTTTGAATGTTCATGCGTTGCTGCACTGGCAAGTGGATGCCCCTGGTTCCTACGTAACGCACCTCGGCCACGTACTTCTTGGCAAAGGTGTGCTGTATCCCAAGGGTCCAGGTTTCGCTGTAAGGCAGCTTCTGGTTGGGATCGAACGCAGCGGTTAACCCGCGTGCCGTTGCTGGGTCGGTAATGGGGAGCAGAATCGCCGGCATGCCGCCATTGGCCAGAAATGCATTCTGGCTATAATTGCACGCGGGGTTGCCGATGTCGCAAGTCTGCGACAACTGCGGTGGCAGCGAGAGGATGCCCAGGTTGTCGTAAAGCACATCGTAGGCCATCGAGAAGCCGCCGCGGATGGACGTATCACCCGAGCTGCCCGGCGAATAAGCAAAGCCTACGCGCGGAGCGAAGTTCTTGGTTTGCTTCTGCGGAGCGCCGAAGGTGATCAACCCCGGCACGTTGGAAATTGCGTTGAGGGGCTGGAATTCACTCTGCGCCAGGGGCACAGTCGTCAACTCATAACGCAACCCCAGGTTTAACGACAAGTTCGGCGTGATGCGCCACTCGTCGTTGCCGTAGAGGTAAACCGCCTGCTGGTTACCGTGGTAAATAATGTTGCCCGCGGACCGCTCACCGAATACATCCGGCGCCTGGTCCTCGGCGAACAGCGCCGTGGACGAATATTGGTAGTCGCCGCGAACCCGTTGCGTGAACGACTGCGGAGTGATGTACTCACGATACTCGGCGCCGAACTTGAAGTTGTGCTTGCCCTTCACCCAGCTTACGTTGTCAACGCCCTGATAGGTATTCTGAATTGTCTCTTGCGGAGCGTTGGAGTCCGGTCCGATATTGAGGCCGCTGAGATCATTCAACGTGATGTTGGGGAAGTCGAAACTGCCGAACGTAAAAGGTCCCGACGGCGTTGTGTTGAAAAACCGGTTGAAGCCGAAACGGAACTCGTTGGTCAACGAGGGAGTGAAGGTATGGTACTCACTCAGTGCTACGGTGTGATACCGGTAGGGAATCGTTTGCCAGAATGCCGGGATCTGGGCCGCGGTGTCGATTCCATTCTGCTTCTCATACACGTAGCGGAAGCGCAGTTGGTCCGCCGAGGAAATATTGAAGTCAATCGATGCGGTGTTGGTAAAGGTGTTGAAATACGATGGACCCGAGAACGAGAGATTGCCAGCGGGAACCGTGAGCTGGCCCGCCGGGCAGTTGACGCCATCAGGGAGCGGTACTGCGCAGATGAAACCCGACTGGCTGGATGCCGCCGGCACATACTTTTGCATCACCGCAAGATTGTTGGATCCGGGATACAGGCTGCTCAGCATCGCGTAGCCTGCCGCGGTCGGCGAGATCGCCGTGCCTGTGGTACCAGCTTCGCCGAGCGAGTTGTACTGGGCGTTGTCGAAGAAGAAAAGCCGGTTCTTAATGATCGGCCCGCCGACTTGTCCGCCCCAGCGGTTATTGTCGTAACGGGGGTTGAACGGCGTCAGGTCATTGGCCCTTTGTGCGATTGCATTTCTGGTGTCGATCGCGTTCAGGTCCTTGTTCTCGAAGTACTCATAAAGGCGGCCGTGGAATTGGTTGCTGCCGCTCTTGATCGTCTGGTTGAACTGTCCGCCGGAAGAGTGACCAAACTCGGGCGCGAACTGGTTCTGGAGGACGGTGAATTGGTCAACCGCGTCGTTGGGCACTTGCACCAGAGGACCGGTCGTCGACTTGTCGTTGTTATCGACGCCTTCAATCGTAAAGTTGTTGTTGCGCGGCCGCTGACCCGAAACGGACGGGCCGGTGCCAGCGCCGATGCCGCCGCCTGACGCCACTCCAGCGTCCAACAGCGAGAGGTTCAGCACCCCAGAACCACTATTATTCGAGGCCCAAGGGATATCCTGCGCCTGCTTGGACTCGAACGTGCTCTGGATCTGAGGGGTCGTGGTGTCGATGGTGGCCACTGCGCCGCTCACCTCGACCGTGGTGGCGGAACCGGCAACACTCGCCGTAATGTTGGCGGTTGCCGTCTGGTTCAACTTTACCTCGACTTCAGAGCCGCCCTTGAGACCGGCGGTTGTTACTAATATCGTGTAGCGGCCAGCCGGCAAGTTGACGAAGTGGAATTCGCCGGTGGAGTTGGTCTTGGTGGTGGACTTTAGGTTGGTTGAGATCTGCGTCGCGTCAACTGTTGCGTCGGCAACAACCGCGCCGCTCGAATCCCTCACTGTCCCGACGATATCGCCGCTGATTGCCTGCCCCCATACTGCGACTGGCAACAGCGATATCAATCCGAGTATCAGAAGGTTCTTTAGTAGGTTTCGCATTCCGCTCCCCTCCTTAGGTGGTTATGCACAATATCGATACAGTATTTGCATCTACGCTTACTTCCTAACAAGCTGTCCTGACAGTCGTTCAATCCTTCTCCGAACTCTCTCCGCAACAAATTGTCTGGAAAGGGGAATTTAGGAATTCGCCCTACCATCCTTTATGCACGAGAATAGCCACTACATACACGTTCATTACAAACAAGTTACGTCTATCCAACCCTTGCGTCTATTCTATTTTGTAGAAACCCCAGCCCCGGTATTCCGGATTCCGTAGAATTGGCCGGGGATGGGATCGCACTCTCGTACAACTAAGGTTGTAGAAGGGACTGGCTTGGCCACTCGTTTCCTGTATTTATATATGAGTTATTTTACAATTAGAGATATAACTGAGTAGTAAATACAGAATGCCCCGTCGCAGACATCTTCGCGGAAGTCGGGGTCGAATCGGCAGGTGTGAGCTTACTCTCCCTTGCCCAAGGCCAGCGTGAGAAGGGTTTTTTGTTCCAGTTCGTGGGCCTTCGCAGAACCGGTTGCCGGGGTCGCATTAGCGGCACGCTTGATGCTGCGCAACTTGGAGCCAACCAATCGCTTCAGGCGAGGAGTAACGAAGGTGAGCGCTCCCATGTTCGCCGGCTCTTCCTGCACCCAGATGAACTCAGCGGCATTCTTGTATCGGCCCAGAAGTTCCCGCAACTCGTCTTCCGGGAAGGGATACATCTGTTCCAGCGAGATGATCGCCGGCCCCTGCATCTTCAACTTTCTGCGCTCCATCCTCAGTTCGTGAGCGATCTTTCCGGTGCACAGCAACACGCGTTTGGCATGAAGAGCGGTCTCATCGGCAATAACATCCTGAAAGCGCGGGCGCTCTAATTCACTCAGTGGCGACATGGCCTCGGGATGGCGCAACATGCTTTTCGGCGTGAAACAGATCAGCGGTTTGCGCCATTTGCGTAACACCTGCCGGCGCAGCAGATGGAAGTATTGCGCGGCCGTCGAGGGCTGGCAGACCTGCATGTTGTCGCGCGCGCACAGTTGCAGATAACGCTCGATGCGCGCGCTGGAGTGCTCCGGCCCCTGGCCTTCGTGGCCATGCGGTAACAGCAACACTAGCCCACTCAACAGGTCCCACTTGTCCTCGCCTGAGACGACGAACTGATCGATGACGGTCTGCGCCCCGTTGGCAAAGTCACCGAACTGCGCTTCCCAGGCGACCAGGGTTTCTGGATAGTCACGCGCATATCCGTATTCGAAACCCATGACTGCGGCCTCGGATAGTTCCGAGTTGTAGATTTCGACCCGGGCCTGCTGCGGCGCCAGATGACACAACGGCACGTATTCCTTCTCGTCAACGATGTCGATCAGCACGGAATGTCGCTGGTTGAAGGTGCCGCGCCGGCTGTCCTGACCGCTGAGGCGGATCGGCACGTTCTCCAACGCCAGCGATCCGAACGCCAGTGCCTCGGCCATACCAAAATCCAGCGGACGCCTGCCGTAGCCCATCTCGCGGCGCTGCTCCAGCAGCTTCTGCACCTTGGGATGGATGTGGAAGTCTTCGGGGTACTTCACCAAGGCATCGGTAATCTGGTGCAAGCGATCGACTGTCAGTCCAGTGTCAACTTCATCGGCGGGATTGTACGGGCCGCCGTGAAATGGCGACCAGTAGCTGGGCAACTGGCGCATCGCCGGCTTCTTCACCATGCTCTTGCCGGCCTTTTCGGCGGCATCAAGTTCGGCCTGAAATTTCTCGACGTGCGGTTGCGCATCCAGACCGACGCTGCGGGCGTAGATCTGATACAGCAAGGGATGATCTTTGATTTTGCGGTACAGGATCGGCTGGGTGATGGTCGGGTCGTCCACCTCGGAGTGGCCGTGGCGACGAAAGCCGATGAGATCAACCACCACATCCGTACCGAAGTCGTAGCGATACTCGAGCGCCATGCGGCCGACACGCACCACCGCATCAGGGTCCTCGCCGTTGACGTGGAAGATTGGGATCGGCAGCCGCTTGGCAAGATCGGAGGAGAAGCGGCCCGAATAGGCATCGCTCGGGTTGGTGGTAAAACCGATGAGATTGTTGACGATGATATGGACTGTGCCACCGACGGTGTAGCCGCGCAGGTTGGCAAGATTCAAGGTCTCCGCCGTGATTCCCTGCCCCGCGAAGGCGGCGTCCCCGTGCATCAGGACCGGCAGAATCTTGGTCTTGCCCTCGCGCCCGATTCGCGTCTGTTTGGCCCGCGCGCGCCCCACCGCCACGGGATCGACGGCTTCCAGATGGCTGGGATTGGAGACCAGGTGAATGCGCACCTGACCGCCACTGGCGCCGGTGAAAATTCCGGTCGCGCCGACGTGATATTTCACGTCGCCGCCGCCCAGCACGCTTCGCGGGTCGACGTCCTCGAATCCGGCGAAAATCTCCGCCGCCGGACGGCTCACGATGTTGATGATCACATTGAGGCGCCCGCGATGGCTCATTCCCAGTACAGCCTGCTCGGCGCCTTGCGCCGAGGCAGTGTTCAGAATTTCGTCGAGCAGCGGAATGAGTGCTGTGTTTCCCTCCAGCGAGTAGCGCTTGGTCCCGATGTAGCGGGAGTGAATCGTCTGCTCGAAGACGTCGGCGCGCACCAGTTGATCGAGAATTCTTGAGCGGTCAACCGGCTCCGGCTGCGGCGACTCCATGCGCTCCTGGATCCACTGGCGCCGCTCCGGATCAGGGATGTGCATGAACTCGACACCAATGCTGCCGCAGTAGATACGGCGTGCCAGATCGACGCCCTCGCCAGAGATGTTCAATTCAGGATGGGAAAGCGGGCCGAAGTGCCCCAGGGGATCAAGATTGGCCTGCAGGTAGCCCCAGCGGCGGAAGGCGTCCATGGCGCGTTCCAGCTTCTCGCTGTCAACGCCAGTGGTCTGGTTCGATATCGTTAGGGTGGACAAAAGATGACAAACTCCCCGGCCGGGCTGCCGCGACCTGTAGCCTCGGCCTTTGCGTCTCGGATGTATAAGTTATAGATTCCCTAGCGGCCGGACGGATGCGACCGCTGGTTTCTCGGACCCGAAAACCGAAGGCGACCGAACCACTCAGTATATAGAAACGCGGTAGGATTAGGTAACCAATTGGGGCACATCGCAGCATCGGCCAGCACCATGCTGCGACCCATTATTAGGCAAGCGCCTCAAGGGTGGCCAGCCACCGACACTTCAGTTAAGAAGGATAATGACTCAATCGCTGACATCGCAGGACCGCGTGTTCGTGTTGACGGGTGCTGGCGTCAGTGCCGAAAGCGGGCTCCCGACCTTTCGCGGCGTCGATGGACTTTGGCGCGGACATCGGGTGGAAGAGGTAGCCACCCGCAAGCTTTCCACGCCAATCCCGAACTGGTCTGGCAATTTTATTCCGAGCGGCGCAAGCGGGCGGCAACGGTCAGTCCCAATCCCGGTCACCGGGCCCTGGCGGAACTGGAGCGCGCGCTGGACGAGCGCTTCTTTCTTTGCACGCAGAACGTCGATTCGCTGCACGAACAAGCCGGCTCCCAGCGCCTCGTTCACATGCATGGCCGCTTGATGCAGACCCGCTGCTCGCGCGAAACCTGCCATATCGCACCCTTTGACGACGAGCGTCTGTATCTTTCGCGAGCAGAAATTCCCACCTGCCTGCAATGTGGCGCGCTGCTGCGACCACACATCTGCTGGTTCGGCGAAGTGCCCTTTGCCATGGATCGCATCTTCGAGCAGCTCCGAGTTTGCACCGTGCTGTTGACCGTGGGGACCTCGGGCGTGGTCGAGCCGGCGGCCAGCTTCGTGCGCATGGCCCGCATCAATCGCACCCGCGCCATCTACATCGGACCGGAAGAGCCCGCCAACAGCAAGTTCTTCGATGAGGTGGTGCTGGGCAAGGCGGGAGAAGTATTGCCGGGGCTGGTGAAGGAACTTCGCGGTTGAAGTAGTTGAGTAGGAAAGCCTGTGGCTTCCCGATCAGTGATTCGCCTGCAATTCGCTCCACAAATCGTTAAGCTGCAGAAATATCGCTGAACCGGCTACGCGAAATTCCTCAACCGGCAACCACGCTGCCGTGCTGCAGTCATAGCCCACTCGATTGGCGGGATCGATCACCCAAACATTTGGAATGCCCATCCGACGGTAGTCTGCGAGCCGCTCATTGTAACGCGAGATGCGATCCTCCGGAGAGAGTATCTCGATAACTGCCTGCGGAGGTTTGGTAAGAACTTGCTCGATTTCCCCGCCTCGTGCAACCAGGCAGACATCCGGGATTCTCACGCGCTCGGGGGAGACACGGACTCGCATCTCGACCAACACGTGCAGACGCCAATCTTGTCTGTGTTGATAAAACCAGCTAGTCAGGAATGCCTGCACTGCCGCATGATCAAATTCTCCCAAGTTGCGCTCCTGCACCTCGCCCTCGACGTAGTCACGGTCAGGGTGGTAGCTCGTCCGCAGGTACTCTTCAAGCGAAATCTGTACGGTTGCCATGCCGAATTCCGATTCGATGATTTTACCCCAATGAGCAAGCGGGAGATAACTCAGTGAACGAGATGTCCGACGATGTTGTAGGCCGCGAAGGCCGAGATGTAAGCGACCACAGTCATGTAGCTGAACTGCAGTACCGGCCACTTCCATCCGTTGGTTTCGCGACGCACCACGGCAATGGTGGACATACATTGCATGGCGAACGCAAAGAAGACGAGCAGGGCGACGGCGCCCGCGGGCGTGAGCTCTTGCTTCAACGCCGCCTGCAAATCAACAGCGTGGGATTGGGGATCGATTCCGTTCAAGGTTCCGAGCGTAGCGATAATCACCTCGCGCGCGGCGATGGAGGTCAGCAGTCCAACTCCGATTTTCCAATCGAACCCTAGCGGACGAATGGCAGGCTCGATGGCGTGACCCACCCAGGCAACGACGCTGTCTTGCACTGCGGGCGGTTGCCCATGATGCATGGGGAAGTTGGTCGCCGCCCATAGCAGCAGCGAAACCAGCATGATCACTGTGCCCGCGCGATAGAGGAATGCCTTGCCGCGATCCACCAGCCGCAATCCCAGGGAAACAAGCGTGGGCCAGCGATAAGGCGGCATCTCCAGAATGAAGGGCGCGTCCTTGCTCTTCAGAACCGACGACTTCAGCAGCCGCGCCGTGAACACCGCCATCAGGAAGCCGAGAACATACAGCCCCAGCATCGCCAGCGCTCGCGTTCCCAGAAAGACGCCGAGCACCGGCCGGTTCGGCAGGAACGCCGCGATCACCATGGTGTAAACCGGAAGGCGCGCCGAGCACGTCATGAAGGGCGCGATCAGGATGGTGGCAATGCGATCGCGCTTGTTCTCGATGGTGCGCGTTGCCATGATGGCCGGCACTGCGCACGCATACGCCGACAGCAGCGGTATGAAGCTCTTACCGTTCAGGCCAACCCGGGACATGGTGCGGTCGGCGATGACCGCGGCGCGCGAAAGATATCCGGAGTCCTCGAGAATTCCGATGACCAAGAACAGCAGCAGAATCTGCGGCAGGAAGACCAACACCGAACCGGTTCCCTTCCACACGCCGTTCACGATGAGCGAACTGAACATCCCGTGCGGCAGATGACTGCTAATCTGCAAGCCGCTGACATCGAGGAAATGCTGCAGCAGGTTCGAGAGGGGCTGGCCAATCGCGAAGATCGTCTGAAAGACACCGATGACGACCACGCCAAAGATGACTGCGCCCCAGGTGCGGTGCAGGAATATGGAGTCAAGCCGTTGCGTCCAAACCGGAGTTGCCGGACGGCGATACCTCGCATTCGTGCCCACCTTCACGGCCCACTCGCGATAACCGCGCGTGCTTCCGACTACGGGCAGTTCCAAGGGCTCGGGGCTGGCTGCCGCCGAGGATAGAAAATTCTGCACCGCGACAATGCCTTCGCCGGTAGTGGCGCTGACCAGCGCAACTGGGGTACCCAACTGGCGCGCTAACGACAGCACGTCCACGTGACCGCCCTGCTTACGCAGCTCGTCGGCCATGTTCAGCAACACCAGCGTTGGCAGGCCCAGCGCGATGACGCGGCCCGCCAATACCAAATGGCTATGCAGGTTGGTGGAATTCAAAACCACGATGATCGCGTCCGGGCGTGGCGTGCCCGGCATCTGTCCGCTCAAGACATCGACCGCTACCTTTTCATCTTCGGACTTGGGAGTCAGACTATAAACGCCGGGCAGATCGATCAGCGCCACCTCATGGCCTTCGAAGTCGCGCACGTATCCGGTATGGTGTTCGACGGTGACGCCGGGGAAATTGCCGACTTTCTGACGCAGACGGGTGAGCCGGTTGAAGAGGGTGGTCTTGCCGGAATTGGGAGGGCCGACGACCGCCACCGTGCGATACGACGCGCTGAGGGATTCATCCCTGGGCCGCGCCACCGCATGGCAGCTCATGGTCGAGGCGCCCATGCCTTAGTCTCCGAACACGGGCGCCCCAGCCAGCTCCACGTGAATGTGGCGTGACAGGTCGCGGCGCATGGCAACTTCGGTGCCTTCCACCCGGTACACGCGGGGATCTCCACCCGGGCTGCTGCGCGTCACCGTGACTTCCAGGCCAGGCACAAAACCCAGGTTCATGAGATGCTCCGCTACCGGAGGAGCGAGCTCTAACTCGGCGAGAATGGCTTTTTCTCCCACGTGCAGATCGGCGAGGGCGTTGGCCTGGCGCTTGCGATGTTTCTTAGGACGGCCGAATATGAAGTTGAAAATCATTTTCAATTCCAACTCTATTCTAACTCTTTCCCGGGGATCGGCAACGACCAAAGTCACACTCGTTTGTGACGCGCGAACATCGGGAAAAACCGACTCCAGGCCTCCGAAATGGCCGGCGTCGGCCACTGGCCATGCCCGCTCCGGCTTCAGTGCGCATTCACTCTGACTTGGAACGTCTTCGCCGGAGCCACGTTGTGTTCCCATGGCCGGCGGTATTCCAAGCTAAGCGATGCTATCCCCGCGGAAACGGCGGTCAGCCTGAACTCCTGCGTGACCGGCGCGCCTACGGCATGGCCGTTTTGACCGGTTTTCTTCGTAGAACTCTTCACCAGTTTGAGAGGCGAGGGATCGCCTTTTATCGCCCAACTGTAACCAGTTGACGGATTGCTCTCCAGACGGACCACCAGGGTGTCACGGGCGGGAAGGTCGATATCCTTTCCGTCGTCCTGATCAGCGATGGCGATCACGGAGGAAGTGCTCTTCTGCTGAGCGCCTGGCGATTGCTGCGGTTGCGCCACAAGCATCAAAGAGAAAAGCAGCGAGTGCAAGACGACGACCGCGATGCGAGTCATAGGACGCCTTCTTTCTGTTATAAAGTTTTTAGCGTTGGCGGCATGAGAGTGATCGCTCGCCGAGAAATTGTCAACCGAAACCACAATCGCGCCGCCGCTTCCCCTTTGCCTGAGAGCACACCTGCCGCCAAGGCCACCACGATTGAACGATTAATGAGGACCACAGCCGAATGATCGCGTCAATTGCGCGGGCGCTCACGCATGAACACATGATCATCGCCTGGGCGATCTTCCTGGTGAGCTACTTCGTGTTCGCGGTGGGCCGCCTGCCGGGCACCAAGATCGACCGGCCGGCGATGGCGGTCATTGGCGCGGTGCTCATGTTTGTCTTCGGTGTTTTTACGCCCGCGCAGGCCATCGCCAGCATCGATTTTTCGACCCTGGTGTTGCTCTTCTCCATGATGCTGATTGTCGCCAGCCTGCACCTGGCCGGTTTTTTCCAGTGGGTTGCGCATCTGGTGATCGAGCATCTCTCGCCGCAACACCTTCTGCCGGGCGTCATCTTTACCGGCGGCGTCTTGTCGGCGTTTCTGGTGAATGACGTGGTATGCCTGGTGATGGCTCCGCTGATTCTGGGCATTTGCAAACGCATGAAGCTGCATCCACTGCCTTACCTGCTCGGGCTGGCGACGGCTTCCAACATCGGCAGCGCAGCCACCATCACCGGCAATCCGCAAAACATCCTGATCGGGTCGGTGTCAGGCATTTCCTACCGCGACTTCGTGGCACACCTTGGACCCGTGGCGCTCATTGGCCTGTTCGTGGATTGGGCGCTGCTTCACTGGATCCACCTGCGGAGCGATACCACAGACCCGCGCCCGTTGCCTGCCCAAACAGCGGTACAGAACCAAGCACCCGATACCGATCTGGCATGGCCGCTGACGGTGACGCTCGCTGTATTGGCCGGGTTTCTGTTGGGATTTTCGCCGCCACTGGTCGCCGCCGCGGGGGGAGCATTGTTACTGGTGCAGCGCCACCGCGAGCCAAAAGCGATCTACGGCGATGTCGATTGGTCGCTGCTGGTGCTGTTTCTGGGTCTGTTCTTGATTCTTGGCGGCGCCGAACAAGCCGGAATTACCCAGGAACTGCTCACAACTGCCGAGCGCCTGAACTTGCACAACCCTGTGATCTTCGCGGCGGTCGTGACGTTGCTGTCGAACATCGTCAGCAACGTGCCGACCGTGATGTTGTTGAAGGGGTTGGTGCCGCAGTTTCACGATGCGCGCAGTGCATGGCTCCTGCTGGCAATGTCCAGCACGCTGGCGGGTAATCTGACCATCACCGGCTCGGTCGCCAATATTATCGTGGTGGAAAAAGCCCGAACTGAAGCTCACATCAGCTTCGTGGAGTACATGAAAATCGGTGTGCCAGTGAGCCTGATCACGCTGGCAATCGGTCTGCTGTGGCTGCGCTTCGTGCCTTACTGAGTCACTGCGCTCGCCGACGTAAGGAATAAAGAAAGGGAGGGGGATACCCCCTCCCTGCACGAACGTTCCGTCGCACACTACTCCACGTAGGGCTTCCAGGTGCCGTTATCTGATTCCATCAGAACAATGCCGGCCTTGGTTGGTGGCGCGCCGTAAAAATCGGCGCCGTAGGTCTTGATGAGAGTAGCGCGGTCCCAACCGGAAAAGCTCTTTACCAGGCTGCCGGAGGCGTCAAACTCGATTCCCAAGCGATTGGGGTCCCACTTCCAGCTATATTCCACCCGCGCCAGATGCGGCTTGATCATGGTGACGTTGGACACGTCCACCAGCTTGCGGTCAGCCAAGGGAACCACATACGTCACCGTCCCGTCATTGTTGCTGGCCTTCTGCACACCCTTGATGGTGCTCAGCAACTTCTCGCCCGCAGGCGTCAGGGCGACGAGTAACGAACTGGAACCCTTTGCCTTCGGTTTGGTCACAATGACGCCGGTCTTGGCCAGCAGCTTGTAGTGCGGATCCTGCGGCTTTTCGTTGACGGTGGAGACTACAGTCCCGGTGCTGAAACGGATGGTCGCTGGGCCCTGCTCGTCCAATATCCTGGTGACCGTGCTGCTCGCGACGGGTACGGTAAGAACGTCGCGCGCGCCTTTCACAAAGTAGAAAATGGTTCCACCAACCACCAGAATCAATCCGGCAATCAACACTAAGGGCATGAAGCCGGAGCTCTTGCCTTCCATCGCGACTTCTGCGGCAAACAGTTCGGGTTCGTTGGAGACGGGGGGAACGGGTTGCACTTTTACTTCCTCGTTGGTTTTCGGTTCAATGACGGTTGGCATTGCTGACACCTCCGATACGGACATGCTGCCAGCCGCGAATACCAAGGCAAGCCGCGGGGAGAGCTCACCAGTAGCCATCGCAAGCGGCATTGGGCTTTGTTCCCAATGCCGGGCTATGGGCAGCCATAAACAATTCCAGTATGGACCCTATAAACAAGGACGCAGTGAGCCTGATCACTGCGTAATGTGAGGAATGAACCCGCTGAACTGGCGCGCAACTAGGGATCCAGAGTCGGCGTCTCCGGTCCACGTTGAGGACGAACCAGTTCTTATGACTTGTAGGGGCTGGGGCCGAGCTTCTGCACTTGCTCGGTAAAGCTGCTTACAACTTCGGCGAATCTTGGGCCTTCCGCTGCCGAAACCCATTCCAGGCGAAAGCGCTCTTCTTCGAGTCCGAAATCGGTCAGCATCAAGCGGAGAGCGCCAGCCCTCTTCTCAGCCTTCAGGTTGCCATCCTGGTAGTGGCAGTCGCCGGGATGACAGCCGCACATGAGAACGCCGTCGGCGCCCTTGGTCAGCGCCTCGATCACCAGGTTGGGATGGACCATGCCGGAGCACATCACGCGAACCATGCGGATGCTGGGCGGGTACTGGATGCGCGAGACACCAGCCAAATCGGCGCCGGCATACGAGCACCAGTTGCAGCAGAAAGCGAGGATCAAAGGTTGAAAGCTATCTTCCATCACGCCACCTCCAGGGCAGCCTCAATCTGGGCCCTGATTTGATCGAGGGTGAATCCCCGGATGAATATGCCGTTCTTGGGACAGGTCGCCTGGCAGCATCCGCAGCCTTTGCAGGTGCTCTCGTTGGTCTCGACGATTTTCTTAATCGACCCCTGCCACATGTACTCGACCAGGGTGATCGACTTGAACGGACAGGTGTCCACGCAGTAGGCGCAGCCATCGCAGTTCTCGTCCACTACCTGGGAAATGTTGGCCTCCATCTCCAGGCTGTCCTGAGCCAGGATGGTGGCGGCCCTGGCGGCCGCCGCCTGGGCCTGCAGGATGGATTCATCGATGGTCTTGGGCGAGTGCGCCAGTCCGCAGAGAAACACGCCGTCGGTCATGAAGTCTACGGGGCGCAGTTTCATGTGAGCTTCGAGGAAAAATCCTTCACTGTTCAACGGGACCTTCAGGAACTGCGCGACCTCCTTATTGCCTTCGTTCGGATCAATGCCCGCCGACAGGACCACTAGGTCGGCAGAAATCAACATTGGCATACCCAGGGTTTGGTCGAAGACGGTGACCTGAAGTGCATGGGGGTTCCGTGATACCTCGGGCTTGCGGTCTTCCTCGTAGCGCACAAACATGACGCCCTTTTTCCGCGCCTCGGTGTAGGAGCTCTCCTTGAAGCCATACGTCCTGATGTCCCGGTAGAGAATGTAGACATTTGTCCCTGGGAACAGCGCCTTGATCATGAGAGCGTTCTTGATTGCCACGGTGCAGCACACGCGCGAGCAGTAGGGCCGCCCCTCGTCCCGCGAGCCCACGCACTGGATCATGACCACCGTCTTTGGCGCTGGCTTCCCGTTAGTCGCGAGGAAGCCGTCTCCCGCAGCCAGACGTTGCTCCAGCTCCCGCTGCGTCAGTACCTTGTCATCCTGCCCATACAGGTACTCTTTCGGCTCGTACTGCTTGGCGCCGGTGGCAACGATGACGGTCCCGTGTGCGATCTCCGAAGTTGCGCCTTTGGCTGAAATCTTCGTCTTGAATTCGCCAACGTTGCCGTCAATGCCTTCAATAGTCGCCCCGGTGAAGAGATGAATGCGGCCGTTCTGCCGGACTTGCTCGCGCACGCGCCTCAGCTCGTCCTGGGGGTCCTCGCCGGCGAGCACGTAGTGGATATGCCGCAAGTTCCCGCCCAGCTCATCCTCTTTTTCCACCAGGTAAGCATCGAAGCCCTGCTCGGCCAGCGCCAGCGCAGCGGTCATGCCGGCGATCCCGCCACCGATAACCAGGCCAGACTTGTTGACCCTGACCGAGCGCCGGGTGAGGGGCTGCAGCAGCCGGGCCTTGGCGACCGCCATCCTCACCAGGTCTTTGGACTTTTCTGTGGCTTTCTCCGGCTCGTGCATGTGCACCCAGGAACACTGGTCGCGGATATTCGCCATCTCAAAGAGGTAGGGGTTCAGTCCCGTCTCGCGCAGGGTATTCCGGAATAAAGGTTCGTGGGTCCTGGGCGTGCAGGAGGCAACCACCACGCGATTCAAGTCATGCTCGATGATCTTTTGCTTGATCAGATCCTGGGTATCGTTGGAGCAGGTGTAGAGATTGTTCTCCGCGTACACCACGTTGGCCAAAGTCTTGGAGTACTCCACCACGGCGGGGACGTCGGCCACCCCGCCGATATTTGTCCCGCAGTGGCAGACAAAGACGCCGACGCGAGGCTCCTGTCCAGCTACGTCCTTTTCAGGCGGATAGACCTTCTGCGTAATCAGCGAGCCGCGGGCTTGGCTCAGGTATGTGAGCACCTGCGCCGCCGACGCTGAGGCCTGCATGACCGTTTCCGGAATATCCTTGGGCTCGGCGAATGGGCCGGCCACGAAGATTCCTTCGCGCGACGACTCTGCCGGCTGGAAGGGCGAAGTCTCACAGAAGTTGAAGGCGTTGAGCGCCACGCCGAAGCGTTCGGCCAGCACCTTGACATCTTTCGGCGGCTGCATGCCTACCGACAGGACAACCAAGTCGTATTCCTGGGAGAGCTTCTTGTCGTTCTCGCCGAGATACTTCACCACCAGGTTCCGGGTCTCGGGAACTTCCTCCACGCTCGGCACACGGGAACGGAAGTAGCGCACGCCCAGCTCTTGCGCCCTGCGGTAGTACTGTTCGAAGCCCTTGCTGTAGGCGCGAAGGTCCATGAAAAAGATGTCGCACTGCAGCCCCTCGCCGAGATGCTCCTTGGCGATGATCGCCTCCTTGGTGGCATACATACAGCAGACCGAGGAGCAGTAGTCATGTTCGAAATCTCGCGACCCGACACACTGCAAGAACGCAATGCGCTTCGGTTCCTTGCCATCATGAGGACGCAGTACGTGGCCAGAATAGGGCCCTGACGCCGACAGCACCCGCTCGAACTCCAGCGCCGTGATCACATTGGGAAAGCGTCCATAGCCAAGGTCCTTTTTCAACCGCGCATCGAAGACCTCATAGCCGGGAGCGAGGACGACCGCTCCCACCTGGAGTTCGATCTTCTCTTCCCGCTGCAAGTAGTCGATCGCGTGCGCCTGACAGGCGGTCTCGCAGAGATGGCAATCGGAGCAGATCCCACAGGCGAGACAGCGTTTGGCCTCGGCAATGGCTTCTTCCGCCGTGTAGCCCACGTGGACCTCGGCAAACGTTTTTCCACGTGTCGCAGGGTCAAGGGATGGCACTGGTATCTGGCGCTGCATCAGCACACCCTGCGTGTCCACTTCGTATTCGGTGTGATAGGGCCCTTCCAACCCGCGTCCGCCGCGCAGGTCCTGGTGATTGAGCCAGCGGTCGATGGAGATTGCAGCTTTCTTGCCGGCCAGCTGGGCATGGATCACCACGTCAGGACCGGTTACACAGTCGCCACCCGCAAACACTCCGGGCAACCCGGTTTCCAGCGTCAGCGGGTCGGCTGCCAGGGTTCCCCACTTGGTGGTCTCAAGGCCCAAGCGCTCTCCTAAAGCGCCCACATCGGGAGACTGGCCGATGGTGGCGATGACGGCGTCACACGGGAGAACGAACTCGGAGTTGGGAATCGATACGGGAGCAGGCCGGCCGCTGGCATCGGGCGGGCCCAGTTTCATCTTCAGGCACTCCAGCCCGGCCACCCGACCGCCGCGCCCAGCCTTGAAAGCCTTGGGTGCAACGAGAAACATCAATTTGATGCCTTCGCGCTCCGCATCCTCGACCTCACGCTGATCGGCCGGCATCTCTGCGCGGGTGCGGCGATAAACGATCGTGACCTCTCCTGCACCGCTGCGAAGGGCCGTGCGCGCCGCGTCGAGAGCCGAGTTGCCCCCGCCTATGACTAATACCTTCTGACCAGGGGTCACGGCCTTTCCGAGATTGACTCGGCGCAGGAAGTCAATGCCCCCGATCACGCCGGGCAGGTCTTCTCCGGGAACTCGAAGTTTCCGTTCAACGTTGGCGCCGATGGCAATGAAAACGGCGGCAAAACTCTTGCGCAGCTCGTCGAAGGCGAGGCTGCGGCCCACGGGCGTGCTCAGCTTGATCTCGATCCCGATTGCGCGCAGCCTGTCTATTTCTGCATTCAGCAATCGGCGCGGCAAGCGGAACGCCGGGATTCCGACGGCCAGCATTCCCCCGGCAGTCGGGAGCGCCTCGAAGATGGTTGGACGGTAGCCTTGTTGCCGGAGCTGATAGGCACAGACCAGTCCTGCCGGTCCGGAACCGATGATGGCAACTTTCTCCGCACGATCTGGAACCACCGGCTGTGGCAGCTTGTAGTCGGGATAATAGTCCGTGACAAAGCGTTTCAGCGCCGGTAGATTCACCGGGTCGTCCACGGTGCCACGAGTACAGGCGGCGGCGCAGGGGTGGGTGCAGACACGACCGCATATGGAGGGGAGTGGATTGTCGCGCAAAATGACCCGCAGCGCCTCATCAAAGCGCCCTTGCGCGATCAGAGCTACGTAAGCCTGTCCGCTCTGATGAATGGGGCACGCATTATGGCAGGGGGCGGTCCCGCGACGAGAGATGGTGAACACGTTGGGAACGGCCTGCGGGAACGGCCGGTAGATCGCCTTGCGCTCTGCCAGTCCCTGGTCGAATTCCGACGGCAGTGTCACCGGACACTCCGTAACGCAGGCGCCACAACCGGTGCACTTCGTCTCGTCGATATAGCGCGCTTGCTTCTTGATGCGGACGGTGAAATTGCCCGCTTGGCCGGTGATGCTTTCCACCTCGCTCAGGGTGAGGATCTGGATGTCCTTGTGGCGTCCGATCTCGACCAGGCGCGGCGCCATGGTGCACATGGCGCAATCATTTGTGGGGAATGTTTTGTCGAGCTGCGCCATGACCCCGCCGATGGCGGCCTTGCTTTCAACCAGATAAACCTTGATGCCCGCTCCCGCGAGATCCAGGGCGGCCTGCATACCACCGATACCGCCGCCTACGACCAGGGCTGCGCCCACCGGCTGGGTCTTGGAATCCTTAGACGGCATGGGGAACAACCTCCGCGGCCGGCGCTTGCCGCCCGGCTCTCTGCCTGACCGCCAGGAAATACAGGGCCAGCGGTCGATAAACCATGTGAGACCACTTTCCAAATGACATCTCTACCAGCAACATGGGCGTGGCGATGACAATGTGCAGGGCGTACAAGAAGTGGCAGGTGAGCCCAAAGCCGGCATAGCGGAAAATGTGTGCCGCCAGACCGCTGAGCACGGTCAACACCAGCAAAACGGGAAGAACCAGGTCCTGAAACCGCGTTTCTTTGTAGATCTCCTTCTGTGCCCGCAGCCGGCCTAAGAAAATCTCTCCCAGGCCGTAGAGGATGAGGCCCGTCGCGAGGTATCCCACCCACCGCTGCGGATTGTAAAAGGGGTAGAGGTTGTCGGTTTGAAACCACTTCAGTCCAAACACCTTGATGGCGAGCATCATCACTGTGCCCAGCGCCAGGCACCAATGGCTGAACCACCGGCCTTGGTCCGGGCACTTCCGCAACAGGGAATGAGTCATCGACTGGTACACGTAGGTCCAGGATTCGGCCACGTAGCTGGAAAATGGAATGTGCGCACGCTGTTCTCCATTCATGGTGAGCCGCCAGATGCGGAAGACCCGCGATAGCAACAACAGCAGTGGAACCAGGATCACCGTTAGCGTGTAGTAGGTCATCAGCGGGAACATGTGTTCCAAGCCAAGCGGCGTGGTGACAAACTGTGCAGCCGGCATCTTCACGTACCACAAGTGATAGCCGAGGATCAGCAGGAAGGTGAGTGCCGCCACGAAGATTAACGAACCCAGGTACCACGCCGTGGACTGCAGCAGCTTGGGGGCGATGCCCGTCCAGTCGTACTGCGCGCTGAGAAAGCGCCGCAGTGTGAGCATGGAGATTCTGGGCTCGGCTTGACGCGGGCAGGTAACCGAGCAGTCGCCACAATCATGACAGACCCACGGGTCCAGGCTTTTGACCAGCGGTTCTCTTAATCCCAGTAGGGCGAAGCGAATGCTCTTGCGGGGAAAGGTGGCGCCATCGTCGACCAGATCGCAGATAAGCGTGCAACTCCCGCATTGGTAGCAGCCCGTAGGGTCGAACTTTCCATACCGCCGGATGTCGGCTAACAACGTGGGATCGCTAACCGAAAGGGTTTCCACTGCCATAGATCACCTTGCTTGCGGAGGTGCAACTATTGCGTCATCACCGTAGCTGCGGTCACTACTCTCCGCGTGTAGACGAAAAATTGTCCTTCTTCTTCCGCTAAGCAGATCTCGAACTTGTCGTTGCGATACGCCTCCGCCGCCTGGAGGGCTTCCTCCGAGCTGACGTAGGGCCGACCGTCCCACATGAACTTCTTGCCGTCGCGGACCAGGGAAACATCTGGCTTCATAGATTCAAACTCCGACGCACAATTACGCGCTGGCTTGGCATTGGCATAGGTCACCTCGCCTCGCTGTGGTGCGGGGAAAATACTCGCGCACCAGCCACTGCGCCGCCTGCGGCACGGCCTCGCTGACGGCCTCCGACAAACCTTGGGATATTTCTTCCGGCAGTGGCCCTGTCTGGCAGGCCAGCACCCGCACTTCGACCCCGCAACTTTCTTGCAACTCGCGCAGCAGATTGGAGGTGGGCAACTGGTGCAGCGAGAAATCGTCGAGTTTGACTGCCGGAATTTCGGCAGGATCAATCTCGAATATCTCGCCTTGAGTGCGTCCGGCATCGATTGCGTCGAGGACTAGCAACCGCTGCGGACGCGCGGAACTCAGGCAGAGAGTGAATAACAGCTTGCGCACGCCCGTGCCGACGTCCAGCAAGCAAACGTTTTCGGGCACTTGGTAATGTGACTCGATATAGTCAACGACCGCGCACCCGAAGCCGTCATCTCCAAACAGAATATTCCCAACGCCGAGCACCAGGGTCGGCTTCTGGCAGAACTCGGGAAGATCGCAGGGATCGACCTCCCGCATGTGCTACCTCCTCTTTCGCTGCCCTTAGTTGGCAAGCGAGTCTAGCAATTTGCCGTCCGCACTGAAGATATCCAGCTTGACCGACAGCTTTCCGTCCAGCCGGTGGGTCGCACAGGACAAGCATGGATCGTAGGCGCGGATCGACATTTCTACTGTATTCAGCACTCCCTGGTCGTACACGCCGTTATGGATCAAACTCTTGGCGGCCTGCGTGACCGACATATTGATGGGAGCGTTGTTGTGGGTGGTGCCCACAATCAGGTTGACGTTGGTGATCATGCCGTCGGCATCGGTGGTGTAGTCGTGGATGAGCGTGCCGCGCGGCGCTTCGGTGACGCCTACGCCTCGCGCTGCCCGTGGCGTAACTTTCAC
This sequence comes from Acidobacteriaceae bacterium, assembly GCA_003152695.1. Classification (GTDB taxonomy): domain Bacteria; phylum Acidobacteriota; class Terriglobia; order Terriglobales; family Acidobacteriaceae; genus Bog-257. The sequence continues at coordinate 62,717 of PMAT01000028.1, forward strand.
CCGCGTCTCCGTGCTGATGATCTCGGGATCGTCGAGCAAGCGCACGGTGTTTTCGGCGTTGTAGAGCAACTCGATCAACCGCGCCCAGTGATAGAGCAGGGTGAGCTGTGCCGGCCGCCCGAACTTGGCGCGAAACTCCTCCAGTTCGGCCTGCGCCAGCGGCGTGTCGATATAGTCGCAGGTGTTGATGCGAGCCAGCGTGTTGGCACGATACACGCCCTTGGGGTTTTCCACATCCATGGAGAAACCTTCGCCCCATTGTTTGGCGTAGGGGAACTTCAAGTAGCTCCACGGTTCGATATGCTCAGAAATGAACTCCGTATAGCGGTCATACGGAAAGTCCTGGTAGGAACCAGTGGGCGTCATGAGGCGAAGCTTTCCGTCGTAGAGGTTGAGCGCCCCGTCTTCCTTGACCGTGCCGATAAAGCCGGTCGTGATAACTCCTAGCGACTTCACCACGTCGAGATATTTGGGGAAGACGTTCTCCTTGGCAAAAGCAATGGAGAACTTGGCGAGTTCCAGCGCGTCATCGGCCTGCTTGCGCAACTGATCGCGCTCGTCCGCTGCCAAAGGTTTGCTGAATCCGCCAGGAACCGCCGCCTGGGGATGGATCGATTTGCCCGCCAGGACTTCCAGCATCTTGGCGCACATGTGCCGCACTTTCACCACTTGTCTGGCAATGTCGGGGGCTGCCTGCAACACCCCGATAACATTGCGGACCGAGTAAGGCGCATCCGGCCCCAGCAGGAAATCGGCTCCCGCCAGGAAGTAGAAGTGCANNCGCAAGCCTTGGCCGAGGCCAGGTGATGCGACCACGGACACACTCCGCAAATGCGCGGTGTAATGCGCGGCATATCTTCTACCGGGCGGCCCAGGCAGAATTTTTCGAAGCCGCGCAGTTCAATGACGTTCACCCGGGCGGTATCCACGTTGCCGGCATCGTTGAGCTGAATGGTTATCTTGGCATGGCCCTCGATGCGGGTGACAGGTTGAATGACCAGTGTCTTTGACATGGATCACCTCCGGGGCAGCGGCCGCAGACGGCCCGCGCCAGCAAAACGGTTGAAGGTTGCGGCCCGATCCGGAATCTGTTTCGGATCGAGGCCGATGGAGGAGAGTGCTCCCATCATGTCCACCATGGGATTGGCTTTGTCCGACATCGGGCCAAAGCAACCCTCACAGGGCATGTAGGCGCGGATGCAGCGCGGGTTACCGTCACTGCCACCGCAGCCGGCACGCGTCGCCGGCCCCAGGCACAAGATGCCCTGCTCCATCAGGCAGCGCATTTCGCTCAGTGGCGCTCCCGGCACGAAGTCCGGCGCTTCCAGCCGGCGCTTCAGCGTCGAGACCGCCTTCTTCTCGCGCTTGGTGGGACACTCATCGCAAACACTCTTCGTCGGCAACACAGGCAGCGGCTTGCCTTCCAGGAGAGCTACCAGCGCTCCGGCCACCATCTCTGGCGTGGTTGGACATCCCGGCAGATAGGCATCCACCGGCACCACCTCGTGGACGGCATAGACCCGGTCGGTGAGCGCTGGAATCTGCTCGTTGGGTATGCCATTTTTCTCGGTGGTGACGCTGTCGCGATACACCTTCTCCAGCAATTCTTGCGTGCTGAACTGGTTGGCGAGGGCAGGTATGCCGCCAAAGCAGGCACAAGAACCCAGAGAGATCAGGATCTTGCACTTCTTGCGCATTTCCTGCGCCAGTTTCTTGTGCTCCTCACTGCGGATTCCTCCGGATATAAGTCCGACATCCGCGGCGGGAATTTCCATCTCCGTACCTTCGCCAGTCTGACCAAAGAGCTTGTGGTCCATCAGGACGGGCATGTGCACGATTTCTACCTGCTTCAGTACGTCGAGGAGCGGTTCACCGATGTCGAGGATGGTTACTTCGCAACCTCCGCATATGGCGAACCATTCTTCGGCAAGTCGAGCTGCCATGCTGAACCTCCCTTACACACTTGAATTAGTGCTGCTCTGTTGTCGTTTCCTACGAACTGTGCTTACTGCCTTCGACCGGGACGTCAATCATGCCGAGAGTGGCGTCAGCAAACGGAAACCGCTGGGCTCGGCACGCCGTCGTTGCAAACGTGCTGCTAGTTATCCGTCCAACCCGCACACAGGGTCAGTGACCCCGGTCACGCATCGTCGTGAGCGAACGTCCGTTCGAGGGCCGAGGAGGACTAAGAACCCGCTGGCTGGTTTTTTTGAAACCCTTGCTGGGTGCGAATTTGGGCCCAGTCTAACGCGCGGCAACAATCGTCACAGGCCCTTGTGAGCTGGACCCGAAAAAGCAATGAGTGGGTTGACGCCGTTTCTGCGCTGGGTGGGGTGGCGAAGAGACGGCACGGTTCCCCGCGCGCCGTGACCATCACGTCGAGGTGTGTCGCTCGTCACAGTCTCTTGTAACAAGGCGGTGGTGTACTGGCTGCCGAGGAGTGCCCCACTATGTGCCTCGCCATACCCGGAAAAATCCTTGAAATTCAAATGCAGGGCACCATGCGGGCCGCCCGCGTGCAATTTGGCGGGATCGTGCGCCAAGTTTCCCTCGACTTTGTGCCCGAGGCCGGGCTGGGTGACTACGTGATGGTCCACGTCGGCTTCGCTTTAAGCGTCGTCGATCGCATCGAAGCCGACCGCACCTACCAGCTCCTGCAAGAAATGGGAATGCTGGAGGCAGAGCTGGCGCCAACCGATTCGTAAGATTCTCATCCTTTCTGTCGTTCCCCATTATGAAACAGCGCCTTCTGGCGGCTAGGCAGGCTAGAACTCGCCGCCCGCAGTGACTCCAAGCTAAGATACAAGAGACCTGCTTTTCGGATTTTGAGCAGCTTGCCCGCGGGGCCTGTATCTTTAGAGATTGTCTGCGAGATTAGGAACTCATGGAACCATCGGAAAAACTGGAAACACCCGTCACTACGATCCGCGAAATCGGCCAGCACGAAGGCCAGACCGTCACCCTTCGTGGCTGGCTCTACAACTTGCGCGAGAGCGGCAAACTACTGTTCCCCATTTTTCGCGATGGCAGCGGCGTCATCCAGGGCGTGGTCGCGAAGAATGCCGTTTCGCCCGATCTCTTCGATTCGATCAAGGGTCTGACCCAAGAGTCCAGCGTGATCGTCACCGGCAAAGTGCGCGCCGACAAACGCGCCCCCGGCGGCTACGAAATGGACGTGACGGACGCGCAAGTTGTGCAGCGCGTCAACCCGGACGATCCTTATCCCATCTCGCCGAAGGAGCATGGGGTTGATTTCCTCATGGAGCACCGCCATCTTTGGCTGCGCTCGCCGCGTCAGGCCGCAATCTTGCGGGTCCGCGCCGAGATCATCAAAGCGGCGCGCGACTATTTCGACGACCGCGGATTCACCCTCACCGATCCACCAATTCTCACGCCCGCAGCCTGCGAAGGCACGACCACGTTGTTTCCGGTGGATTACTTCGACGAGCAGGCTTACCTGACGCAGTCGGGACAGCTTTACATCGAAGCCACGGCGATGGCTCTGGGTAAGGTTTACAGCTTTGGGCCAACCTTCCGCGCGGAGAAGTCGAAGACGCGCCGCCACCTCACCGAATTCTGGATGGTCGAGCCGGAAGTCGCCTTCGCCACGCTCGACGATCTAATGACCCTGGCGGAGGAGTTCATCACCTTCATCGTCAAGCGATGCCTGGAGAAGCGGCGCCCTGAGTTGGAGACGATTGGGCGCGACCTCAGCCAGTTGGAAAAAATTGCCACGCCGTTTCCGCGCATCTCCTACGACGAGGCGGTGCAGATGTTGCAGGAAGGCCACGCCAAGGGCCTGGTCGAGAATAAGTTCGAGTGGGGCGGCGACTTCGGCTCGCCGGATGAAACCTACGTCTCATCGCAATTTGATCGGCCGGTGATGGTGCATCGCTATCCGGCGGCCATCAAGGCGTTCTACATGGAGCCCGATCCGCAACGGCCGGAGTTTGCGCTCTGCGTGGATGTGCTGGCACCGGAGGGTTACGGGGAAATCATCGGGGGCTCGCAGCGCATTGGGTCCTACGATCTTCTGCTGAAGCGCATTCATGAGCACGAACTGCCGGAAGACGCCTTCAAGTGGTATCTGGACCTGCGCAAGTTCGGCGGCGTTCCGCACGCCGGATTCGGCATGGGCATCGAGCGCGCCGTGGCCTGGATCTGCGGATTGGAGCATGTGCGCGAGACCATTCCCTTCCCGCGCACGCTGCACCGGTTGTATCCGTAACTGCGGATTGTCGTGTACCACATTGTCGTACTGCAATGTGGGATTGCAATATTGACAGAGAATCTCTATGGCAACCAGCCCAATCACGAAGCCCCTACAAAACGTTGAAGCCAAGCACATCCGGATTATCGGCGTACCGCTCGACCTCGGTCAGTCGCGCCGCGGGGTTGACATGGGACCCTCGGCAATGCGCGTCGCCGGACTCGAGGCCAAGCTCGAGGCCCTGGGCTACGAAGTCGAGGATGGCGGCAACATACCCGTCGCTTTGGCCGAAACCAAGTCGGAAGGCGATCCTAACGCCAAGTACCTGAAGGAAATCACCCAGACCTGCTCGAAAGAAGCCGAACTCGTGGTGAAGACCTTGGAGGCCGGAAAAATTCCCATCGTTCTCGGTGGCGACCATTCCATTGCCGCCGGCACAGTGTCTGGCGTGGCCGAGTTTTATCGCCGCAAGAACCAGCGCATCGGTCTGTTGTGGATTGACGCGCACACCGATATCAATACGCCCGGCAGCTCACCCAGCGGCAACGTGCATGGCATGCCATTGGGTGCCATCATGGGACTGTTCGAGTCTCCGCTCACCGACCTGTATGGCTTCAGTCCGAAAGTACAACCCGACAACTGTGTGCTGGTGGGCATTCGCGACGTCGACAATCACGAGCGCGAAAACATCAGGAAGTCACGCGTACACGTCTTTACCATGCGCGACATTGACGAACGCGGCATGCGCTCGGTGATGGAGGAGGCCCTCCGCATTGCTGGACGCGGCACCGTGGGCTATCACGTCTCGCTCGATCTGGACTGGATCGATCCCGAAGATGCGCCGGGCGTCGGCACTCCGGTTTGGGGCGGCGCAACCTATCGCGAGGGACACCTGGCGATGGAGATCATCGCCGACCACGGGCGCATGCTCAGCTTCGAACTGGTGGAAGTGAACCCGGTCCTCGATGAGCGCAATCAGACAGCGGAGTTGGCGGTCGAGTTGGCGCTGTCGGCATTTGGAAAGAAAATACTTTAGAAATCAGTGACAGTCCTGCCGGGCTAGGACCCCTTTTAGGGACATCGCCCCCAGCAACCCGCCTCTTTCACGTTAAGATGCAGTCATGCAGAAACTCCGGGTAGGTGTCCTGTTCGGCGGGCGCAGCGGCGAGCACGAAGTCTCGTTGCTTTCGGCCGCCTCGGTCCTGAACGCCATCGATAAGAAGAAATACGACGTTGTTCCCATCGGCATCACCAAGGAAGGCCGATGGGTCACTGCGGCGCACGCCGAGCGCCTGTTGCGCGGCAACCTGCCAGAAGCAGCCGAGCCGCGCCATCTGCGCGCCGGCGATCCCGAGACCACCTCCGCCGCTGCCGTCCTGGCCAAAGGCGAAGCCGTGGTAGTGCCGCCCATGCCGGGCGAAAACCATTCCGCGCTAATGCCGTTTGAGACGCACTCTAGGGAATTGCACGCGGCGCCCAATTCGATTGACGTGGACATCATCTTCCCCGTTCTGCACGGCACCTTCGGCGAAGACGGCACCATACAGGGCTTGCTGGAGCTTGCGGACATCGCCTATGTCGGCGCAGGCGTGCTGGGCTCTGCTGCCGGCATGGACAAGGGCGTGATGAAGCGCCTCTTCCGCGACGCCGGCCTGCCCATCGTGAAGCACGTCACCGTGCTGCGCAGCGCGTGGCAGGAACAACCCAAAAAAGTGCGCAAGCAAATCGAATCCGCGCTGAAATATCCCGTGTTTGTAAAGCCGGCAAATCTGGGCTCGTCGGTCGGGATCAGCAAAGTGCACAATGCTGGCGAACTGGCCGCGGCCATGGACGAGGCGGCGCGCTACGATCGCAAGCTGGTGATCGAGCAGGGCGTCGGCGGCACAAAGAGCAAGGCCCGTGAGATCGAATGTTCCGTGCTGGGCAATGACAACCCTATCGCTTCCCTGCCCGGCGAGATCGTCCCCGTGAAAGAGTTTTACGACTACGACGCCAAGTATCTGGTCGAAGGATCGGAGTCGATCATCCCGGCCAAGCTCACTAAAGCCAAACAAAAGGAAGTGCAGCAACTCGCGATCGCGGCCTTCAAGGCGGTGGATTGCGCCGGCATGGCACGCGTGGACTTTCTCCTGGATCCACGCCGGGGCAAGGTGTACGTCAACGAAGTCAACACCATTCCCGGCTTCACCTCCATCAGCATGTATCCCAAGATGTGGGCCGCGACGGGAATCGATTATCCCGAACTAATGGACCGGCTGATCCAACTTGGCTTGGAGCGCCACGCGGAGAAAAAGCAGAACCAATACAGCCGGTGACGCTAACCCTTTTCCTGCGGGAGCGTCTATTTCAGCAAGCAGGGAGCGATGCTCGTGAGGGGCGTGCGCGAAGTTCCACTCCGCTAAGTAGCGTATGCCCCGGGCACCGCAAACTGCCTTTCCGTATCTCCTGATTCGCAACCACGGAACAAACGCAGTCTCCTCCTCGTAACAAGCAACGAGGAGGAGTTCGCGTGCGTAAAACCTTCCTAATTATTCTCCTGTGCCTCTCAGTGCTCGATGTTTCTGCTTTTGCCGAGGAATGGAGCAAAACTTATCAGGTCGGCGACAAACCCACTTTGCGTGTGGACACTAACGACGCCTCGGTTGAAATCACGCGCGGAGCCAGCCGCACGGTTTCAGCCCGTGTGATTGCCGAGGGCTACAGCATGGGAGGGAGTGGCGTGCGCGTCACCGAGCGCCAGGACACCCACAAGGTTGACCTGCAAGTCCACGTGCCAAACAACTGGGGCATCCACATCAGCACCCATCGAGGAGTGCGCATCGAGGTGCAGGTTCCCTCGGAAACCGCTCTGGACTTGCACTCTGGCGACGGACACATCGGGGTCGATGGCATCTCCGGGCAGGCCCGCATCGATACTGGCGATGGACACATTCAGGTTCGCAACTTCAATGGCGGACTGCACGCCCACACCAGCGACGGCCACATGACCATTGATGGCGTGCTGACCGACCTTGACCTGCGCACCGGCGATGGACATATTGACCTCACGGTGCGGCCGGGTTCGAAGATGAGCAATGGATGGCTGATTCACACCAGCGACGGCGGGGTGGAGGCTCGACTTCCGCAGGACTTTGCCGCCGAGCTTTACGCTCACACTGGCGACGGCCACATCCAGTTGGACATGCCGGTTACGGTGAACGGGTCCATCGAGCGATCGCGCATTCGGGGCAAGTTAAACGGCGGCGGACCGCTGCTGGAGATCACCACCGGCGACGGCAGCATCCACATCGGCAAGTTCTGAGAGCGGCTCAGGACTAGCGCGCGTTCACCAGTCGAATGGTTTCCAGCACCACGTCACCGCTAATCGCCAGCGATTGCGGACTGAGCTTGTCCACCGTGTCTTGCGGGGTGTGCCAGAAGACATTGTTGTAACCGTAGTCGAGGTCGATGATGTCAACCGCAGGCACGCCGATTTTCAGAAGCGGCATGTGGTCGTCTTCGATTGGGGCCTTGTATTGGTAGAAATGCGACTGGTAGCCCAAGTTGGTGGCCGCCTGGTAAACCAGTTCACTCAACCACGGCGTCGAATTGGTTTCCTGCTGGATGTCGAGGTCGGCGTCGCCGATCATATCGATGAGGATGAAAGCCTTGATCTTCTTCGCGGTCCCATCCCGCTGCCATTTCTGCGCCAGATGTCGAGTGCCGTACACGCTATCGGTGTCGGTCCACTTCACGAAGGCCTCTTCCCCGTCGGTCCACACCAGCCAGACACTGTAGCCGTCAAGAGTCTTGCCGCGAAATTGGTCCCCAAGCGCGAGCAGCAGCGCCGTTGACGAGCCGCCGTCGTTGGCGCCCACAAAGTTTTTCAGGTGATAGACCGTATCGTAGTGGCCGGCGACCACAATGATGCCGTCTTTCTTGCCTGGAAACTTGGCAATGATGTTGTTCATCGGGAACGTGCCGACCGGAGTTTTCGCGGTAAAGGTGTCGTTTTCGACGTCAACTCCCTTGAGCTTCGAATGGATGTACTGCTCCAGCTTGGCATGTGCTGGACTGCCGGGCGGACGCCCACCGAACGCGACGATCTCCTTCACGTACTGCATTACGCGGTTGCCGTTGATGTCGGGCTTGGGAGCGGCGCTCCCGGAGTCGGTGAGCGGAGTGACCGCTGGAGTCGCCAGCGGAGCATTTGTCGTCGCCGCGGGTTTGATCTCGGCAGACGCCTCAGACGGTGTCTGCTTGCTGCATCCCGAGCTGACCCCAGCGACGAGAACCAGCAAACAAAGAACGAGTGGAGAGAAAGATATTCGGCGGGGCTTCATGCTGACAACATTGTAAATGGCGCGGTGTATCTACCACAGAGACACTGAGAAGATCTTTTTACCACGGAGGCACGGGAGCGCATAGCGAATATGGTAAATGCTGAGCCCTAACAAAACGGGCCGCCCCGAAGAGTGGCCCTGATGCCTTGGCTAGTTGCTAGTTGCTTCCTACCCCGCCACTTCCTCCAACTGCTTCTGATCGATATCGAAGTTGGAGTACACGTGCTGCACGTCGTCGGAATCTTCCAGCGCCTCCAGCAGGCGAATCATGGTGCCGGCCTGATGGCCCTCAAGCTTGGTGTAGGTCTGCGGGACCATGCCGATTTCCGCCACCTCGGGCTTGATGCCGGCGGCCTTCACCGCTTCCAGCACCGTCTCGTACACCGAAGGATCGGTGAGGATCTCCCAATTGTCGCCATCGTCCTTCAGGTCGTCGGCGCCGGCTTCGAGGACGACGTTCATCAGGTCGTCTTCCTTGGCCGCCGCCTTGGGGATGATGATGTCGCCCTTCTTGTGGAACATCCACGCCACCGAGCCGGCCTCGCCCATGTTGCCGCCATTTTTGGAGAACGCATGCCGCAGTTCGCTGACCGTGCGGTTGCGATTGTCGGTGGAGACTTCCACCAGGATGGCGACGCCGCCCGGACCGTAGCCTTCGAAGGTGATTTCCTCGTACGAAATCCCGGGCAATTCGCCGGTACCGCGCTGGATGGCGCGCTTGATGTTGTCGGCTGGCATGTTTTCCGCCTTGGCCGCCGCCACCGCGCCGCGCAGCCGGGGGTTCTTCTCAGCATCGCCACCGTTCTTGGCCGCGATGGTGATTTCCTTTATCAAGCGAGTGAAAATCTTGCCGCGCTTGGCATCCAGCGCGCCCTTCTTGTGTTTGATGGTTGCCCATTTGGAATGGCCGGACATGGAGAGACCTCAGATCTTGAATAAATTCGGATGGCTACCGATGGATGCCCCGCCCCTTCCGCGAATGAAGCGACACTTCCGCTTCGAATCGAGCGGAGAAAGAGCAGGCAAATTGAGATTATATCACCGCCAACAATGCGGTTTTCAAGGAGATAACGAGCCATGGCCAAGCAGTTCCCGTCTCGGCTGGGGGTCAGAAGCTGCCGAGGCTCCTACCAGCCCACGATCTATTGACCCAAGTACCGGGCTAACTTAAAGCCAGAATCGCCACCAGAGTTTGCGAAACTGCCAACTGCAACGATTTTGCCGTCCGACTGAATAGCGAGACCGTTGGCAGCGAGCGCAGTAGTTCCGAAAGAGGTAGTCACGGTACCGTTGGTTCCGAATGTAGGGTCGAGTTGACCTGCGGCTGTGTAGCGAGCCAGCGCAAGCACCTGTGGCGTATGAGGTACGGATGCGGTTCCCAAAATCACAATATCGCCACTCGACTGAACGCCTAACCCCGAGGTTACGATGGTGGAAAATCTGGCGACAGGAGTGACAATTCCGCCGTGACTGCCGAACTGCGCATCGGTGGCGCCGACGGCCTGATAACCAGACACGGCAAATCCAATCGGTCCCCTAACGCTGTTGCTAAGATTACCGCCGACCAGGAACTCTCCGTTACCCAGAAGAAGCAAGGTGTTCGCAGGTCCGGTGGTGCCCAACTGGCCGCTAATTGCGAAGGTCGTGTCCAGACTGCCATTCGAGTTATACCGGCTGACGAAGCCGCTGGTTGGGAAAAAAGACGCAGACGTAACCAGCATCTTCCCGTTGGGAAGAAGCGCCAGCGCGTTGGCCAGATCGCCATTAAGAACGTGCGCCTGGCCTCCGGTCCCAAAGCTGGAGTCTAGCTGGCCATTCGGTAAAAGACGTACCAGTTCCCCGTCGGCGACTAGGATCTTACCGTCCGGCTGGACAACCACACCGCTTGGCACCTCTACAGTGACAACCCCTGTTGTCACAACCCCGCCGGTCCCGAACATGGGATCAAGAGTCCCGTTAGAGGAGAACCGGACTACGACAATCCCGGCACTACCACCGAAACCACCAATATTAAAACCTACGCCTACAATTTTCCCGTCCGGCTGGAGAGTTATGGCCGAAGGGAAGGTTAGTCCGGACACGGTCGCAATACCGGCGTTGCCGAATCCAGTGTCCAGGCTGCCATCCGTATTGTAACGAACGACCGCTAAAACTGTGCTGCCGGGGCTCGTGACTCCGCCGAAGACGACGATTTTCCCGTCCGGCTGAATCGTAACCGCAGCAGCGGAGGCAGTGTGAGCTCCGAAGTCTGTGGTTACGATGCCGCCTTGGCCAAATGTCGGATCGAGGTGGCCAGCCTGTGCAGCGGTCTGCTGGGCAGCAATGAGTAGGATTGAGAAAATCAACAACGACGCCCGGTTCAATGTCGTACCGTTCATAATGCTTTCCTCCTAATTAGCTTGATCGCCCCCGAGCCATAAGCAGCAGACGAAAGGGTTTTCTGTCGGCAAGCCTAATGCCCCGTGGGCAGGAAGTTGTCAGGGGATTGTCACCGGGCTGTCAAAAGACCGTCAATATTTTGTGGCGTCTGTCATTCACCTTAGCCGCGTGCCCCATCCTTTCGCCTCTTTTGCGAAAGGGTGGAAACAGAGCCGAAACCACACGCGAAGCGTGGGCACCGGGTTAAATGCTCCTCCCCACCCCGTGTCATTCTGAGCGAAGCGAGGTCGCCCGCCGCGGCGGACGATCGAGCGCAGTCGAAGAACCCCTACTCTGCGGAGAATCCTCGCGCCCATAGGGGTCCTTCGACTCGTCGGTCGCCGCGGCGACCTCCTCGCTCAGGATGACAAGCGTTATTGCTGAATGCTGAAAGCGGTTCCCGTGCGAAGATAGAGTACGGGACGCCAGAGACACCTAGACCACATGCAAACGTCAACCTTGCGCAGGATCTTCAAAGCATTTCACTATCGCGATTTCCGTTTGATGTGGTTCGGCGCCTGCACGTCCAGCATCGGCACCTGGATGCAGATCGTGGCGCAGGGCTGGCTCATCTATCGCCTGAGCCATTCCGCGTTCCTGCTCGCGCTCGACCAGTTTCTGGGCGGCATCCCCATCTTCCTGTTCTCGCTGATCGGCGGGGTGGTGGCCGACCGGATTGAGCGACGCAAGGTGTTGCTCGCCTCCCAGTATGTGCAGATGGCAAGCGCGACCATCCTCACGGTTCTGGTCGCCAACGGACTGACGCACGTCTGGCCCATCCTCTGTCTGTCGTTTATGTCCGGCTTCGCGCAAGCTTTTGGCGGTCCGGCGTACTCGGCGCTGATACCCACGCTGGTGGACCGTGAGGACATGCCCAACGCCATTGCGCTGAATTCGATTCAGTTCAACCTGGCGGTAACGATTGGCCCGGCGCTGGCCGGCATCGCTCTGGCAAAGGTGGGCGAGACGTGGTGCTTCGGCTTGAACGCACTTTCTTTTTTGGCGCCCATCGTTTCGCTGTTGCTGATCACAACCCGCTTTCTGCCGGCGCCTACCACCGAGTCGATGTTCACCAGCTTGAAGGAGGGCATCAAGTTCGTTCGCAAGCAGGGCTCCATGGAAGCGCTGATTGTGCTGGCGTTCTGCATGACCGCGCTGGCCATGCCAATGCGCACGTATATTCCGGTGTTCGTGAAAGACATCTTCCAGCGCGGCCCCGGCACTTACGGCAATCTGCTTTCGCTCATGGGAGTGGGTTCGATCTGCGGCTCGCTGGGGGTTGCAGCGATGGGCAACATGCGCCGTAAAGGACGGTTTGCCATCACCGGACTCATTTGTCTGGGCGCCGCGATCGCAGTCTTTTCCCTCTCAAGATCATTGCCGTTGAGCTATGCCTCGCTGGTGATCGTGGGCGCTTCCATGATGGCTGTGTTCGCGACTGTGACTTCGCTGGTACAGTTGATTACCACCCACGAAATGCGCGGCCGCGTCATGAGCGTGTACAACTGTGCGTTCCGTGGAGGCATGCCCATGGGAAATCTGCTGTCAGGTTGGCTCGTCCCGGTATTTTCGGCACCCTTGGTGCTGAGCGTGAACGGAATACTGCTGATTGTAATGGCGCTGTACTTTCTCCTGGTGCAACGGCGTGTGGCCGCGCTGTGATGGCCCAGTTCAACGTTCGTTCCCACCCTTCGCGCCAAGCCCCGCGCGAAGAATGAGGCACCCGAGCGCGGCCGCATCGCATGCAAATCGCCGATCCCTTCGACAGCCCAGATGAGCTATTTCGCCTTGTCGGCTCCGGCCTGCTTCTTCGCCAGCTCGCTATAGCGGCGCTCGATCTCCTCCGGCGAGACGTCCTCGACATGGGTAGCAACCCACCACTGATTGCCCAGAGAATCCTCGACGCCGCCGCTGCGATCGCCATAGGCCTGGTTCGTCGGCTCGTGAATGGGCTTTCCCCCAGCTTCAACCGCGCGCTTGTACACCGCGTCCACATCTTCGACGTACAGGTAAAACATGGCCGGCATGGGCTTCCACTGGTCGCGGGCCTGGCCGATCATGAGCATCGAGTTGCCCACGCGCACCTCGGCATGGCTGACTTTGCCCTTGTCGTCTTTGTGGCGGTAGGTTTCCTCGCCGCTAAAGGCCTTCTTCAGGAAATCGATCTGCGCCTCCGCGTCCGCCACCACCAGGTAGGGCGTGACAGCGTGGTAGCCGTCCGGAATTGGTTTGACTGCCATGATTTTTTCTCCTCACCAAGTTGAAATTACCGTTGCCGGTATTGTGCCCGAAGGTTTTTGGGCATTTTACACAAGAATAGGGACCTTTTCCGCCTACGCCCGCGAACCCTCCATGCAACTACGCAGCCGATTCAATCGCGCTAACATACAGGCGTGGAAAAGACCGTCTATCTTTCGCTGGGCTCCAACGTGGGCGACCGCGAGGCCAACCTACGCACCGCGATTGAGAAGCTCGCCGACCTCGGTGAAGTGATGGCGGTGTCGTCGTTCTACGAGACGGAGCCGATGGAGTTCACGGCACAGCCGTGGTTTCTCAACTGTGCAGTGGCGCTGTGCACCGAATTGATGCCGAAGCTGTTTCTGTCGAAGACGCTGGCCATTGAGCAGCAGATGGGCCGCCGTCGCATCCAGCCGAAGGGTCCTCGCGCTATTGATATCGACATTCTGCTCTTCGGAAATTCCGTCATCCACGCGCCGCAATTGGATGTGCCCCACATTGCCATGCACGAACGGCGATTCGTTCTCGAGCCGCTGGCTGAGATCGCGCCCGAGGTGCGGCATCCCATCTTCAAGCGCACCGTCCGCGAGATGCTGCAGGCGCTCCCCCACAATGTGGGACAAGTCAGAAATGTCAGCGGCGGCTAGGAGCAAAAGGTCTAGGGCTTGCCGATCTGGGGCGCCCATTTTTTCGTGTGAACACCCTTCTCAAATACAGTAACGCTATCGTAAAAGTGCATCGATAGCGTGGCCCGTGTGAATTCGGTAGGTGCCAGCGCTCCTCGACTGTGGTCGGCATTCAACTCATCGAGCAGGTTCTTGCTTAGCTCGATGAAGGTTGTCGGTTTCCGCAGACCGCCTTCATACTCCTCCCAGTACGCCGTATGAAGGTCTTCCACCATGTAAACGCCGTTCTTGGCGACCCGCGGATAAAGGAATTGGAAGCTTGCAATGACGTGACTCATAACATGGCTACCATCGTCCAGGACAATGTCTGGCGCTCCGAACTCAGCGATTACGTTCTCCAGGAATTGCCGGTCCTGCTGTGCCCCAATGCGGATCTCGATCTGGTCTTCTTCGAATTCCTTGCACTCGGGAAGAATGTCAATCCCGACGATGCGCGCGTGCGGGCCAAAATATCTCTTCCACATTTGCAGGGAGCCGCCCCGGCCGCAGCCGATTTCGATGAACGTCACGGGCTTGTAAACGAAGTCCCGAAAGTGGCGTTCGTAAATGGGGAAATAATGCTTCCACTTGTGGATCAGCCTGCCATCGTTAGTTAAGAAAGACGACCACAGATTCAACGCATCCTCCATTAGATTCGTTGTAGCTGCCTCACTGTGCGCTCACTGTCTAGATTGCCCGTATTGAGCGTGGTCTTCGGCTCCAACAGCATGACATGGGTTTCCTCGTCGGCGGAAGGAAAATGCTCGACGCCACGCGGAATAATGATGAATTCGCCAGAATTCACCATGAACTCACGCTCCGCGTCATTCTCGCGCACCTTCATGCGTAGCGCGCCTTTCACCACGAAGAACAACTCGTCTTCATGGTCGTGGTGATGCCACATGAAGTCGCCTTGCAGCTTCACCAGCTTCACGTAGGCGTCATTCACGTCGCCCACGATCTTGGGGCTGTAATGATCGGTGAACAGCGACAGTTTCTGCGCGAGATTGACTTTGTCCATGCGAAACCCTATTGAAATAAAGGGCGCCCATCATAGCGGACGCCCTATAGTCTATCGGCCGGTATCTACTGCAGCAGCAATCCGCTCTCGCCGTTGCCATTCTCAGCCACTTCTTCCGGTGGAATGACCGACGTGGCGGCCACCCGATCGCCCTCCTCCAGATGCAGCAGGCGCACGCCCTGGGACGAGCGTCCGCATTCCCGGATGGTCTTGGTGCCGATGCGGATGATCTTGCCAAACTGGCTGATGACCATCACCTCCGACTCTTCGTTCACCAGCATGATGGAGACGACTTTGCCATTGCGCGATGTGGTCTTCACATTGATGACGCCCCCGCCGCCGCGTGCCTGCAGACGGTATTCATCCACGTCGGTGCGCTTGCCGTAGCCTTGCTCGGTGACCGAGAGGATGAGGTTTGCTTGCTGCCCATCTCCGTTCTTGGCCTTCCCGCGCTCCTTGGGAGTGACCGCCATGCCCACAATGTAATCGCCTTTGCGCAGCCTCATGCCACGGACTCCATAGGCCTGGCGACCCATTGGCCGTACGTCGTCTTCATCGAAGCGAATGGCCTTGCCGTCGTGCGTCGCCAGGAAAACGATCTGGTTGCCGTCGGTACAACTGGCGGCTACGAGTTCGTCCTCCTTCTCAATGCCGATGGCGTTGATGCCACTCGACCGCACGTTGCTGAAGTCCTTCAGCGGCGTCTTCTTCACGGTGCCACTGCGGGTGGCGAAGAAAACGTACTTGCCCTCTTCTTCCAGATCGCGCACCGCGAGTAGCGCGCGTACGCTCTCGCCCGCTTGTAGGGAGACGAGACTTGCAATCGCTTTGCCCTTCCCGGCAGCGCTCAGCTCTGGGATTTCGTACACCTTGAGCCAGTACACCCGCCCGTTGTTGGTGAATACCAGGATGTAGTCGTGGGTCGAGGCCACGAAGAGATTTTCGACGAAATCCTCCTCGCGCGTGCTCATGCCTTTGCGGCCGGTGCCGCCGCGGCGCTGCTGCCGATAGGTCGAAATCGGGGTGCGCTTCATGTAGCCGGAGTGGCTGACCGTGACCGCGACCTGCTCGTCGGCGATCAGGTCCTCCAGGCTGATCTCGACCGTTTCGTCCTGGATGACGGTGCGGCGCGCGTCGCCGTACTTCTTTTTGACTTCCTCGAGCTCCTTGATGATGACGTTACGCAGCTTCTTTTCGCTGGCAAGGATCGATTCGTACTCGGCTATGCGGCCGCGGACCTCGGCCAATTCCTTGAGAATTTCGTCGATCGACAAGCGGGTCAACCGATGCAACTGCAATTCCAGGATGGCGTCGGCTTGCACGGTGTCGAAAGGACGCGTGAGTTGCGAAGGAACCAGGCCCTTCAGCGAAGCCGTCTTACCCGACTTGCCTTCCGACACACTGACGGTCTTGCCGGAAAAATACTCAACCAGGTTGGTTCGGGCCTCGAGACGGTTCTCGCTGCCACGAATGATGCGAATCACGTCATCTACCCGGTCCAGCGCGACGTGGTAGCCCTCGAGAATATGCTCGCGCTCGCGCGCCTTCATCAGGAGGTAGGCGGTACGGCGCCGGACTACGTCGATACGGTGATCGACGAAGTACTGGATGGCCTGCACCAGGCCCATCTCCTTGGGCTGGCCGTTGATGATGGCCAGGAAAATCATGCTGAAGCTCTCCTGCATCGAGGTGTGCTTGAAGAGCTGGTTGAGCACGATCTGGGCTTCGGCGCTACGCTTCAGTTCGATGACGACGCGCATGCCGTCGCGGTCGCTCTCGTCGCGGACATCGCTGATGTCGTCGATCACCTTGTTGTTCACCAGTTCGGCGATGCGTTCGACCAGCTTGGCCTTGTTGACCTGGTAGGGAATCTCGGTGACGATGATCGCGTCCTTGTCCTTCGTCAGGTGCTCGATGGCGGCTTTGGCGCGCATCATGAAGCGCCCGCGCCCGGTGCGATAGGCTTCGGTAATGCCACTGCGTCCGTAGATAAAGCCAGCCGTCGGGAAGTCCGGGCCCTGCACATGTTGCAACAAGTCGGCAAGGGTGGCGTGCGGATTGTTTACCAGCGTAATGCAGGCGTCCACGATCTCCGTCAGATTGTGCGGCGGAATGTTGGTTGCCATGCCGACGGCGATACCGTTCGATCCGTTCACCAGCAGGTTGGGAATTCTGGTTGGCAATACCAGCGGCTCAACCGTGGTGTCGTCGAAGTTGGCGACGAAATCGACTGTGTCTTTGTCGATGTCAGACAGCAGCTCTTCGGAGATCTCGGTCATGCGCGACTCGGTGTATCGATAAGCTGCCGGAGGATCGCCATCCACCGAACCGAAGTTGCCCTGCCCATCAATCAGCGGGTAACGCAACGAAAAGGGCTGCGCCATGCGCACCATGGCGTCATATACCGCGGTGTCGCCGTGGGGGTGATACTTGCCCAGCACTTCGCCAACTACCTTGGCGCACTTCACGTGTTTGCGGTTATGCAACAGGCCCATGTCGTGCATCGCGTACAGAATGCGGCGATGCACGGGCTTGAGGCCGTCGCGCACATCGGGCAAAGCGCGTCCGATGATGACCGACATCGAATAGTCGAGATACGAACGCCGCATCTCCTCTTCAATGTTGATCGGTTGTACATTGCCACCGGTGGGTCCCCCGGGGCCGAGCGGTAATTGCTGGTTGGGATCGTCTGCCATGATTGCCTTTAGCTATTAGCCGAGACTAGGGCAAAAGTGCGTGGGTTGACCGATAATCGGACAGGCTTGAAGCTGATAATTTCGAGTGATCGTCCCGATGAATAGCACGTCAAATTATATCATTGAAACGCGGCGGATGGTAGGCGGTAATCTATTCATTTTCAATTGCTTACATGCGCTTGAGCTGGGGAGCAAGAAGGCGTCCGGAAAGGGGCCGCAGCGCGGCGCTTAGGGCGCAACCGAAGCGATGTTCGCCGGCTTCGTTGCTTGCGGTTCGGCAGGGACCTTCAATTCAATATCGGCTTTCTTCGGTTCTGGTTTTTGCGCCGGGACCTTGAACTCCATACCACGATCGTCATTGGCCTTGACGGTGGCGGGAACGTCCAGGTCGGCGAGAGAAATCTTCTTGGTGCGGTCATCCAGGACGTAAACCGTGTGACCCATGATGGCGTAATTGCCAACTTCTTGCTGATGGCCATCGCGAAAAACCAGGACGGTTGATTCGCGCGGCGTCGCATCCCGTGCTGTGGAGGGTTGCTCGTGTGCCACCGGCGGAGGTGGCGCTACTTCCGCCTGCGCGTCATCGGCTGGGGGACGGTATGACTGCGCTGGCGCCTGCTCCACAACGATGTGCAGCGTCGATTCGTTAGCACCCATTGGCGGACCAGAATACATGGTGGGCGGGCTGGAATACGTATTGGGATCGCCTACGGAATCGTAGTCATAGCCGTAGCCATAATCGCCGAGCGGAATGTAGTAGTAAGGGGCGGCGTAGGCGTAGCCTCCGCTGCCGTATCGGCGATTATGATTGAAACCCGCACCGTGATTGAAGCCTGCTCCGTTGTGAAAGCGGTTTCCAAATCCAGTGTTTGGGATCGACGAAACGCTAGGAAGTGGGTATCCGCCCATCGAGCTCACCGAGGGCAGCGGGTAACCGCCACCACGCGTCTGTCCGAATCGTGTCTGCCCGAATGAGGGCGCGGCAAGCAACAGGCACGACCCCAATATCAGCGCCAGACCCTTGAAGAACTTGCAGCCCTTCGGACACCCGACTTGGCTTGCGCCCCTCATTTGCCCCTTCAGTCTAATCCAACCCGTTAGATGCTGGGAAGTCTCTATTAGCTTCGGGATGTTAAATGCATCAGGCTGTAAACGTCGATCATGGCGTTGGCGATCAGCACGCCCACGATTACGGCATTGGCCAGCACTGCGTAGCGGCTTTGCAGCAGGTCCGCCGATACGCCGGCCATGAACAGAATCAGGAATGGGAGGGCGACGAACAGGAAGGTGAAGCCCGCAAAGTGCAGTCGCAAGGCCAGAACCACCAGCAGGACGCCTATAAACAACGGCGCGGCCGTGCCAAAGAACCGCGACCGCTTCCAAACGACGAAGGTGACCAGCGTGACCAGCAGCAACAGGACGAGGCCGATCCCGTTTTGCAGGAAAAAAGTCCCCAGCAGCGGAGCGATCCCCCTCCACGAGAAGGTTCGCGAGGACATTTCCAGCCAGTCTGCGTTGACCAGGGCCTGGCCGAAAACCACCGGGCGGAAGCTGTAGAGGGCCCACAACAAAACCAGCCCAGTCAGACACGCGGCGGCAAAAATCGCCAGGGCGGCGCTGCGCCGCACGTGGCCGACCCAAAGCATGAAGCCGAGCGCGGGAACCAGCAAAATCCAAAGTGAGAACTGAGCGCCGATGCAGATGGCCATGGAAAGCCCCATCAGAAGAATCCGCCGCCAATTCCATAGCACGACTTCGCGCGGCGCGTACAGAGTGTGGGCCACCGCGATGGATGTAAAAATGAGACCGAAGGCCCCCCACGCGCCGATAATGACGGCGTCCGCCTGGCTTGCCCATCCCACCATCAGCGGCGAAAAGCAGTAAAGTCCGAGCGCCACGTATCCGCCAATATTCCCGTACAGACGGCGCGCGACGTACCACAGCGAAGCGCCCAGCATTAGCCCGGCAAATAAAAAGGGCAGGCGGATCCAGAAGCGGTAGTTGCCGAGCCGCAGGTAATGACTTTCGGCGCCGCTGGTTCGCGCCGCGACTCCCGCCAGCAGCGGCGCCAACGGGGAGCGCTCACTCGTGCCGGCATTGGACAGCCGTTCCAGATGAAGCAACCCGGCCTCAACGTAGCTGCCTTCCACGGCCGATAGCCGCACATGCGCGGAGAACCACAAACACTGCACGAGAAACATAAGCAGAAGGAACAGCGCCACGATCTGCGGCCTACCAACTCGCTGGCGGATACCCAAAATGGACATGAGCTTTTGTTGTAACACGCCGGTGCTGCTGGTGGCGAAGAGTGGTTGGCGAAAATAAGAGAGGCCGCCGAAGGGGATGAATTTGGCCCGACTTCAGGGGCGAGAGCAATTTCACGGTGGCTGTATCTCGGGGAGTGCGGGCCTTCAGGCCCGCGTCATAACCGCTCGCACAATTCCTAAGCTTCAACCGCTGAGGTCGTTGACCTCAGCGGCTGAAGCGGTTTTTCTTCCTGTCCTTGGACGCGGGCCTGAAGGCCCGCACTACCCGTACTTACGATGCGCCGTGCGCTCCGAATAACGGCGCGTGCGTTACAGACGTCGTGACGACTTGCGCCGCCACCGCGATGCAGCAGGCGGCTGATGACTGCGCTTATCGCGGCAGTATGTCGGTCAGCGCGCCTTCAATGCGATCCACCTCTTCGCGAATCACCCGGATCGCCTGGTGATTGGCGGGATGCGGTACCGGCGTGATGGCTTCGACCGCGTGACGAATCTTGTGGTTCCGGTCCCAGATCAAATTGATCCTCGCAGAAGTTTCCATTCGGTGCTGATAGATCTTTCTGACCAGCTTCGTGGTCATCCAGGCGAACGCCAGCCCGAACAACATTTCGATGGGAAGGCGGTCGGTCGCTCCATCGAAATCGAAGAAGGCGAGCCGATAGACGGCTTCGCCTGCGCCGAGAGAAGCGAATATCACTCCCATCCCAATCAAGCCCAGCGTCAGGCGGTCAAGGGGTCGAAGTTCCAAAGATGGTTGATTAGTGCCACGGTTTTGTGCGAATGCCATGGTGCCCCCAAAGAACAAATGGTGCTGCGAAGCTCTATTGTGCTACAAACGCCGGGGTTTGTGGACTATGTATTTGGGACAAAATTTAAGGGTCGCGGGCGATTGACTGCCTTACCGCGGAATGGGAATCCTCGGATACTGCACGTTGGGAAGGCCGGACGGGAGCCCGGCCTTCTTGATAGGCGGGCTCAGATATCCAGGTTCTTCACTTCCAGGGCATTGTCTTCGATGAACTTGCGGCGGGCCTCGACGTTCTCGCCCATCAGCGTGGTGAAGATGGTTTCGGTCTCGGTCAGGTCCTCCAGTTTCACCGAGAGCAGGGTGCGACGCTCGGGGTCCATAGTGGTCTCCCAAAGCTGCTGCGAACTCATCTCGCCCAGGCCCTTGTAGCGCTGCACGGTGTAGTCTTTGCGGCCCTCGTTGAGCACGTAATCGAACAGTTCGCGCGCCGAGGCCTTCTCCACGGTTTCCGCCTCAATCTTGCGCTTGGAAGTCTTGGGGCTCTTCTGCTCCGCCTTCTCCTGGTCGGCGCGTTCGGCGTCGCTGAGTTCTTCCCTGCCATTCGCGGCGGAGCCAGCCTCCTTCTTCACCGTCTCGATGTAGTAGGGCGGCAGCATGTACAGCTCGATCTGCTTGTACTTCGACATCATCTGCCGATACTCAGGCGCGGAGGCCAGTTCCCAGTTGACAACGTGCTCAGCACCCTGCGAGTTGACGAACCTCACCTCCCACAGGCTGTGCTCCTCCTCAAAATGCGACCTCACCTCTTTGATACCGCGGTCCTTGGCAATCCCCTTTAGCGCCTTCTCCAACGCGACAATCTTCTTGGGAGGATTCTTGCTGTCACCCTCGAAGTCAACGCGCTTCAACAGGTCAGCTCTCGGCAATACCTCGCTAATCTTCTCATCGCGAATGCGCTTGTCCACCTTGTCGAAGAAGCCAAGGAAGTCGTTCAGGGTGGTCATGAACTTGGTCAGCGGACCGCCTTCCAGCACCGCAGCGCCTTCGCCGTAGCGCACCACGATGCCGTCGGCGGCGCGCTTCACCATGACCCGCACGAATTCCGCGTCATTCTTGATGTATTGCTCGAACTTGCCCTTCTTGATGCGATACAGCGGCGGCTGTGCGATGTAAATGTTTCCCCGCTTGATGAGCTCCTGCATGTGGCGGAAGAAGAACGTAAGCAGCAGGGTGCGGATGTGCGAGCCGTCCACATCGGCGTCGGTCATCAGGATGATCTTGCTGTAGCGCAACTTCGAAATATCGAAGTCGTCCGTGCCAATGCCCGTGCCCAGCGCCGTGATCATGGCGCGGATTTCCTCGTGGCCCAGCATTTTGTCGTAGCGCGCTTTTTCGACATTCAGGATCTTGCCCTTCAGGGGAAGAATCGCCTGGAAGCGGCGGTCGCGGCCCTGCTTGGCGGTGCCGCCGGCGCTCTCACCCTCGACCAGATAAACCTCGCAGCGATCGGGATCGCGCTCGGAGCAATCGGCCAGCTTGCCCGGCAGGCCTCCGCCGTCGAGAGCCCCTTTGCGGCGGGTGAGATCGCGGGCCTTACGAGCGGCCTCGCGAGCACGCGCCGCCTCCACGGCCTTGTTGATGATCTTCTTCGCGACCGAAGGGTTCTGCTCGAAGAAGGCCCCCAGGCGCTCGTTCACGAACGCCTGCACTGTGCCCGCGATATCGGAATTGAGCTTTCCCTTGGTCTGGCCTTCAAATTGCGGTTGCGACAATTTCACGCTCACCACTGCCACCAGGCCTTCGCGAACGTCGTCGCCAGTAAGATTCTCTTTCACATCCTTGAACAGACCGAGTTGCTGGCCGGCATAGTTAACGGTGCGCGTCAGCGAGGTGCGAAAACCCGAAAGGTGGGAACCGCCGTCGATGGTATTGATGTTGTTGGCAAAGCTGAATACTGTCTCGGAGTAGCCGTCGTTATATTGCAGCCCAATCTCCATCGCCACATTGTCGCGCTCGGCCTCCATGTAGATTGGCTTGTCGTGGAGCACGCTCTTGCCGCGGTTCAAGTGCTTGATGAATTCGGCGATCCCACCGTTGTACTTGAACTCGGCGCGCTTGGGCTCGCCGGTCTTCTGGTCGGTAGTGCGTTCGTCAGTCAGGGTGATGAGCAGCCCCTTGTTGAGGAACGCCATCTCGCGCAAGCGCTGGGCCAGCGTGTCGTAGTTGTATTCCGTGGTGGTGAAGATTTCCTTGTCAGGCAGGAAGTGGACCTTGGTGCCGCGCTTTTTGGTGGTGCCGGTCTTCTTCAGCTTCGAAGTTGGCTCGCCCTTGGAGTAAGTCTGCTCCCACACCGAGCCTTCACGCCAGATCTCAAGTTCCAGCAGATGACTGAGCGCGTTGACGACGGAAACACCAACCCCGTGCAGGCCGCCTGAAACTTTATAGGTTGAAGTATCAAACTTTCCGCCGGCGTGCAGCACCGTCATCACTACTTGAGCCGCTGGCAGGCGTTCGCCGTCCACGTCCATTTCTTCCGTCGGAATGCCGCGGCCGTTGTCCACAACCGTGATGGAATTGTCGATGTGAATGGTGACATCGATGTGGTCGGCAAATCCCGCGAGGGCTTCGTCCACGGAGTTGTCCACCACTTCGTAAACCAGGTGGTGCAGTCCCAACTCACCCGTCGATCCGATGTACATGGCCGGACGTTTGCGCACCGCCTCCATGCCCCCCAGTACCTTGATGGAATCGGCGGTGTACTCTCCCTCCGATTTACCATTGCCGTTCTTCGCGTTTCTCTGGGCGACTTTTTCGTTCGGAACTTCGATAGGTTTGTTGTTCGCGGGCGCCGCAGCCGCGGCGGACTCGGAATCTTTCGGGGCCATCCTGCTCCATTCCAACGGCCACACATCAAGGTGCGTTTCCGTTGCTCACACCCGGACTCCCGCCAAAGGGTCCGTTTATGTTCTCGGGTCACCCTTATCTACTATAAAAGTCAACAACTTAAGGGTTTGAAAGTGCTTAATAATTATAGCACAGAACTCCCTCCAGTCGCGATCACTTTAGGTGGCTGTAACGTGTTAGTTTTCAATAACTTGCGTAAGTGCAATAAGAAAGTTTGAAAGCGATACCACGCAACTCAGATTTGCGGGATTCGATCACCCGATATTGGACCGTGACCGGACTTTAGTTGCCCTCTTCCCCGAGTTGGAATCAAGCAGAACAACACGAGAGTTTTCCGCTGGCAAAAAATATGGGGCGGATCGTTCCGCCCCAAGTCTTCCAAATTTACATCTCCAACTTACTAGCCCACTTTCACGGCTGACTTCTCATTCTGCGTGGTTTGAATCTTGCGATGTTCCACTCCGGTGTATATCTGCCGCGGACGCGCGATCTTCTGTTCCGGGTCCTGGATCATTTCGTTCCACTGCGCCAGCCAGCCAGCCGCTCGCGGAATCGCGAACAGCACGGTAAACATCTCCGGCTGGAAGCCCATGGCCTGGTAAATGATTCCCGAGTAGAAGTCGACGTTGGGATAAAGCTTGCGGGTGACGAAGTAATCGTCTGCCAGCGCGATGCGTTCGAGCTCCAGTGCAATGTCGAGCCTGGTGTTGCGCCCGGTCACTTCGAACACTTCGTCGGCAACGGCCTTAATGATGCGCGCGCGGGGATCGTAGTTCTTGTAAACCCGATGCCCGAAGCCCATCAGCTTCAGCTCCCCTGCCTTCACGCGTTTGATATAGGCATTAATGTTCTTCACCGAGCCGATCTCGTCAAGCATGCGCAGCACCTCTTCGTTAGCGCCGCCATGCAGAGGGCCGGACAGTGCCGACGCTGCTCCTGCCATCGAGAGATAGGGGTCGGCCTGCGAGCTGCCCACCACACGCATGGTAGTGGAGCTGCAGTTCTGCTCGTGGTCGGCGTGCAGGATGAACAGCACATCCAGCGCGCGCGCGATGACCGGGCTTGCTACGTACTTCGGCTCCGTCATCTTCCACAGCATGTTCATGAAATTCTCGGGGTAGTTGAGATCGTTATCGGGATAGACGTACGGTTGGCCCTGCCGGTGACGATAGGAATACGCCGCCAGCGTCGCCATTTTCGCGATCAACCGCACAATCTGTTTCTGCCGGTTCTCCGGGTCATGGATATTCTTGGCCTCCGGATACACGGTTGATAATGCCGCCAGGGTGCTCACCAAGATCCCCATCGGATGGGCATCATAGCGGAAGCCATCGATGAAATGCTTGGTGCTCTCGTGCAGCATGGTGTGATGCGTGATTTCCCAGACCCAATCTTTGTCCTGCTGGGGCGTCGGCAACTCGCCGTAGAGCAGCAGGTAAGCCACTTGCAGATAGGTGCAATGCTCGGCGAGGGTCTCGATATCGTATCCCCGGTAACGCAGGATACCCTTGTCGCCGTCAATGAAAGTGATATTGCTCTTGCATGAAGCGGTGTTCATGAGTGCGGGATCATAGGTCATGAGACCGAAGTCTTCGGGATCAGTCTTGATCTTCCGCAGATCCATGGCACGAATGGTTCCGTGCTCGTCGATCGGTGCTTCATAAGTTTTATCGGTGCGTTGGTCCGTCAGGGTCAATACGTTCTTCGGCATGACCTGTACCTCCTGTTAAATAAGCGTATGAGATTTAGAGAACAGTACTGCGAACGAGTGTTCGTCCGCTCCATTCTAACGCGGGGGTCGCCCGCGAAACTACGAGAAATACGCGCAATTGAGACGAAAATCACACAGGTCTGTGATGGCTGACCGGACGGGAAGACGCAGAACCGAAGGCTATTTCTTGGCGGGGGTCTTGTCTTTCACCGAACTGGAGGTGTCTTTGCCGGAACGGGATGTATCTTTGCTGGAGGCTGTCTCGCTGTGGGGAGTTTCCGCCTTGCCTTCCGAGGTGGAGGACGATGCGGAACCATTGCGCTTGGAAGAGTCGGCGCCGGACGACTTCTTGGCATAGTCGTTCACGTACCACCCGGAACCTTTGAACTGTATAGCAGCCGCCGAGAGCAGTTTCTCCAGTGCGCCTCCGCAGTGCGGGCAGACGGTCAACGGAGAATCGGAAAACTTCTGGATCCGCTCCATCAGGCTATGGCACTTTTTGCACTGGTATTCGTAGAGAGGCAACGCGAAGTCCCCAACGATCTCTGTCTCAGCTATTGATTCTATTTTTCGCAGAAGGATGCGGTCAATTCGCCGACCTCGAGACGCCGCCAGTAACTCGCACTTGCATCCTGCGTCCCGTCCCTTGAAACTAGCTGGGTGAAAGCAATCGCAATCATCCCGGCGCGGCTGGCGTCCACCCGGCTGCCCCGAAAGGTTCTGCGCGAGATCGACGGCCGCCCGATGCTCGCTTATGTCTATGAAGCGGCGCGAGCCTGCTCACAACTGCAAGACGTCATCGTGGCCACGGATTCGGAAGAGATTGCCACGATTTGCCGCCAGAATGGCTGGACGTGTCGCCTGACATCGGCGCAACATCGCAGCGGCACCGACCGCGTCCACGAAGTGGCGCAGGCCATCGAGGCTGACGTTTACGTGAACGTGCAAGGCGATGAGCCCCTGGCCCGGCGCGAGCACCTCGACGTCCTGCTCGGGCTGATGGAGAACAAAGGCGTCCAGGTAGGCACGCTCAAAACTCCGTGCTCACCTGAGGATCTGGCTAATCCCAATGCCGTGAAGGTGGTCACCGCGTTGGATGGCAGGGCGCTTTATTTTTCGCGGGCCACCATTCCTTTCGATCGCGACCGCGGCGGGAAGGTTCGCTGCTACAAGCATCTCGGCTTCTACGCTTATCGCAAAGCCGCCCTCGATGCCTTCTGCGCGTGGCCCGAGTCGGAACTGGAGCGCAGCGAGCGCCTGGAACAGCTCCGCTTCCTCGACCACGGCATCGCAATCCACGTAGCTGAGACGCCGTTCGACACGGTGGGCGTGGACACGGAAGAGGATTTGCGGCGGGTGGAACGGATTCTGCGCGGCAGGAAGCTTTAGCTAATCGGCTGGACTTCGGTTTGCGGCTGGTTCCTCGCCCACGACTCGGCTGCAGCGATTCGCTTGCCAATCGACGGATGCGAGTGGAAGATGTACTCGATGAACTTCGAGGGCTCGCGCTCCGCCAGGTTCTGATCGGCCAACTTCTGCATCGAGCTGATGAAGGGCGCGATGGCGGGGATATTCTCCCATGCATAACGGTCCGCTTCGCGTTCATGGCGGCGTGAGATCGCATTCAAGGCCGGCATCAGCAGAAATCCCAGAAGCGTCGCGACCAGCACGATGAGAGGCAAGTTGGCAAAATCGTAGAGCCGGGGCCCGAGCGCCGCGAACCACTCCTTCGCGATAACGAAACGAAGCACCTGATTGATGAGCCAGAACCCGAAAAACGTGATTCCCACCTGCATCAAAATGCCCTTCAGAATGTGCCGGCGCACGTGGTGCCCGAGTTCGTGCGCGAGGACCGCTTCGATCTCGTCGTCGCTGTAATGCTGGAGCAGAGTGTCGGACAGAATGATGCGGCGGGTCGAACCCAATCCAGTGAGCGCGGCGTTCGCTTTCTTCGACTTCTCCGACAGCTTCCATTCGTACACGCCGCGCACCCGGGTGCCGGCGCGCTCGCCGAGTTTGGTCAGCCGCTCGCGCAGGGCATCGTTCTCCAGCGGCTGGAATTTATAGAAGATCGGCATCAGCACCACCGGCGCAAGCTGCGCCATCAGCAGGAACAGCCCGACAAAGACGGCCCAGGCTATGATCCACCAGCGCTGCGGCGCAATCCGGATAATCGCGTACACGATTTCCACCATGATGGCGCCCAGCACCAGTCCGACCAGCCATCCCTTGCATTCGTCCCAAAGCCAGCCACGCAACTTCTGATTGGAAAGATGGTATTGGTGCTCAAGGCGGAAGCCAATGAAGTCGAAGGGCGCACTGAGAACTTTGGCGATGACCGAGAACATCAGCACATACAGAAAAACGGCAAGGAAGTAATACTGGTGCGCGCCGAGGTAAGACCAGTCGCGGAGTTTGCCGGTCCATCCCGTGACCAGCAACACCACCAGCAAGGCGAAACCGATGACCGCGTCCGTCAGGCTGAGCCAGCGCTGAATGCGGTTATAGCGGCGTACCTCCGGCGAGTCGGCCGGTCGCGGAATTGAAGTGGTTGCCATTCAGTTGGAGTTAGTTAAGAGAGCCGAATGCGCGCAATCGTTGTCTCGATGCTTGCTTCCAGTATGCCAGAAGTGCCGCGGGAAGCGCACGTCAGATGAAATGAACTACTTCGCACCTGCCTCTGACAGGACTGGCGCGGGGGCTTGAGCGCCGGCGCCGACAAAGGCTTCGGTTTCCTTCAGGATCTGCGAGACCAACTCCGGCGATGCGGCTTCGCAGTAGATGCGCAGCAGCGGCTCGGTGCCTGACGCGCGCACCAGCACCCAGGCTTCGGCGCCGTTGCCATAAGTCGGAGCGTCGAGGAAAAACTTCACCCCGTCGAGTGTTTCCACTTTCTGCACATGGAAGCTTCCGATCATTGCCGGCTTGGCATTGGCACGGCGCATCGCCTCATCCTTCACGTCGGTGCTGAGGTGCAGGTCGAGACGCCCGTAGTGATGCTCGCCGTATTCCTGTTGCAGGTCGCGCACCAGTTGGCCAAGCGGCTTGCCCTCTTCCGCCATGATGTTGGCCAGTATTAGGCAATTCAGAATGCCATCGCGCTCCGGCAGGTGCCGGGTTATGCCGATCCCGCCTGATTCTTCCCCGCCGATCAAGATGTCGCGCTCCAGCATGAGATCGCAAATGTACTTGAAGCCGATACCGCACTCGTTCACCTTGCGGCCATACTTCGCGGCGATGCGGTCGATCATGCGCGTGGTGTTGAATGCCCGAACGATCTCGCCGGGCCACTGCTTGCGTTTCAGCAGCCACTCCAGAATCAGGCAGAAACACTTGTGCGCATCCACGAAGCTGCCATCGTCGGCGACCGCACCCAGTCTGTCCGCGTCGCCATCGGTCGCCAGGCCTGCCTGAAAATGGTCGCGCACAACCGTTTCCTGCAGCATGGCAATATGCGGCGGGATGGGCTCGGGATTGATTCCCGGGAACAACGGATTGAGCTCCCCGCGAATCTCCAGGTGATCGATCCCGCTCTCGGCAAAGATTCCCTTCAGGACGCCCCGTCCTGCGCCGTACATCACGTCAATCGCAAACTTAAAGCCAGCCTTCTGAATCAGCTTCAGATCGACAAAGTTCTTGATGGCGGAAATGTAGGGGGCCTTGAAGTCGGCGAGAGTCACGCTGCCGCCACTGCGCTCCAGACGGGGCGAATCCAGTTCCTCTTCAATCGCCTTCATGATGGCGGGCGTCCCCGATCCCCCATAGCTCGCCTTGTACTTCACGCCGTTCCAGTTGAATGGATTGTGGCTGGAGGTGATCATCACGCCGCCCGTCGCCCCCAGATTCTTGACGGCATAAGAGAGTGCCGGAGTGGGCGTGTAATCGTCCGAGAGACGCACCGCGATGCCAGAGCCGGCCAGGACTTCGGAGACGATCTCAGCGGCGCGCTGGGATGCAAATCGCGTGTCATAGCCGACGACCAGCCCCTTGCTGGCGTCCTCGTTCTTGTGGACGTAAGTCGCGATCGCATTGCCGACCCGGCGAACGTTATCAAAAGTGAAATCATCAGCAATGATGCCGCGCCATCCATCCGTTCCGAACTTGATTGCTGTCGCCATCAATATTTGCCTTTAACTCTGAGTATCCACTAGCGGTGCTCTAAACCAGACGCTTGAGTTTTCGTTCGTCGAGATGCTTCACTACTTTGCCGACGTCCTGCGCGTGCTCGCGCGTGGTGATTAGCAGCGCATCGTCGGTTTCGACGACAATCAGGTTCTTCACCCCAACGACAGCGACGAACTTCCGTTTGGAGTGAACAAAGTTTCCCTCAGCATTCAGGGTAAAGTTCTGCTCAGAGACGATGACATTCTCAGCGTCGTTCTTGCCCACGTTGCGGTGTTCGTAAAGCGCGGTCCAGGAGCCCAGGTCGTTCCATCCGAAGTTTGCCGGAATGCAGTAGATATGCGACTTGCTTTCGCCCTTGGCGGAGCGCGGTTCGAGCACGGCATAATCCACGCTGATGTTTTCGCACTTAGGGTAAAGTTTGGCGAAGGTCTTCTCGAAGCTGCGAGTGCCGTAGCTCGCCGCAATTTTCTCCAGCAGCGGCGCCGTGTTCGGCAGATGTTCACGCAGCGCGTTGGCGAGGATGTGCGCACTCCAAATGAACATTCCACTGTTCCAGAAGAAGTTTCCGGCCTTGACGAATTGCTCGGCGACCTCGGGCAAGGGCTTCTCCGTGAACCGCCGCACCTGAAGTACGCCTTTCTCCAAGGGATCGCCCACTTCGATGTAGCCGTAACCGGTTTCCGCGCGCGTGGGAGAAATGCCGACCACAACAATGTTTTCGCCGGCGGCAGCGATTCGGGCGGCCCGACCAATATCGTCGCGAAAACGCTTCTCATCCACGATCACGTGATCGGAGGGAAACATTCCGATGACTGCGGTGGGGTCGCTCTTCTCCAACAGAAAGGCAGCCAGTCCAATTGCCGGAGCCGTGTTCCGTCCGACGGGTTCGGCAATGATCTGCTTCTTTGGAAGACCCTTGAGTTGGCGCACGATAGCTGGGCGCAAATCCTGGTTGGTGATGATCCAGAATTGTTTTGGCTTGGCCAGCGGCGACAGCCGTTCGACGGTTTCCTGGATCATGCTTTTCTTGCTGTTCAGTGGCAGCAGCTGCTTGGCCATCCGCTTGCGGCTCAACGGCCAGAAGCGGGTGCCGCGTCCACCAGCGAGAATGACGGGATAAAACGAAAACTTGCCTGAAGTGGCCACCGAGTTCGATTCCTCGCGCCCCGAGGTGGGCGCCCTTGTAAGTGTATTACGGCGCGCTGAGCGATGGCGCAAGCCTCGTCTCCGGCTCTGCGACCGCGCTCGTGGGCAGAGACATACGCATGACTTCGAGCTCCCACTGCGGCCGCAGTGTGTACTCCGGCACGCTGGCGGGAACGACCACCGCTTCTCCGGTAGCGAAAGTGATGGGCTCCATGCCTTGCGATTCTACGATTCCTGCCCCGTCTACGGCGACCAGGATGTGAGGAGAGGCGAGTGTGGTCTCCGCGTGGATCGCTTCGCGTAGCCTGATCTTCTCGACTTCAAAGAACGGCGAGCGCACCAGAACATCAAGGCCTTCACTTGTGCGGGGAACCACTTTGCCAGCGTTCGTGCGCAGTTTTGTCGCCGCCAGTCCTTCCGCGATGTGAAGTTCGCGGCCGCGGCCGTAGTCGTACAGGCGATAGGTGGTATCGGATGTCTGCTGCGTTTCGACCAGCACCATTCCGCCGCCGATGGTATGCACGGTCCCCGCAGCAACATACAGCATGTCCCCCTGATGAACATCCACCCAGTTCAGCAACTCTTCCGCGCGGGTCTCCTGAATTGCCTGTTTGAATTGCTCCAGAGTCACGCCCGGCTTCAATCCCAGCGCGACTTGAGCGCCGGGCTGGGCGCGCAACGCGTACCAGCATTCGGTCTTTCCGCAGGGCTGGCCGATTTTGTGCGCCTGCTCATCATCCGGATGGACCTGCACCGACAACTTGTCGCCGGGAAAGAGAAACTTCACCAGCAACGGAAAGCGATCGTCGAAACGCGCGGCCTTGCCGACCAGATCGCGGCCATATTGCTTCGAAAGCTCGCCCAGCGTGCGACCCGCCAAGGGCCCATTGGCCACACGGTTGTCTTCCCAAGTTAGCCAGCTCTCGCCAATCGGCTCCTTCACAACTCGGGTGTAAATGGGGCGAAGGTCCCGAACCCCCCAGGGCCGCTCGTCGAAGATGGGCATCAACAGGAGTGGGTAAAGTTCAGGCATCAGCCTACACGCCGGCGAAAAATTTGCGCATGCGCTCCAGACCTCGCTCCAGGTTCTGGGCTGAAACCGCATACGAGATCCGGATGTGGTCCTGCGTGCCGAACCCTTCGCCCGGAACCACAACCACGTGCGCTTCATGCAGGAGCTTCCGCGCCACGTCGGACGCCGAATTCAATCCGCCGCGCTCGAAGTAATGACTGACGTTGGGATACGCGTAGAACGCGCCATTGGGCGAGGCGCACGTGAGTCCGGGAATCGCGCGCAGGCCGGCGACTACTTGATCGCGCAGGGAAATGTAGCCAGTGAGCATCTCGCGTACGCATTCCTGCGAACCGGTCAAGGCCGCAACCGCAGCCTTCTGCACGATCGAAGTCGGATTTGAGGTGCTCTGGCCCTGCAGCTTCTGCATCGCGCTGATAATCGGCGCAGGCCCCAGTGCGTAACCCAGTCTCCAGCCGGTCATGGCGTAGGTCTTCGACAAAGAGCCGATGATGATCAGCCGCTCCTTCACTTCGTGAACGCAACCCGCGGAGAACAGTTGTCCGGTGAAGTTCAAGTACACGTAGCACTCGTCGGAGACAACATAGATGCCGCGATCATGTGCCAGCCGCAGCACCGCTGTCATGTGCTCGGGCTTCATCACTGCGCCCGACGGATTGCCGGGAGAGTTCAGAACGATGACCTTGGTGCGCGGCGTGATCGCGCGCTCGACCATGTCGGCGGTGAGGTCGAAGTCGTGCTTCTCATCGGTGGGAATGTACACCGGCTCGCCGCCAGCATAGCGGACGATGTCTTTGAACGAAACCCAGTACGGCACCGGCAGAATGACTTCGTCCCCATGGTCCACCAGCACCTGGATAGCATTGAAGAGCGCGTGCTTGCCGCCCACCGAGGCGATGCAATCCTCGCGCTTGTAGTCGGAGCCGAAATCCTCGGCGTGGCGCCGCACGATAGCATCGCGCAGTTCGGCCGTACCGCCGACCGCGGTGTACTTGGTGAAGTTGTTATGAATCGCCTCGATGGCCGCCTGCTTGATGTGCGCAGGGGTCGCGAAGTGCGGTTCTCCGGCGCCGAAGTCCACCAGGTCCACGCCCTGGGCGCGCAGCTTCTCGGCCTCGCCGACCACGGCCATGGTTGCAGAGACTTCGATGCGCTGAATCCGGTTGGTCAGAAACGACGAGAGCTGGGTTCCGGCAGCAGTCATGGGTTGGCCCTTCATAAGAGATGAGTTTTCGTGGCGAACGAATGCTTCTCTGCAACCTTTTGGCGGACGCGTTGCTCGACCAACTCCGGCACGAGTCCGGTCAAGGGACCGCCAAACTTGGCGATCTCCCGCACGATGCGCGAGCTGAGGTAAGAGTACTTTTCGGCGGGCATCATGAACANNGCAACTCGAACTCGTAGTCACTTACCGCGCGAATCCCTCGCAGCACGGCATTGGCATTCCTCCGGATACAGTAGGCGACCAACAGGCCCTCAAAAATATCGACAGTGACGTTGTCGAGTTCGGAGGTCATCGCCTCCAGCATCTCTTTGCGCTCTTCCATGTCGAACAGGGCCTCGTCCTTGTCGAGATTGCGGGCAATCGCCACGATCAGCCGGTCGAAGAGTTTGCTGCCGCGATGGATCAGGTCCAGGTGTCCGTTCGTAACCGGGTCGAACGA
>PMAT01000001.1:0-2639 GCA_003152695.1 Acidobacteriaceae bacterium
GAATTGCGACCGGATGGCTGGCGAACCTTCAGACAGACGTGGCGCAATTCGTGGCCAACTTCGTGGTGCAGCGACTGGTGCCGACACTGGCGGCGTTTTTCGTATTGCGTGCCATCCTGGACGCTGCCTCAGGTCAACATCCGCTGCCGTCGATTCTGGCAGCCATGTTCCTGCTTGGCACCCAGACCACCTACAACCTGCTTCAGAGCTACAACACCGGAACGCAGTACGCGACTGTCGATGTTTTGGACAGTCTATGGAACCACCTGGTCGGGACGATCATGCCGATCGCTGCCGTCCTGGCACTGGTGGGAGCGATTTTGAACTTTGCGACCAAGAAACCATTCATGCGACTGGTCGCTGTGGCGTTAGCTTTGCTCACGGTCTCAGCCGTTTGGAAACTGCTGGTCTCCATGATGTAGGAGTGCGAATGAACCTCGGGAATATGACTTTCGATAATGGAATCCTTCATCTGGCGAACTGGATGGGCAATGTGATCATGCCCACGATTGCCGCGGCCTTCATCATCATCGCCATTTTGCAGTTTTCTAAAGGACAGGAATTCTCGCACAGCATGTACGGGGCCTTGGCCTGTCTGCTTGTCTCAGGATTGACACGGGCCTTTGAGACATTCGCTTCGCAAGCGGCTTGGAACAATCCCGATCTGTACTGGATTTCGATCAGGACCCTGATCGATTGGGTAGCGAATGTCATTTTGCCCGTCTATGCAGCTTCCCAGGTCGCGGCAATGGCGCTGCGTTTGGGGATCTTCTCACTGGTTCATCCCACCAGCGGCTGGCTGCGCCACTTTGTAACGGCGGCTCTGTGCCTCATGGTTTCAGGCCTGCTTCGCCTGGCTGAGTTTTTCGTAGCTCATGGGACCGGCGGAGTGACTTAGGAGAGAAAAACAATGGCGCTCGATGTAACACCGATATACCGGAACTTGCGAACCAGAGTCACCTTCTTCGGGCTTGAAGCAGAAGACTTGTTCGCCATCCTCGCGGTGGCGGTCGTGATGAACATCTGCGGCAGGTTCCTGAACCGCGAGATGTTCGGCCTGCCGATGAATATGGTGCTGCAATACCTGGTGCCCATCCTGAGTGTGCCTGCTCTGATGCTCTTCAAGTACGGCAAGCAGCGTGGGTATCTGCTGGACTGGGTGCTGTTCCACACCAAGCCTCACGTTTACTCGGCACTGGAGCGAGATCGGGAACTAACTCGCGAATACATCAAGGACTAGGGAGCTGGCGATGCCGTTAAAGATGGAACAGTACCAGAAGTCATTGGCTCAGCCACCGCTGTGTGAGCAACTGAAAGTCCGTGATCTTGCTGACGATCTGTTGATTCAACTGAACGGCTCATTCGTTGCCGGATACAGGGTGAGCGGTAATCACTCGTACTACGCGAGCGATGAGGAGCGGAACCGGACGAAGCTGGTATTTGAGGCCCTGATCCGGTCCTTGCCGGAGAGATCTATGCGATTGCAAGTGCGATTTGAGATTGCCGAAGGAGCTGACGATCTGATCGCACGCTACAACCGGGAACAACAAAACCCCAATGCAGTTTTGCAGGCAGTGGACCGCGAACAGTCGGACGTCTGGCTGAAGAAAAACGCAGAGGGCTACTACCTGCAACACATGCTTCACTTTTACTTCATCTGGGACCCACGCATCCACCACCAGTCGCCGGAATTGGAGTGGAAAAAGAAGATGCGCGGCCCGAGCTTCAGCATGTCGGCCAGCAAATGCATCGAGCGCAGCCGGCGAGAGCATGAGGACCTGGTTGCCGAGTTCAACAGTCTCATGTCCGGAGTTGAGGCCACACTGCAAGCCACGGGCATGAAGATCGAGCGGTTGACGCAGAACGATATTTTTCTGGAGGTCAAGCGAGCCCTCAATCCGTTGGTGAACGACAAACGGCCGTTCCTTCCTCCGGCAGATTCGCTGGTGTATGAGAGCGCGCGAAGTCAGATGGCCAGCGTCAATATTGAGGACGAACTCGATGAGCACCTCAAGATTGGTGCGCTGCTGTACTCGTTCATTAGCCTGAAAGACCTTCCCGACGCCACCTTCCCTGGGGTGTTGCGGGAGCTGGTGGTGATGGACTTCCCGATCATCATCAACGCCGAAGTTGTACTTCCCGATCAGGCAAAAGCGGTCAAGCAGTACAAGAGCCGGCTGCGCAAAATGACGGCGGCACAGAAGGACATCCACGGAGGGTTCCGGCTCAATGTGGATGCCCAGGTGGCGGAGCATCAACTAATCAAAGTGTTGCAGGAGTTAATCTCGAGTTCGCTCAAATCCTGCCAGCTCAGCCTGACCATTGCCGTCCGCACCTCACGGCCAACCCGCAATCGCTTTGAAGCGGAACAAGCGGAACGCACTCTTGCCGATCGCCGGCAGCGGGTGTTGCACGCCATCGGGCGCATGAACGGCGCACGCGGGATTCCGGAGACATTGGCGCAAAAGCGCTTCTTCTTNNTACCGCCAGCTCATACCGTTCTCGCCGTTCGATTCCGGGCTGGGCGACGCGAACATGTTGATCATGGCGAAAAGCGGTGGAGGCAAGACGTTCCTCGCGCAGCTCAAGCTGCTGATGATGGCGCGTGCTCGTCCGCTGGTGTCGATTCTGGAGCGCGG
>PMAT01000001.1:2697-3053 GCA_003152695.1 Acidobacteriaceae bacterium
TCGCTGCTGGACAACGTGCTCACCGATGCGATCGTGCGTGTCTACAAGCGCTGCTCAATTCGCTATTCCAATTCGATCCCGACCTACAACGATCTGCGAGAGGAACTCGCCAATTGGCGTGACGCCGAGAAGATGCAACGCACGATCGATGAGGCGCACCTGGCGGCGATCAAGCTGCGCTCGTGGACCGAAGGCGGCATCTACGCCAAGCTGTTTGACCAACCGACAACGATGCGCTTGGACAGCGATTGGCTGTTCTTCAACGTGGAAGGACTCAGCTCCGATCCAAGACTTGAGACCGCGATGAGCATGTTGATCGCGACTGCTATGTCTGCTCGCGCCACCGGAAAAACCGG
>PMAT01000001.1:3078-5826 GCA_003152695.1 Acidobacteriaceae bacterium
GAGTTTCAACCGCGAGTCCACGGGCCCGGCATTTTGAAGAACGCGAGTACGAAGATTATCGGGCAGCAGCCCGGCGATGTAACCCCTCTGATCACCCACCTGAACCTGAATACGGTAGCAGTGAACCAAGTGAAGGGATTCGGCGCTCCGCGAAAAGGGCGCAGTGGCGAGGTGTTGCTGGCGATTGGAGAGAGGGCAGAGACGACCCAGACGATCCGGATCGTCCCTACGCCATTGTCCTACTGGATCTGCACAACGTTTCCGCGGGAAAGGAAATACCGCAGCTGGTTCTTGAAGGAACACCAAGGAAAGCCGCTGCTGCAGTGCTACCAGGAGCTGTCCAGAAAGTTCCCCCAGGGCTTGGCGGACGTTCCGCCCCTTCCGGAAGAAATCTCCGGCAAGGTGAATGTAGTGGCTGAGGTTGCAGCGGCAATAGAGAAAGAAATCGGGGAGCACTCAAGGCTTTGAGTGGCTTCGGGAGGATGGAAGGAATGCAGGTTCTCGGGTACGCGGTGTTTTTTGGCGCGTTTACGTGGTTCGTGGTGACAGTGCAGAACCGGCGGCGACTGCTGGCAGTGACGCTTGCCGGCGTCATGGTTGTGACCCTCGTGGGAGCGCCGCAGCCAGCACAAGCGCAAATAGGGCTACTGCAAGAGATTCAGGCGGTCCTCAATGTAATCAATGGGGTGATTCACACCGCGCTAAATGGGATCAACACGGTACGGACCGCTATGAACAATTTGCAGCAGGCCGTCGTCTGGCCTCAGCAGCTGATCAATCAAGCCAGGGCGCAGGTCACGCGAATGATCGGGCTGTACCGCAACCTGATGAGCAACATCTTCCACATAAGGCTCAACAGTGCCACCTTGCCTAACCCGCAAGCACTTGAGGCCGTCATTCGGGACCACCAAGTAAACAATTTTCCCAGTTTGACGTCGACCTTCGCCAGCACCTATGGCGCAATCCCGGTTACAACCGCCGCCAATTCAGGTGACCGTGCCATGTCGGACATGGATGATGCTCTGGCTCTCGACAATTTGAAGACGTTGAAGGCTGGCGACCAGGCAACGGACATAGAACTTCAATCCGCGGACACGATCGAGAATTCCGCCAGCCAAGCAGCCCCAGGCTCTGCTCCGTTCTTAACCGCGACGGCAATCACCTCCGGCATTCACGCTCAGGCTCTGACGCAAAAGCTGCTGGCCGCCGAACTGCGGCAGGAAGCAGCTCGCATCGCACATCGCAACACGCTTCGCAAAGAGAACGCCAACAACACAACGACGCTGCGTGGAGTGCTCGTGAACCTATTGCAGCACCAGTAAGGGAGAAGGAAGGCAACGCATGACGGAATTCAGAGAATTGCTCAAGACGACCAAGAACTGGCTATTCGGTCACAAACTCCGTGCACTAATTCTCGCACTAGTTCTTGTGTTCACGGCACCCTGGCCGGCAAGAGCGCAAATCCTTTCCCCATGTTGCGCCATGTTGGTAGCAGGGTTGTCGAGCATTCAGTCGGCGTTGACGAAAGTGGTTGGAGGAGGACTGAACCAGATCCTGGGCGTGGACAAAGCCATGCAGCAGTTTCAGCAGGCTGTGGTGTGGCCGCAGAATCTGATCAACCAGGCGCGAAACCTGGTAGGAGTTCTCCAAGGCAACTACAACCAGATTCAGAACCTGATGCACATACCGGTCAACAGTGCCACCTTGCCAATCTCACAACAGTTGGAGCAGGTGCTGCTTTCACGTAACCCCAATCAGATTGGGCAAACATCTGGTGCGTACACGGCTCTCTACGGTCCAGTTCCGGCGCCCACTGCCGCGTCGCCGCAAGTGCTGAACATGGTGGACATGACCGATGCTGCCGCCCAGGCGGCAATGAAGCGAGCCATCGAGATCGATGCTTTGGCCGATCTGGAACTTCAGGCAGCGAGTCAGCTTAACCAGAGCATTCAGACGGCAGCACCTGGCAGCGCTCCGATTATCGAGGCGCAGGCAGACGCTTGGCTGATCCGAGCGAACGCCTACACCCAGTCAGCCACGGCGGACCTGATGCGCTTGCGCGCGATCGATCTCGCCAACGCCAGCGCCGACATCAAGATGGGAGCAACGAACACTACCAGCCTGCGTCAGGCTCTGGCCAATTTGATGCAGCACCAGTGAGTCACGAATAAAGGAAGATGCTATGCCAAGTTTTTACTTCGAGCAGTTACTACGAACCGGACTGAACGGTATTGATCAGCAGGGGATCACGACGGCCGTGCTGCAAATCGCCGGGGTCGTTCTGATCCTCAGTCTGTTGTGGTCAGTTTATGAAGCTTATAGCAACGGAGGTGACGTGAGGCTGCTTGGCGTAGCCGCCGTCAAGTATTTGGTCCTGGGACTGGTGTTCCTGAATTACCAAAGTGCTTTTCGTGCAGTGAACACCATGTTCAACAGTGTGGCCGATGGCATCTACAACCTCTCTGGGGGCGTAGATATCATCAAGGCATGGGGAAATAGCCTGTCCCAAGCGTGGCAGACGAATCCCAACTGGTTTTCTTCCCTATGGAACCTGGTTACCGGCGGCATCTCGGCCATCGTTGCTGGGCTGATAACGTTAATCGGTTACCTAATCCTCCCCTTCACCTACACCTTGTTCACGCTCTTTTACGCCCTGTACGGATCGATCTTGTACGTGGTCGGTCCCTTTGTATTGGCCTTGATGCCATCGCGTGGGCTCGGCCAACTGGGCAGAACCTACTTCGTGAA
>PMAT01000081.1 GCA_003152695.1 Acidobacteriaceae bacterium
GCGCCGTCGTTTGACCGCGAGCGCCAGGTCCGCAAGCACATCGGCGATTACACCTTGTTCTTCTCCGGAATGTTTCCCGAAAGTGTCAACCACTATCGCTTACGGCGGCAGCGGCTGGAAAACTTTATCGACTTCATCAGGGCGGGGAAAGAAAGCTATTACATCGTCTCCAAGTTCGACCAGTTCGAATACGCCCGGCTGTCGCCGCTCTTCGCCAAACTGGCGCGCGAGTTCGAGTCGTGCGTCTATGGCCTGAACCTGGTAAAGGGCGACCTCGAAGAAATGCAGCATCCCATCACCCGGCAGGTGAAAGAGATCGTGATGTAGCAGGACAGCTCACCACAGAGGCACAGGGACACAGAGTTTTCAATCAAACGTCAGCGCCTTGGCGACGGGTCAGTTGCCGAGTGCCTGGACCACAGATGGCCTGCTCCGCTATGCACCCTCCGATTCCGAGCAAGGGCTTTGCTGAACAGGTAGTGAAATGGGCCGTTATCGCCAACAATCTTGTTCTAGGATGGCAAACCCCTGATAATGAGGGCGTTCGGGTCAAGGGCTGTGGCTGTTGAGAAATTCGCTTTTGCTCGAAAATCGCACAAAAATGAGTGACTGGGAAATGTATAGGAGACGCGAGAAAATCGTTTGTAGGGCATCCTGACGTGGTCTAATTGCCCAGGGTGTAGAGTGAACAAACCACCACGCAGCAAGAAGGCCGACGCGGTCATTGATCGCTTCTACGTAGCCAGTATCGATGGCTCACCTCTCACCGCTGTTCGAGAGCTAGTAGCAACTTTACCCAAAGCTCTCGCGAATATAGGACAAGCATTCGACCACAATCTCTCGGCCATTGCCTCGACTATGGGGATACCAGTAACCCTCGCGGGCGCCGCAGCGCATGGACGACTCTGGACACAGGTACTAGCAGCTGAGCGTATCCGCGCCTTAGATGACGAGGACGAAGGCAGTTCGGAATCAGAGGCAAGAACCCTTCAGCGAGCTAAAGAACACATTGAGAGGCACTTGGCATCCAAGGACGGGGTTCAGCGGATCGGACATGATGCGTGCGATTTCCTCCTGGCAGCTTATGAAGATCCAAATCTAGCCCGTGCGACTATGGAACTTCACGGTCAGGGAATCGTCCTCTTGTGGTCTGCTTTTGAGGTGCTGGCCAGAGATTTGTTTGTCTTCTGCCTCAATTCCAAACCGGAACTCGCCGTCAAAATTCTGGAGAGCGAAACAGCAAAGCGCCTTTTCCAGTTTAAGGGCTTAGACGTCAATGTCCTGGCGCAGTACCATTTCGATGTCTCACGTTCGATGGGGAATATTCTCATTCAATTCCAAGATTTGGGCAATTTGGTTCCGATTAAGAATGTTTTTCTGGCACTATTTCCAGACGATCTCACGCTTCGGAGAGTCTTGTCAGATCGAGACCTTTGGCTGTTGAACCAACGGCGGCATCTTATTGTCCACCATCGCGGCGTAGTCGATTCGAAGTATCTTGAATCTTCACAAGAGACCCTCCCCATTGGATCACAGCTTGTGATTGCTACAATGGACCTTGAACGGTCCTTGGACATTGTCTGCTCCACTGGTTCGGCTTTGATAAAGGCTGCCGCCGCACAATTTTCTGGATGAAATCCCGCCATGCATGGCTTATGAAGCGCTCCGGCGGGTGCCGTGCCGCAGCCGCAGTCGTACGAATCGCGTTGAGGCGGGCAGAGTAGCCGCACGCTCCTGCCAGCAGAGTAGGTTTGCGGACGGATTCTGTGCAGGCCTTTTCCCAGCATGCGGGCCTGGTATTCCATCTTTCGAATGCGCTTCCGGCTTCGAATCCAGCT
Organism: Acidobacteriaceae bacterium; assembly: GCA_003152695.1. GTDB lineage: Bacteria > Acidobacteriota > Terriglobia > Terriglobales > Acidobacteriaceae > Bog-257. Next base: position 1,839 of record PMAT01000081.1, read on the forward strand.
AATCCCCTGCCAATCTCTGCGAAGAATACGATAAATCGCCATTGCGCTAGCAATCCTCTCAACTGGCGAATCACGGGCAATCCGAAACCGCTTCTGTGCCTCTGTGTCTCTGTGGTGAACTACTTTTTCTGCGATACTAGAGAGTGCTCTCGCAGGCCGCGAGCCCAACATCATCATGGACCCAGTCGCAATTCCGAAATCATGTAAAGTCAACGTCACCACCGGCACCGGCATGGACATCGAGTGGCAGGACGGGCATCGCAGCGTCTATAGCTTTCCCTTCCTGCGCGATGCCTGCCCGTGTGCGCTGTGCGAGGAAGAGCGCACCAAGGATGGCCGCCAGCCCGGCGATCCACTCAAGCCCATCGCCGGCCAGTTGCCCATGTACAAGGCGGCGGCGCGGCCGACGGAGGTTGAGCCGGTGGGCAAATACGCCATTCGTTTCTCGTGGAACGATGGCCACCAACACGGCATCTATTCATGGCAGTTTCTGCGCGAGCATTGTCCCTGCGCGGAGTGCAAGGCGCACCGCGCCATGGATGCTCCCGTCAGCAGCAGCAAACCGAATTAATCTTGAGCGTTCCTTACATTGCCGTCGTATCTCAATAATCTGAATCCGCAGCAGCGCGAAGCCGTCGAGGCTGTCACCGGGCCGGTGCTGATCCTCGCGGGGGCGGGAAGCGGCAAGACGCGGGTCATCACCTATCGCATCGCCCACCTGATTGACGGCATTGGCGTGCCGCCCGACTCCATTCTGGCGGTCACCTTCACTAACAAGGCTGCCTCTGAAATGGCCAGCCGGGTGGAGTCGCTGGTGGGCGGCCGCTCGCTCGCCAAGCCGCTGATCTCCACCTTCCACTCGTTTTGCGTTCGCCTGCTGCGTCGCGACATTGACGCGTTGCAGGTCGGCGGCAAAGGTTATCGCAAAGATTTCGTCATCTATGACGAGGCTGACCAGCAAAACGTCGTGAAGGCCGCCATGCGCCGTCTTGGCATCGATGACAAGCAGTTGACGCCGCGCAACGTGCTGGGGCGCATATCGTGGGCCAAGAACCACATGCTCGATCCGCAGGAGGTTTACCTGCAATCGGGCGATCCCAAGACCGAGCGCGTGGCCCATATTTACGAGGTCTATAGGCAGGAGCTGGCGAAGTCGAATGCCCTCGATTTTGACGACCTGCTGTTGTATGCGGTGCGCGTGCTGAAAGCGTCAGGTGAGACGCGTGAGCGTTACAACCGCCGCTATCGTTACATTCAGGTGGACGAATACCAGGACACCAACCGTCCGCAATACGAACTGATGCGCATGCTCGCCGCCAGCGAACACAACGTCTGCGCCGTGGGCGACGAGGACCAGAGCATTTATTCCTGGCGCGGCGCCGACATTCGCAACATTCTGGAGTTTGAGCAGGACTTTCCTGAGGCGCGCATCATTCGCCTGGAGCAAAACTACCGCTCGACGCAGAACATCTTAGAGGCGGCCTCTTCGGTGGTATCCCACAATGTCAGACGCAAAGGCAAGACCCTGTGGACCGCCCGCAGCGGTGGGGCGCAGATCGGATATTACGAGGCCCCGGACGGCGAAAATGAAGCGCTTTTTGCGGCAGATTACATTGCCAAGTATCTTAGGCAGGGGCAGGCGGCCAGCGAGAATGGCGAAACGCCGCGGGCCGCGATTCTGTACCGCACCAACTCGCAGTCGCGCCTGGTGGAAGAGGCGATGCGCCGCTATCAGTTGAACTACCACGTTGTGGGAGGTTTCAGTTTCTACGAGCGCGCCGAGATCAAAGACTTGATCTCGTACCTGAAAGTCATCCAAAATCCCGACGATTCCATCGCCGTGCAACGCGTGATCAATACGCCGACGCGCGGCATCGGCAAGAACACCCTGGAAGCCATCGAGAACATTGCGCTGGAGACCGGGACTTCCATGTGGGGTGCGATCAACGAGGTGCTTCGGCGGAAGCTTCTTCCCTTGCGGGCCTTGACGGCGCTACAAGGTTTTAGGGAACTGATCGACGATGCCCGCGCAATGCACCTGGGCACCTTTCGCGAACGAGTAAGCGAAACCGCCGAACCAACTGCCGCCGAGACTGTTCTGGTCGCGGACGCAGAAGATGATTTACAGCACGACATCGATTTCTCGCCGGCGGAGTTCGAGGCCGCTGAAGCTACGGAGTTTGCGCCCGAGGCACTTGAAGGCGGCGCCGACGAGAGCGCAGTTGCTAAAGACGAAGAGCGCGTGGAAGGATTCCGCGCTCCAGGCGATCCAGCATCCACAGCCGAGCTGTTGAAGTTCCTGATCGACCGCACCGGATACATCAAGCAGCTTGAGCAGGAGGACACGCCCGAGGCGCTGGCCCGCATCGAAAATTTACACGAGCTGGTGAATGCGGCCATGGACTCGCGCGATCGTGGTGAGACGTTGAACGAGTTTCTCGACCATGCCGCGCTGGTCAGCGATGCCGACGATTACGACGAGGCTGCGCGCGTCACGCTGATGACCCTGCACGCGGCCAAAGGGCTCGAGTTTCCGGTGGTCTTTCTGATCGGTTTGGAGGAGGGGCTGCTCCCTCATTCGCGCACTCTGCTCACTCCAGACGACATCGAAGAGGAGCGGCGGCTGTGTTATGTCGGCATGACCCGCGCCATGCACACGCTGGTCCTCTCCCGCGCGCGCTATCGCCGCCGTTACGGGACCGACATGCCCGAACCCAGCGTGGCGTCGCGGTTTCTCGATGAGATTCCCCACACGCTGCTCCAGGACCTGGGGTCGCCGCGACGGTCCGCGCATGCGCCGAGCAGCGATTACGCCACCAGCCGGCATTACGCGTACGAAGATGAAGATCAACGCCCGGCGCACGACCGTCGCGACAAGCCGCAACGCAGCCAATATAGCGGGCCTTCCTACAACTCTATCGACAATATTGCGGAGTTCTTCGCCTCGCGCGGAAAGAAGTTTTCGCGGCCCAAGGTCGAGATTCCCCAGCCCACTGGGCGCACTGGATTCCGGCCCGGACAACGCGTTCGTCATCCGAAATACGGGGAAGGCACGGTGTATAAACGCGAGGGTGACGGGGAAGATGCGAAGATTACGGTACAATTTCCTAGATTCGGTTTGAAAAAGCTGGTCGAGAAATACGCCCAATTGGAAAAGGCGTAAGCCCCGTCAATTAAAGGAACGCAGAATTCATGGCAAACACCAAGAGCATTACCGACAAACTAGAACGCAAGAAAGTGAAGCGCACCGCGCGCAAGAAAGCCGCCCCGAAAGCGCCCCGCACTTATGCTCGCGGCTCGGCCAAGCGCAAGGTAAAGAAGATGGCACGCGGACAGTCGAAGCGGTAATTCGCCGGCGCTGCCGTTAGAAACGAAGGCTCCAGTCCGCTTGCCGGGCTGGAGCCTATTTCTGTTGCGAAGAAATAGGGAGAGACTAGGAGCTGATGTCTGCCCTGGTTGCGAATACGAAAGGGGCCTCCATACCTGCCTGGAATGGGGTCCCCCTCCGGCGAAATATTCACCCTCCCCCATACAACAGGGGAATACTCGCATTTCTTTTATCGGCATTCTGAAACCGAACCTTCAGTGGGTCGCTCCTCATGACTATCTGCGTGCTAGTCTGGCTAGTCTTGTCTGAACAGGAGAACTGAATCTGCGTGACTCTAAGCTGGCGTGAACCATACTTGCAATCTTTTGTACTGATGATGGCGGTCCTGACGGTCTTGCCGCTCAACGTCGCTCGCGCACAGGAAATCGACAGCCGCCAATTCTCCGCCATGCAGTGGCGGCTAATCGGCCCCTTTCGCGCCGGTCGAGTCACGACCGTAGCGGGTGTCTCAGACCATCCGGATACCTACTATTTCGGTACACCGGGAGGCGGCGTCTGGAAGACCACCAATAGCGCACAAGTTTGGCGTCCCATCTTCGACAGCGAACGAGTCGCTTCCATTGGCTCTCTTGCCGTAGCTCCGTCGAATTCCAACGTGATTTACGTCGGGACCGGCGAGCAGACGGCCGGCAAGGGACTGTACAGGTCGACGGACGGTGGCGATACCTGGAAGAACGTGGGCTTGCAGGACGTTCCTTTTATCCAGGCGGTGATTGTCGACCCGCAGAATCCGGACGTCGTTGTCGTGGGCGGTAATTCCATCGGAGTCGGAATCCTGTGGCTTCCGCTGCCAAAGTCTGCATACACGGCCAATCGCGGAATCTTCAAGACCACGGATGGCGGAAAAACCTGGAACAAGGTGCTCGCGAACGACGATACACTCGGCGTCGTCGATCTCTGTTCCGATCCTGGCGATCCCCGCACGCTCTATGCGGTTCTTTACCGGCCAGCTTCCGGGGCCGGCGACTCCGAAACGCCCGCTACTTCGCAGATCGTCAAGTCGGGGGACGCAGGCTCAACCTGGAATCCTCTCGTGACCAAAGGTCTGCCGGAAAAAGGTCGGGGCAGACTGGGCATCGCGGTTGCTCCGGGAACCAATGGCCGCCGTTTGTATGCGATCCTGGCGCAAGGGTTCTTCCGCTCCGACGATGGCGGAGCGACATGGCAGCAGTCCACCAAGGACCCGCGCGTGCTCGGCAGTGCATACTTCAGCCGCGTCTTTGTTGACCCGCGCAATCCCGATCTTATCTACGTGGCGCAGACCTCGCTGTATCGTTCCACCGACGGCGGACAGACCTTCGAAGCCTACGTCGGAGCTCCCAGCGGCGATGACTTCCACGTCCTTTGGATCGATCCGCAAAACCCGGCGCGCATGATTTTGGGAGTGGACCAAGGCGCCATCATCAGCGTGGATGCCGGCAAGAGTTGGAGTTCCTGGTACAACCAGCCGACCGGACAGTTCTATCACGTCTCCGCCGACAGCGCGTTCCCGTATCGTGTCTATGCGGCGCAGCAGGACAGCGGGACTGCTGGCGTTCTCAGTCGCAGCGATTACGGCGAAATCCTGGCGCAGGATTGGTTCTCCATCGGCGGCTTTGAATATGCCTTTATCACTCCCGATCCGTTGAATCCAAATTTGGTTTACAGCGGAGGATGGTACGGCTCCGTCGTCCGCTTCGATAAGGCCACCGGACAAATCGCGACCGTATTTGAGGCGGGTGAAAAGTATCGCACTGCATCCATGGCGCCTCTGGTGTTTTCCCCGCAGGTCCCGTCCACGCTTTATCTGGGAACCCAGTTCGTGCTCAAGACTTCGGACCGCGGACTGAGCTGGCAGCCGATCAGCCCCGACTTGACGGGCTACGCGGAGAAAGAAAACGAAGCAGAGCCCAAGCGGGATTCCGAGAAGCCGGGTCCGCCTGCCATCACGACGCTGTCGCCCTCCGAAGTGCAAGCGGGCGTGATGTGGGCCGGCACCAGCAACCGGATCGTTCAGCTCTCTCGCGACGCGGGAGCAACCTGGCAAAACGTCTCGCCGCCCGGATTGGCTGCACCCACGGAAATCCTCGCGGTCGAAGCTTCGCATCATGACGCCGCAACTGCGTACCTCGCGGTCGGCGCGTCGCGCGAATCCACTCCGCCGTACGTCGCTCGCACCCACGACTACGGCCGCACCTGGCAGAAGATCGTCAACGGCTTTCCCGAGCGCGAGATGGTGCGCGTGGTGCGCGAAGATCCAAAGCGCAAAGGGCTGCTCTACGTCGGGACCGATAGCGGCGTCTTCGTTTCGTGGGACGATGGCGGTCACTGGCAATCTCTGCAACTCAATCTGCCGGCGACGCCGGTGACCGATCTCGCGGTACATGCCAACGACCTGGTCATCTCGACCTTCGGCCGCGCCTTGTGGATCCTCGACGACGTCACGCCGCTGCGCGAGATCAGCCCGCAAATCGTCGCCAGCGATGCTCACCTGTTTCGTCCTGCCACCGCAATGCGCGTGCGATGGGACAATTATCAGGACACGCCGTATCCTGTCGAAACTCCCGCGGGGCAGAACCCGCCCGATGGAGCCATCCTCGACTACTTCCTGAAAGCGCCGTCGAAGGATGAACTCACGCTGACGATCTACGACGACAAGGGCGGCAAGGTCGCTCAGTTCTCCAGTGAAGCGGAGCCTCCAGACCTTCTTCCCGCGAACGCTCCCAATTATTGGTTTGCGCCCGCGGTCGCTTTGCCCAAGGCTGCGGGCGTGAATCGCTTCGCCTGGAACCTGCGCTATCCGCCGCCGCTCTCGCTTCCTTATGGTTATTATGGCGAGCTGCTGGGCTACACCGAGTACACGCTGGCAGACCACGCAATCGCCGGGCAGACTCCGCGGGTGCAGCCGCAGGGACCGCTGGTTGTTCCGGGCAGCTACACGTTGGAGCTGCGCGCCGCCGGCCAGACGCTTCGCCAGCCGCTCACCATCGAACTTGATCCGCGCGTACATGCTTCACAGTCTGATCTGGTGGAACAGCTCGATCTGGCGCAAGACGTTACGCGAGGCATGAAGGCGAGCCACGATGCCTACCTTCAGGCAGCGGCATTGCGTAAGGACCTGGCGGAGCGGCAAAAAGCCCTCAACGGCGACGAGTTGAAGGAGGCAAAAGATGAAGCCGCTGTGCTGGACAAGAAGATCGATGCGCTGGAGAAGGGAACTCGGACTGCTCCCGGTTTCGGGCCGGTGAACCGCGACTTGACCAGGCTGATTTTCAGCGTGGAGAGCGCCGACATGCGTCCGGCGGAAGCGGTCCGCGCGGCGGTGCAACAGAGCTGCGACGCGCTCGACAAAGATCTGACGAGCTGGCGGCAACTCAGCGAGCAAGACCTGGTGTCGTTCAACGCCATGCTGACCGCGGCGAAGTTGTCGCCGCTGCCGGCAGTTGAAATAGGTACGAGCACGGGGTGCGGGAAATAGGTGGCGCTGGCCTTCCACGCAAAATTCCCCCTAAGTACCCCCCTCCCCCCCGGCATTTCTGCAACGATTATTTACTTGACATAGGTTGACGGAGGTTGTATAAAAGATTGCATGAACGCTACGAAAGAACTTTGGCTCTCGTTGATCGACGTAATCGGGGGCTTAGCTTTGCGGCTAGAGAAGGTCGCAGAGCATGTCGCTTCACTGGAACTCGCGGTTCGACAGCTTGACCCCGCTGACCGTGAACGGCTAACCGCTCAACTCTCGCAGCAAAAGCAAGACAACGAGAAGTCTGCCTCTGAACTGCGGATAGTGCTTTCAACGCTGCGTACCAATGTGTCTCAAATTCCGAATTGAGTGCTGACAATGAATCTCCTTCAAGTTGCCAAAACATTCGCCACAGAAGATATGGCGCTGGCCTACTGGATAATGACGCGCTGGCCCGAAGGCGTCCGCTGCCTGGGTTGCGATAATCCCAAGGTCTATGCCATCACCACCAAGGGTAAGACTGGCCGCAAGTGTCGCCTGTTTGAATGCGCCGAGTGCGGTCTACACTTCAGCGCCACGACTGGCACCCTATTTCACGACTCCCACTTGCCATTAACCAAGTGGTTCGCGGCGATTGCTTTGATGGTTGAATCCAAGAAGGGCATCTCTGCAAATCAGGTGGCACGGCACATCGGATGCTCCTACAAAACCGCATGGTATCTCTGTCATCGCATTCGCAATGCGATGAGCGAAACCGAAGCTCCCATACTCGGCGGTCCCGGCAAGGTCATAGAGGTTGACGAAAGTTTTGTCGGCGGTAAGAAGCGCGGCAAAGGCTTAAAGGCTGCCCACGATGCCAAGGTGAAAGTGCTAGGCATAGCCGAGCGCGGCGGACGCATTCACTTGCAAACTATCGAAAACACCAAGGCGATTACGCTTCGCCCGATACTGGAATCCAAGGTCAGCCCCGATACAGACAAGATCGTTACCGATGGCGCTGCCCGCTACGTCTGGACAATCCCTAAAGAGAAGCACGAGAGCCACAGCCACAAAGAGGAACTGCGCGACGATGGTTTCATATCACTGCTGTCCGGGGAAACT
>PMAT01000112.1 GCA_003152695.1 Acidobacteriaceae bacterium
TGAAAGTTGCAACACATCCGAAGAGACTAGTCGTGGCTGCAAGCCGCGCCTTTTCAAACCGATCGAGTTTCTTGACCTTACGGGCTGGCGTTCGGCATTGCCGAAGCTTTTGCGCACCAAGGTCACTCTGTCTCCAGTACCAGGTAGTTCAGTGTGCCGGAGCGCTCAATCTGGAGCACGATCGGTTCCCCGGGCTTGAGTTGCCGCAGTGCTTTTTTCAGTTCCGCCAGGTCCTGAACGGGTGCGCCATTGACGGCGTGAATGACGTCCCCCGGCTGTGGGCCTTCTCCCAGGAGGGTGCCGCTGGACGTCCTGGCCGCCACCAGCACGCCACCAGGAATGCGCAGGTCCCCACCCAGCATTTCTTTCAAGTCGCTGCTGATGTTAATGGCCACCACGCCAAGGCGGTTCACGACATTGTCGGGGCTACTGACCAGGTCTGCAAAACGCATAGGATCGTCCGGCCGTTCCACCACGGGAACTGAGTAGGTCGCATTCTTCCCATTTTGCAGAATGGTAATCTCCGCATTCTGGCCGATCTTGTAATTGTAAAGATCGAGCGCGAACTGGCGGACATCTTCAACCGGATTGCCGCCCACGCTGGTAATGATGTCACCAACCTTGAGACCGGCTTTGTCAGCTGGAGAACCCGGCATAACATCCTCCAGCAATACGCCGAAGTTCACCGGCAGATGCAACCCGGCGACCAGGTCCGGCGTAATGGTACGAAGGGAAATACCGATCTGGCCGCGGTGAACATGCCCCTTGGCACGGATCTGGTCGTAGATGTTGCGAACGACGCTACTGGGAATGGCGAATCCCAAACCCTCGTTACCGCCTGATTGCGAAAGGATGAAGGTGTTGATACCAATCACATGTCCATCCACATCGACCAACGGTCCGCCGCTGTTTCCTGGATTGATGGGAGCATCGGTCTGGATGTAGATGGAGGGATTGTCGGGATCGATTTGCCGCGCAGTGGCGCTAACCACACCCATGGTTACCGAATTCTCCAGGCCGAGCGGACTACCGAAGGCGAAGACGACTTGGCCTTGCTTGAGCTCGCTAGAATCGACAAGTTGCAAAGCAGGCAGACCCGTCATATCGATCTTCAGCACCGCCAAGTCGGATTGGCGGTCAACGCCGATCAGCCTAGCATCGATAGGTCCGCGAGGCCCCTCAGACGGAAATTGCTTCTCCAAACCTTGCAAGCGCACGTGAATCTTCCGCGCGCCCTGCACGACGTGCGCATTGGTCACGAGATATCCGTCCGACGACAAGATGACAGCGGTGCCAATGCCGTGCTGAGGCGCCAAATACGCTGTGTCGGTTCTCTCGTCCTTACTGCTTAGGCCAAACCCGACGGTAAGAACCTGTACAACCGACTTGCTCACGTCGGCGGATAACGCTTGCACCGACTGGCTGAATGCGTGCAGCGGATCGTTCTTTGGCAGCTTTGCGACTTCGGCAGAACGAGTCGGCTGTTCGGTTTGCGCCGAGGAAGAGACTGGCGCCATCGCCAATGTGACGGCGACGATCGCAAACAGAAAATGGCGGCAGTGCATGCGCGTCATTCTACTGGATACCAACGACACAAACCAGAATTCCCGCTTAGTTCCGATTGAGTTCAGGCTTTTGTACAATCCCCTATGGTCAAGAAACTCATCTTCGCTTCCAAGGAAGGGGAGTTTCCCCGACCGAAGGCTCATGCCGCTTCCCGCTCATAGTACTTCAGCAGACCACCCAGTCGTTCCTTGCAACGCACAATTNNTATTGCTGCAGGGCTCGGCGCAGCGGTCTCTCCCCGAACAAGATGAGCTTCGACAGGCATTCCTGTTTCACCGATCCCACCCAGCGTTCCGCATAGGCGTTCAAATTCGGACTCGTGGCTGGTAGGAGCATGGTTTTTACCCCTCCAGCCTCGATCAGTTGACAAAATACGAGAGCGCATCCGATAGAGTGAGGTGAGGAGATACTGCATGCGGCACTACAACATTGCGATAATGCCCGGCGACGGCATCGGCCCGGAGGTCATAGCGGAGGGTGTTGCAGCTCTGCAGGCGGTTGCCGAACTTGACGGTGGTCTGAAGTTCGAAACCCATTATTACGACTGGGGTTCCGAACGGTACCTTCGCCAAGGAGTGATGATGCCTTCCGACGCATTGAAGGTGTTGGAGGCCGGCGGTTTTAACGCGATTCTGCTTGGCCCGGTGGGCGATCCACGTGTGGCTGACCACATAACGCTGTGGGGTATGTTGCTTCCCATTCGCCAAGGCTTTGACCAGTACATCAATCTTCGTCCTATACGGCTGCTACAGGGCGTCACTGGGCCGCTGGCCATGAAAGGTCCCGAGGACATTGATATCGTCTGCGTTCGCGAGAACTGCGAAGGCGAATACTGCGGAGCTGGCGGACGCGTGTACCAGGGAACTCCGCAGGAGTCGGCGGTGCAGACGGCAGTCTTCACGTACCGCGGCACGGAGCGCGTTATGCGCTATGCCTTCGAGTATGCGCGCCGGCACGGACGCAAAAAAGTGACCAGCGCGACCAAGTCCAACGCCATCAACTACGGCATGGTCTTCTGGGACGACGTTTTCCGCGAGGTTTCCGCTAGATATCCGGATGTGCAACCCGAACAGCAGTTGATCGATTCGCTGTGTGCGCGTTTTGTCACCGCGCCGGAGAGTCTGGATGTAGTGGTGGCCTCGAACCTGTTCGGTGATATCGTCACCGATCTGGGCGCGGCCATTGCGGGCAGCATGGGACTGGCGCCGAGCGCGAACCTCAATCCCGAGGGCCACTACCCAAGCCTGTTTCAGGCAATCCACGGCTCGGCACCCGGCCTGGCAGGCAAGGGCATCGCCGATCCGGTCGCCACAATCTGGTCAGTCGCGATGATGCTGGACCATCTGGATGAAACGGAACTTGGCGCGGTAGCGTTGGGGGCGGTGGAAAGCGTGATCGCAGCAGGAAAGGTTCGCACGCCGGACCTCGGCGGGAGCGCTACGACAAGACAGATGGGGCAGGCGATCATCGCCACACTGCGGAAGCCGGAAAAGGCCTCCCAAAATACTTCTCAGTAGAGCCTGGAATCCTGGCCCATCCTCACGGCAGGAACTTGATTGCGAATGGCAAACCGACTGCCAACAGCACGGCCGGATGTGTTGCAAATTTCAGGGTTGCTGGCTGGTGACGTGAAAGTTGCAACACATCCACTTGGATTCCCTGATGTCGGGGTGGAACTTAGCAGCGGGCCGGACCGGCGAAAAGAGTACGGGAATCATCGCCCGATAGACCGCACTTCAATACTTGCGGGAAGATTGGACGGCGCGGCATCGTCAGGTGAGTTTGGTCTCAAGCTCTTCCCACCGGAGGTAGAGCTGATCGACTCGTTTCTGCGCCATGTGTCGTTCGGATTGGGCGGCGATCAGTCGTTCCGCGTCGCTGGCGATGGCGGGATCTGCGTAGGCGGCGAGCGCGGTCTTAAGCTGCTCTTCGGCTTCTGCGATGCGCTGTTCGAGCGTTGCGTACTCGCGGGCTTCCAGGTACGAGAGTTTTTTTTTCGCTATGCCAGTTGTAGCTGGTGAGGTGCCTGCGGCGGTTCCACGGTCAAGCGCTCTTGCAGATGTCTTGGACGCGCTTTCGCGCTCCTGCTGCCAGGCTTCCCACTGCGAGTAGTCGGCAAAGCGCCCCGCGCCGCCGAAGCCGTCGAGGCCGACAACGGTGGTCGAAACGCGGTCGAGCAGGTAGCGGTCGTGGGTTACCAGCACGAGCGCGCCGCGAAATTCGAGTAGGCTTTCTTCCAACACCTCGAGCGTGGGGATGTCGAGGTCGTTGGTGGGCTCGTCGAGCAGCAGCACGTCGGCCGGCTGCAGCATGAGCTTGGCAATCAGCACGCGGGCGCGTTCGCCTCCGGATAGGCGGCCGACCGGTTGATTTAGCTGCTCGCCGGTGAACAGGAAGCGGTTGGCCCACGAGGCAACGTGGATCACGCGGCCCTCGTAGATCACGGAGTCGCTGTCAGGCGCGAGCGCGCGCCGCAGTGTCACATCAGGATCGAGCAAGCGGTTCTGATCGAAATAGACCACATGCAGCGAATCGGCTCTATGGACCTCGCCCACCGAAGGGGCGAGGTCTCGCGAGAGCAGCCGCAGCAAAGTGGTTTTGCCGCTTCCGTTGGGTCCGACAAGGCCAACACGCATGCCGGCGGTAAGGACGAAGTCGAGATCCTCGAAGAGGGTTCGGCCGCCGATATCGAAGGTGACGTGATCCAACTCGATCAGCCGCCGGGTCTTTCGGTCAGTGGCGGAAAAATCGATACCGGCACTAGCTGTGCGGGTGCGCGCAGTCAAGTCGGCCAGTTCGCCGATGAGTTGCTGCGCCTTGTCGATGCGAGCCTTGGACTTAGAAGTGCGCGCCTTGGGTCCGCGCCGCAGCCACTCGATCTCGCGGTGCACTCTATTTTCCAGCGCTTCCTGGTGTTTGGCTTGGGCATGAAGGAACGCTTCTTTCTCCTCCAGAAGCCTGCTGTAGTTGCCAGGGACCCGTAGCAATCCTTCCGGATAAGCGTGGTTCAGTTCGACCATGGTCGTCGCGACGTTCTCCAGAAAGTACCGGTCGTGGCTGACGACAACGGAGGCGAAGGACGCGGATTGGAGAAGCTCTTCCAGCCATTCGATGGCGGCCAGGTCAAGGTGGTTCGTGGGCTCATCTAACAGTAGGATGTCGGGCTGTTGTACCAGGGCTTCGGCGACGGCGAGCCGCTTGCGCCATCCGCCGGAAAGTGATTCCGCTTTAACTTCAAGATCCTCGAAGCCTGCGCGCCCGAGCGTCTCAGCGAAGCGGGCCTGCCTCTCCTCGGCAGGAACAGCGGAGCGTTCAAGAGCGGCCTCGATCACGGCGCGCACGGTCTGGGCCGCGGCAAACTGCGATTCCTGCTGCACGTGGCTGAGACGGGCTCGCTTGCGTAACACTACTTCTCCGCTATCGGGCTCGACGGCGCCGGAGAGAATTTGCAGCAGCGTCGATTTACCGGAGCCGTTGGGCCCAATCAGCCCGATGCGGTCCCCTTCGGCAATGATGAAGGCAATATTGCGAAATAGCGGCGTGGCCCCGTAAGTCTTAGAGATCCCTTGTGCGTTTAGAATCGGCGGCACGGCGTATAGCTTTCTTTAGGCGGCACTGTGAGGATAGCAGGGGTGTCGGTCGGCGCAGGCGGCAAGAGGTTTGCGGGTCAGACGGAACATCGGCGTACCAAAGAACGACCGATCTACTCGCGTACCAGCCTCTTCTCTATATACCGGACGACAGCGTCCACCGCGACGTCCACTTTCGTGCTCGTGCTGCGGGTGAATACCTCGACCTGTCCTTCTGCGAGCTTCTTGCCGACGTTGATGCGATACGGAATTCCGACCAGGTCGGCGTCCTTGAACTTCACCCCAGGACGCTCGTCGCGATCGTCAAGCAGCACGTCGATACCTACGGCCTCCAGCGCCTTGGCGATCTCCTCGGCGCCCGTCTTGATCTTCTCGTTCTCCGTGTTGGTCGGCGTAACGAGGACTTGGAAAGGCGCGATGTTCGCCGGCATCCAGAAGCCGTTCTCGTCATTATTCTGCTCGATGCACGCGGTCAGGATGCGCTCCAGCCCGATACCGTAGCTGCCCATGATTGGCGTCAATTCCTTGCCGTGTTCGTCGAGCACCCGCGCCCCCATCGACTCCGTGTATTTGTACCCAAGCTTGAAGACGTGGCCGATCTCCATTGCCTTGCCGAACTTCAGCGGATGGCCACAGTTCAGGCACCCTTCCCCCTCGACCGCATTCCTAAGGTCGATCCACCACTCATCCTTGACTCTGAAGCTGCTGGGGCTGTCAGGCGTCACGTTCTTCATATGGAATCCAGGCTTGTTGGCACCCGCGATGAGGTTGCGGCGTCCTTTCAGCCCTAGGTCGAAATAGAATTGCGGTCTCCTCCACTTGCTGCTGCCGCCAACAGGGAAGGTTGGGGTGAAAAACGCGACAGGCCCGATATATCCGGGTTCCAGACCGAAGCATTCCCGGATTTCTTCGGCTTGCATGGGGCGCAGGTCCGCTCCGCTGAATCCTGCTTTGCCCAGCGCCGTGAGGAGTTTCGCTTCATTGACCGAGTGATCGCCGCGAAGGAACACCACGACTGGCGTTTGCGCTATGCCGTTGGCATATTGATAGGTAGCAACCGCTAAATAGGACTTGATTACCTGTGAGGACTTGACGCCCAGGTAACTAGCAACCTCCTCGATCGTCTTCTGTGTCGGTGTTGCAACCTCGACCGGGACATCAGCCGTGGCCTCGATGTCTTCCACCGCTTCAAGCTTCGACGACGCCATTTCCATGTTCGCTGCATACCCGCATCTCGCGCAGCTGGCTACCAAGTCCTCTCCCGCGTCGGTGTACACCATGAACTCATGCGATTGCGAGCCACCCATAGCGCCTGAGTGCGCCTCGACGACAATGTACCTTAGGCCACAACGGCCGAAGATGCGGCAGTAGGCGTCGTAATGCTTCTGATAGCTGATGTCCAGCCCAGCAGCATCCAGGTCAAAGGAATATGAGTCCTTCATCATGAACTCACGCAGGCGCAGCAAGCCCGATTTCGGTCGTGGCTCGTCGCGGAACTTCGACTGGATCTGGTACCAGATTTGAGGCAGTTGCTTGTAGCTGCGCAGCTCCCGGCGCGCGATCTCTGTCATGACTTCCTCGTGCGTCATGCCCAGGCATAGGTCGCGAGCCCCGCGGTCCTTGAGACGGAACATGCTGTCGCCCATGACTTGCCAGCGGCCACTGGCCTCCCACAGTTCCCGCGGGTGTAACGCCGGTAAGTGGAACTCTTGGCCGATGCAGTCCATCTCTTCGCGTACGATCCGCGCGATCTTCAGCATCGAACGATTGCCTAGGAAGAGAAAGGAATACAGACCGGCAGCGAGCTGGCGGATGTACCCAGCGCGGACGAGGAACTTGTGGCTGGCAACCTCGGCGTCGGCCGGGGCTTCGCGGAGCGTCGGTATGAATAGTTGGGACCAACGATGCATGATTGCCTCTATACACAATTCTCTGCCAGGAATGCAGGAATGCGAGGGAAAACGGACTTGGCTACACCCCCTATGGTCAAGAAACTCATCTTCGCTTCCAAGGAAGGGGGGTACCCGACCGAAGGCTCATGCCGCTTCCCGCTCATAGTACTTCAGCAGACGAGTTTGATTTCCACAGGGGTCAAAAGCCGAGTGCTGCAACTGCGGACTCATCGAAGTTTCGCGTCTGCTCCGGCTAAATTTCCAGGTGAGCGCATAGCGGCCTTGGAATCATAGTGATAGGGGGTGGAGGAAGTTTTTCGATTTGAACCGGGAAAACCGGCGGACTATCTCTCTTGCCCCGCTCTGGGTCGCGTAGTAGTGTGTATAGCCACAGCGGCGAAGAGGAGAAGAGATGCTTACGAGACTATCTACACTTATTGCTTTAACCATCACACTGCAGATCTTCGCTACCGCGACTGCGGCGGCGCAAGCTCCAAATAAGCCGTCAGAAAGTGCGGCCGCTGGTTCGACGGCTATCCGCTCGGGACTGCAAGTCAATCACGTATTCATCGTCATGGAGGAGAACCATAGCTACAGCGATGTCATCGGCAATCCGCAAATGCCTTATCTGAATAGTCTGGCGCAGACCTACTCGGACGCGCCGGCGTATTATGCGGACACCCATCCTTCCATCGGCAATTACTTCATGCTGACCACAGGGCAGATTATCACCAATGACGACGGCTACACCCAGACCGTGTACGTTGACAATGTGGTCCGAGAACTGCTTGCGGCGGGAAAAACCTGGAAAGAATATTCAGAGGCGATCCCCTACCAGGGATACTACGGCGGCGACACCGGTGAATATGCTGAACGCCATAATCCGTTGTCGTATATGTCCGATGTTCGCAATGACCCGGCCCAGCAGCAGAACCTGGTACCCTTCACGCAGCTCGCCACCGACATCGCCAATCGTGCTCTGCCGAACTACGGATTCATTGTTCCCGACCTGCTGCACGACGCGCATGACGGCACGCTGGCGATGGCGGATACCTGGCTGCAAGCCAACATCGCGCCGCTGCTGGCCAGTCCCGACTTCAACACCCCGGGCGGCGGGCTGTTGATTATCACCTTCGACGAGTCAGAGGACAGCGACACGCAGTTTGGCGGCGGGCACGTTCCGTGGGTGGCCGTCGGCCCCGACGTCAACATGGGATATCCGCCGAGCGGTTCGCTTATTCCGGTAACCTGGTACCAACATGAGAGCACGTGCCGGTTCATGCTCAAGCTGGCCGAGGCCTCGGTTTTCCCGGGAGCCTGCGCCACCGCGCCCGACATGAACGAATTCCTGGGGAACTAACAACCAAGTCACTAGGTTGCGGCGTTTGAGTGGCAAGTTCCTGGTCTACGGTTCCGGTGATCTACGCAAGCATGCGAGCCCAAATCATTCCAGAGCCTCCCTAAAGTTGATCGTCGAACCCGGATTGTACATGCTCTTGAGGTTTCAGAAAGCAGCTGGGCGAGGAAATTATGAGACTGGAAACCAAGCCTTTTCAAAGTATTTGAGATTTTTGACCATACGCCCAAGCAGAAATAACAGCGTACGGTCTTGAAGTCGTACCACCTGCCTCAGCTTGTTGGAAGAGTTGTACAGACGACGGGACCGTGCGCCGCTCAATCCGTTCTTCACAATGGAAGTTATTTCATTTTAGAAGGCAACTTGATCATCCTGCCGGCAACCATAAACATCCCTTTTCCCAGATGATGAATTGTCCGCCGGCGCTTTGTTGAGGGGGCGATCCACGCTTTCTGGACCTCCAAGATAAAGAAGTTGTACTTGGCCGCCATCCGCGCATCGACGACCTTGCATTCGAGGTTCGCATAACACTCGTCGATGAGCGGCGCCTTCACCAGGGAGGCGGCTGCTGGCGTAAGTTGAAAGACCTTGAATTTGTCGACATCGCGCCCTGAGGTATTCCCGCAGCCCACTACTTTGGCCGCCAGCTCCACAGTCGGGATGTTGATCACGCATTCCTTGGTCTGTCTCAAGATGCTGAACGTGTAGTCCCGGTTGCTGATCACGCAGCCCACGATCGGCGGCTCGAAATCCATCATCGTGTGCCAAGACATGGTCATGATGTTGGCTCGCCCCTTGTGCGCGGTTGTGACCATCACGACCGGCCCTGGCTCAAGCAGGCTATAGACCTTAGATAAGGGAAATGTTCTTTTCGCCATTCATGTGCTCCATCTTCGAATCCCTAACCCAGTTTCGGCTCTTTCGGGTCGTCGCGATTCGCAGCTCAGTGGAAAAGATGGGGAGGCGGAGGGACCGTACACCGCGGTGTTCCGCGCACAGAGGCGGGCGGCGCAGACCGGACTCTTCATCCCGTTAAATGCCGGCACGGTCTCAGCGCCGTAGGGAGGCAACCAAGTCGATGTACTGCTGCATGGCATCCTCGGCGGACGTCCCTTTGATCTCGCTCCAGGCGTCGAACTTGGCCCGGCGGACAAAGTCGAAGCCGCCCGGCTGCTCCCCGGTGGCATCGCCCTGAGTTGCCTGTTTATAAAGAGCGTACAGCCGCAGCATCGTGTTGTTGTCCGGGCGCTCGGCAAGGCCGTTCACGTCTTCTTGAGCTTGAGCAAATCGATCCTGTAAAGCAGACATAACTATCCTTTAGGTTGCCGTTCTGCTTGTAACACAAACTCAATAACGGGGACTGGCTGGGCCGGTCCCCGCGCCTGTGCGAGTGATTGCGGACGAGATTTCGTCGAGGTCCGAAGCGGTCAACTCCAGTGGTGCGGCGCCGATCCAGCCATCCACCTGCTGCGGCGATCTGGCTCCGACAATCGCTCCCGAAACGCCCGGCCAAGCCAATGTCCACGCAACCGCGACAGCGGAGATGGTCGTGTTGTGGCGCTCAGCTATCGGTCGCAGTGCATCGCGCAACGCCAGGTTGCGGCTGAGGTTTGGCTCCAGGAACTCGCGATCGCGTCGCCGCCAATCATCTTCTGCGAGGTCTGTCACACGCTGCCGATCAAAGCGGTCGGTCAGCAGTCCCGACTGCATGGGGCTGTAAACGAGAACGCCGACATTGTGTTCGGTGCACCAGGCGATTTCGACCGCTCCCGCGTCGCGGTGAATCAGTGAAAACGGCGGCTGCAGCGAATCTACATGCCGGATGGCTTCGCAGCCCTCCAGCAGGGCTACATCAAAATTGGAGACCCCGCCCATGCGGACCTTGCCGTCCTCGATCAGGCGGACCATTTCTCCCCAAGAGTCCTCGACGCATGTCCCGGTTTCATCGGGCCAGTGGAACTGGTAGAGGTCAATGCGATCGACGCCAAGCCGGCGCAGCGACGCCTCGCATTCTCGGCGGATCGACTGCGGCTTCAGCACGCGATTCGGCGGGTTCATACGGTTTCGCTCGTCCCAGATCAGCCCGCCTTTGGTGAACACGAGCGGTCGGTCCGAGTCGGAGAGCTCCTTCAGCAGTCGGCCAATGACTTCTTCCGAGTGGCCCAAGCCGTAGACTGCGGCAGTGTCGATCCAGTTGATGCCCGATTCGAGAGCATGTCGCATGGTGGCAAGGGACGCTTCATCGTCCTGCGGACCCCATCCGAAGGACCACCCGCCTCCGCCAATGGCCCAGGCGCCGAAACCGACGCTGGTGATCATGACGCCGCTGGAACCGAGCGGCCGCTTGGATAATTGCATATGTTCCCTCCTTCTGAAGGCAAAACAAATCATGCCAAGAACTCAACTGAAGCCAAGGACGGGATGCGGCGTGTACGGTTCCTCGAGAGAAGCAATCTCTTCGGGCGTCAGGTGCAGCGAGAGCGCTGCTACTGCGTCCTGGAGATGGTGCACTTTAGTAGCTCCGACAATCGGTACGGTGACCCCCGGCTTGCTGAGCAGCCAGGCCAGTGCGAGCTGGGCGCGGGGAACGCCACGGCGTTCGGAAATCTGCCCTAAGCGGTCCACAACTTTACGGTCAGCTGCTTCAGTTTGCAGGTACATCCTCTTGCCGAACTGGTCCGTTTCATAGCGTTTGGTGGTTTCGCTTTGCCAGGGACGGGTCAGGCGACCACGTGCGAGAGGGCTCCAGGGGATGACTCCGATGCCCTCTGACCGGCAAAGCGCCATCATCTCGCGCTCTTCTTCCCGATAGAGCAGATTGTAATGATTCTGCATGGAGACAAAACGCGTCCATCCGTGAAGGTCGGCAAGATAGAGCGCCTTGGTGAACTGCCACGCAAACATGGACGAGGCGCCGATGTAGCGCACCTTGCCTGATTTCACCACGTCGTGCAAGGCCTCCAGGGTCTCCTCGATCGGCGTTTCGTAATCCCAGCGATGAATCTGATAGAGGTCGACGTAGTCGGTTCCCAGCCGGCAGAGGCTCTGGTCAAGCTCATAAAAAATGGCTTTCCGGGAGAGGCCCCGGCCATTGGGCTCGTCGCGCATGACGCCGTGAACCTTGGTGGCGATAACGACGGCTTCCCGGCGGGTATTTGCCTTCAAGAATCTCCCAAGTACCTCCTCGCTGGCTCCGCCTGAATAGACGTTGGCGGTGTCGAAGAAGTTGATTCCGAGATCAAGAGCCTGGCGGAAGAAGGGCTGGCTTTCTTCTTCGTTAAGGGCCCAAGCGTGACTACCGGGTCTGAGGGCACCCGTAGCTGGCGCGCCGTAAGTCATGCAGCCGAGACAGATGCGGGAAACCTTAAGGCCTGTCTTGCCGAGATTGACGTAGTCCATTGTTTCTCCTATGAGGGCTGAACGGCTTAAACTGCCTGTGACCAGTGAATGTGCAGTTCAACCATGGGTGCCTACGCTGAATAATTAAGGATACTTCCGCCGCGAAGGATTCAGCGCCGCATTCTCCCAGGAATAGCGGAATAGCGTAACGGTTTCATTTAATTCCCAGTACCCGTACTCGCATACCGTTCCACCAGCAGAATACCCCTCCAGAATACGGCAAAGTCATCAGAGCAAACGGATGTGTTGCAACTTTCAGGTTGCTGGCTGGTAACGTGAAAGAATCGGGGAATGA
>PMAT01000105.1 GCA_003152695.1 Acidobacteriaceae bacterium
GTTTCCCCGGACAGCAGTGAAACCAAGTAAGACCCCGGACGAGCGGAACAAAGACGTGCTGCCGTTTGTGAAGCTAATCTGTGAGCATGTGGAACTTGGCATTGTTTCGGCTGTCAAGGTGATTGACTATAAGAATGCGCACCCTCGATTTCGGCAAACGTTCGGTACAGACCCACTGTATTTTGCTTTTCAGCGGGCCATCTTCGGCATTTTGGATCACTGGGTCGCACCAGACAAATATGATGTTGGCCTCATTTTGGATGATGAGGAAGCAAAATCTATCGAATGCTATCGTTTCCTCAAGAAGCTGAAGCTATCAAGTGAGCGGGTGCGAAAACAGGTAACAAGCATCTGCTTTACCGACGACAAGACCTCAGTCCAAGACCAAGCCGCTGACTTATTTTGTTATCTGAGTCGAATTGATCTTGAATGGACGTTCCTCAACAAACCGCACCCGTTTAGGCTGCTATGCGAGCCGCTGCGATCTAAGTATCCAGGCAGGCGGCTCAACACAGCCGGAGGGCTATTCGAGGAAACTTATCTCGCCGAATTTCTCGACTCAGCAATCCGCATGGAGCAAGAAGCAAAGAAAGCGAATGGCAAAAATGGCTGACGATGAGTTCGCCAGATTCGTTGTGCGGGAGTGACTCCGTTAACTTTGCGGGGCGTATCATAACGAGTATGAAGCAACAGGCAGAGATGATCGAAGGGCCGGAAGCGTTTGAGCGCTTCCGCGAGGCGGCTAAGAAGATGCTGTCCGTGCCCAAGAGTGCGGTTCCTAATCCCTTCAACAAGAAGGCCAGGGTCACACGCCCAGATGTCAGCCGCAAGCGGAAAGTAACGGGATGAAATACGCAATCGCTTTCGCTCTGGTCTTGCTCGGTTCCACTTTGTTCGCCCAGCAGTTCAAAGGGCACGCAATCGGTGAGACGGCTCAGCAGTTTTTCTCGACAGCAACCGTAGCGGAATCCCGTCAGCTGACCGTAGAGTACTGCACCACATTACTCAATAATCCAAAGGCCATGAAGAAGCACCTTGGGTTAGCAATGCCCGTGGAGACACAGGGCTGTCAAGAGGTCATGGCTGCGCTTCAAGGTATGGATACAGAAGTAGGCAATCGCTTTGCAGATGCGCTTGGCCCCGGAAACACCAGATTCCATGCTGGCAAACTCGTCTACATGAAGTTCATCATGGATTCGCCGTATATCGACGTAGTGGCTGACATGACGAAGAAACTCAAGTCGTCGCCGGAGCAAAGCTACGTCACCTATCAAAATGGGTTTGGAGCTACTTTTCAACGCAGAAAAGCAATGTGGGTATCTGGCAATCTCATGGCCACAGTCGAAGAATCTCCCTCTGTTCCATTTAAGGGGGAGGCGCTACTCGTGACTATCTTTGACGCGAAAGGGGCAGATGAGGCTTGGCAACGGCGCGAAGCTACTAGACCAAGCACTTTAGACCCGTAACGGTATTCTGGGGAAATCGGGCAGACAGCAAAAGGCCCGCTGGCAGGCGGGCTTCGCTGAAACTATCGGAGCGCAATCCAACGGTAACACATTAGGTGTGCTTCGATGTGGTCAGGCGTGTACGTTTGTTGTTACCCATCTAAACTTTGGGTCATCAAGGCAATGACGGCCATTGTGCGCACACTCACGCGGGAGGGCTTCGTTCTTGCGGCGGATGGAAGAAACAGTGAGGCCATAGGCGGCGCTGTCATCAGTGATTCAGTTCAAAAACTTTTCCCAATTAAAACGCTCATCGGTTCTTTTGCCTACTCTATTGCTGGAACGATTAACGTCATCACGGATGACGGAACGGAAGTAGCAGTGAACCTGATCGACGAAGTTCGAAAGTCGGCGGAATCTCTAGCGACCCAGAAAACTAAGAATTTGGTGGGCTATGCCGTAAGGCTTTGCCGGCCGGTTTGCCGGGCACTAGAAGATGCGCGGAAGTTAGGCCGCTTCTCCCGCTACCCGTCATATCAGCCGAGCGTACCAAGCGAGCGCGGTAACACAATCATGCGACTTTGCATTGATGGCTTTCGGGAGGGATACCCTTCGTCTGTAGCGATCCGGCTTTTCCATGAAAATGATAGGCTTTGCGAGCCCGAAATTATGACGGAAACGAACTATGTTGGGCTTCACAGGGCGTTAGCTCCTGTTCGGCTTATTGGAAGTATATTGTGGGAGGCGGAGGGCGATCCACGTTTAGCGGCCTACAAGGGGCCGCAGATACTTCCAAAGGACATCACCCTACAGGATGCGATTGATCGTTCGCGTTCTTATATTCAGGCGCATTCCGATCCAGAAGCCATCGCCATTGACGATGACTGCCGTTCCGTTGGCGGTCACATCCACATCGCCACGATTACCCCGTCCGAAGGGTTTAGGTGGATTATCGAACCGGTCTGTGAGTGATGCGCTTCCCGCGCTTCTGGCGTTGCCGTTCTTTCTCAGTTAGGACACGTCGCACTGTCAGTCTTGCCAGTGACCTCATCCCAAGTGAGCCGCTTTCCGACGATTTGAGTAGCGGCCATCTTGAAGCGGTCAAAATCGTTCATGTCATTTCGATTGTTGAAGCGATAGGCTTGCTCATCAAGGTAGCGAAATAGATGGAAAGGTTCCACGCTCACATAGGTTCCATTGATGCCGCGCTTCAACAGGCTCCAGAAGTTTTCGAGTCCATTGGTGTGAACCTTCCCGTCAACGTACTTCTCGGCATGGTCAATCACTTGGTGAGCGTACTCCTGGGCCAGTCCATCATAGGACTTGAGCGCATCAGAATAGAGCGCTGCTCCCGCTGCGACATGATCCCTCACTTCGGCTTGTAGTGCGCTCTTGCGGCGATTCGGAACAACCTTCACGCGAACCCTGCCGCCGCGCTCCAAGATGCCCATGACGGCTGTCTTGTCTTTGCCGCCAGTACCAGTGATGCGACGCTCCCGTTTGTCAACGTGCATGTTGCGAGCCTTGCCGCCAATGAAAGTTTCATCAACTTCGACTTCGCCGGATAACTTATCGAACGTGCCTTCGTGAAGCGCGTAGCGGATACGATGATTCAGGAACCATGCGGACTTCTGAGTGATGCCCAAGTCCTTCGCCACTTCACAGGAGCTAATGCCGTTCTTGCAGTTGACGACGAGCCACAAAGCAGCGAGCCACTTATCGACGCCAATAGGCGAGTCCTCCATCGTGGTTCCGGTCTTCAGTGAGAACTTTGCATGGTCATGCTTTCCGTAGCACTTCCATACGCGCTCTTTCTCAATCCAGAACACCTTGTCCGATCCGCAGCGCGGACATTTTACGACGCCATCCTGCCAGCGAAGGCCGATCATAAAGCTCTTGCAGTTCTCAAAATCGGCGTAGTGCAGAATCGCTTCTTGTAGGGTTTTTGGGTCTCTCTCTGTGGCTTT
The DNA here is from genome assembly GCA_003152695.1 of Acidobacteriaceae bacterium. Classification (GTDB taxonomy): domain Bacteria; phylum Acidobacteriota; class Terriglobia; order Terriglobales; family Acidobacteriaceae; genus Bog-257. Next base: position 3,413 of record PMAT01000105.1, read on the forward strand.
CATGCTCTAATCATGCCACAATTGCGTTAGTCTGTCAAGTAAATAGTTGCCCTACGGAGGGACAGTTGCCAGAAAACAGGGGTCAGGGGTTAGGGGTCAGGTTGGAACCCACCCTGTCACCAAAACAGGGCGACAAGGGTGGAGCACCCGCGCAACGGGAGGAAACAGCAGGTCCCTCCGCTCGGGCCTACGGTCCTCGGTCGGGATGACAAATTTGAACGGGTCGGGATGACAAGGCGGTGGATAGTGATTAGTGGCTGGTGGATAGTGAACAACCGTTGCTGCTATGGAACTCACGACAAGTATGAACCAAGTGCATGGCAAGTCCTTATTCCGCAGTATCTTACGTGTAAGTCTCAGGGGCTCAGGATCTTGGCGGAGGGGTCATGCAAGCCATTGAAATGACGCGAGTTATTGGCGCTCCTAACCCCTGCAAACACAGGATCTTACGAGCAAGATCGTCATATCAAAGGAGTTACAGAAAGGGGGTGGCCCCTTGAGTCTTCCTACTCTTGAAGCTACCGATACGAGTCTTTATGCGATCTGCGAGCACATCAAGCCGAGCGGTGAGCATTGCGGTTCGCCCGCGTGGCACGACGAGAAATACTGCTATCACCACACCGAGGTGCGCAAACGCGCTCCCAAGACCAACCTCTTTGTGCGGCTGTTTAACCCTCATCCAGAGCAGCACCCTGATTACCGGTATGAGATGCCCTATCTGGAGGACCCGGCGGCCATACAGATCGGCTTTATGCAGTTGATCCATGGCGTGGCGCAAGAACTGATTCGGCCGGACCGCGCGAAGCTGATCCTGTCGGCGCTGCACGGCGCGGCGCTCAACCTGCGGATGATGGAGAAGGCCGAAGCTCGGCGGGAACGCGCGTCGGTTCCAAGAACAGTTGTCAGTAGTCAGTTGCCAGTTGTCAGTTCGGAAGAATGCAAGGAAGCGAGATGACAGCGCTGATGAGACGAGAGCCGCAGGTTCCTCCGCTTGTCAGTTGCCAGTAGTCAGTAGCCAGTTGTCAGTTGGGAAGAACGGGATGACAAGAACCAGTTGTCAGTTGCCAGTAGTCAGTTGTCAGCAAGAACAACCGCAGATCCTTCGACTCGTCGCTCCGCTCCTCGCTCAGGATGACAACTCTAAAGAGTATGGGCGCGACTTACCGCACCGAGGCCTTTCCTGCCGCCGACACCGGAACCTGCTCCACGATTTCGATGCCGAAGCCTTCGAGGCCGGCGACCTTGCGGGGATGGTTGGTGAGCAGGCGAATGCGCTTGAGGTTCAGGTCCGACAGAATTTGCGCGCCGATGCCGATCTCGCGCTGGATGCGCCGCTGGCTTTCGGGCAGCGTGGCCAGTTGCTGCTCGTGGTGAAACTGGATGGTCATGCGGTCGCCCAGCCGCTCCACCGAATAGCCCTTGGAGGTCGAGTGCAGGTAGATCAGCGCGCCGCGGCCTTCTTCGGCGATGCGGCGCATGGCGGCGTCGATGACATCGCGGCATCCGCACCACTTCGCGCCGAAGACATCGCCCACCAGGCAGTGCGAATGCATACGCACCAGCACCGGCTCGTCGTCCGCATTCTCCACGTCGCCCTTGACCATGGCGATGTGCGAGTCGCCGGTGATCTCCGACTCGTAGGCGATCATGCGGAAGTCGCCGTAAGCGGTGGGCACAACCGCCTCAGCCAGCCGCCGCACGTAGCGTTCGTGCGCCATGCGGTAGCGGATCAGCTCGGCGACGGTGAGCATCTTCATGTCGTGGCGGCGGCAGAATTCGGTCAGCTCAGGAACGCGCGCCATGGTGCCGTCGTCGCTCATGATCTCGCAAATCACGCCCGCCGGAACCAGCCCCGCGAGGCGCGCCAGATCGACCGAGGCTTCCGTCTGTCCGGCGCGCACCAGTACGCCGCCTTTGCGGGCGCGCAGCGGGAAGATGTGTCCGGGACGCGCCAGATCGTTGGGCCGGGTTGCCGGATCAATCGCCACGCGGATGGTTTGCGAGCGGTCGTAGGCCGAGATACCGGTGGTGACGCCGTCCTTGGCGTCGATGGACTCGGTGAACGCGGTGCCGAAGTTGGAGGTGTTCTCGGCGGACATCTGGCCGAGGCGAAGGTAGTCGAGGCGCTCCTCGGTCATGGCCAGGCAGACCAGGCCGCGGCCGTATTTGGCCATGAAGTTGATGGCGTCCGGGGTGATCTTCTCGGCGGCCATGGTGAGGTCGCCTTCGTTTTCGCGATCTTCGTCGTCGATGACCACAATCATGCGGCCGGCGCGGATTTCCTCCAGCGCGGTCTCGACGTCGCAAAATGGAGAATGCGTGGGCATGGATGGCTTGGTGAAGATTTTAGCAGGGAAGCGGGAAGGGCCGCTGTTCGCCATCCGCTGTTCGCCAGAGCATCAGATCAAGCGATACGCAACAGAAAAGGGCCGCACACGGCGGCCCTAACGGAAATCGGATGACCGACTTACAGGGTGGACTCGATTTCGAATCCCCAGGCCTCCAGAAGAGGCTCGGGGATGTACTTGGAGTTCTTATTCTTGCGCGCCCATTCCCGCAGACGGGTGGAACGGATGTACTGGTCAGGTTGGAGCTTGAACTCTTTCACCACCTGCTCGAATTCAGTGATCGTGGGAACAACCGGTCCGATCGGTTCCGGCTTGCCCCAATTAGGATTGCCACGACGTTTTGCCATATCTGCGCTCTTTCCGCCTTCGAGATTTATTATGAGGATGACGTAATTGGCCCTAAATGATGCCTACGCAGCCCGGTTATCTGATTGGATTCGCGCCACTTCTACAACGATTCAAGAGGCGCGTTTGTCCCGTGGGGGACACGAGGGCAGGGTCCCAACAAAAGGCCTAGAGACTGCCTACTATACCTCGCTTTTCCCCCTAGATCAAAGGAAAATGAAAATTCGGTAATGGTACAGTTTTGTACCATTACCGAAAATTCTTACGGCTGGTGCGGAAAATCCACAAGAGCCGCCACAATCTTCGCTTATCCCTCGCGGAATGAGACGGTTGGGGACGAGAAACGTGAGCAGAAAGGCGGGAAAGTCCTACGGCCGCCGACTCAGGAGCGCAGATCATTGCGCGGTGACGGTGGTCAGATGCCGCTTTGCGGACTCACTGAACGGTCAGCGTTATAGGGTTGCTGGTGACCGTGCCGACGGAGCCAGCGGACGTAGCAGTGATGACCGTAGTTCCTACCGCCACGCTCGTGGCCAACCCACTGCCGCTGCTGAGACCGGTGCTGATCGTAGCTGTGCTCGTGGTAGACGAACTCCAAATTACGGCGTTTGTAATATCCTGGTTAGCCGATCCATTAGCGTAGGCGTAGAACTGCAGGGTCGATGGTATCCCGGACATCGAAGCGGTCGATTGGGGAAGAGTACTCCCCTGCGTCGTGGTAATTGATATGGTTGTCAAGTTTTCGACCGTGACGGTGACGCTGCCTGTCCCGCTGACGCCTTGCGCGGTGGCCGTTATGGTTGCGGTACCCGTGCCGACTCCCGTGACCAGTCCGCCGTTCGAGATCGTGGCTACGGTGTCATCCGAACTTGACCAACCGACCGCGGATCCCGAAAGCGGCTGCCTGCTTCCGTCGGAGTAGGTGCCGGTGGCGGTTAGCTGCTGCGTGCCGTTGATGGCGATCGTGGTCGAAGCGGGGGTGATAAAAATTGAACTTATTGAAGGATTTATAAAGAAACCCGTGCAGCCTGCCCACGCCAGGCATAGGAGAATGGCGATGCCTGTCGCTAGCAGTAAGCGCCGCCTAAGACCGAGCCGCCGAAGAACACTGCCATGAGAAGACAAATGGAGCTTCTGGTTGCGTCTGCGCCGGACTATATCATTCATCTCCACTCATCTCCACTCCCGAGATTAACCCCAGTTTGATCACTGAGTTGTCAAGGACGGGTCAATTTGAGCACGTTTCAAATTTGCTTGCACTTCCAATCCCGTATCTTACTACGGCGCGAAACCGTCTGCAGCGATGCTTCTGTCAGTGCCCGCTGGGCAACTGCACCGCGAACGATCTGGTCTCCGGCAGACGAAGGATGTGGGGCGTGATGACCACCAGCAGGTCGTCCCCCGTGTCGTTGTTAGTATGACTCGAAGCGCCGTAGGTCAGGCCCGGGACTGCTGCGAAGAAGGGCATTCCGCTTATGCTGCGGCTGTCGGCTGCGGAGATGAGGCCAGTGATTACGCTGGACTCGCCGTTCTTGAGCGTGATGCTGCCGCTGTACTCGCGGTTGTTGATGATGGGGATTCCGTTGTTCGTCTGCGAGCCCAGGGAGCGGATGTTCATTTCCAATTTCAAAGTGACGTCCCGGTCGGCGTGAATGATGGGGGTAGCCTTCAGATTGAGCCCCAGGTCTTCAAAGTTGAAGGATGGGAAAGGCGCAATGTAGCTTTGGTTGCCGAGGACTTGCGAGATGGCCGAGGAGTTGTAGATGGGAGCGAAGGTTGCATTCACGATGGGGTAGCGTTCTCCCACCTTGAACACGGCAGCGTTGTTCTGCGACGCGCGCAGGGTGACGTGCTCCAGGGAACGGACGTCCGACTGATTGACATTAAAATTGACGGTCGTGCCGCTGGCCCCGGTAAGGCCAAAAAGGGTAGCGCCACCGCCGAAGGTGGCGAACGGTGTCGACAGAATGGAGCTGGCTTGACTGGACAATTGCGCCAGCAAGGCCTGGATGGCCTGCGAATTGGCCTGGTTGATGCCGCCGGAAGAAATCAATTGGTTGATGAGATTCTGCGAGTTTTGTCCCAGACCCGCGACGAGCGCCGGACTGATATTGAACAAGTTGAACTGCGCCGGATAAGTGGTCCCGAGCTGTCTCAGGAAGTTGGAGCTGATCTCATAGACCCGCATGTCCAGCAGGACTTCGGGACGACCGCCGGTCAGGCTTTCCAGCAACTGGCCCGCCGCTTCCAACACCGGCTCCTCCGCCCGCACCGAGATGGTGGATTGCGCCTTGTCCTGCGCGATGTAGCGCAGATTGAGAAGCACGCGGAGTGAATTAGTCATCTCCGTCAGTTCCTGGTCGGTCGCCAGATCGGGCAGGTAGAAAGTGCGCAAGGACATGCGCGTGTAGTTGCGCCGGTTCTCGACGGTATCGGCCGCAAATAGCATTTGCTTGGCCGACAGCGGTATCCAGAATGTCTTGGTGACGCGGGTCACCGTTTCCATGGCGGTGGCGAAGTTCACGTCTTCAATGTCAAATCGGACCCGCTTCGACGGCACCGAGTCATCGAACTGGGCGGTTATCCCGTAGGCCTGCGCGACCTGAGTGAGCAGGCCCTTACCATCGCCCTTCAAATGGAAGTCCTGGTGCTTGGCGGTGGGCTGCATTTCGATGGGAGTGGACTGTTCCACCACGCGCATACTGCGGCTCACCGGTTCTTCGTCCAGCGGTATCGAGTCGCGCAGCCGCTGCAGCGCATATTCGTTGCTGGGATCGACTTCCAGAGCGCGCCGGAAGTCGGCCATGGCAACGATCTCGTTGTGGTCGAGCATGGCTTGGTTGCCCTGCTTCAGAAATTGCATCACCAGTTGCTGGCGCGTGAACTCACGGGCGGTAAGAAACTCGACATTGTGGGGCGCGAGCTTTGCCGCTAGCTCAAACTTCTCCAAGGCGGCATCCATCTGGCCCGCCGATTTCAGCTTCACACCCGCTTTGAATTGGCGCTTAGCTTGGGCGACATCTTTGGGATCGTCAGGCGGAACCGTCGGCGTGCCGGGCTGCGCCGGGGCAGCCTGGCCTGCCACACTCGGCTGTGCAGCTGGCGCTTGCGCGGGCGAATTGCTGTCAGAAGCTGGCTGGCTGGGCGGGTTGGAGTTGCCCGGCTGGGCCGATTGCGGCGTGCTGGCGGCTGTGGTCGGGCCGTTCGGCGGAGCAGCAGCCGTGGCGGGCGCAGCCGTCTGCTGCCCAGACAGCGTGCTCGTCATCGCGAGCCCCAGTAGCATCCCGGCCAAAACGCGCATCAGTGTTGAGATTGTATGCCAGGGGATTGCAGCTTGTCGCGTCAGAGCGCCCGCGTGAGCAGCCCAGTGCGAGATCGCATACCAAGCGCCCTGTGCTAAACTTCATTCACATCGAGGGTTGAGGATGAATACGGTTTTACGCAAGCTGATGTTCGTGGATTTGATCAAGGGACTCAGAGTCACGTTCCGCAATCAGGACCCAAAGGAAAGTATCACCGAGCAGTATCCGCTGCAGCGGCCTGAAGTCGCGGAGCGTTTCCGCGGCGCGCCCCGCCTCAACAACAATCCCGAAACCAACGAAACCCTGTGCATCTCCTGCGACCTCTGCGCGCTGGTGTGCCCTGAGCACCTCATCGTGGTGAACAGCGAACGCAATCCTCACACCCGCCGCAAGGAGCTGACGGACTTCACCTACGACCTCAGCCGCTGCATGTTTTGCGGACTTTGCGAGGATGCCTGCCCCACCGACGCGCTGGAGTTGACCCAGGATTTTGAGATGGCGAACTACAGCCGGGAAGGGCTCATCTGGAACCGCGAGACCCTGGAGAAAGGCCCCGAGCCCAACGTGTATCGGCGCTAGGCCGGACGGCATAATTTTCTTACAGGTCAACAGGGCCGCTTGCTCTAGCGGGTAGCCGTCAGCACCCAGAATTCAGCAATTAGCATTTAGCATTTAGCATTTAGCCAATGAATTGTCATCCTGAGCGGAGCACGAGCCTCTTTTGCTCGTGCGGAGTCGAAGGATCTGCGGTTCGCTGGCGTCGGGAACAGCCGCAGGTCCTTCGGCTCGTCACTCCGGTTGAGAATGTTTTGCTAATTGCTAACTGCTAAATGCCAAGTGCTCTTACCGCAAATGTCTCATCCGGAACGGAATCTGCACCACCGCTTCCAGCGCGACAGGCTCGCCGTTCTTTGTGCCGGGGCGGAAGTGCCAGCCCGACAGTGCGCGCATGGCGTTCGCGTCGAGGCGCGAGTCCAGGCTGTCGAGCACTTTGATGCCATCCACGGTCCCATCGGCGCGGATCACGGCATACAGCGTGACCGTGCCTTCCACGTGGTCACGCAGCACCTCGGGCGGATAGGCGGGATCAACCTTGGTAGTAGCCACCGGCGCAGTAAGCAGACCTTTGTCGGTGCTTTCCTTCAGCTCAGCAAAACGAATAATCCAACTTCCGGTGGCCGAGGTCAGGTTGGGCATGTTCATGATCAGGGAATAATAGGGCTTCGCGCGGAAGACCCGCTTCTCGATGCTGGCGTCGGGGTCCTCTGACAATGTGGGAGGCGGGGCCGAAGGCTGCCGGTCATGGTAGCTGGGCAGCGACGGCTTCATCGCGGCGGCGATCATGCGCTTGCGAGCTTCCATGTCGGGAGTCGAAGCAGGCTGCTTGGCGGGCATTCCGGCGACGGCGGACGTAACGGCTCCCGGCGGTGGGGCCCCGACTGTGATGCCCGGAGGCAGACCGTTCGCGTTGCCCCGGCCGTTGCCGCCGCTGGCATTGTTGCCGCTGCCAACCACGTTGGGCGTGCCCGGTGCGTCCGGCTTGCCGCCGGGCGAGGCGTGAAATTCTCCGCTGCGATTGCCGCTGGGCACCGTGATGGGCCCGCGCACCTCGGCCGGACTCAGGCCTAACGCGATCAACTGTCCCTGTCCCTGCGCCGCGGGAAGGTTTTGCACATTGGCCGGGGGCGGAATGTTCGCCGCTGCGTTGTCGCCGGCCCCACTGGCCCGTTGCGCCGGTACTGGCAGCCGGGGAGCCTCCACCTGCGGCTGCATCTGCGCCATGTTGAGCTCTCCCTTTTGCCGCTTCAACTGCTCGGGAGACAACGGAGGTTCTACCACGGAAAGCTGCGGCAGCGTGGGAAGCTGCAGCTTCGACTTGAGTTGCGAGACGTCGGCGGCTGGGGCCACGACTTGCGGGTCAAACTGTGGGACCTTCAACTGCGAAACCGGACGCGCCGAGGCGGCTATCGGCTGGGCGGCGGGTATGGGCGTCCAGGCGACGATGTTGGGCAGCGGCACGTCATGATTCAGTTTGACCTTGGGCGGCGTGACGATCGTCTGGTGATTGTTGTCGGCTTGCGGCGGGACGGAGAGAATCTCTTGCCTCGCCAGCTTGGGCGCGCCTTGGCGCGGCTTCACCGGCGCCTTGCTGGCGGTGTTGATGGGCGGCAGATACTCGCTGACGGGGTAGTACTCGACCTTGGTATTCTCAAACGGCGATTGCAGTTTGGGCGGGCGATTGAATAGCGGCAGCGTGCAGACCAGATAAACCACGATGATGAATGCGATGTGGCCGGCGTACGACTCGGCGAAGCGGTAGGCATCGATGCCGGTGCGGATAAAATATCCCGGCCGCAGGGTGACAGGCTGTGCGGTGGTCTCGACCGGAGGCGGCTGGCGGCGCAGGAGCACGTCGCCGAGATTACGGAAGAAGACACGATGCCACGGCTCCAGTTCGCACAGCAGTGCCGGGGGCCTGAAGTCCCCGTGTGGCCGCGAGGTTGCGCCCTCGGGGGCAGGCGGATCACCTCCTGCAGGATCGCGCTGGGGCCTGGTTGCGGTACTGTGCGCCATCATCCTCGACCGTGGAGCAAGTACTCGGATTATAGCGGAAAACTGCGGGCCCGCGGCGAGGTGATCAGCGATGAGAAGTTGCTCTTTCGCCAACCTGCGGCGGCGTGCAATGATGGGTGACCACGGGAGCGAATATGATTCGGAGAGGTGTAGTGTTGGCGGCGTTGCTCACGTCGCTTGTGACGTTGACCTTAGCGCTGGCGCGGCAATCGGCAACGGCGTCACCGGCCCAGCAGACGGCGAAGCCCGCTTCCCCGGCGGACGATCCTTCCGGGATGTATTCCTTCTTGCGCGAGGGCGAGTTCGTGCAGCTCACGCTGGACGATGGCAAGCTATCCGGCTTCATCTCGCGCTTCGGGGACGCCGACAGCGACAAGGGCCAGTTCATCGACCAGTTCTTCGACAAGGCTACCCTTGCGGGCGACCGTCTGTCGTTCAAAACCAAGACGGTGCACGCAGTCTGGTACGAGTTCACCGGCGTGATCAACATAACGCCGGGCAAGCAGCCCGGTCAGGAAGACTACCGCGTCCTCAAGGGCACGCTGACGCAGCACACAATCGATGCCAGCAGTCACGACAAAGCAATCCAGCGACAGGTGGAGTTCAAAGCGTTTCCGCAAGACCTGAGCAAGCCGTAAGGCAGCTGTAAGCTAGCGGCCGTCAGCTATCAGTTGGCCTTCTTGTCGTTGGTGGGATGGGGAACGAGCTTGCGCTGAATGTAAGCCACGTGGCTGTCTTCCATTTCGGCGAGTTCGCGATAGAGCCGGCGCAGTTTGCCTTCATGCGTCTTCTCTGCCAGGTCCGAGTAGTAGCGTTGGGCGCTTAACTCCGCGGTGAGCGCCACCTGCAGGGCCCGGCCTCGCGGGTTGGTGGTGCGGCCGTCACCGGTTGCAGCAAAGACGTCCCCGTCCTCCAACTTCGGGACTTCGATCCACTCGACCAAGTCTTCTTCGGTAAGGGCGCAACGCGAGTTTCCGTACTCTTCGATGTACTTGTCTTGCAGGGCTGAGCTGTGATTCTTTTCTTCCGCCGCCATCTCCCAGAACACGCTGGCGATTTCCAGAGACTCGCTATCACGAAACTCGACAAACATCTCCGCGAAGCGATGGTACAACTCGGCATTGCGTTCCTCGATGAAGATGGCGACATGCAGGGCTTCTTGAGGGTTGAGGGAAGCGAAACTCTGTTTCATGTTGGCTCCGGCAGGCGGCTGGCCCGATGCCGCATTCTATCCGCAAAAAGGCCGGAGAATCCGACGTGAGCGGATTCTTTCGTAAGTTCGGTTCCGAAATGGGACAGACGTGCAGGATCGGGTCTTCCAACCGCAGTCGGCTATCCCGCCTTCTGGGTTGCCAGTTCTGCTTTCTGTTTGGCCCGATCGGCTTCGATTCTTGCGATCGTGCGCTTCAGCCAGTGCTTTACGTTCTCCCGCAGCTCTTCTTCTGTCTGATTCGGCGTTGCGACTGTAACCCCTTGGCGATTCAGCAGGATGTGATGGCAGGGCACATCTTCGGTGCGGTATTCCTCAGGAACGAAGTCATAGAGCAAGCACTCGTGACAAGCGTGTGGACGGGTAGGGTCCCCGTGGTTAGGGCAAGTCAGCGAGTCCTGGAAGATGGAAGCAGGCCCCCACGGCGTGCTATACCAATTTCCATAACCCCCTTGCTCCAGGAAGTTGAGTTCGTACCGCAAAACCTCCAGAACATCGCGTCTGTCGTCCGACATGACTCCCTCCAACGGCGGCGCCTGGCTACGCCTCACTCTGCTGCGATTGTGGGCTCAAGACGCACAACCCTGCTGTGATCTATCTCACGTTTTGGTGTGACGGATCTCCGCCTGGCGCTGCCGCGATTCCCGCCTCGGTCAGATAGCGCGCCGCAATCACCGCTAACACGAACACCAGCGGCATGAAGTTACGCATTTCAACCAGAAAACTAAAAAAGAGGCCTGACAAGAAAAGCACCGGGAACAGAAACAATGCCAACTGCTTAAGCGACCAGGGTGTGTCTCGCCAACTCAGTACCAGGAATGGCAGGAATGCACCTACGGTAAGGAGAAGGCCCTCCGGCCAGCGAGCATCGTGCCAATTGATCGCTGGCATGTTCGGAGGCGCGACACTGATCTGCGTATAAGCATTCATGGCTCCGTGCAAGACAAGCATCCGCACGCCGAGGAACATGGCCCCGCTGGCAACACAGAGCGTGATCGCCTTTAGCCAATAATGGCTTTCCTTCCGGCAGAAGAGGACGTAGTATCCCGCCATCGCGAGCACGGTTTCTTTGGCGAGTGAGCCGACCAGCAAGGTGGTCAGCAAGAGTGCAAAGTCCTCGGTTTCCAGAAAAATAAACGCGAGAACGAACGACAAGTGGGAGAGCGGGTCGGTTAATTGCCCAGCATAATACTCAAAGCTCACTGGATATATGACCGCAATGAATAGCATGGCTAGAATGGCGCCCAGATAGTTCGTATACAGACGCGCATATTTGTAGATCGCATAAAAAAGTAGGATGCCAAAAATGAGTCGATAGAGATCGCGCGCCGGCTCGTAGGCCAATCCGCCCATCTGAAACCAGCGGACAATTGAGTTAGGCAAAAAGCGGTAGGAATGAGGCAAGACGGCGGGGGATAGTTGAATTACAAGATCATTCACCAATCCTTGCCAGAGGACATTGGAAACATACCTGGGAAGGTAGGGCACACCATTGTCGACATTGACATGGTGAAGGTTATTCACGATGCAGGTCAACAGGAAAACCAGAAACACCAAAACGAAGGTCCGAGAGCGAGAGAGATGTCGCGATTCGCGACGGTAGATATAGCCACAAATCGCGGCGGCCACGATGTACCCCAAATACTGGACGAGTTTTCCGTCGGATTTCGGGACCGCTGTCCAGCGGAAGAGGGCGGGGATGGCCGCCAGAATGGCGAGCCCCCAAACCAAGATCAGGACCCACAGCTTCCGGCTACGTTCTCGGTCAGGTTTGCTTTGGTCTACCGCAGTGCTCAGCATTAGCACGGATTCCCCTGGAGTTAAGATTTCCGCACCTGAGATTTTACCTGCCGGTTGGTTCGCCCTGGAGACAGAAGTCCGGGCCGCCAGTGTCGTACCCGGCCCAATCGGCCGCTAGCTATTCCCGTTGTCCCGGTTCTTCTTCTTGATCTCAATATTCAAGCGCTTGATTTTCTGGTTCAGGGTGGAGAGTGGGATGCGGAAGCGGTCGGCGGCTTCGGTCTGGTTCCAGCCGCATTTTTCCAGCATATCGCCGATCACGCGGCGCTCGCAGTCTTCAATGATTTCGAACAGCGAGGCGTCAGGGCGCTGTTGCAGGATGGCAAACGTGCTGCCGCGGCCGATGACATTGTCAGGTAGCAGTTCCACGGTAAGGTTCGGCCCGGTTGCCAGCACCACGGCGCGCTCAATCACATTTTCCAGTTCGCGCACATTGCCCGGCCAGTCGTACTCCAGCAGCGGGCGCATGGCTTCGGGAGTGGCGCGCAGCGGCAGCCGCTCATTCTCTTCGGCAAACTTGGCGATGAAGTATGCCACCAGCATCGGAATGTCATTCTTGCGCTGGCGCAACGGCGGCAGGTCGATGGTGATCACGTTGAGACGGTAGAACAGGTCATCGCGGAACTTGCCGTCCTTCACCTGTTGCTGGAGATTGACGTTGGTGGCGGCGATAATGCGCACGTCCACTTGTATCTCGTTCACTCCGCCCAGGTGCATGAACTTGCGGTCCTGCAGCACGCGCAGGATCTTGGCCTGCGTCTCCAGGTTCATGGTGCCGATCTCGTCGAGGAACAGGGTCCCGCGGTCGGCCACCTCGAACAGGCCTTTCTTGCTGGCGATGGCGCTGGTGAAGGCCCCTTTGACGTGGCCGAAGAGCGTGGACTCCAGCAGGTCCGCAGGCATGGAGCCGGTGTTCACCGGCACGAAGGCGCGGTCGCGACGGGTGGAGTTCATGTGGATGGCTTTGGCGATCAGCTCCTTGCCGGTGCCGCTTTCGCCTTGCAGCAACACGGTGGAGCGGCTGGGCGCCACCTGCGCCACCAGGTCGAAGATGCGCAGCATGGGCTCGCTCTTGCCGATAATGTTCTCGAAGTTGTAGCGCTGCTTGAGGGCGCGCTTCAGTTGAATGACTTCTTCTTCGGCGCGGCGCCGGCCCACCGCCGTGCGTACGTCGGCCAGCAGTTTTTCGTTGTCCCAGGGTTTCTGGATGAAGTTGGTGGCCCCGGCCTGCATGGCATTCACGGCATTCTCCACCGTGCCGTAGGCGGTGATCATGATGACGGGCAGATCGGAATCGCGCTCCCGGATGTCGTGCAGGATCTCAATGCCATTGCGCTCGGGCAGCGCGAAATCCAGCAGCACCAGGTCGAAGGGATGTTCCGCAATGCGAGCCAACCCCTCAAGGCCGTCGTTGGCCACCTCCACGGCGTAGCCTTCAAACTCCAGCAGAGCTTGCAGGGACTCACGAATGGCGGCTTCGTCATCGACGATCAACACCGAGCCGGCGGAGGCGAAATCCTCGCGTCCCGTAGCCATGCGACTGACGGCTAGTTCAGGCATTGACCACCTTTCTCAACATGGGGAATTCCATGATGAAGGTCGTGCCTTGACCGGGTGCGCTGGCCACGCGAATCTTGCCGGCATGTTCCTGGATGATGCCGTAGGTCACCGACAAACCCAAGCCAGTGCCACCGCTATGTCCTGTCTTGGGCTTGTTCTTGGTGGTGAAAAACGGATCGTAGATGCGATGAATATGTTCCTGCGCGATTCCAGTGCCCGTGTCCGACACCTTCACCTGCACCTGATGGCCATTGGAGGTGCTGATCATCAGCGTGCCACCGGCGGGCATCGCGTCTTTGGCATTCAGGAACAGGTTGAGAAAGACCTGCTGGAGCTTTCCGGTGTTGCCGTAGATGGGCGGCAACTCCGGCTGCAGATCGGGTTGCACTTTGATGCGCGCGGTCTTGAATTGGTGATCGAGCAGGGTCAGCGTGTCCTGAATGACGCGATTCAGGTCCACATTGCTGAATTCGGTGCTCGAGGTACGCGAGAAGTTCAGCAGGCTGTTCACAATTTCCGAAGCGCGGAAGGTCTGGCGCGTGATCTTATCCAGCAAGCCGGACTGCTTCTCGTCGCCGTGCACCTGCTTGGCCAGCATCTGCGCGTACGACGAGATAACCGCCAGCGGAGTATTGACTTCATGCGCGACCCCGGCTGCCAGCAGCCCGATGGACGAGAGCTTCTCGGCCTGCGAGAGTTGCGATTCCAGCTCGATCCGCTCGGTAATATCGTCCACGATAATCAGGCGGCCAATCACGCTGAAGTCCTTGGTGACCAGTGGCGCGATGGCGATATTGGCCACCCGGGTGTCGCCGGCAGTGGTGCCCAAGCGGAACTTATACAGATTGTGGATGCCGGGAGTCTGACGCACGCGGTAATATTCATCCAGAAATGCGGGCGCCAGCACTTCGCCCAGAGGGCGTCCCAGCGCTTCCAGGCGCGGCAAGGCGTACATCACTTCCATCTGTGAATTCCACGACTCGATGCGATCGTCCAAGTCCACCGCGAGCACGCCCACGCTGATGGATTCCACAATGTTTTCGTTGAACTCCTTCAGGCGCTCGTACTGCCCGGCCTTCTGCTCCAGAGACTTGTACAGGCGCGCGTTCTGCACCGCGATGCCGATGTATCCGGCGAGGGTTTCCAGCAACTGCACATCTTCGCTGGAGAGGAAATCGCCTTCCGACGTTTTACCCAGGCCGAGGACGGCGATCATGCGATTCATGACCGTGCAGGGAATGTAATAGTTCAGCTCCAGGCGACGGATGGTGTCGCGCGCGCTCGGAGTTTCGCGCACTGCCTGGTTGGTGTTGTCGAAAAACAGGTGACCCAGCTGCCACTCCGGCCGTTCGACGTGCAGGAAGTCGAAGTCGAGTCCGCTGGTGTTGGAAATGCCGTAGGACTTGGCCAGCGAGAACTGCTCCGTCTGCTCCGAATCGGAGAGGAAGATGGCCAGCCGGTCCACCAGCAAAGTGCGCGACAAGCGGTCCACGATCGAGGTGAGCATCTTGTCGAGGTCGGTCTCCGAGTTCAAGTCGCGGCCGAACTCCGTCAGCGTCTTCCGGTAATCGTAGCGTTTGCGATAGAAGAATTTGTCCAGGTAATCCTGCACCCAGTTCTTGAAGGGATCGAACAGCAACGCGGTCACGGCGATTGCTACGATCAATCCGATGGGTCCGACGCTGGGGAAACTCTGATGGAACAGCTCCGAAGCAATGCCCACCGCCGCGAAATACGCCCCCGTGATCGCGCCCGCCGCGATGGTGTAAGCCATGCCGCGCTTGAAGATGAGGTCCACGTCCATCAGGCGGTAGCGGAAGATGGCATAGCCGAAGGTGAGCGGCAAAAACACCAGCGACAACACCGAGATCTTCATCCACATCGACAGCGCGGGCGGGCTACCCGCCAGGTAGGGGACCACATAGAGCAGAGTGAAGGGCGCGACGGCGAGAATGGTTCCGCGCGTCACCCACTTCATCTGCTGCCGCAGAATTGCCGACTCGGCATGACGATAGCTGTGCCATAGCACCGTCGCCGACATCACAAAATAAGTGGCGAGGTACGACATCTGCAGCCGGTCGAGGTTCCAACGCAGCACTTCACTGGGTTGCAGCAGTTCGAGAGCACAGATGTGCGCGATCAGTAAAATCGCGCCCGGGACATACACGGCCGGAATCAGCCAGGGACGGCGATTCACCAGGCCTTTGCGTTCCGGGAACGTAAGCGAGAAATGCAGGAACAGGGCCGGTTGCAGCAACAATGCCACCACATTGGCCCAGTAGATGATCCAGTCGAAATCGTTAAGTTTGCCGGTGTAGTGGAAGGAGTAAAAGATGAAAGAAACCAGGCAGAAAACGTAAAAATGGGTGCTCTTGGGAGCGGTCCAACGCCGCAGCAGAACATACATGCCGATGCCCAGGTACACCAGGGCAATGAGCCGCAGTCCGCCAAACAGGGACCGGTCGGCGGGGGCGAGAATCAGCGGCGCTTCCAGACTTACGCTTTGGCGCACTAGCGAGTAGTTGGCTTTGGACCAGACTCCGGCGCGATAGAGCTGCCGTTCCAGGCTGCCGACGTTGCCTACATCCCGGCCGTCAACCGCTACCAGGCGGTCGCCCAGCTTGATGCCGGCTTTCTGGCCGGGACCGTCAATGTCCACCCGAGCCGCCCGCAGATGGCTGCCGTCTTCCACCCACCAAACTCCATCGTAGGGGGCAGAGAACTCACGCTCCTTCTCAAAGTTGATCCACGCGAACACGACCGCCGCCACGCTCAATAGCGCCAGGATGACGGCAAAAAAACGCGTTTGTAGATCTCGTGCCATCGGGGCAGGTGGCTGACGGGTACGACGTACCGGTGGGATCACCCCCACGGGTGCATTATTACCGTGCAACTTAGATGCCACGCTCGTGCCGACCGGCTGTGTAGTAACCCACATTTTATGAACAGTTTCCCAAATTATAGATCAGGAGGCTCGTCGAACGTATTATTTTTGGAATATCTCTCCGAAATTCAGAATGACCGGAAGTTACTAAAGGGGCATGTACTTGAGAATAGTAACCTTGCTGAACTGCGTTACCGATATGGATTACCGGCGATGCAACCGACCGGCTAGTTTAGGTCAGGGTTTCGGTTTGGAAGGACGCTCGGCGTCAACTGCGGCGGCGTGCATGGTTCATCGGCTTCGAGGGCGCTCGTGGGCGGCATGTGCTTTCCTCATTTTCTCAGCGGTGCTGGGCAGCCAGGTGGTAATCTCTGTAGCGTCGCGCGAGCGCCGCAATCCTGCCGCAGTAAAGTGGCCTGATGCCAAGCAGGCAAGGAGGAGCAATGCCGTCCCAGTCATTGTCATCCGGGCGTAAAACAAACTCGGCTCAGCAAGACAGTGGTTTAGCGCGTTTTGGGTTGGCCCTGGCAACCTGGAGCGAGCGCTGGTTTCCTGATCCTCTGGTCTTTGCGCTGGCCGGAATCGTCATCGTTTTCATCTTCGGATTGTGTCTCCACGAGTCCGCCAGCAAGCTCGCCATTCAAGGCGCCAAAAATTTCTGGACTTTGGTGCCCTTCACCATGCAGATGGTGATGATCATCATTGGCGGATATGTCGTCGCCACCACGCCCGTAGTGAACCGCCTGATCCGTGCGTTGGCGGGAATCCCGAAGAGCGGTCGCGGCGCGATCGCGATGATCGCGCTGTTCTCCATGTTGACGTCGCTGATCTCGTGGGGACTCAGCCTGATCTTCAGCGGGCTGCTGGCCCGCGAGCTGGCTCGCCGGGTGAAAGGCATGGATTATCGTGCGGCTGGCGCGGCTGCGTACCTCGGACTCGGTGCAGTGTGGGCGCTGGGACTGTCTTCCTCGGCGGCCATGATGATGGCCACCAAAGGCTCCATCCCTCCGGCACTGTTCACAATTTCCGGCCTCATCCCGCTCCGGCAATCACTTTTTCTGTGGCAAAGCATCGCCATGGCAGTCGTGCTCATCGTGGTTTCGGTGGCGGTCGCTTACTTCTCCGCGCCGTCGCCGGAGAGAGCGAAGACTGCCGCTGACTTCGGCATCGAGTACGAGTCGGTCGATCGCCCCATCGAGAAAAGGACAAAGCCAGGCGAGTGGCTGGAGTACAGTCCGCTGCTGACCGTCTTCGTGTCAGCGCTGATCATTTGGTATCTGTTCGATTTCTTCCGCACTTCGCCACAAGGCGCGCTCGCCGCGTTGGACCTGAACACCTACAACCTGATGTTCATTACCGCAGGACTGCTTCTGCATTGGCGGCCCAAACGATTTGTGCGGGCCGTCGCCGATGCAGTTCCCGCGACGGGTGGAGTGCTGATCCAGTTCCCGTTTTACGCAGTTATTTTTGGCATGATTGTTGGCACCGGCATCTCCGCTTGGCTGGCCAGCCTGTTTGCTCGAATCACCACCCAGGCGAGCTATCCGCTGCTGGTAGCGTTGTATTCGGCAATCCTTGGGACCTTCGTTCCTTCCGGCGGAAGCAAGTGGGTCATCGAAGCGCCTTACATTCTGCAGGCGGCGAACTTGCACCACGTTCACCTCGGCTGGGTGGTGCAGATTTACAATGCGGCGGAAGCTTTGCCCAACCTTGTCAATCCGTTTTGGATGTTGCCTCTGCTGGGCATTCTCAAGCTGAAGGCGCGCGACCTGGTCGGCTATAGCGTGCTGCAAATGATCGTGCACGTCCCCATCGTGTTTTTCATGTGCTGGTTGTTTGCGCGCTACATTCCTTATCTGCCGCCGATGAAGTAGCGAAGCGCGATCGCCGCGTTTTCTTGCCTGCCATCCTGAGCGAGGAGGTGGTCCGCCACGGCGGACCACCGGCGAGTCGAAGGACCCCTATAGCTACCACGGACCTCGACTCAGCTATAGGGATGCTTCGACTCGCGTTCATTAACCCCGGCGAACACGCGCTCAGCACGACATTCCAATAGTCGTTTAGAATGAAGACCGACAGAGGTTCTTTTCCGCAACCTCCTCTGGCCTTGAGCGTCTATACAGGCAGGACCTGACTACCAAAGCGTGCCACGTCATCTTCCAGTTCGGGCCATCAATCCTCACCGGCGCCAGTGTGAGGGCGGCTATCTGCTGTTGGCGATCCTGCTGATGATGGCGCTGATGATTATCGCCGCCACCGTCGAAGCTCCCCGGGTGGTGCAGCAAATGAAGCGTGACCGCGAAGAGGAGATGATCCATCGCGGCACCGAGTACGCGCGCGCCATCAAGAAGTTCTACAAGAAGTTCGGCCGGTATCCCACCAGCCTGGAGCAGCTCGACAACACCAACCAGATCCGCTTCCTGCGCAAGCGTTACAAGGACCCGCTTACCAAAGACGGCAAGTGGACGCTGCTGCATTACGGCGACATCCAGATACTGACCAATCCCAACGCACCTGGAACGCCTGCCGCCGCGCTGGGCTCGCAAGGCGCGACGCCGGGTGGTGCGGCCTTCAGCAACGGTCCCGGCTCGGACGGGAGTGGTTCTCTGTTCTCGAGCAGTCCTGTCCAGTCTCCGCAGTACGTGAACGGTCCCAATTCGGAGGGCGGCGGTAGTACGTTTGGGGGAAGTCCTCCCCAAGGCCAGCAATATACCAACGGCCCGGGTTCGGACGGCGGCGGGAGTATTTTTGGCGGAGGTTCCACTGGTGCACAGCCAGGCAACAGTCTAGGGACCAGTCCGTTTGCCGGTAGCGCCAACGGACAGACTGGTGCTCCAGGCTCGTCGAGCTCTGCGGGCGGCAATCAGACGTTTGGCGGTGGCGCGATTGTCGGCGTTGCCAGCTTGAGCAAAGATCCCACAATTCGCATTTACAACAAGAAGAAGAAATACAACGAGTGGCAGTTCATCTATGATCCCATGTCTGACCAGCTAAATATTTTGCTGCGCGGTCCGTACCAGCCACCCACCTTCGGCGGAGCGCAGGTGGGAACTCCAGCCGGGCAGATGAATGGCCAACAGCAAAGCCCATTCGGACAGCAACCGGGTAATACTCCCCAGCAGACTGCGCCGGGACAACGCGGCCCGGGGAGCATGTTTCCACCCGATCAGAATCAGCCGCAGCAGTAGGGCGGGCGGGGGCCACCGTCGCTCGCGATTCGCCGTTCCCAACCTGCCCTTGCCGGCAACATGCCGATTATCGGCTAAAATCATGGCAGGTACTTCGCGCGGAGTTTCCGATTCCGATGATTGCCGCGGTCCTTACCGATCCCCAGGATATTTCCAAGCGTCCTCTTCGCATAGAGGAAGTTGTGCGCCCCGCGCTGCAACCGGGCCATGTCCTGTTGAAGGTGCGAGCTTGCGGGGTTTGCCGCACCGACCTGCACATTGTGGAGGGCGAACTTCCTCCGCGGCGGGAGCACCTGATTCCCGGGCATCAGATTGTCGGTGACGTCGTGGAAGGCGCCACCGCGGAGCTGGCGACTGGCACCCGCGTTGGAGTTTCGTGGATTGGCGGCATTGACGGAACGTGTTGGTACTGCCGCCGAAGCATGGAGAACCTTTGCGATGCTCCTGTCTTCACTGGCTATACGGTAGATGGCGGCTACGCGGAATACGCGCTCGCGCGGGCCGATTTCGTCTTTCCCCTTCCGCAAGGGCTCGACGACTTGCATGCTGCGCCGCTGCTCTGTGCCGGCATCATTGGTTTTCGCAGTCTGCGCGTTGCCGGGGTGGAACCCGGCGAGCGGGTTGGGTTATTCGGATTTGGCGCGTCGGCCCATCTCGCGATCGAGGTGCTTCACGCCTGGAACTGTGCTGTGTACGTTTCGACGCGAGGAGCTTCGCATCGCCAACTGGCAAAGTCACTCGGGGCTACATGGGTGGGAACGGAAACGGAAAGGCCGCCCGTCGAACTTGATCGCGCCATCACCTTCGCGCCCAGCGGCGACGTGGTGATCGCGGCCCTGGCCAGTTTGCGCAAGGGTGGAGTGGTCGCCATCAACGCCATCCATCTCGATTACATTCCCCAGTTCGACTACGACAGCCTGCTTTGGGGCGAGCGGCAGATTCGCAGTGTCACCAACATGACGCGCGCCGATGCCCGCGATTTCCTCAAGATTGCCACCGAGATCAAGCTTCATCCCAAGAGCACGAAGTTTCCGCTCAGTCAGGCCAATGAAGCGCTGCTCGCGATCAAGAACGATGCCATCGACGGCGCAGCAGTCATCGTTCCCTGAGCAAGGTTTCTCTTCCACAGCTAACACCTCTGCCTTGACATGCGCGTACATGTAGCAACGGGCGTCAGCGGCATGGTAGTGTCTGTTAACGGGACGGTCGGGAGCACCTATTTTGGCGGCCACAACACGTCCGTCGCTAATCCGCAAACAGATACGTGTGCGCGGCATCGTGCAGGGTGTCGGGTTCCGTCCATTCGTTTACAAGCTCGCCCGCGAACTCGGGCTGACCGGATACGTCCTCAATTCATCGGCAGGTGTGACCGTCGAGATTGAGGGGGCCGACGAGGGCATTCAGAAATTCCTCGACACGTTGCGGCACCGGCCACCGCCGCTGGCGATGATCAAAGAAGTCACCGTGGCCGAGCTCAATCCGCTTGGCGAGACTGACTTCGTAATACGGCAAAGCCACGCGGAGGCGGGCGAGTTTGTGCTGGTATCGCCCGATATGGCCACCTGCGACGACTGCTGGCGCGACTTCGGCGATCCCAAGAATCGCCGTTTTGGATATCCTTTTACCAACTGCACCAATTGCGGACCGCGCTACACTATCATTCAGGACATTCCTTACGATCGCCCGATGACCACCATGTCATCGTTTCGCATGTGCGCGCTTTGCCAGGCGGAATACGAAGACCCAACCAATCGCCGCTTTCATGCGCAGCCGAATGCCTGTCCGGTGTGCGGCCCGGCTTTGGCAATCGCGGCATCCGGATCGGCTTTCCCGCAAGATGCGGACTACAACCCTGCTGGATCTGCGGCGATCATCGGAAAGGCGCGCGACTTGCTGCGCGAAGGCAAGATCGTAGCGGTCAAAGGGCTGGGCGGTTTTCTGCTGGCCTGCGATGCGCAGAACGATGCCAGCGTGAAGCTGTTACGCGCTCGCAAACGCCGGAGCG
Organism: Acidobacteriaceae bacterium; assembly: GCA_003152695.1. Taxonomy (GTDB): domain Bacteria; phylum Acidobacteriota; class Terriglobia; order Terriglobales; family Acidobacteriaceae; genus Bog-257. Next base: position 24,629 of record PMAT01000105.1, read on the forward strand.
ACAAGCCTTTCGCCTTGATGGCACGCGATCTTGCCACCGTCGATAGCTTCTGCGTTGTTTCCGACACCGAGCGCGCCGCTCTGCTGAGTCCGCGACGCCCCATCGTGGTGCTGCGCCGCCGACCGGATGCGACCATCTCTGCCGCTGTCGCTCCCAGCAATAACACCATTGGCGTCATGCTGCCGTACACGCCGCTCCATTACCTGCTGTTCAGCGACTCGCCCGCCGACCCGCCACAGTTTACGGCGTTGGTGATGACCAGCGGCAACCTCAGCGAGGAGCCCATTGTCATTTCCAATCAAGAGGCGTGGGAGCGTTTGCAGCCGGTAGCCGATTGGTTTGTATTTCACAACCGCGACATCTACATGCGCACGGATGATTCCGTGGTGCGTACGCTGGCGGGACGTGAGCGTGTGCTGCGGCGTTCCCGTGGATACGTGCCGCACCCCGTGGACCTCGGCATCCCGCTGCTGGAGATTCTGGCCTGCGGCGCCGAGCTGAAGAATACGTTTTGCCTGACTAAGGGGAAGTACGCAATCCTCAGTCAGCACATTGGCGATCTGGAGAATTACGAGACACTGGTGTTCTTCGAGGAAACGCTGACCAACCTGAAAAAGCTCTTCCGGGTTGAACCTCGAGCCGTAGCGTACGACCTGCATCCCAACTATATGAGCTCGCGTTTCGCGCTGAAAATGCAACTCGAACAAAAAGTCGGCGTGCAGCACCATCATGCGCACATTGCCAGTTGCATGGCGGAAAATCACCTCAGTGGCAAGGTGATCGGCGTAGCCTTCGATGGCACCGGTTATGGCACGGATGGAAAGATCTGGGGCGGGGAATTCCTGGTCGCCGACTTCGCCGGATTCGAGCGGCGGGCGCATTTGCGTTACGTCCCGCTGGTGGGCGGCGATACAGCAGTGCGGCAGCCGTGGCGCATGGCGCTCAGCTATCTGCGCGACGCGTTCGGTCCGAACTCTCTGCCGTCGGGCCTCCGCTTTTTGGACAGCATTCCGGAAAAGCAACTCGACCTGGTGGACGCCATGCTGTTGCGCGGTATCAACAGTGTTGAGACCTCTTCCTGCGGCCGTTTGTTCGATGCCGTTGCCTCCCTTATCGACTTGCGGCAGGAGGTCAACTTTGAGGGCCAGGCGGCGATCGAGTTGGAAATGATTGCGCAAGCGGACCTCGAACAGCGGTATCCTTTCCTTGTGAGTGATGGCGAGCCCGCACAGGTGGACATGCGGCCCATGATTGAGAACATCGTGCAAGACCTTGCGCGCTCGAAGCCGCCTAGTTACATCGCCGCGTGTTTTCATAACACCGTCGCCGCCGCAATTGTGGAAGTTTGCCGGAGTATCCGTGAGCGCGACCAACTGAAGCGCGTTTGCCTGAGCGGTGGTACCTTCCAGAACATGTACCTGCTACGCCGCGCCGTGGAAGGACTACAACGCGATGGGTTCGAGGTTTACCTGCACAGCTTAGTTCCTCCCAACGATGGAGGAATCTCTTTGGGCCAGGCGGTCATCGCGAACGAAATGTTGCGAAGGGGAAACTGAAATGTGTTTGGCGATTCCCGGCAAGGTGGTCGAGGTATTCGACCAGCAGGGCATGCGTATGGCCAAGGTCCAGTTTGGCGGCATCGTGCGCGAGGCCTGCCTGGAGTACCTTCCGGAGACGCGGGTCGGCGACTACGTCCTGGTTCACGTGGGTTTCGCCATCAGCCGGGTCGATGAAGAAGAGGCGCGCCGCACTTACCAACTGCTGGAAGAATTGGACCAACTGACGGAACTCAATGCTCCGCTCGTGGATGAGATCGGCGATGGGAGACGTAAGCCATGAAGTACCTGGATGAATATCGTGACGGACGGTTGGCCGGCAAGATCGTCGAGGAAATTCACCGTATCCAGACCAAGCCGTGGGTGATTATGGAAGTCTGCGGCGGCCAGACGCACTCCATCGTCAAGCATGGAATCGACTACCTACTGCCGAGCGAGATCGAGTTGGTGCATGGCCCCGGCTGCCCGGTCTGTGTGACGCCCATGGAGATGATAGACAAAGCGCACGCTATTGCGCGGCGCCCCGACGTGATCTTCTGCTCGTTCGGCGACATGCTGCGGGTGCCCGGATCGGACGGAGATTTATTTACCATCAAGTCTCTAGGCGGCGACGTTCGCGTGGTTTACTCGCCGCTGGATTGCCTGAAGATTGCGCTCGCCAATCCCGACAAGCAAGTGGTGTTCTTCGCCATCGGTTTCGAGACCACTGCGCCCGCCAACGCCATGCTGGTCTGGCGCGCCCAGCAGGAAGGCGTCAGAAACGTTTCCATGCTGGTTTCCCATGTGCTGGTGCCGCCCGCGATCGCCGCGATCCTGCAATCTCCGCTGAACCGAGTGCAGGGATTTCTAGGGCCGGGGCACGTCTGCGCGGTGATGGGATATCGCGAGTACGAACCGCTTAGCGCGCAGTTCAAGGTGCCGATCGTCATCACGGGGTTCGAGCCGCTGGACATTCTGCAGGGAATACTGATGACCGTCCAGCAGCTGGAAAGCGGGCGCGCCGAAGTGCAGAACGAATACTCGCGCGTCCTGGACCGGGAAGGGAACCAGCCGGCGCAGAAATTGGTGTTCAATGTGTTTGAAGTCGCCGATCGCAAGTGGCGAGGGGTGGGGACCATCCCGAAAAGCGGTTACAAATTGCGCTGGGAGTTCCGCGAGCATGATGCGGAAAAGCTGTTCGATGTTAAGGAAATCGATACTCTCGAGTCCGAGGTTTGCATCAGCGGTCAAATCCTGAGCGGCATCAAGAAGCCGCACGATTGCCCGGCGTTCGGCAAGGAATGCAATCCGCAACATCCGCTGGGCGCGACCATGGTCTCAGCCGAAGGCGCCTGCGCCGCCTATTACGCCTACGGCAGGCATCTGAAGCGAGACAAAGATGACGTCAAGCTGACGGCGATTTCCACCGGAGGAGCCGCATGACGGTATTCGGTTCCTGTCCACTGCCGATCTTCGAGCACAAGCAGATCGTGCTGGGTCACGGCAGCGGCGGCAAGCTGACGGCTGAGCTGATCGACAAGATCTTCCGTCCGGCCTTCACCAACCCAATTCTCGACAAGCTCGACGACCAGGCCGTGATCCAGGTGAATGGCACCCGGCTGGCATTCACCACGGACTCGTTCGTAGTGACGCCGATTTTCTTTCCTGGCGGAGATATTGGACGACTGGCAATCAATGGCACGGTGAATGATCTGGCCATGAGCGGCGCCCGTCCGCTGTATTTGGCCGCTGCGTTCATTCTGGAAGAAGGGCTGGCGGCGGATGACCTTCGTCGCGTGGTCGAATCCATGCGCGACGCGGCCAACGAAGCCGGTGTGCTGCTGGTGACCGGAGACACCAAGGTTGTCAATCGCGGCAAGGGCGACCAGGTGTTCATCACGACGACGGGGCTGGGCGTGATCGACAGGCCAGTGGAGATCTCCGCGGATCGCGCGCGTCCGGGCGACAAGATCATTCTCAGCGGATTCATTGGCGATCACGGCATGGCGGTCATGTCGCAACGGGAGAACCTGGAGTTTGAAGGGGCGATTGAAAGCGACTGCGCGCCACTCCATGGCCTGGTTAACGTAATGCTCGAAGTGATGGGCAGCGACGGAGTGCCGACTATCCACTGCCTGCGCGATCCAACCCGCGGCGGCGTAGCTACCACCTTGAATGAAATTGCCGGCCAGTCGCAGGTCGGAATGCTGCTGCAAGAGCGCGATATTCCAGTCCGTGAAACCGTCCAAGGCGCCTGCGAAATATTGGGACTCGATCCTCTTTATGTGGCTAATGAGGGTAAGCTGGTTGCGATCGTTGCCGCTGAGGCAGCGGATGAAATTGTCCAGCGCATGCGCCAGCACCCGCTGGGCGGCGAAGCTGCCGTGATCGGAGAGGTGGTTGCCGATCATGCCGGCATGGTGCTGATGAAGACCGAGATCGGCGGCACGCGCGTCCTGGACGTCATGTTCGGCGAGCAGCTGCCACGAATTTGTTAGCTCGGCAACCCACCCTCAGGAGGATGGCATCGCACCGGGTTTAAGTGCCAGGGTTGGGGATTCGGACTCAAATATAGCCTGCGACGAGGAATGTTTTTTGCGGCCCAGCGTGCTAGCATGAAAACCCGACAGGTGCTCCCATGAAGGTCAATGACGCAGTCGAATCGCTGCTAAAGCAAAAAGACAGCAACGCAATTTTGTCGGTGGATCCCGACCAGTCCGTTTACGAGGCCATTGAGAAGATGGCTAAGGAGGGTGTCGGAGCCTTACTAGTGTTGTTGGAAGGCAAACTCGTGGGGATCCTCTCCGAACGTGACTATGCCCGCAAGATCATCCTTAAGGGACGGTCGTCGAAGGACACTCGGGTCCGCGAGATCATGACCAGTCCGGTGATCTTTGTAACTCGCAAGAACACAATAGAGGAGTGCATGGCCATCATGACCAATCGCCATTTCCGGCATCTTCCGGTAGTCGAGGAGGGCACCGCCATCGGCATAGTGTCGATCGGCGATCTGGTGAAATGGATCATCTCCGGTCACGAAGAAACTATCAGGCACTTGGAAGGCTACATCACGGGAAAGTATCCCGCCTAAGGCAGCCCCGCCAGCATCCGTGTCCGGTTTATGACAGAATGAAACCATACCCTCATGTCCAATCCAAGCATTCCAGATTCCCAACCTCCGGCCGAACCCGACGAGTCATTCGGTGACCTTCTTTCCCAGTTCGAGCAGAGCCATTCGCGCAAGCCTGAAGACGGCAGCCGACAAATCGAAGGCACGGTGATCGCTGTCTCCGGTGAGTCGGTTTTTCTCGATATCGGTTTCAAGAGCGAAGGTATCCTGCCCATCTCGGCGTTCCAGAGCGCTGGCGAGGAAGTGAAACCCGGCGACAAGCTTGTGGTCTCGGTGAAGGGCCGCGACCCTGACGGCTACTACGAGCTTTCCCGCTTCAAGACCGCTCTGCCCAGGGACTGGTCGGCACTGGAGCGCGCCTTCGCCGACAAGTCAACGATCATGGGCACGGTGACAGGCGTCATCAAAGGCGGACTGAGCGTGGATGTCGGAGTGCGCGCGTTTATGCCAGGTTCGCGCAGTGGAGCGCGCGACGCCGCCGAGCTGGAGAAGTTGGTGGGGCAGGAGATCCGCTGCCGCATTATCAAGCTCGACGTGACCGACGAAGATGTGGTGGTGGACCGCCGCGTCGTGACGGAAGAGGAAGAGCGCAGCGGAAAGGAGCGCCGCTATTCGGAGGTCAAGGAAGGCGAGACGGTGCACGGCACGGTCCGCAGCCTCACCGATTACGGCGCCTTCGTTGACATCGGCGGAGTGGACGGCCTGCTGCACGTCAGCGACATAGCCTGGAGCCGCGTTTCTAACCCTGCCGACGTGCTTTCGGTGGGGCAGGAGATCGAAGCCAGAGTGCTGAAGATCGACCCGGAGAAGCGTCGTATTTCGCTGGGCCTGAAACAGCTTCAGCCCGATCCATGGCATTCGGCGGCCGAGAAATACAAGGCAGGCGAGCGCGTGCGCGGCGCGGTGTCGCGCGTCGTCGACTTTGGAGCATTTGTAGAACTGGAGCCCGGAGTGGAAGGCTTGATCCACCTTTCGGAGATGTCCTGGGCCAAGAAAGTAAGGCAGCCCAGCGACGTGGTGAAGCCGGGCGAGGTAGTCGAAGCGGTGGTTCTGACTGTCAGCCCAAGCGAGCGTCGCATTTCTCTGGGACTGAAGCAGGCTCTGGGAGATCCCTGGGCTGAGGTGACGCAAAAGTTTGGGGTGGGCTCGGTCATCGAAGGGCCGGTCACCAGTCTCACCAACTTCGGCGCGTTTGTGCAGCTTTCCGAAGGCGTCGAGGGGATGATTCACGTTAGCGAAATCAGCGCCGAGAAGCGCATCAGCCATCCGCAGGAGGTTCTGAAAGTTGGGCAGGTGGTGAAGGCCCAGGTACTCGCGATCGACAAAGACCGGCGGCTCTTGCGATTGGGGATGAAGCAACTGGTTCCCACTAGCCTGGATGAATATATCGCCGAGCACAAAGAAGGTGACTTAGTCACGGGGCGCATGATCGACATTTCGGATGGACACGCGCGCGTGGAACTGGGCGAAGGCATCTTGGGCACGTGCCCAATCCTCGCTCCGAGTCCAGCGAAGGAAGCGATGCGGGGCGAAGGCAAGGCGGATTTGTCAGCGCTGAGTTCCATGCTGACGGCGCGCTGGAAGGGCGGCGCCGCCGGCGGCGCGGCGAAGCCGGAAGCCATTCATGCCGGACAGATTCGCAGTTTTCGGATTGCGAAGCTGGATGCGGCCGCGAAGAAGATTGAATTGCAGTTGGCGGAATAGGGCGGCGCAGTTCCAGAGTTTCCGCATCCATTCGTGAGGGGAACGCGCCTTTCAGAGTCTGCGGGAAAAGTCTCGGGAAGGCTTTTGGTGGAAGCCCCCTGCTTCAGCAGGGGGGAGCTGGACTTCAGTCCGGCGGAGAAGAAACGATTCGTGAAATGGGCTTCAGCCCTGGGTTTTTCGATTCCCGGCGCTAAAGCGCATGAGCCAAGCCGAACTCTTCCCGGAGCGCTGAAGCGCTCCTTCCCCCGCATAAATGCGGGGGCTGCCACCGAAAAGTGCAAGCCGCGAACTTCTGCGCCTATTTTTCCGCAGCCTGTTTCGTGCATGCATGCCAAGGCTGCAGAAAACTGACGAGGTTTTGCTTATGCGCTTTTCAGCTTTCGAACTGGCGCCATCTCGCCGTCGCCCAGATAGGTCTTGACCTTGTCCAGCAGCGCGGGAAACATCTCTTCCTTGGGAACACATTCCTTCACATCGCGGCCGCCGTCAATTGGTCCGTAGCCGGTCACAAGGATCACGGGAATTTCGGGACTGCTGGCATGGACCTGTTTGGCCAACTCCAGGCCGTTCATGCCTTCCATACGAAAGTCGGTGACCAGCAGGTCGAACTTCTGGCGTTTTATTTTGTCCAGCGCATCTTGCCCGCTATAGGCGCTGACAGCCCGGTAACCCTGCATCTCGAGGATCTCGCAGCTCAGGCGGGCCAGCAACTCGTGGTCGTCCACAAAGAGAATCGCTTTCATACACACCTATTCTGGGCGTTTGTGAGTCGGCAACAGTCCCGTCAATTTGGTTTCGAGAGAGGCCCAAAAAGATGCCCGCGGCCTTTATGTTTTTTTGGAGTCAAATTTGATTTTCCAGAAAATGGGAGGATGTGACGCCGTCCGACATTCGCCGGCGTTCATCATGGACGTGTTTGACCATGCCAGAAGCGTCATGTAAACTCAAATAGTTGATTCCGCTCTAGTACCACCTCGGAAGAGGCGCGTACGACGGGCGGTTAGCTCAGTTGGTTAGAGCGCCTGCCTTACAAGCAGGAGGTCGCAGGTTCGAGCCCTGCACTGCCCACCATACCCGTCACCGGCGAGTAAAATGAGCTAGGTGACACGTCCCGAGGGGGACAACAACCGCGCAAAGCGGGGTCGTAGTTCAGTTGGTTAGAACGCTGCCCTGTCACGGCAGAGGCCGCGGGTTCGAGTCCCGTCGACCCCGCCATTCTCTTCAGTAACTTCTGAGGAGGATGGCTCCTCCAAAACAATTCGTACGAACTTACTGCATCAGATCCTTATGGCGCGGCTGCTCAATAATGAGTTCGCGCTCCCCGCGGATTACTTGTGAAATGGCGATTTATCACCAGTGATCCGGCTCAGGAAGGATGGGTCTTTACGGCGTGATCTCGTACGCCACCCCATAGTTATACAAGCCACCGTTTGCCGCTGTGCCGTACAGATTGCCGGCTCCATCTATCGCCAGCGGGCTGACTGGTTTAAATCCGTCCAAACCACCGGAGAAGGAATACACGATACTTTCCGTCCATTGACCTCCGGAGGACGGCGTCAACTTGAACACCGTACCGCAGCCGTTGGCACCGCATGGAGCGCACCCGAAAACACTGCATAGACCGCGGCCACTGCCACCAGCGGTCGTGCCGTAGATATTGCCGGCTCGATCAAATGTAATGCGCTGGGTGGGGGTTGCTCCGTCGTGGAGCCCGGGACCGCGAAACGCGTACAGCACAGTTTCAGTCCAAGTGCCATCTGAATTCGGCGTGAGTTTGAAGACCGTCCCGCACCCCAGCACGCAATAAAGACCCCCTGTGTACCCGCCGCCCTGGGTTACACCGTAGAGGCTGCCATCCGGGCCAAAAACTACACCCAAGGGAGCATTGCCATCGGAAGCACCGGTAAAGGCGCACAAGACTGTTTGCTGCCAGAAGAGGCTCCCCTGTTTCGTCAGTTTGAAGACAATACCGGAGTTATAAGCGCCCTCTCCCAGCGTCGTGCCATAGAGATTGCCATTGGCATCAAATGTGATTGCGCCATACGGGCCCCCTCCGCCGTCACTGGGGTATCCGTCGAAGACATGGAGAAGCTGCTCCTGCCACCCTGACGATCGATTCAGACTGAAGACCGTGCCAGCATCATTCAGGCCTCCAAATCTAGTTGTTCCGTAAATATTGCCGGCTGCGTCGAGGGTCAATTCCCCCGGGTAGCCGCCGTCCCAGGAGCCGGAAAACTGGTGGAGGACTGATTCCGTCCAGGTGCCATCGGAACCTGGCAGCAACTGGTAAACGAAGCCTGCGTGAAAACAAGAGCCCTCAACACATGAAGTAGAACCGTCGAGGTTGCCTTGAGAGTCAAAGATTGGGGAAGACTCCGGAAACGCACCATCGCTTCCGTCGAAAGCGTGAATCACTGTCTCCGTCCAGCTGCCGTCGGAATTGGGCTTCAATTGGTAAACTGTGCCGCATCCATCGCCGTTGCATCCACTTCCCGACGGACCAAAGTCAGTAACTCCATAAAGATTTCCCTGGCCATCAAATACCTGGCCAAATTGCGGGGCTAGCCCGTCGCCAGTATTGCCGAAGGCATGCAGTATCTTGAAGGTCTGCCCCCAAGCACATGGGCCGACCAACGCCGCTGTGAAGATTGTGAGGGCTAAACTGCGAACGACCGTGTATTTCTGGTTGAACATCGGGGTCCTCCGAAAGCGTAATGTCTCCACAGGCCTCGTCTGGGATCAATCTTGCTCATGTGGGGCCTTGGTCCTGCGGAGGCGAAACAGGCGCGAATCTTAGCACGAGTTTCTGCGTTCGAGGCGGATTATTGTTGTAAAGAGGCCATTTCACAACCAATCCCGAAACGTGAGTCTTCGGCGCGGATTACTTGGTTAATGGGGATTTCTCGGCAGCTATCGGATTGCGGTAGTCGCTTCCTTTCGCAAGATAATATCGTAATACGATACAATCATAAAGTTGGCTATGACACTTTGGGAAACGATCACGGGTGCGCGAAACCGCCGCAAGCGCCCGGACCTATCGCAACGGCTGGGTGACTTTACCACCACCTGGAGCGTTGTTCCCATAGCTGCGCTCGCGACTGGCATCGGCGTGCTCAGCGCTTTCGTCGCGCTCGCCTTGCTTCGGCTGATTGGTATTTTCACCAACCTGTTCTTCTTCCAGCGTTGGGGCACGGCGCTGGTCTCGCCCGCCGCCAACAAACTTGGCTGGTGGGAAATTCTTGTGCCCATGGTTGGCGGCCTCCTCGTCGGCATCATGGCACGCTATGGTTCCGAGCGTATTCGAGGCCACGGCATCCCCGAAGCCATTGAGGCGATTCTGCTCAAGGGAGGCCGGATCGAACCCAGGGTCGCCATCCTGAAGCCGCTCTCCTCTGCCATTTCAATCGGATCGGGTGGACCTTTTGGAGCGGAAGGTCCAATCATCATGACGGGTGGCGCGTTCGGCTCTCTCGTCGCCCAGCTTTTCCATCTCACCAGCGCCGAGCGCAGAACTCTGCTTGTGGCCGGCGCCGCCGGAGGCATGTCGGCGACCTTCGCCTCTCCGCTGGCGGCGGTGCTGCTGGCGGTTGAATTGCTGTTGTTTGAATGGAAGCCGCGAAGCCTGATTCCGGTAGCGTTGGCCAGCGTAGCAGCCGCGGCGACACGACGCTACATCATCGGCATGGGACCGTTATTCCCCACGCTGCCCCATCCTGCGTTTATCGGGCCGGAGGGTCTGCTGGGCTGCATTCTGGTGGGGATATTGGCGGGCGCACTTTCGGCGCTGTTGACACTGGCGGTTTATGCCGCGGAAGATGCCTTCCTCAAGCTGCCGTTTCATTGGATGTGGTGGCCGGTCATTGGAGGCCTATTCATCGGCTTGGGTGGATTGATCTTTCCCCAGGCCCTGGGCGTGGGCTACGACACCATTGGAGCGTTGCTGCAAGGCAAGGTCGTGCTTGGCGCCATTGCAGGCATTTTGCTGGTCAAGTCCATCATTTGGGCGGTATCACTTGGCTCGGGAACATCGGGTGGTGTGCTGGCCCCGCTGCTCATGATGGGCGGCGCGCTAGGCGGACTGCTGAGCGGCTTTCTGCCCAACGAAGGGGCTGGCTTCTGGGCGCTGGTCAGCATGGGCGCCATTCTGGGCGGCACCATGCGTTCGCCCCTCACCGGCGTGGTGTTCGTGGTTGAACTTACCCATGACGTCAACGTCATTCTCCCCTTGCTGCTGGCGTCGGTGGTGGCGCATGGCTTCACCGTGTTGACTCTGCGGCGCTCTATTTTGACCGAGAAGGTCTCCCGCCGTGGCTATCATTTGAGCCGCGAATACTCCGTCGATCCTCTGGAGATTCTGTTCGTACGCGAGGTGATGCGCTCGAACATTGTCGCCATTGCCGCGAAAACACCCGTGGCTGAACTGGCCCGCTCGCTGCACGATGGGCACAGCCCTCGGCGGCAGCGACTCTATCCGGTCGTCGACCAGGACAAGAACCTTATTGGCGTGGTTCCGCGCCAGGAGCTGCAACACTTGATCAAGCACGGCAATGGCCACGGGCTGGCGGAGTTGATCAGGCGAGATCCCAAGGTGGCCTATCCCGATGAGCCGCTGCGCGTGGTTGTCTATCGCATGGCGGAAACTGGGCTGACGCGGTTTCCGGTGGTGGAGCGCGACGGGACACACAAACTCGTAGGCATGGTTTCACTCGACGATCTGCTCAAAGCCAGGGCCAACACGCTGGACGCCGAACGCCGTCGCGAACGGGTTCTGCCGCTTCGCCTCATGTTCCCGCTCGGGCGGAAGAAGCAGACTGTTGACTAGCGACTTACCTATAACGAGATTAGGTAACAGCCAACGGCTTGCATTATCCTCATCTGTTATGCCCGCACTCGTAGAATGTGTACCCAACTTTTCTGAAGGGCGCGACAAGTCCCGAGTCGATGCCATTATCGACGCCATGAAGATGGACGGCGTGTATCTGCTCGACCGCGAGATGGACGCCGACCACAACCGCTGCGTCATTACGCTGGTCGGCGAACCGGTGAACGTGGCGGAGGCCGCGATCCGCGGGGTCGGCAAGGCTGCCGAGCTTATTGACCTAACCAAGCACACCGGGGCGCATCCCCGGCTGGGAGCGGCCGATGTGATTCCGTTCATTCCGATCGAAGGTGTGACGCTGGAAGACTGTGTCGCCATTGCTCGGCGTGTCGGCGAAGACATATGGAAGCGGTACCAGGTGCCGGTTTACCTGTACGAAGCGGCCGCGCAAACGCCCGAGCGCCAGAACCTGGAGAACGTGCGCCGCGGCCAATTCGAAGGCATTCGCGAGGAGTTGAAGACAAATCCGGCGCGCAAGCCCGACTTTGGCAACGCCGAGCTGCACCCGACGGCAGGCGCTACGATTGTTGGGGCGCGCAAATTTCTCGTTGCCTACAACGTCTATCTCAATACCCCCGATGTCGAGATTGCGAAGAAGATTGCCAAGACCGTGCGCTTTTCCAACGGTGGCCTGCGCTACGTCAAAGGAATGGGCGTTCCTGTGCGCGGGCTGGCACAGGTCTCCATGAACCTGACCGACACCAACCAGACGCCGATCGCGCGCGTATTTGAGTACGTGAAGCGCGAGGCGGCGCGCTATGGGGTCATGCCGGTGTCCAGCGAGATCGTCGGCTTGATTCCCAAGAAGGCGCTGGAAGATGCGGCGGAGTGGTTTCTGCAGATCGAGAACTTCGACTCGTCGCTGATTCTGGAGAACCGCCTGGCGGCCGTGATGAGCGGGAAAATGGCGGTCGGAGGAATTCGCTCCGGGGTCGAGCCGTTCATCGAGCAGCTCGCCGCGCCCACGGCTGCGCCCGGAGGCGGTTGCGCCGCCGCTGCCACCGCGGCGATGGCTGCGGCGCTGGGCGGCATGGTCGCCGGAATGTCGCGCGGCAAGAAGGCCTATGCGCAATACGAGCGCCAGTTAAGCGATGCCTTGGCGCGGTTGGCTGAGCTGCGCGAACAGTTCAAGGTGTCGATTGACGCCGATGCCGCGTCGTTCAACGAGGTGATGGCAGCATTCAAGAAAGCGAAAGATCATCCCGAGGCGAAGGCTGAGATCGAAGCGGCAACCAAAAAGGCGACGCTGGTTCCGCTGCTGGTTGCCGAACGGGCAAGGGAAGTGCGGCAGATTCTTGAATCGCTGCGGCCGATCACCAATCCGAGGATGGCGTCGGATTTGGCCGTGGGTGTGAGCTTGGCGCGAGCGGCGGTTGAGGGCGCCATGGCGAACGTGGAGATCAATCTCGGGGACATCAAGGATGAGGTGTTTGTCGCGGATGTGCGGAAGCGGGTGGTGGCGGCGCGAAGTTAGTGGTCAGGGGATAGTGGCGAGTGAATAGTCAGCCCCGCGCATTGTCCTCTAATCGTGAGCCGTGGTGATGTTGTTGCGCGTCTAACGTCTAAACCTTTGTTCGTTAGCATTGGAAGTGCAGTAAAAGCAACGGAAGTTTACAATCCCGCATCTCGTCTGAGATTGTCGAGTAGAATTATGAACATGAAGCAGTTCCTGACAGGCCTTTTTCTGAGCGCCGTTTTCTGCCTGCCCGCATTCGCGGCGCCTCTGAGCAGCAATGCCCGCACCGTGGTTCCATCGGCGATCCAGCAGATCATCTCCATCGATTACCGCACACTGCGGGATTCGCCATCAGCGCGCGCCCTCAAGGACCGCGTCCTGCCCGACAACCTGAAGGAATTCGAGAACGCCCTGAAGGGGGCGGGCATTGATCCTGACAAGGACATGGAGCAACTCACCTTCGTTACTTATCGCCAGGCCAAAGGCGGTCTGCGCAGCATCGGCATTGCCCAGGGCCCTTTCAAGCAGAAGGAGTTTCTGCAGAAGATGCGCCTGAAGAAGATCAAGCCGGAGAAGTATCTGCTCTCCTACCTCTACCCCATGGGCACGGGGATGCACCTGGTGTTCCTTGACCCCAGTACCATCTTGTTCGGCGAGAGTGCTTCCATTAAAGGCGCGATCGACGTGCGCGACAACAGCGCCGAGTCGCTGGAATCCAACACTACCATTGACGATCTGATCACCAGCGTGGACAGCGCGGCGATTTGGAGCGTGCTCGATCAGCCGGGGACGCAGACCATGCTGCGGTCGGCGCTGGGGCAGGCAGCCTCTCTAGGTGACTACGACGTGGTGAAGAAGCGGCTGCTGGCCTCGGATTACACCATGAATTTCACCAATGGGGTGACCTTCGACCTGAATGTCAAAACTTCCGATACCATGACCGCAGCCACCATGGCCTCGCTGCTGAAGGCGGGAGTGTTGTATCGCAAAATGAACGCCACTCCCGCGGAGAAGCTGGCGCTCGACAACACCACGGTCGACAATTCTCACGATATGCTGCAAATGCACTTTAAGACCGACGATCAACGCTTCACGGCGTTGCTGAAGTCGGACCTGTTTGCCGCGGTATCGAAATAAGGTCGATCAAGCCCTGTCATTCCGAGAGGGCGCCGCGAGTGTTTTTGTCCGTGCCCGCATTTGGCGGGGTCGCGGCGCGAGTCGAGGGACCTGCTTTCAGCCATTGGTGCCTTCGAGCGTGAGGCCGAAAGACCTCATTGCAGCATTTATAATTCAAGACACTTTGCAACGATCTCTCACTCGCCTCGCTTCCCGTGGCCTTCTTCTATTGACCACGCTCTGCCTGCTTTGTCATCTCAGCGTGGGCCAGACGCTTGCCGGGACCCGCACCGTGATGGTCATGCCGTTTGAAAATCAGACCACCGCTCCGGGGTTGGAGTGGGTCGGTGAGGCTTTTCCCGAAGTCCTGTCGCAGCGCATGGAGGCGCCTGGGCTCTACGTCATCAGCCGCGATGATCGCAGCTATGCCTTCGATCATGCCGGCATTCCGCTGAGCGTTCGGCCCTCGCGGGCGACGGTCTATCGGGTCGCTGAACAGATGGATGCCGACTACGTAGTGCTCGGCAACTACGGTCTCGATGGCCAGACTTTCAAGGCCAATGCGCAACTTCTCGACATGAAGAAGCTGCACCTTTACCCGGAGGTACACAGCAGCGGGGCTTTGACCAGCCTGATCGATTTGCAGACGGCATTGGCCTGGGAACTGCTGCAGCAAATGACTCCGCCGCCCGCGATCAGCCGCGATCAATTTCTGAAAGCCTCAAGGCCTATCAGCCTCGCTGCATTCGAGAGCTATATCCGCGGAATCCTGGCCACCGACCAGCAGCAGAAGATTCGTTATCTGCGAAATGCGATAAAGCTCAATCCTAATTACACCCTGGCCATGCTGCAGTTGGGCAAGACGTATTACAGCGCCCACGAATACGAATCGGCAGCGTCCTGGTTCAGTCGCATAGCGAAGGACGACCCGGTCGCCGGCGAGGCCAACTTTCTGCTGGGCATGTCGGAGTTCTATCGCGGAAGTTTCGAGAAGGCATTCACCGCGTTCAACTATCTCGCCAGCCGGCTGCCGCTCACCGAGGTTTACAACAATCTGGGGGTTGTGGAAGCCCGGCGAGGCCGGCGCTCGGCGGCGGTCGAATACTTCTCCAAGGCGGTCAGTGCCGACCCGAACGACCCGGACTACCGCTTCAACCTGGCAGTGGCATCATTCAAGAACGGAGACAGCGCCGGGGCCGCGCGCCAATTGCGGGAGCAGTTACAGCGGAGCCCAAGCGATGGCGAAGCCAAGGCCCTGCTGGATTTGATCAACCGGGGTGGCGCGCCGCCTCCCCCCGTGAATCCCACTGCGACATCCGGCAACGCATTGCTGCCGCCAAACCAGCCTCGCATTCCCATGGAGCGCCTCAAGCGCAACTACGACGAAGCGTCTTATCGCCAAGTCGAGATGGAAATCGACAAGCTTGCCGAGGCGCGGCTGGCCAAGACGGATGGACGCACCCACGCCGCCTATCACGTAGAGCGTGGCAAGGAGTTGCTGGCGCAGAACATGGCGACCCAGGCAGAAAGCGAATTTCGCGCAGCAATCAGCGCCGACCGTAACAATGCTACGGCGCACGCGCAGTTGGCGATTCTGCTGGAAAAGAAGGGCGATCTCGCGAGTGCACGGACGGAAGCGCAAACTTCGGTGCGCCTGCAGCCCAACGTTGACGCCTGGCTGGTGCTGGCCCGGCTTGACCTGAACCAGAGCCAGTTGGAATCCGCCGCCAGCGAGGTGGACCATGCCCTCGCGTTGCAACCCGCCGACCCAACCGCGCAAGTTTTGAAGCGCGACATCGCGGCCAAGCAGACAGTGTCAAAGTAAGGCGACCTTTTGCCTTTATGCGATTTTGTGTGGTTTTGTGGTGAAGAGGGGAACAGCGAAAGGCTGCTAATCCAAGCGGCAGGAACGAAATAAAATGGCGCGCCCTGAGAGATTCGAACTCCCGGCCTTCTGGTTCGTAGCCAGATCTAGGTCAAATCCGCGACCCTCGTCCTGAAGCCAGAAAAGCCCCTTGCATCTGGTCGCAATTGAAGAGAGAATACCGCAACCTCGACTTGCTGCCGGGGAATCAGCGGGGATCCGTATGCAGCCACAACTGCGCGCAGAGAGTCCATCGAACTCGATTGCTGGGCCAGAAGGAGAAGCCCGCGGAATTGAGCCTCCATGCTGGCGGCTCGGAACAAAGATCGCGTTTCGTTTCGCATTTGTTTACTTCTCGCTCTACACGCTCTACTTTCCCCTTCACTTTCTTTCAATTCCTCCCGTCCTCCTAATCTCCCAGATGTATTCCTCGCTGTGGTCGGCAGCGGTTCCATGGGTCAGCAGGCATGCTCTGCACCTGTCACACGACTTCGGCATGGACTACCTGAATACAGTCGGCGGCAGCAAGGACACGACGTTTGTCTACGTTCAAGTGCTGTGTTATCTGCTGATTGCACTACTGGCGACTGTGATCTGGTCGCTGCTGGACCGCCAACGGCGCAACTACAAGTGGCTGCACAAGTGGTTCACGGTGTATCTGCGTCTCAACCTGGCAGTCGGCATGATTGCATATGGTGTCGCCAAACTTTTTCCCTTACAGTTTCCCCCACCCTCTCTCTCGAAGCTACTGGAGACCTACGGCGAGTCCTCTCCCATGGGCCTGATGTGGACCTTCATGGGCGCCTCGCGGATCTATAGCATTTTCGGTGGTGCCGGCGAGGTGCTGGCAGGGTTGCTTTTAGTGGTTCCTCGGCTGGCGACCCTGGGTGCTTTGGTGTGCATAGGGGTCATGAGCAACGTCTTGACATTGAACTTGGGGTACGACATACCTGTCAAGCTGGGCTCCATTCACCTGATTCTGATCGCAGGTTTTGTGGTCCTTCCAGACTTAAGAAGGTTGGTTGACTTCTTTGTCTTGAATCGTCGGGTTGAACCTGCGCCGGCGCCGCCTCTCTTCCGTCGAAAGTGGCTGAATCGGGTTGCGATCGCATTGCAGGTGGCATTCGGCTTGCTTTTGTTGGCCTACAATCTTTACCATAGCGAACACCTGCTACGAGCAATCCAGGCTCGCAATACAGTACCCTTGTATGGCATTTGGTCGGTCGACGAATTCAAGATCGGCGGAGAGGTGCGGCCGCCCTTACTGTCAGACCCGGTTCGATGGAATCGCATCATCGTTGAGTCCGACCAGGATGCCGGGGTTCAGCCAATGTCGGGCCCCGTCCAGCACCTATATCTGCATTTCGACAAGCAAAACAGAAAATTCATCTTAGCCGGGCACGTTCCGTATGGAAGCGCTGCATTCAACTACGAGAATCCTCAGCCGGAGGTTCTCATTTTGACAGGGAAGATGGGCGGACAACCCGTGAGTGTCACGTTGCACAAAGAGGATGAATCTAAGTTCTTGCTGAACAGCCGCGGATTTCATTGGATACAGGACTACTCTGTCAACCAATAAACTCGCTCGACTTGTCGTTACGGAAAAGGTGGACGAAACACATGGGTGAAGAATGGTGCGCCCTGAGAGATTCGAACTCCCGGCCTTCTGGTTCGTAGCCAGACGCTCTATCCAGCTGAGCTAAGGGCGCGCAAGGTGAGCAGTCAGAAAATTATACCAAACCCCGCCAACGATCTCCGGCATCACAGCAGACCTTATACGAGAGCGGCCTTCTCCATTCGTGGGGCAGATCACGAAACCTCGGCGCGACCTGGCGGGAAACAGTGGCTGATTTTCGCGAATCTAGCGCACACCACTTTAGTGCCTTTAGGTAAACTTTTCCTAGTACCGGAAAGTTCTACAGTGTATCCCAAATAGGGAACCACGTAACCCCTTTAGTTTCACTGATCATCCTTTGGTATGACGGATGCTCTAACCAACCACAGACGAAGTGGCGCAATAAGGGGCCGCTCGGAAGGGAATTTCGGCCAGAGTTCCCTTCGACGAGCGGCCCCTCAATATTTAGACCCCTCCCGAACATCAACCACGCTGTGTGACCGACCACTAGACCGCCTAAAAGGCGTTCTCCGCAAGTGCCCAGACCGGGCAATAGGGCGAAGTGCTCCCCTCCATCGCGCTTCGCCTTTTGTATTTGAATCGGGCGCGCCTTGATTACACCAGCGCTAGCTTTTCGCGAATATCGAGTCCGGCGCTGCGCAGCAGCTTTTCCACGCTTGACTCGTTCAGGCGCGTGGCGTCGTATTCCACCCGGATGGTCCGTTCCATCTCATTAAACCGCACCCGGCGGATGCCATAGACATCGCTCACCTGTCCTAGCGCGCCCATTTCCATCTCACCTGGCGACATTCCATAGCGAAACAAAACTTCGACTGCAGTCATCGAACCGCCCTCGCGCAAACGTGCAATGATGATACGGAGGAGCTGGAAACTGTCTTGCGCATCTAGAATAGCTAGCGACTAGAAGTTTCGGCCTTCGCACCGAATCCGCAATCAATATAGAGCATCGCTGCCTCAATGAACAGCGCCAGCACACAGTTCAGGAGAGGGAGGGAATGAACGAACCCGAGGATAGCTCCGAGAACCGGATTATCGATGTTTCGGTAATCGATCCTGTCTGTGGGATGGCGGTGAATCCGGCCGAGGCCCGTGGTAAGGCGCAGTACGAGGGTCGGACCTACTATTTCTGCTCGCCTGGCTGCATGCACAAGTTTGTGTCATCGCCAGCGAAGCACCTTTCGGCGATTGAAAAAGCTCAAAGCGAAGCTCCGCCGCCGACTGGCGCAGCCAGGAAGCTGGACAAAGATCCGGTTTGTGGCATGAATGTCGATGCCTCAAAGGCCGCTGCTTCGGTGGAGTACGAGGGCAAGCTGTATCACTTCTGCTCGCGCGGCTGCGCGGAGAAATTCAAAGATTATCCGGAGAAATATCTTTCTCCTAACTACAAGGCCGCTGGGATGCCCGCCATGGTTCAAATCGGCGGCGCCCCGGTGCAGATCGGCCGCAAGCTGGAGAAGGACCCGGTTTGCGGGATGAGCGTCGATCCGGCTAAAGCCGCGTCCACTGCGGCGCACCAGGGCAAGACCTATTACTTCTGCAGTCGAGGCTGCGGCGAGAAATTCAAAGCTGATCCTGAGAAGTACGTTTCGCAAAGTGAGGCGCCGAAAATCACCGCCGTGGATGCGGGAGAGCATAGCAAAACCGCAGCCGCTCCATCGGGAACGATGTACGTGTGTCCCATGGATCCCGAGGTCCGCCAACCGCGGCCCGGCGCATGTCCCAAGTGCGGCATGGCGCTTGAGCCGGACGTCCCCATGGTGGCGACCAGGACCCAGTGGACCTGCCCTATGCATCCGGAGATCGTTCGCGACGGGCCGGGTGCGTGTCCGATCTGCGGCATGGCGCTGGAACCGAAGACGGTGACCAGCGCGCAGGAAGAGAATCCCGAACTGCGCGACATGACCCGGCGCTTCTGGACCAGCGTGCTGCTTGGTGTTCCCCTCGTCGCCTACGCGATGCTGCGCATGGGGCCGCTCGCGCACGTGTTCACGCCGCGAGTAGGTACGTGGCTTGAGTTTGCGCTGGCAACGCCAATCGTGTGGTGGTGCGGCTGGCCTTTCTTCGTGCGCGGCTGGGCGTCTGTTAAGTTCCGCAGCCCGAACATGTTCACGCTGATTGCGATGGGCGTTGGCGTGGCGTACGTCTACAGCGCGGTCGCCACCATCGCTCCGCAAATCTTCCCGCCTTCGATGCACGGCATGACTGGCCAGCCGGAAGTGTACTTCGAGGCCGCGGCGGCAATCGTTGTCCTCGTGCTGCTGGGGCAGGTATTGGAACTGCGCGCCCGCAGCCGCACCAGCAGCGCCATCCGCGCGCTGCTCGATCTCTCGCCCAAGCTGGCGCGCATCATGCGCGACGATGGCAGCGAATACGACGTCCCGCTCGAGCAGGTGAAGGTCGGAGACAAGCTGCGGGTGCGCCCGGGCGAGAAAATTCCGGTGGACGGCATCGTGCTCGACGGGCTCAGCTCGGTGGACGAGTCGATGGTGACTGGCGAAGCCATGCCGGTGGAAAAGCGCGCCAGCGACAAAGTTGTCGGTGCAACGGTGAACGGTACCGGCTGGCTGCTGATGCGCGCCGAGCGCGTGGGCAGCGAAACGCTGCTGGCGCAGATCGTGCAGATGGTGAGCAACGCGCAACGTAGTCGCGCACCGATTCAGCGGCTGGCCGACAAAGTTGCGGCCTGGTTCGTTCCCACCGTGCTGGCAGCGGCCGTGATCACGTTTGCGGTATGGCTCATCGTGGGACCGGAGCCGCGGCTGGCCAACGCGATCGTTAATGCGGTTGCAGTGCTGATCATCGCTTGCCCGTGTGCCCTGGGACTGGCAACCCCGATGGCAATCATGGTTGGCACGGGCCGAGGCGCACGCGCCGGAATTCTCATCAAGAACGCGGAGGCGCTGGAGACGCTGCAGAAGGTTGACACCCTGGCGCTCGACAAGACCGGCACACTCACCCAGGGCAAACCGGAGCTGATGTCGGTGATAGCCGTCGGCGGCGAGACCGAAGACCGCGTGGTGCGGCTGGTGGCCAGCCTGGAGCAGGGAAGCGAACATCCGCTGGCGGCAGCAATGGTCGAGGCTGCCCGAGCAAACCAGTTGCACTTGATGCCGGCGGAGCAATTCCGATCGCTCACTGGACGTGGAGTGGCGGGCCGAGTCGGCGGGCATGAAGTTGCCGCGGGAAATGAGGCCCTACTGCTGGAGATGGGAGTCGATGCCGAGGAACTGAAACCCAAGGCTGAAGCCATGCGCCAGGATGGCCACACGGTTGTCTTCGTCGCGGTGGATGGCCGTATCGCAGGGCTGCTGGGCATTGCCGATCCCGTGAAACCCGAAGCAGCGCAAGCGATCCGCGACTTGCGCAAAGAAGGCTTGCGTGTCGTCATGCTGACCGGCGACAGTCAGACCACGGCCGAGGCAGTCGCGAGGAAACTCGGCATCACCGACTTTGAAGCCGGAGTGCTGCCCAGCCACAAGGCCGACGCGGTGAAGAAGCTGCAAGAGCAGGGAAGAGTGGTCGCGATGGCGGGCGACGGCATCAACGACGCGCCCGCTCTGGCGCAGGCGCAGGTGGGCATTGCCATGGGCACGGGCACAGACGTTGCCATGGAAAGCGCCGGCATCACGCTGCTGAAAGGCGATCTGGCGGCGCTGGTGCGCGCTCGCCGCCTGAGCCGCGCGGTGATGCGCAATATTCGCCAAAACCTGTTCTTCGCGTTTATCTATAACTCGCTGGGCGTGCCGATCGCGGCGGGCATTTTGTATCCCAAGTTCGGCATTCTGCTAAGCCCGATCTTCGCCGCCGCCGCCATGAGCTTCAGCTCGGTGTCAGTGATCAGCAATGCGCTGCGGTTGAGGCGGGTGAAGCTGTGAGCGGTGAGTTTGCTTCAGGTTCGACGTGTGTCGGTGTCATGCGCCTGCTTCGGTTGGCGCGTGGAGTCCAGCAGGGCCTCCAGTTCCTGATTTCTCTTCCTTCGCCACTCGCTGAGAGCGCTCCATGCTATGAAAACAGATAGGAGGGTAAAGAGCGTCGACTGGACTACTAACCACGATTGGAGGACCTGCGAAGAGTGCTGTGGCGCGAACTGATCGGCGGGAACAAGCTCTATACCCTTCTCGACCATGTCTATCTTTGGGCTCTCCTTGCTGTCAGTTGCCAGGACGACTGCGAAGAGGCCGGTGCCAGCTTTGACTGGCGACATTTGGCAGTTGTATCCCAATGTGAGGGCGGTGTCTGCCTTGTTGGGTACACTAGCCGTCTGCTCCAACCGCGCGCAAGATAGCTTGTGAAGTGCCGAGGGGGACTCAGGTCTGATCCCGTAAACGTGAATAGCTTTGGAAAAAGTGACAGCAAACTCCGCACGTTCAGCGAACGGACCTTGCCTTGGTACTAACTCTACGGTGTAGGCGTAGAGCTCTTGAATTGGCTCGGCGCCGATGAGAACCTTCAGGTTGGGAATCAACCCGGCGGCTTGCGGGTCAGCAAGCGTTGTGGATATCACCCTATAAGTCACTACCGTGGGTTTAGGGCTGTTGATCCACCAGGTAAAAACGGCACCTCCTAGGCCTCCGAAGAGGAAGACGCCTATGAGGGGAAGCATCCATCGCCATCGACTTGGCTGTTCCGACGACATTTATCAGTTAACGTGGTACCACTTGTCGGCGAACTCTTCAGTACAGATTCTAGCAGGCACTGGCACCGGGCTAAGCATTTCGCGCGTCCGGCGCTGGTTTGGCGAGCGCCGAAGGTGAAGTTTCTTAGCGGCGCTCTGCATGTTTGTGCAGGGTCTTAATCAGCCCCTTCTTGCGAATCTCTGCGAGCGGTACGTCAATGGTTCGCCCCTTCGCAGCGGCGAGCAACGACTGTTCCAACGTGGCCAAGCGTCGTTCTTTGTCCTGGCGGATCAACTTAGACTCCCCAATCTCTACATCTTCTTCAAATAATCCACGATCTCCGGGCTGGTCCACTCCTGCGGGCCGATGAATTTGCGGACGATCTTGCCAGTGCGATCGATCACGAAGGTTTCAGGAAACCCCGTCGTGCCATACAGGCCGTTGGTTTTCTGCCGGGTGTCGCGGACCGTGAGCAGATCGACGTTGTGGTCGCGGACGAACTGTTTGTACGCGCTGTCGTCCTCGTCCTCGCTGACGGCGATGATGGTCACCTTGTCGCCAAGCTGCTTTTGCAATTGCACCAGCGAGGGCATTTCCTCAATGCACGGCGGGCACCACGTTGCCCAGAAATTGAGCACCACGGGCTTGCCATGAAATTGGTCTAGCGCGACTGTGCGCTGGGAATCGGTGATGGTGAACTCTGGGGCGGCGCTGCCGATGCGCGGCGGATGTGCGCCGCTATTGCACGCCGCGAGCAATACCAGGCAGACGAGAACGGATGAGGAGATGAAGCGCTTCACAGACCTATAATAATTCATGGCGGCAGCGATGGTCGCGGCCAGGATTTTCGAGTGCTCACTGCCGTCTGGTACTCTTTAATCTTCATGGAACAAGGCGAAACCGCTCCCGAGATCTCGGTCATCGTTCCGGCGCGAAACGAAGAAGCCTGCCTGGCCGAATGCTTGCGGTCGCTGGTTGACCAGGCGGGGTCTGCCTACGAGGTCATCGTGGTCGACGACCACTCGACCGACGGCACGCGCGCCATCGCCGAAAGCTTTCCGGTGAATCTGGTCAGCGCGGGTGAATTGCTGCCTGGTTGGATCGGCAAATGCAACGCGGCCTGGAGCGGCGCCAAAGCGGCGAAAGGGAAGTGGCTGCTGTTTACCGATGCGGATACCCGGCACGCGCCGGACTCCATCGCGCGCGGCTTGCAGGAAGCGAAAGAGAACAGCGCGGACATGCTCTCCTATTCACCCAAGCAGGAAGTGCGCGGATTCGCGGAACGTGCGCTGATGCCCGTCATCTTTGCCGAACTGGCGACGACCTATCCGCCCAAGGAAGTGTGCGATCCCAAGTCGCCGGTGGCCGCTGCCAACGGACAGTACTTGCTCATGCGGCGGGAAGCTTACGACGCGGTGGGTGGCCACGCCGCGGTTGCGACTACGCCGTTGGAGGATGTGGAGCTGGCAAAACGGCTGAAGCAGGCGGGATTTGCTCTGCGTTTTGGCATGTCCGACGCAGTCAGCACCCGAATGTATCGCAGCTTTCCCCAGATGTGGGAAGGCTGGACCAAGAACCTGGCGCTGCTGTTTCCCAAGCCGCGAAGGCTGGCCTTATGGCGGGCGCTGGAGTTTGTCGCCATCTTGGCCATGCTGACGTTTGCGATTGTCTCGTTGACCAAGGGCGACATGATCACCTTCCTTGTCGCGGCGGCGGTGACCCTGCAGTGGCTTTATCTCTTCGGGAGGCGCATTGCGCGCGCCCATTTTGACGGGCTGTCCAATACGCTGGCGTTCTTCGGATTGCCGCTTTTCGCGGTTCTTTTGGTCAACTCAAGCATCTCTCATGAGAAGGGAACAGTTCGCTGGAAGGGACGCGAGTATTCGGGTTTGCGAAATGTTCAACCAGCGGACGAAGCGCCGGTCGCCGCTGGAAACACGTCGGCGCACTAAACCGCATGCACTACTTCAGGCGTAAAAGCCGGCCCAGGAAAACATGGTCTATCTAACCCGCAAGTGTGAGTTTTCCGCGTCGCACTATTATCACAACCCCGAGTTCTCGACGGAAGAAAACCAGCGCATCTTCGGCAAGTGTGCCAACTTGAATGGCCACGGACACAACTACACCCTCGAGGTGACGGTGAAGGGCGATGTCGACCCTAAGACGGGTTTTGTAGTGGACTTGAAGGAGCTTAAGGAAATCTTGAACCGCGAAGTCCTCGACGCGCTTGATCATCGCCATCTGAATAAGGAAGTGCCGGAGTTCCTGCGACAAATTCCTACGACGGAGAATCTTGCCATCGCCATCTGGAATCGCTTGCAAGGCAAGTTGCATGTGGCAAAGCTGCATCGCGTGCGGGTGTACGAGTTGCCCGACCTCTTCGTCGATTTCTACGGAGAAGCATGAAGGCCCATCTGACGCGGCGCTATCTGTTTTCGGCGTCCCACCGGTTGCACTGCGATGGGCTCTCCGAGTCGGAGAACCAGGCGACTTACGGCAAGTGTAATAATCCGCACGGCCACGGGCACAACTACGCACTGGAGGTCACGGTGAGCGGACAAGTCAATCCGCAGACCGGAATGGTATGCAACCTGGTTGATTTGGACGGCGCAGTGCATCGTGAAGTGTTGGAACGCTTCGATCACGTGAACTTGAATGCGCGTCGAGAATTCGCGGCGACCGTGCCCACCACGGAAAATCTAAGCGAGGTCATCTTCAACATTTTGAAGCAAAGATTTACTGCGGCTCATCTTGAGGAGGTACGGCTCGAAGAGACTATGATGAATAGCTTCGAGTACGCAGGCGGAGCGGAATTACGGGTGTAAGCCTGGAGAGACTGATGAGAGACCTGACGGAAACGCCGACCCTGACCAGTGCCAGCTTCGAAGAACTGGCGCGCGAGATGCTGGTTCGCCTGGGCGAACAGCCTGATCGCGAGGGCCTGTTGAAGACGCCGGAGCGCTACGCCAACGCTTTGCAGTACCTGACCAAGGGCTACGGCGAAGACCCGGAACAAATGCTGAAGGCAGCGCTGTTCAGCGTGGACTACGATGAGATGGTGATCGTGAAGGACATCGAAATGTTCAGCCTTTGCGAGCACCATGTGCTGCCATTCTTCGGCAAGGTGCACGTGGCTTACATTCCCAAGGGCAAAGTGATCGGCCTGAGCAAGGTCCCGCGGTTGGTGGAAGTGTTTGCCCGTCGTCTCCAGGTGCAGGAGCGTCTGACCGTGCAAATTGCGGAGACAATTCAAAAGGCGATTCAACCCTTGGGCGTCGGAGTGGTCATCGAGGCACGCCACCTGTGCATGATGATGCGCGGGGTCGAGAAGCAACATTCGGCCACGGTGACGTCGTCCATGCTTGGCGCCTTCCGCGCACAACAGACCCGCCAGGAATTTTTGTCCCTGATCCACGCCAAGAACGGCAGCGGAATCTAATCCATGACTGCGAAGAAGCCGCAGTCTCACCGCAAAACAGGAATCAACACCCAGGAATCGCGCTCTGGTAAACCTCGCTTATTGGGCAAGGTCGCGGTCGTGACTGGCGCCAGCCGCGGCATCGGCTTCGCCATTGCCCGCACCTTTGCCGCCGAAGGTTGCAGCGTCGTCATCACGGGTCGCGATGCTGCAACGCTCGCCAAGAGCGCCGCGGAACTCAGGCGGTTGCTTCCGAAACAAACATCTGCGCATGACAAGGGTGGCGCTCAGATCGTCGCCGAGGTTTGCGACGTGCGCGATCCAGATTCCGTCGCGTTGCTTTTCGCGATGGTGAAGCAGCGCTTCGGCAGGCTCGACCTGCTGGTGAACAATGCAGGGATTGCTCAACCGGCAGTTTCCATCGAACAAACCAGCCTCGAAGTATGGCGCGCTGCGATCGATACCAACCTCACAGGCTTGTTTCTCTGCACACGCGCGGCGCTGCCTCTCATGCAGGCGGGCGCGATCATCATCAACAACCTCTCGGTTGCGGCCAGGACCGTGTTTCCAAATTTCGCCGCCTACAACGCCTCCAAGCATGGCGCACTGGGCTTCACCTTGTCGCTGCGCGATGAACTCATCCCTCGCGGCATTCGCGTGGTTGCGCTTATGCCCGGCGCAACCGACACCGATTTGTGGCAGCAATTCTGGCCCGACGCTCCGCGCGAACGCATGGTTGACGTGGAGAGCGTCGCCCAAGCCGTGCTCTACGCCGTGCTTCTGCCGCCGAATGCAAATCTGTCCGAGCTTGTGCTAGCGCCGAGCGGCGGAGCGCTGTAGCTAGCAATCCGCGATGCTCACAGCCCGTAGTGATAGCGCCGCGTCCGGGCAGGGAAGACCTTAATCAGCAGCATGCCTGCCAGAAAGCCTCCGACGTGGGCCCAGAAGGCGATCCCGCTGGAGTTGCCGCCACGCGCCGTGATCGAGCTGGCAGCTCCGCTGAGAAACTGCGCGACAAACCAATAGCCGAGCACAATCCAGGCCGGCAGCCACATGAAAAAGACGAAGAAGAACGGCACCAGGGTCAACACGCGTGCTCGCGGATACAACAGGAAGTACGCTCCCATCACCCCGGCAATCGCACCGCTGGCGCCCACGCTGGGCACGGTCGAGGCAATATTGAACAGCGTGTGCAGCAGCGCGGCCGCAATTCCGCAGACGAAGTAAAGCACCAAATAGAGTGAATGCCCGAGATAATCTTCCACGTTGTCGCCGAAGATCCACAACGCCCACATGTTGAAGATCAGATGCAGCCAGCCGCCGTGCAGGAACATCGAGGTGAGGAATGGCAGGATGGCTTCCGTAGTTGAGACGTAGCGCATGCCGAGGCCCGAGATGAGGTCCCAGGGCACGTATCCATGGTTGAAGAGGACGACCGTTAACCGCGCGGGTACCAAGCCGAACAAGGTAAGAATCTGTGGACTAGGCTCTGGCGGAAGCCACTGCCAATTCAGGGATAGAAAGAACGCCAGCGTATTTAGCGCCAGCAGCGCATAAGTCACGTACGGAGTGCCGATCCGGGGTGCGTCGTCTTTCAGCGGGATCATAGGACGTGGGTCACGCGTGCCGCATGGCAGGGAACTGAATTCCCTTCAAATTCCGCGCGGCTGCCGGGTTCTCGCCGGCGATTTGACCAAACCACCATTGAACCTACACGATAGCAGAAGGATGCCGCTCAATGGTGTGATCGTGGTGGATAAACCTGCGGGATGGACCTCGCACGATGTCGTGGCGAAGTCACGCCGCATTTTGGGCGAACGCTCCATCGGGCACCTGGGAACCCTCGACCCCATGGCGACCGGAGTGCTTCCTCTGGTGCTGGGGCGGATGACCCGCCTGTGCCAATTTTATTTGTCCTCGGAAAAGGCTTATGAGGGGACAATCCGGCTGGGGGTCGCGACCGACACTTACGATTGCGACGGCGACCCGGCGGGACCGTCGCAGGTAGTCAATGTAACACTTGAAGAACTTTGCGCCGTCGCGTCGGGGTTTGTTGGCGTCCTCCAGCAGACTCCACCCCCGTTTTCCGCCAAGAAGATCAAAGGCGTTCCGGCCTACAAGCTGGCCCGTAAGAAGCAGCATGTCGAGCTTGAGCCGGTCTCGGTGGAAGTGAAGGAATTCACGGTCCTGGGCCTGAGCAACGGCCTGGTCGATTTTCGCTGCCGGGTGTCGTCGGGGACCTATGTCCGCAGCCTGGCCCACGAATTGGGGCAAAAGCTGGGCATCGGGGCCCATCTGGCCAGCCTCCGCCGGACGCAGGTAGCCGAGTTCGCTGTCGAGCAGAGCCATACGTTGGAGGAAATGGGCGAAGCTGCCAGCCAAGGCCGTATCCAGGAGTTGCTGGTCCATCCGCGGCGGGTCCTGCCGGAGATTCCGTCGGTTGTGGCCACCGACGAGGACATCGCGAAAATTCGCCATGGCCGGACCGTGAACCTGCCGGAAATGTCCCGGTCGCGTTTCGTGAAGGTCTTTGCCGGACAATCTGAGCTGATCTGCATCGCCAGCCGGGTGGCAGGGACGCTGTTCCATCCCAAGGTGGTGCTGTGCGGCTAGCCTGCGGGTGTACACTTTTTTGTACTTTGGAGGGAAGCCTCTGTGGCCGCTGACGAAACCCCTGTTTTGCAGTTGGAGATCGAAAGACAACCCGATGCGAACATCGTGCACTGCACGGGCAAGGTGGTGATTGACTCCTGGGCCATGTTCACCGTGGCGGTCCGCGCACTCATTCCTGAGGGCAAGCCGATCCTCGTGGATCTGGCCAAAGTCACCCTGGTGGATAGTGTCGGCATCGGCACCTTCGTCAGCGTCTGGGCCTCCGCTCGAAAGAGCGGCTGCGAGCTGAAATTCATCAATCTGAACGACGACATCCACGACTTGTTCGAGATCACCCGCTTGCACGGCCTGTTTGGCGGCGACGCCCCCGGCGCTTAAAGGACGTGCGTGAGAACCCGTTCTCAGTTGGCAGGGTGGAACACGGAAAAAGCACCCTAAGTACCCCTCCCCCCCGGCATTTCTGCATCTTTGTTTTCAATACTTTGCCTGCAAAGTATTCATAACACGTAACTTAGATGCATTCGTAAGTCTTTGCTACTCAATACCTTGCGAGATTCCCGCCAAAGTATTCATAACACTTGACTTAGTGGCAACTCTAAGTCTTTGCTGCTCAATACTTTACACGATTCCAGCCAAAGTATTCTATCTAAATCAGTTACACGCAAAGTATTCCGAACAAAGCACTTATCGGGTGCCCAAGGGGTGCCCCATCCTAACCTTCTTTTGACTAGGGTGGGAATTTGCTGGGTCGCTGGTTTTCAAAGATCGCCGCCGCACGGGGCCCCATCCTAGCCTTCCTTTGGCAAGGGTGGGAACTTAGCCGTTCACGGTCACCGCTGCACAACGGAGGCGGGCATTCGCGGCGCCGAAGACTGACTCCGGCCTTTTCATTCTATTTTGCGGGTATATGTGGGGCCGAGGAGAAAACGCATTCCGCAGAACGAAGGTAATCACACTCTCCGTGCGTTCATTCCTGAGGGCAAGCCGATCCTTGTTGACCTGGCCAACGTGAGCCAGCGGACAGCGTGGGCATCGGCGCCTTCGTCAGCCTCAGGGCCTCAGCCCGAAAGAGCGCTGCGAGCTTGAGTTCATCAATCTGAACGAACACACTCACGATCTGTTCGAGATCACCCGCTTGCACGGCCTGTTTGGGTCCGATGTCCCCGGCGCCGACTAAGACTCCATAAGGTGTTGCGTCACTTCAGGTTAGGGTTTTGTTGCGCACTTAACCCGGCGAGAGAGCAACGGTCCCAACCTGGTTCTTGGGGCATGGGGGCCAGTCCTGGGCGAAGCGGGGCCATCGCCAATCACATCGTGTCAACGTGTTCGTTAACGGGACGAGGGACCACGTCCCTTGAATTCGCTGGGGGGATTCCACCTGCCAGCCCAGCTATACTTTCAACGCCGACATCGAACTGCCGGATCGGGAGGCTGCGATGAACGTAACGCGAATGCTCAAGAGTTCCGTTGTATCCGGAATATTCGCAAACTGGCTTACTCAATTACTCGCTAGCGTCGTTGGATTGGCGGTTCTAGGGCTCGGCCGGATTTTTGGCTGGTACACAAACTTAGAATGGATTTCGTTAGCTGCAGGATACAGTGTCCTCTGGATCGCGCTGATTTTTCTGTACTTCCGTAAGGCGCCCGGCCGAATTGAGGCCCCAGCGGCAGAATTGCCAGCCACCTCAAGATTGCCGTCCCGCACCCGACGCCTCCTTCTTTTTCTCATTGTTACAATGCCCATCGTCCCGCTTGCCGGCACTGCGCTGTGGAGACTTTATGAGAGAGTTCCTCCACGCCACGTACTTATTCTGGTTGCTAATTTCGAGGAGGATGGCAGCCAACGCCCTCTTACAGAAACAATCCTGCAAAATCTTGAGGACGCCACGAGAAACTATCCGGACATCAAGGTGGAGCACCTCGATAAATTTATCCCATGGGAAACAGAGGAGGGAAACCGGGCTGCAGATCAAGCAGGTGCTGCCAGAAAGGCAAGCGTGGTCCTCTGGGGCAACTACGCCAAGACGACGACACACGCGAGGGTAGTAGTTCATTTTCATGTACTGGGCAGAGGTCGTGTCAATAGTCTGAAGCTCAATAGCGAGCGTGAAAAGCTAGTCGTTCCACTCTCGGCTCTCGAGGACTTCTCGGTTGGCCAAACAGTTTCTAGCCAGATGAGCTATGTCACTTTTCTGGCGGTTGGGATCGCCCACAATAGGGCGGGGGACGATAAGGGAGCACTTTCCTACTATGACGCCGCGCTGCGGTACGCCGAGAATGAACCGCAGGACCTTGTCAATCCTGAAGCTCTATATGGCTATCGTGGAATATCACATTTCATCCTCGTCCAAATTAACTCCGCTGTGCTGAGCGTCGCCGGGAAGAAGAAGGCTGAGAGTCTCTGATAAGTTGAGTTTGCAAAGACCAACGAGTCAGAGGAGGACTCAGCCTTGAACAGAGTATGCAGCATTTTCTCGCAGATTTTGCAGCTCATTTCACGAACCGGCTTTGACACAGCGGCCCGTAAACATAAAGCCGAACGGCACGCGCGCGGATTCAGCAGTTGGGGACAGTTTGTCGCCATGCTGTTTTGCCAACTGGGCGGGGCCAAGTCGCTGCGCGAAATTTGCGGCGGACTGGCGGCCAGTGAGGGCAAGCTGCGGCATTTAGGGTTGCCGCAGGCGCCGGCGCGCTCCACCTTGGCCTACGCCAACGAGCATCGTCCGTGGCAGTTATACGAAGAGCTATTCCAGCAGCTGCTGACCCAATGCCGGGGGTTAGCCGTGCAGCAATCTGCGGGCCGACGCAAGTTCCGCTTCAAACACAAGCTGATCAGCATGGACGCGACGGTGATCGATCTGTGCGCCAGCGTTTTCGATTGGGCGCGATTCCGCCGTACCAAAGGCGCGGTCAAGCTGCACCTGCTGCTGGATCACGACGGTTTTCTCCCCTGCTATGCGGTGATCACCGAGGGCAAGCAGCATGAGATTGGAGTAGCCCGACAACTGCGCTATGAGCCGGGGACCCTGCTGGCCATCGATCGCGGCTACCTGGACTACGGGTGGTTCGCCGCTCTGAGCCAACAGGGCGTGTACTTCGTCACCCGGATGAAGGACAACGCTGATTACCTGGTGGTGGAAGACCGAGAGTTGCCGCACCGCAAGGGTCTGCTGCGCGACCAGGTAATTTGCTTTTACCAGCAGGCACGGGACGGACAGCAATGCTATTTCCGCCGCATCGAGTTCTACGACGAAGAGCAGGACCGGGTGCTGGTGTTTGTGACCAATCACCTGACCTTGGCTGCCGCCACCGTGGCGGAGGTGTACAAGCAGCGCTGGCAGATCGAGCTGTTTTTCAAAGCCTTAAAGCAAAATCTTCGGGTGAAGACCTTCATCGGGACTTCCGCCAATGCCCTGAAGACGCAAGTCTGGGCGGCGTTGATTGCCATGTTGCTGATCAAGTACCTGCAGTTGAAGGCCACCTTCGGCTGGTCGCTTTCCAATCTGGTGGCGCTGCTGCGGCAGCAGTTGTTCGTCTACCGTGACTTGTGGGTGTGGATCGATCATCCCTTTCAAGCCCCGGAGTTGCCGGAATCGCTACCGGAACAACTGGCGATGGTCTGGCAGTAGTTGGACAGCAGCCCACTTCTCAAGGAAAACATCGTGGCCAAATTGACCATTTCGGGAGCTGCAATCTAGACAGCATCCATCAGGGGAACCGATTTTCGAAGGGGCCAACCTGCTTTGTGCGAAGGCAGGAGAGGATGATTATGTCCCGCATTTCAGCAGCGCCGAGCCGAGTCCTCAGCTAACTTGGACAGCAATGGTTTTGCATTATTGTCTATTTCNNATCACATTTCAATCTTGGAGACTTGGATGCGTGTGAAGCAGACCAACGACAGGTTCTGGCCTTAAGCCCCAAGGACGTCGTTACCCACTTCAATCTCGCAGCCGTGCTCACCATGAAGGGCTCATATGATGACGCGATTGCGGAAGCAAGAGAAGCCATTGCTTTGAAGCCCGACTCTCCTAACGCATACTACTACCTCGGTGTAGCGCTGTCGTCCAAACGCCAATATGGCGACGCAGTCGCTGAGTTGGCGAAGGCGCTGACGCTTAACTCGAACCATGCTGGCGCTCGCAATGCAATGGGCATGGTTCTCGATAGAATGGGAAGGAAGAACGAGGCGGTTGCCGAATACCAGAAAGCGATTGCGATCGATCCCGAGGATCCTATGCCACACTACAACCTGGCAGCCTGCCTTGACGAGATGGGCAGATATGATCAGGCATCAGCAGAGTACCGAGCAAGTATTGTCCGGTGGCCTGACAGGTCTGAGTTACACGATGGTTTGGGCACTGTGCTAGAGCAGATGGGACGTTACGATGAGGCAATAGTTGAATTCAAGAGAGCCATCTTGCTGAAACCCAATGATGCGCTGTCGCACTATGATCTGGGTCACTGCTGTCCGGGGAAACT
>PMAT01000023.1 GCA_003152695.1 Acidobacteriaceae bacterium
CTTACGGTCGCGGTTCGGTTAGTGATCGCGGCCGCGGCCACCACCACCGCCGCCGCGTCCGCCGCCGCCGCCAAAGCCGCCACGGCCGCCGCCGCCGCCACCGCCGCGCGGGCGATCGGTCTTGGGGCGCGCTTCGTTCACGGTCAAATTGCGGCCTCCGAGATTGGTGCCATTCAAGGCTTCCATCGCCTTGCCGGCTGAGTCATCATCGGCCATTTCAACAAAGGCGAAGCCGCGCGGCTGCCCGGTATCGCGGTCCGTAACAATGCTGACCTTGTCGACTGGGCCATAGGCTTCGAACAGCCCGCGCACCTGGTCTTCAGTCGCGTCGAAAGTTAAATTCCCCACGTAGATGTTCTTCATTGGATCCTCACTTTTCAGTATGCCGCTTGCTGGACCGAACATCGATCGCGCGGGCGGGCTCCGGTTTGGGGGTTCACGACCAAAGACTCAGCTGACTTCGAGCGCGTAAAAACGGAAGGGCAGCTCCTGCCGCCCTTCTGTCGTCGTTTCGTTTACAGGACCTGAACGTTTTCAGCCTGCCAACCCTTGGCTCCACGCTTCACGTCGAAGCTGACGGCCTGACCTTCCTGCAGCGAACGGAAACCGTTCGACTGGATAGCCGAGAAATGGACGAAGACATCTTCGCCATTCTGACGTGAAATAAAACCAAAGCCTTTGGCATCGTTAAACCACTTAACTGTTCCTTGTTCCATTTGTTTCTTTGTATATCCTTGTTGTTGATGTTGCGCTGAAGGATCGGAAGGTTGCAGGCAGAAATCGCTCAACTGAGAGGAGGGATGGCTGCTAGACGCGCCGCTCGTACATACGCAGTATCAGGATACACCAAACCGCAGCCTTGCGCCAACAAAACCGCTATTGTCCGGTAGCAGCCCCTTCCGGAAAGCACCCGCAAGAAATTGCCGGTGCCCGGGCAGCACCGGCTCGTTCCTTGGTTATTTGATCGTACTCAGCACCACCGTCAATCGCGGATTGGGATCGACAGCGCCGGTCGGAGTAGCGATATTGATCGACGCCCACTTGTTGTTGGACCGATCTATCGTGCCATTCTGGCCCGCGGCAGGCGGCCCATAAATCATGTAGACGATCGCCGTGGGACTAGGACTTCCGACCGCCGTCAGGATCAATTTGCCGGTGGTATTGGAGCCAGTACCACCCGGATCATCCCCCAGCACATAGGTTGACGACAACATCTGGTTGGTCAACTGCCCAGACGGCCCACTGGAGTCGTAGGTCACCACCATGGTCCCGCCGGGTGGCGGGATGGTGGTGAAATCAACCTCGTTGGTCACGCTGGTTGACACCGGTTGGATGGTACCTCCCGCGTAGTTTATTAAGAACGATGGGAGGCTGAACGGTCCATTCACTTGCGCTTCGAAGGTCCCCTCCGTGGCCGCGGCGTCGGCTCCAATGTAAAACCCCCGGTTCGCGTTCGTCAGGTAGAGAATGGGCTGGGCGCCGCCGCCCAGGCCGGCAACGGTNNGTGTGCGTCCCAGCTTTGTTCTCGTCGGTCTGGAAGAGGGTGATGTTGCCCGCGCCATCGAACTGGCTGACGCCGAGTTGCACGTCGGGTCCGGC
The DNA here is from genome assembly GCA_003152695.1 of Acidobacteriaceae bacterium. GTDB lineage: Bacteria > Acidobacteriota > Terriglobia > Terriglobales > Acidobacteriaceae > Bog-257. Next base: position 1,600 of record PMAT01000023.1, read on the forward strand.
CGAAGTGGCCCCGTTGAGTTCCATCACGGTAGAAGAATTCAAACTGCCATTGCTGAAGGTACCGTTAATGGATCCTTGCAATTGCTTCGCCACGGAGACCAGACTCAGGGAAGCTCCGCCCGAGACCAGATCGCTCTGCAGCTCGATCAATTCGCTCCCCGGATCCACCACATAAAAAACATAGTCGAGGACGTTGGCGCCCACGTTCAGGGTTGCCGTCCCGCGGCCGGTGGTGGCGAAATCGGCATCCAGTGTCCAGGAGCCGGTGAAGGCGGCTGCACTGGTCACGACTCCGTTGTCGTTGGTGTCTTCTATGCCGTTGCTCAGGTTTCCGCTATTGTTGGCCTTGAAGGCGCCCGCGCCCGCCGAACGATGGCCGGCGGAATCGACTCCAAAGAAGCCCAGACCGAAATTGCCTGCCAGCGCCGTCAATCCCGTCTGCTGCGTTTGTCCAAGCTTGGCCAGGGCCTGTGCCTTGATCACGCCGGAACCGTAAACTTGCGGATGGGTGGAATCGTTCAGGATGAATTTCAGGTCGCCCGTTAGGGCCGGGGCCAAGTCGTAGTTGTAGGTCGTGCCGGCGATGGTCAAGGTCATGGTTCCCTGACCGTTGCTGCCAATGTTGTAGGTTCCCGTCAAGGGCGCGTCGCTGATGATATCCCCCGCCGCCAGACCGTTCTGGTCGAGAACGCCGCGGCTGATGTGTCCATTGCCATCGCCGAGAAAGCTGCCCGCGGTGTAGAACGGTTGCCCATGGTCGAAGCCGTTAAACGAGAAGGCAAAGCTTCCCTGTAGTCTTCCCACAATTGTGATGCTGAGGTTGGCGGTGGCGGTATTGGAGTCGGCGTCGGACACTTGCACGGTGATCGGGAAAGGTCCGGAGGGCCCGGTGGGACTCCCACCGATTATTCCGGTGCTTGCGCCCAGGGTCAATCCCGCAGGCAGGGTTCCAGTTGTGATGGACCACGTAAAGGGAGCCAGTCCGCCAGAATTCGTCAGAGTGGCATTGTAAGGCAAGCCGATGGTTCCGTTAGGAAGCGAGGTCGTAGTGACCAGCGGAAGCGGATTGATGGTAATGGAGAAGCTACCCGTCTGATAGGCCGAGGTCGGTATCTGCGAATCCGTTACCCTTATCACGAAGCTATATTTTTTGGCGGTGCCGTCGGCATTCAGATCGGTCATAGGCGGCGTGCCGCTGATCACGCCTTGCGGGATCAGGCTCAAACCCGGAGGCAGGGTCCCGGACTGGAGCGTCCAGGCGAACGGCGCTTGTCCTCCGGTGGCGAACATCTGGACACTATACGGTGACAGCACTACCCCATCGAGGGGTGTATTGGCAATGTTTAGTGCCCCTGGGCCGTTGGACGGGTGACCGCTGCCGCACGCGGTCAGCATTCCCAAGCAGAGTGACAAGGCAAGAAACGGAAGAGGCTTAAACCCTTTCATGCAACTCCTCAATGTATTCTGAAAACTGGTTGTGTGGACGCCACTCCCGAGAGACCGGCCGACTTGCTTGCGGCACAGCCTGACCGTGTCGTGCGGCACGACACTCTGGAACAACGGAAGAGGCCTGATTACCTAGCAGGGTAATTCACCTGTGCCTAAATGCAAGTTTTTTTGACCTGAGCGTGCCCACTTGGCACACCCAAATGCCCCTTGATTTTCTCACAGGATACCGCAGACCGGCGACCTTCTTCGCCAAAAAGAGGGTCAGGCGATCTTTCAAGGGCCAAACTGGGAATGGCCGCCCGCCAACAGCTCTGCTATCCTTGCCCTTCCTTTGGAGGAAAGCCGTGAACTGCAAGATTTTCCTGCTTTCATTCTGTTTTGTCGCCCTGACAACATTCGCTCAGCAAACCACCAGCCCGACCGCCGCGGCGGGAACCAATCCCGGCAATGCGCCCCCTACGACCCAAGGTCGAGTCGAGCCGACCTTGCCTTACATCCCCAGCCTCGATGTTTCGGCCATGGACCGATCGCTGGACCCATGCGTGGATTTCTACCAGTACTCCTGCGGCGGCTGGCAGCAGAAGAATCCCATTCCCGCCGACCAAGTCCGTTGGGACGTTTATTCCAAGCTGTACCAGGATAATCTCAACTATTTGCGGGGAATTCTCGAAGAGGCATCCACCGCCAAGGCCCCGGACGCCGTCACCCAGAAGATCGGCGATTACTACGCCGCATGTATGGACGAATCGGCGGTGGAGAAGCTTGGCGCCAAACCCATGCAGTCTGCGCTCGACCAGGTGCAGGCGGTCAAAAGCGTTCACGATCTTGCGCCGCTGGTAGCTCGTTTGCATCTTGCCGGCGATACCCTGCTCTTCGACAGCGGCGCCCAGCAGGATCCCGATAACTCCGATGCCATGATTGTGGGTGTGGGGCAAGGCGGGTTGGGCCTTCCGGACCGCGATTACTANNTGCTCGGCGACTCGCCGGCCACGGCGAAAAAAGAAGCTGACACGGTCATGCGCATCGAGACCAGCCTGGCCAACGCCTCGCTGACCCGGGTCGACCGGCGCGATCCCTACAAAGTGATGCACAAGATGAAGGCCACCGAGCTGAACGCGCTGGCGCCGAACTTCAATTGGAGCGTGTATTTTTCTGCCGCGCAGGTTCCCCCGTTCGAGATTCTGAATGTGGAGTCGCCGGCATTCTTGAAGGAGGTCAATGCGCAATTGGCTTCCACTTCGCTGGCCGACTGGAAGAGTTATCTGCGCTTCCATGTGGCGAACTCCCGCGCCCCATTTCTGTCGTCGGCTTTCGTTGACGAGAACTTCGCCTTCTATCGCCAATACCTGCGCGGGGCCAAGGAGCTTCAGCCGCGCTGGAAGCGTTGCGTGCAGTATGTGGACCGGCAACTGGGCGAGGCGCTGGGACAGGCCTACGTGCGCAAGACGTTTCCTCCCGAGCTGAAGGCCGCAACGCTTGATATGACGAAGGAAATTGAAGATGCCATGGCCTTGCGCATCCAGCAATTGGATTGGATGAGTCCGCAGACCAAGCAGCAGGCCCTCAATAAACTTCATGCCATTCGCAACAAGATCGGCTATCCCGACAAGTGGCGCGACTATAGCTCGGTGGTGATCGCGCGCGATGACTTCTATGGCAATGCCGAGCGCGCCGAAGAGTTCGAGAACCATCGCGAGTTCAACAAGGTGGGCAAGCCGGTGGACCGCGCGGAGTGGGACATGTCCCCGCCGACCGTGAACGCCTACTTCAACCCGCAGATGAACGACATCAACTTCCCTGCCGGCGTGCTGCAACCGCCGCTCTACGACGCCAAGCTCGACGATGCTCCCAACTTCGGCAACACCGGCTCGACCATTGGGCATGAACTCACCCACGGCTTCGACGATGAAGGCCGTCAGTTCGACGCCAAGGGCAATCTGAAAGATTGGTGGACCACGCAAGATGCCGAGCAGTTCGTCAAGCACGCGGACTGCGTGGTGGACCAGTATGCGAAATACGTGGTGGTGGACGACGTCCACATCAATTCGAAGCTGACGGAAGGCGAGGATGTGGCCGACCTCGGCGGCACGATTCTGGCTTATATCGCGTGGAAGGACGCAGACAAGAGCAAGCAGTTGACCGACCGTGACGGCTTGAGTCCGGACCAGCGCTTCTTTGTGGGCTTCGCGCAATGGGCCTGCGCCAACGATCGGCCCGAAGATTTGCGGGCGCGGGCCATTACCGATCCGCACTCTCCGGCGAAATACCGCATCAACGGCGTGGTAGTGAATATGCCGGAATTCGGGACGGCGTTTTCATGCAAACCTGGCCAACCGATGGCCAAGCCCGCGGACAAGGTGTGCAAGGTGTGGTGAGGGATTCTGGGTAGAGCCGGCCTTCAGGCCGGCGTCGCCGCGCTCCCCTGATTCTATTGTCATCCCGACCGAGCGGCTTCAGCCGCGAGCGGAGGGACCTGCTTTATGTCCGTGCTGCTCGTCATCCAAACAGCCGCATCAGTCCCTTCGCCGGCAAATCGGGCACGAGGAATTTGCTGGCATTGCCTGCCAAATTCGTCAGCGCTTCCGCGGCGCCGTAGCCGCTGCGCACAGCGCCTTCCATGGTTGAGGGCCATCCTGTCGCCGTCCAATCTCCCGCGAGAAACAGCCTCGGCCACGGACTGATGTGGGAAGGACGATACGCGTCGCTGCCCGGCGCGGGCGAGAACGTGGCATGGACTTCTTTGATGACCGTCGCTTTTGTCAGCTTAGCTTCCCGCACGGCAGGGAAAAATTCGCCTAGCTCCCTGACGGCCATCTCGATAATCTCGGCGCGTGATTTCTCCACCAGCGTTTTTGACGCGCTCACCACCAGCTCCAGGTAGCTGCCGCTCTGCGCCGAATCCCTCCGCGTCGCCAGGATCTTCGACTTCTGGAACATCCACTGAATGGTGCGTTCCAGCAGTACGGCGTGCTCCAAAGGTGTGATCTCGCGGTCGAACCAAAGGTGTATCCCGGTGATCGGCGAGGACGTAAAGTTGCGCAACTGATCGCGTAGCGGCCCGAGTTCCGGAGCATCCGGCAGCAGCTTCTCGACTCCGTTGAACGGTGTCGCCAGGATCGCGTAGTCGGCGCGCACGTCCTCGCCGCCGACACAAAGCTGCACGCTATCGCCATCGGCGCGGACCGAATCCACAGCGGCCCGGGTATGCACCTTGCCACCGCGCGCTTCGATGTAGTCCGCCGCCGTCCCGTAGAGCTGCGACAACGGGACAGACGGAACTCCCATGCGCCCCGCCTCAGCCGACTTCAGAAACGATTCGCGAAAGACCTGCGCGGCGTAGTGCACGGACATCCGGTCCAGATCTTCATTGAGCGCGCTGACCAGCACCGGCATCCAGAAACGATCGATGGCCTTTTGCGTCTGGCCGTGACGCAAGAGCCATGACAGAAAATTTTCGCCGCTGTCCTTGGGGAGCTTGGGCACAAGCGCCATCATCGCGCGGGCGATGGCGAACTTGTCTTTCAAATCGAGTGCGGACGAGTCGAAAAACGATGGCGCAGCATGGAAAGGCGGCGGCAGCGCTCCCGGCTTCAGCACCGAAAAACATCCGCCGGGAAGGATGAACGTGATCTCGTTGTACCAACGGATCTGCCGCTCCACGCCGAGCCGACGATAGAACTCGATGAGGTTGGTGCAGCAGCCGAGCAAGACATGCTGGCAGTTGTCCACAACTTCGGCGGTGCCGGGCAGCTCATACGAGGATGCGCGACCACCCAGGTAGGGACGCCGCTCAAACAATTCAACCTGATATCCCGCCTCGGCCAGCGCGCTGCCTGCGGCCAGACCGGCGAGTCCGCCGCCGACAATGGCGACGGGCGAACGCTGCGGGTTGGGCTGCGCGGCGCTCATGTCAGGCGCTTCCAGAATCCTTTGCCCAGTACCGCCAGCTTCTCCGCGGTGCTCAACCGGACGCGCTGCGAAAAGACGTCGTAGTTGCGGGCTGCGATCTTCTCCAGCAGCCGCCGATAGATTTCGACCAGCGTCCACAACGCTGGCTGGCTCTCTTCGTCCACCAGCGGCAGCAATTCGTCCGCGGCGCGATAGAATTCGCGCGCGCGCCCGGCTTCGAACTCCAGCACCGGGCGCAACGACCCGGATGCAGTGCCGTTCGTCAGCGAGCGAGGCTCGATCCCGAAGCGCGCCAGATCTTCCCTGGGCAGATAAACGCGCCCCATTTCAGCGTCTTCTTTTACGTCGCGAATGATGTTGGTGAGCTGAAAGGCGACCCCGGTTTGCTCCGCCAGCTTCTCGGCGCGCGGATCCCGATAGCCGAAGATGCGAATGCAGATCAACCCAACTACCGACGCGACGTGATAGCAGTAATCGTAAAGCTGATCGAAGGTGTCGTACTGGAGTTGCGCAGGTTCCGCGTCCGGCGCGGGTTTCGGGGCAATCCCCTGCTGAGGCACATCCATCGCCGTGCCGTGCACCAGCTTTTCCAGCAGCTCAATGGGGATTTTGTACAGCTTCTGCGAATCCGCCAGGGCAAATAACACCGGATCATCGGTGGGTTCGCCGGCAACTACGCGACGCAACGCGTTGATCCATTCATCCAATTTTTCACGGCGCTGCTGCGCCGGGATGGAAGGATCGTCAGAGATGTCGTCGGCATGGCGCATGAAGGCATACACAGCCGAAACGGCATTGCGCTTGGGAGCAGGCAGGACCAGGAAGCCGTAATAGAAATTCTTGGCAGCGGAGCGCGCGATATGACGACAAACTCCGTAGGCGGCCCGCAACTGGAGCGGGTGTCGGCTCACAATAGCTTTCCCGCGGCTGCGCGTGCCAGCAACCACAACTTGCGCGGCTTGGAAATGACCGGCCGCCGCGTCAACACGTCGTATCCCTGGCGCTCGATGGCGTTCAGGATCTCCAGGCCGCCGCGGCTGAACAATTCGATGTCCGGCGCCAGATGTTTATCCACCATCTTCGCCAGCGGCAGTCCCATCTGAAACCACTCGCGGGCGCGGGTAACTTCAAACTTCATCATCTCCAGAAATGCGGGCGTCGCTCGGCGATGCGCGATGTCATCTTCCGTCACGCCATACTTCGCGAGATCTTCCAGCGGAAGATAGATCCTACCTTTGGCATAATCGACGGCAATGTCCTGCCAGAAGTTCGCGAGCTGCAGGGCGGTGCAGGTGTAGTCGGAAAGCTTTTGCCGCTCCGCGTCGCGATAGCCGCACACATAGAGCACCAGATGTCCAACAGGATTAGCTGAATAGTGACAGTAGCCCAGTACGTCATCGAAGGTGGGATATCGTGTGGTCGTCTGGTCCTGGCGAAAGGCGCGCAGCAGATCGGAGAATTCGTGCTGCGGAATTTCCAGTTCGCGCACGGTCGGCCGCAGCGCGACAAAGACCGGATGCCTGGGCTCCCCGGAGTAACACTGCTCCAGTTCGGCTTCCCATTGATCGAGCAGCGCCAGCGACTGCTGTGGATCGCCGACCTCGTCGCCCAGATCGTCGGAGATGCGGCAGTAGGCATAAACATTGTAGAAATGCTGGTGCAGACGTTTGGGCAGGAACCAGGTGACGACCGAAAAATTCTCGTAGTGCGAGTGCGCCAGCCGCGAACAGTATTGTTGTGCTTCCGCCAGCGACGGAGGGCGCTCGGGAATGGCGTACTCCGGAGGCAAAGCCTGCCAGCCTGCCGCAGCCGTGGGACCGGGCTGCGCAAGATCCACGCCATTATGACTGGGAAGAGGAGACATCAGGAAGATTGTACCGGGGATTGCAGCGGGATGCCCCGTTCTAGCCTGCTTGTTGCTACGGCCCAACTGACAACTGACAACCGGCAACTGACAACTGCTTACGTTCCCGGGATGATGGCCGTCTTGATGTCGCCGTTGCGGTTCAACATGTGCCGCAACACCTGCTGCAAGCGCGACAGAGGCGCTTCGCCGGTGATGTAGTCGGTGCCCTTGATCTTGTTCTCGCAGATCAGGGCGAACGCTTTGCGCACCGTCTCCGGCGTGTGATGGAAGGTGGCCTTCAGGGTCAGCTCGTTATAGTGCAGGCGCTGCGTATCCAGCGCAACCGTGGTCCCGCTGGCGCAACCGCCGAAGAAGTTGACGGTGCCACCCTTGCGCACCATGTCAATGGTCCATTCCCAGGCTTGCGGGCGGCCTACCGCCTCGATGACCACATCGCAGCCGCGTGCTTCGGGAGTGAGCCTGCGCACCGCCTTGACCGGATCGTCCACGGAACTAATCTCGACCGTGCTGTTAGCGCCCAAGCGGCGGGCGGCGCTCACTTGCGACTCACGCTTGACCACGGAGATCACGTTGCAACCGGCCAGCTTGGCCACCTGCACGAACATCAGGCCGATGGGACCGGCGCCGATGACGGCGACCGAGTCGCCAATCTCCAATTTGGTTTCGTGCAAACCGCGCAACACGCAGGCCAGCGGCTCAACCATGGCGGCCTCTTCGAAGCTGACATGCTTCGGGATGGCCAGCATGTTGGTTTCCACGATGCGCCGGGGAATGCGAATGTATTCGGCATAGGCGCCGTTGTTGAACAGCAGGTCGGAGCAGAGGTTTTCCTGGTGCTTGGAACAGTAGAAGCAGGTGCCACACGGGGCAGAATTCAGCGCCACCACCCGCATGCCTTTGCGGAAACCTCTCACCCCGGGCCCAACCTCTTCGACCACACCCGCCAATTCATGTCCAAACAGGGCTGGAGGCACAATCATGCGCGCGTGATAGCCGCGCTGATACACCTTGAGATCGGTGCCGCAGGTCAGGGCCACTTGCACCTTGACCAGCACTTCCCCTTCATCCAGCGTGGGGATCGGCACCTGCTCGATCTTGACGTCCTCTTTGCCATAGAGGACCGCCGCTGTCATGTGTCCGTTCACTTATTGGCCCTTCCATAAACTGCCCGGTTGAATGACCACCTTCATGGAGTCCGGCTTGGGATGGGCAGCCAAATGCAGCGCTGCAACGGACTCGCCCAGCGGAAAACGGTGACTGATGAGCCGCTCTAATTCCATTTCACCGCTGAACACGAACCGCACGGACTCTTCCTGCAAGTCCACCGAAGCGCTGTATGACCCCAAGAGGCTCTTTTCATCGACGCAAACCGCCGCCGGATCGAGAGTTGCCTCGCCGTGCTGCGTTTGCGCAAACAACAATACCCGGCCCCCAGGACGCGTCGCGTCCATGGCGGTACGAATTAAAGCGTTGCCGGCTACCGCAAGTATGACTGCATCCGCCCCCCGGCCCTCGGTCAGTTCTTTAATGGCTCTTACGGTTTCGGAGGTGGACGCGTCGATGTTTTCGTTCAGGCCGAACGTCTGAGCTATTGTATGCCTCTGCGGAAACAAATCGGAAGTTATTACCCGTGTCCCACAACGGCGGGCCAGCGCCGCCAGCATGATGCCAATCGGCCCCTGGCCGATAACCAGCACCAATTCCCCAGCCGTAAGCCTCAGCGTTTCAATGCCTTTCATGCAGGTGTTGATGGGCTCGATGAAAGACGCCTGCTCGAAAGAAACGCCATCCGGAATACGGATGACTCCCTTGCCAACGATCCACTCCATCACCCGCACATATTCGGAAAAACCGCCTCCGCTGGGCTCGTAGCCCGCCGTGGCGCCCACTTTCTTGTAAGTCGGACACTGGGCGAACACCTTATGCCGGCAGTAGTAGCATTCGCCGCAGGGGATGTGATGGAACACCATCACCCGTTCGCCCAGCTCATAGCCGGAAACATCTTCGCCGAGAGCGGCAATGACGCCGGTCGTCTCATGGCCAAAAATGCGCGGGGCGGAATGCGAACCGGTGGCAATCTTCTTCAGATCGGTTCCGCAGATGCCGCAGGTGTGGACCCGCACCAGAATCTCTCCCGGGCCGATCTTCGGCACCGGGACAGTCTCCAGCCGGACGTCGTTCACGCCGCGATAAACGGCCGCCTGCATGGTCGCAGGGAGCGGCTGCCGGCCGATGGAACTACCGAGTTGGGTCGCGCTCGACATGTTGGAAATCAGTTGTCAGTTGCCAGTTCATCTGGCTATTGACAACTGGCCACCGCTTTCAATTCGCCGTCAGGAACCAGTCGCCAGCTCTCAGATGCCAGTTGATCACTGGCTATTGACAACTGACTGCTGGCTACTGCTTTTAATTAGATGTTGCAACTCCCGGCACAGGTTCGCAGAAGCAAGCTTGCTGTTCTTCCTTATCTTTGCCAGCGTGGCCCACCACTTCGGGTGAAGCGCTACATATATCAGGAACTGCCGCGTCTCGAACCTTCCGTTACCGTCAATAAACCGAGTCAGGGGCGGCATCGGGAAGGCCGAGTCATCGGAAATGGCCTTCACCGCCGCGAACTCCAGGCCTCGCTCTTTGGCCACTTGGGCCACCGCCGCGGCCTCCATGTCCACCGCGTCGGCTGCGTATTTCGTCAGCAAGGCCCCTTTCTCCGCGACATCACTTATGCCTGGCGAGGTTGCCAGCACCCACTCGCCTCCGCGCGTGGGGTAGCGTTCTCCGGTGGCCACATCGACCACCTCGCGCATCCGGCCAACGTTGCCGACCTTCAGGTTGGGCGAGAGCGCGCCCGCCATGCCCGCCGAAACCAGCAGCTTCGGCTGCACGCGCTCGATCACCACTTCGGCGGCGTGACGGGCGTGCCTTTCTCCGATACCGCCAACCGCGACCATCGCCTCCGGCAGCTCGAACAGCTCAACGCCGTCCACGCGCTGCGCCGCCATCTTCGCAAGAAGCGGCGCCAGTTCCACCCGCATCGCCACCACAACAGCGATGGGCTTACGGGGCATAGCCGTTTGCCCGGAACCACTCCACGGCGCGGCGCAAAGCGCCATCAACCGGCCCAGGATTCCAGCCCAGTTCGCGCTCGGCCTTGGCGCTGGTGATGAACATCTTCTTGCGTCCCATGCGTACCGAGTCCAAGGTGACCCGCGGCTCACGCCTCATTATCGTACCGCTGACCAGCGTGTCCACCACGCCGGTGGCATAGGCCACGGCGTAAGGCAACTTCACCTTGGGCGAAGGCAAACCTGTGATCGCCGCCAGTTTATCCAGGATCTGCTTCAACGTCAGGTTCTCACCGCCAAGAATATAGCGCTCACCCGGCACCGCCTTTTCCATCGCCAGCAAGTGTCCGTAAGCGCAATCGGCGACATCCACCAGATTCAGCCCCGTATCCACATAGGCCGGAAACTTACGGCGCAGGAAATCAACCACGATGCGGCCCGTGGGCGTCGGCTTGATATCGCGCTCGCCGATCGGAGTCGTAGGATTCACTATCACGACGTTTTGCCCAGCGCGAGCCGCCGCCATCACCAGTTGCTCCGCCATGAATTTGCTGCGCTTGTAATCGCCAATCATGTTGGAGAGCGTGACCGGCGTTTTCTCATCGGTAAGCCGGCCGTTGTTGCCGAAACCCATGGTGGCAACGCTGCTGGTATAAATAACCCGCCGCACGCCCGAATCTCTCGCCGCCGCCAGGACGTTGCGGGTGCCCTCAACGTTGGAGTCGTAAAGCTCCTGACCGTTGCGCGACCAGAGCCGGTAGTCGGCGGCCACGTGGAAAACAAACTCGCAACCCGACATGCCGGTCTTCAGCGACTGGAGATCGCGCAGATCGCCGGTAACGTGCTCCGCCGACAAGTCGGCGATGTTGTCGAGCCGGCTGGTAGGGCGCACCAGCAGGCGCAACTCCGTGCCTCGGGAAAGCAGTTGACGGGCAACGTGGCTTCCCAAAAATCCGGTCGCGCCTGTAACGAAACATTTCATGGTTCAGTTGCCAGTAGCCAGTGCTATCAGCGGACGAGTTCAGAAATGCAATTGGTATCGAGCAGATATCGACTCATAGCTCGATATCACGGCCCGGATCTTTATCGCGCTCCAGGTTGATCCCGGAACCGGCCAGGGGAGACTCCATGAAAAACTCAGCGAGCGTTTGCTTGGGCTTCGGATGCTCGGCCGGCTGCGCCGCCTGCTCCAGCAGGATAGCGGCATAGGCCGGCACGTCCAGGCCGCGGGCCGCAGCCTGGGCCGCCAGTTCGGCCTCCAACTCAGGCTTGATGTCGAGCGTGATGGTCATCGTCGCAGTCCCTCCGGGTCAGTATAGTCAATTTTTCAGGGTCGCAGAAAACGCACGGCATGCAGAATCGGAGTGCCGTAGGCACGGCAGAGATCACGATTTGTGCCGTCCCTACGGGACTCATACTCAGATACAACGCCAACTGGTCTGCTGCCGACACTGACTACTGGATACTGACAGCTGGCTACCGACAACTGGCTACTGACTACTGACCTTGGCGTACGTGGTCAGCGCCAGCAGCGGGAAGTACTGCCGGTACATGTAGTACATCAGGTAAAACACGCGCGGGAATCCCGTGCCGGTGTAGAGCGACTCATCCCACGACCCATCGCGGCGCTGCGTCTTCAGCAGATAGGCGATGCCGTGCTGAAGCGAATCGTTGCGCGTGTCATTGGCGGCAAGCAATCCCATTACCGCCCACGCGGTTTGCGAAGGCGTGCTCGGCCCAACTCCCTTGGTATTGGCATCGTCGTAGGAGTCGCAAGTCTCGCCCCAACCGCCATCGGGATTCTGCATCATGCGCAGCCACTCCACGGCCTGCAGCACGAAGGTCTCGTGATAATCCACGCCCACCGCCTCCAGCCCGCGCAGCACCTGCATGGTGCCGTAGATGTAGTTCACGCCCCAGCGTCCGAACCAGGAGCCGTCAACTGCCTGCTCGCGCTTGATGAACTCGACCGCGCGCCGCACCGGTTGGTCCTTCAACGAATAGCCATAGCTGGCCAGGCATTCCAGCACCCGGCCGGTGATATCGACCGTGGGCGGATCGAGCATGGCGTTGTGGTCGGCGAAGGGAATGTTCTGGAAGACCATACGGTCGTTGTTCTTGTCGAACGACGCCCAGCCGCCGTTCTTGCACTGCATGGAGAGAATCCAGTCAAGGGCGCGACGCGTCGATTTGTCGTGATAGCTCTCGTTGCTGGTCTTCACCCGGCTGAGCGCCAGCAGGACCTGCGCGCTGTCGTCCACATCGGGATAGAACTCATTGTTGAACTCGAAGTACCAGCCCGCCGGCGCTGCCTTGCGATTCTTCACGCACCAGTCGCCTTTGCGGGTCACCTGCTTGCGCAGCATCCACTCGCAGGGCCGCACCAGGCGAGGATCGTTGGCCGCCACGCCGCTTTCTGCCAGGGCAAACACGGCATAGGCGGTGTCCCATATCGGAGACATGCAGGGCTGCATGCGAAAGGTGTTCTCTTCCTCGATGCCCAGCTTTTCAAATTCATCCATCGCGCGGATGACTTGGGGATCGTCCAACGAGTAACCCAGGCAGCGCAGGGCGATGATGGAGTTCATGATGCCGGGATAGATTGCGCCCAGGCCGTCGCTCATCTCCATGCGCTCCAGCATCCACTTCTCGGCGACCTTCAAGGCGAGCGAACGCAGCGGGCGAACGTGAATCTGCTCCAACAAGTGGACCAGGCGATCGAGCACCAGAAAGAAATTGCGCCAGCTCACCAGCTTGTCCGCCCAGTGCAAGCGTAGCTGCGTCCGGGTGCGCCCGCCGACAAAGAGCTCGTCAATTCCCTGTTCCGCGGGGATCTTCTTAAACGGCTTCTTGGCATACGCAATGGAGAGTGGCACCAGAATGGCGCGCGACCAGGATGAAATTTCGTAGATGTTGAACCAGAACCACTTGGGAAACAGCACGATCTCGGGCGGAATTGCCGGAACCGCGTCGTAATCGTATTGCCCGAGGAAGCAGAGATAAATCTTGGTAAAGGTATTGACCGCAGTGACGCCGCCCAAGGCGAGAATGCGCTCGCGGGCCTTCTGGAGCTGCGGATGATCGGCACTGTAGCCCGCCATTTTCAGCGCGAAATAGGCTTTAACGCAGGCGCTGATGTTGGAAGGCCCATCGTTGTAAATGGGCCAGCCGCCGTCGGGATTCTGGCGATTCAGGATCTCGGTGGCGCACTTCCGCGTGCGCACCGGATCTTCGGTGCCCAGCAGGCGATGCAGCAGAATGTAATCGGAAACCAGAGTTGTGTCGGCGCCCAACTCGCCACACCAGTAGCCCTCCTCGCGGTCCTGGATGGAGAACAGGTATCGCCGCGAGGCATCGATGGCGGCCGCCACTCGGCTCTTGATGTCATCGATTTTGCCGAAGCGCACTTCGGCACGATCGGAAGAACCTTCCATTCCCTTGCTACTCCGCCATGGCTGGCGCAGCGCCAATGGCCTCGATGATCTCGGAGGGCAATCCGAAACGCACGTGCTCGGGCATGACTTCGATCTCACGCATGTTGGTGAAACCCTGCTCTTCCAGGAAAGTCACGGCCTGTTGCACCAGGATCTCGGGGGCCGAGGCGCCCGCCGTCAAACCCACGGTATTGACGTTTTCCAGCCACTCCGGTTTGATCGAGCGGTAGTTCTCGATGAGATGGGACTGCGCCCCCAGATTGCGGGCGACTTCGACCAGGCGGTTGGAATTGGAACTGTTGTCGGAGCCGACGATCAGCAGCAGGTCACACTCGCCGGCGACGTCCTTCACCGCGGTTTGCCGGTTCTCCGTGGCGTAGCAGATGTCCTGCGCGTGCGGCCCCTGGATGTTGGGAAACTTTTCCCTGAGCGCCGCGATGACGTGGCTGGTTTCGTCCAGACTCAGCGTGGTCTGCGTCAGATAAGCCACCCGGTTGGGATCAGGAACTTCCAGGTCTTCCACCTCCTCAGGCGAGTCCACCACCTGGGTCACGTTGGGGGCTTCGCCGAGCGTGCCAATGACTTCATCGTGGTCGCGGTGGCCGATGAGGATGAGCGAATAGCCTTCGCGCGCAAACTTGACGGCTTCGACGTGGACCTTGGTGACCAGCGGGCAGGTGGCATCAATCACCCGCAACTCGCGCAGCTTGCTGGCGTCGCGCACTTCAGGCGCAACCCCATGCGCGCTGTAGATGATGCGCTCGCCGGCCGGAACCTCCTGGACGCTGTCCACAAAGATGGCGCCCTTGGCGCTCAACTCGTCCACCACATAACGGTTGTGGACGATCTCTTTGCGCACGTAAATCGGCGCACCGAAGGTCTCCAGGGCGATGCGCACGATGTCAATGGCGCGAACCACGCCGGCGCAGAAGCCCCGCGGCTTCAATAAAAGTAAGGTCTTGGCGTTGCTTTCAGTCATGCTGTTGTCTGTCCAGTATACGGGTAGAAACCCGCTTTTCCCCACACAGTTACTCTATTGTAGCAGCGGCGGAATCGCCAAGGTAACGGCCTGAAGCGGGGCAATTTAGCAGCCTAAGGCATAAATTTTGCAGGGAATGGGGACGGGCCAGATCAACGCGCGCAACAGCGAAAGCCCACGCGGTACAATCCATGGGCAGGAGAGCCCCATCATGACCGGCAACGAACTTGCACAGATGTACGAATTCAGCTACGGCGCCATCAAACGCAACCTTGACGATGTCACCAACGAAGACAGCCTGGTGCAACCGCCGGGCGCGGGCAACTGCCTGAACTGGGTCCTGGGACACATCGTAGTTGCCCGCAACACCGTCCTGAGCCTTGCCGGTGGCGCTCCCGTGGTTGGAGACGAGGTGGCCGCGCACTATCGTCGGGGATCCAACCCGCTCCAACCCGGCGACAAGGTGCCTGATCTGGCGACGTTGCGTGGCCTGCTAAGCGATACGCAGCATCGACTGGTTCCCGCTCTTGCGGCACTCTCGGACGAGGCGCTGGCTCAACCTGTGCCGGAGCCGATGCGTCGCCCGCCGCTGACAGGCTCGGTCGCGGACGCGCTGATTCGTCTGCATTATCACGAGGGCTATCACAACGGACAGATGGGACTGCTGCGCCGGCTGGCAGGAAAAGAAGGCGCGATCAAGTAACGTCCATAACTAACCACTATCCACTAGCCACTAGCCACTGCCTCACTGGTTCGCCTTCAGCATCTGCTCGGCGTGCTTCAGCGAGGTGTCGGTCAGCTTGGCGCCGCTCATCATGCGGGCGATCTCGCGCGTGCGTTCCTCGGGATTCAACGGGCGGACCGAGGTCTTTGTCCTCCCGCCCGATTCCCGCTTCTCGATGAGGTAATGCTGGTCGGCGAACGACGCGATCTGCGGCAGGTGAGTGATGCACAACACCTGCTTGGTCCGCGCGAGCTGCTTCAGTTTCCTGCCCACCGCTTCGGCGGCGCGTCCGCCGATGCCGTTATCAATCTCATCGAAGACCAACGTGCGCTGCGCCGATCCTGTGTGCGCGCCATTGCGACGGCCCCGACTGGCGCTGCCCGCTTCGACGCTGGTCTTCAGCGCCAGCATCACCCGCGACAGTTCGCCGCCCGAGGCGATTTCCTCGACCGGGCCCAGCGGCTCTCCGGGATTGGCGGAAATGAGGTACTGCACCTGGTCGAAGCCGCGGGCGCTCCAGTTCCCTTCCTCGTCCGAGCCGCTGACCTCGGTCTTGAAGCGTGCCTTCATGGCCAGCTCGTTGATCTCGCTCTCGACCATCTTCTCCAGCCTGCGCGCCGCTTCGTAGCGATGGCGAGACAGACCGCGAGCCGCCTCCAAGTATTTCGCCGCGGCGTTCGCCAGCTCGATCTTCAAGGTGCGCAGGACCTCGTCCTTGTTCTCCATCTCGTTGAGTTTGCGTTCCAGTTCGTCGCCGAGCCCGATCACATCCTCAAGCGTCGGCCCGTATTTGCGCTTCAGGCGATCCAGCAGGGCCAGCCGATCTTCGACCTCGGCGAGGCGCGCGGGCGAAGCCTCGATGCCTTCGGCGTAATCGCGGAGCGCCTGACCGATGTCTTCCAGCGTGATGCGCGCCGACTCCAGTTCGGGCAGCGATTGCCGGAATTTCTCATCGAAGCGCGACAACTCCTCGACCTGCCGCGTGGCCACGCGAATCGACGCTGCCGCCGAAGTGTTGCTCTCATAGAGCGCGTCGTAGGCCGCCATCGCAGCCGTGAACACCTTCTCGGAGTTGGCCAGCACGCGCTTCTCAGCCTCGAGCCTGGTGTCTTCTTCCGGCTGCACCCGCGCGTCGGCAATCTCTTTGCGCTGAAAGCTCCACAAGTCCAGCAGGCGTAGCCGGTCATGCTCGTCGCGCTCTAGGTCGGCGATGCGATGGCGGACCTGGTTCCAACTTTCGAAGGCCGCCGCGGCGGCCGATGTGTCCACTCCGGCGAAAGCGTCGAGCAGCGCCAGGCGCGATGCCGCATCGAACGCCAGCACGGCCACATTCTGCGCATGGATGACCGCCAGATGCGGCGCCAGTTGCTTGAGGACAGCCACCGTCGCCGGCTGGTTGTTCACGAAGACACGACCCTTGCCGCCGGTCGAAATCTCGCGGCGAAGAATCAGTTGGCCGTCGTCGGATTGGGAATCAGGATCGGAATCCAGGCCGTTGGCTTCCAGCACGGCGTCCAGGGCTTTGGACTCGGCCTCGAAGACCGCCGACACCACGGCCTTATCGGTGCCGTGACGAATGGTGTCGGTGGAGGCTTTGTCGCCGAGAAGCAATGCCAGAGCGTCAATGAGGATGGATTTTCCGGCGCCGGTTTCGCCGGTCAGCAGATTCAGACCGGGCGCGAACTCCACGGCGACATTATCAATGACCGCGTAGTTTTCGACCCGCAGTTCCAGTAGCACGTGAGCTCTCGACCCGCTGAAGTTAAGCGCAGTGTAGCAGGAAAGGCCAGTAGTCAGTAGCCAGTAGCCAGTTGTCAGTTGTCAGCTTGCGAATGGCGGGACTCGGCTTTGCGAACAGGGTTGGTCTGGGGCCCCCCGGCGTATGATAGCTCCATGGATTTTCAGTTCACCGCCGTTTTTCGCCGCGTCCCCGAGGGCTATATCGCATTCGTCGAGGAGCTGCCGGGCGCCAATACCCAAGGCGTGACTCTCGAAGAAGCCCGTACCAACCTGCACGAAGCCGTTGCCCTTGTGCTGGAGGCGAACCGGACGCTGGCTCAGGAAGCCGCCTCAGGAAAAGACGTGATTCGAGAACCGCTGAAAGTCAGTGCGTGAAGCGTCGCGAACTCGTTCGACACCTCGAACGGCACGGGTGCGAACTGTTGCGCGAGGGAGCCAATCATTCGATCTACGTTAACCGGGCCGCAGGTAAGACTTCGGCGGTCCCTCGCCACTCCGAAATCAACGACGACCTGGCCAAGAAAATCTGCAAGGACTTGAGCATTCCATCGCAGTAGGCCGGGTGCACCCAAGCTGCGTGGCGGGCACTGTAACCGTTCAGGTACTCCCCGGCTTTTGGGCTTGAATCGGGCGGAAGCGCTGCCTAAAATGGAGGCTGCTCCGGCGATTCTTCCCGCCTCCAAATCACTATTAACGCTCAAAAGCTTTTCGATTGCTGCATGCGTGGTGCAATATAGTGTGGTTTCCACAGGGAGACCCCTAAATATTGCGTTTTATGTCTTGACCCCTCCTCGCCTTCGAACGTACATTTGGCTTGGCGTTCCTCGTTGGGTCGAGATGAAATCGCGGATAGCGCCGGCGTGAGAGTCCCGAGCGCAGTCGAGACCGGCCGCCCTATCCGAACGGGAGTATGACGTTGCTCAAACTGAAGAAGCTGCAAATCCTCGGATTCAAATCGTTCTGTGATCGCACCGACCTTCGCTTTCAGGGTGACGGCATTGCCGCCATCGTGGGTCCGAATGGCTGCGGCAAGTCGAACATCTCCGACGCCATCTCGTGGGTGCTGGGCGAGCAATCGGCGCGACTGCTGCGCGGCGTCAACATGCAGGACGTCATTTTCGCGGGCACGCGCGAGCGCAAGCCCACCGGCATGGCCGAGGTCTCGCTGACGCTGGTCGATCCCGAAGTTTACGGCGATGCGCTGGAGCCCGAGATCGACATTCAAGACGACCTCCCCGACGACTGGGACGAGTCTGCCGTGCGCGCGGCCAAGGCCGAAGACGTTGAGCGCTACTCCGAAGAAGTGCACCCCGGCCAGAGTGATGACGATGGCGAAGACGCGCCCCCGAACCCAACCGAGTCCGCGGCTCACGATGCTGTCGCCCCGCACGTTGTGCTGAAAATTCGCCGCCGCAAATTTAAGCGCACCTTCAAAGCGGGCGAGATCACGATCACGCGCCGCCTGTTCCGTTCCGGCGAAAGCGAGTATCTGCTCAACGGCAAGCTCTGTCGTCTGCGCGATATTCAAGACATCTTCATGGGCACCGGGCTTGGCCCCGAGTCCTATGCCATCATCGAGCAGGGCCGCATCGGCCAGATTCTCAGCAGCAAGCCCACGGATCGCCGCGCCATCATCGAAGAAGCCGCCGGCATCACCAAGTTCAAAACCCGCAAGCGCCTGGCGGAAGCGCGCCTCGAAGACGCCAAGCAAAATCTCGCCCGCATCAACGATATCTTCGACGAAGTCACGCGCCAGATGAACTCGCTGAAGCGGCAAGCCTCGAAGGCCGAGCGCTACGGCAGGTTGCGCGACGAGATGCGCGCCAAGCTGCGCGTGCTGCTGGCCAGTAAGTTCGCGCAACTGGATGCCGAGGCTTCCCTGCTCGGCCGCCAACTCACGGAAATCGCCGAAGCCATGCACGCGCAGGCTGAGGCTGTGCAGCATATGGAAGGCGAGCACGGCGAGCGCACGCAGCGCGGCTACACCATCGAGCGCGAGGCGCAGGAGAACCGCGAGCAGCTCAACCGGCTTTCGCTGGAGATCGATCGCGCCGCCGCCCGCCGTCACACTAACGACGAGCGCTGCTCCGAGCTGGATGCGCGCGCCGCCGCAGCCGAGGCGGAAACCGCCAACACCGCAGCGCAGTTCGCGCGGCTGCAGCAGGAACTGGAAACCAATCGCGCCACGCTAGAATCGGCCAGCGTGGATGTCGCCCATGCTCAGCAGGAGTCGCAAGCCAGGCAGCAGGAGACTTCTGCCGCCGCGGCATCGCTGTTGGAAGTCGAGCGCCAGCAGGAGCAGCGTCGCGACACAATTCTGAACGTCGTCTCCGCGACCTCTGCGGTGCGCAACCGCATCACGCAAGCCGAAGAACGCATTGCCGCGCTCGATCGCGAGGCGCAGCGACTGCATGACGAGACCGCCGCTGCTGTCCTGCAACTGCAAACCTTCGGCGGGCAACAAGGCCAACTCGGATTGGAGTTTGAAACCGCCTCACAGCGCGTGATCGCGCTCGCCGCGCAAATCGACGAAGCGCGCCAGCAGCTCGACGAAAAGCGCTCCGCCGAAACCACCGGCAAGCGCCATCTGGACTCGCTGCGTGGCGAGTACGCCAGCGCCATGGGCAAGCGGAGTTCGCTGGAAGCGGTCATCACCGAGCACGGCTACACCACCGAATCGGTGCGCAAGCTCTTTACCTCGGGCGCGATGAAGGAAGGTCTTGCGCCGGTGGGCGTGCTGGCTGACTTTCTCGAAGTGGAAGATCGCTACGAACACGTGGTTGACGATTTCCTGCGCGACGAGCTGAACTACATCGTGGTCAAGTCGTGGGACGCGGCTGACGAAGGTCTGCGCCTGCTGCGCAGCGACGTGGATGGCCGCGCCACGTTTCTCGTCCATCCTGAAGATTCGCAGGCAAAGTTTTCCTTTCTCTTTGACGAGTCCGCGCACCAGGTCGCGCATGCCGACAGCGTAGTTCCACTCAAGCATTGCATTCGCGTGCTCAACGGCTTCGGCAAATCGCTTGAAGTGATTCTGCCCAAGCTCGGCAACGGCTACATTGTGCCCGATGCCAGTGCCGGCCGCGATCTGGCGTTGAATAATCCCGATGCCTTCTTTCTTTCCAAGTCCGGTGAGTGCTTCCACAACGTCACTGTGACCGGCGGTAAGCAGCGCAGCCAGGGACCGCTCTCCATGAAGCGCGACCTGCGCGAAGTGCTGCAGCAGATGGGCGAGATGGAGCGCGCCATGGCCGGCGAAGAGATGCGCGTGGCCGCGCTGGGACGTGAAATCTTCGAGCTGACCGGACTGCTGCATCGGCTGGAGGACGACAAGCGCGAAGGCGAGCGCCAGGCCATGACTTCCGGCCACACGCTCCGCCAACTGGAAACGGAAATGGTCCGGGTGCGCGAACGGCTGTCCACCTACGAGCGGGAACTCGGCCGCGTCGGCGAGGAACGTAACCAGCAGCAGATGTTGCTCGCAGAACAAAGCGGAGAGCTGTCGGCGCAGCAAGAACAACAGCGTCAGCTTGAATTGGAGATGCAGGCTGCGCACAGCAGTCTGGAAGGCCTGCGCTGGCGGCGTGACGAAGCCGCACAGCTCGCCAGCGAAGCTCGGGCGCAACTGGCCACACTGGAAGAGCGCCGCCGCGGAGCGGTGACCACGGTCGAGCGCATCGAGGCGCTGGTGTCGGAGGTCTCGACGCAACTGGCGAAGCTGAAATCACAACTCGAGTCGGCTGCCGCCGAGAAGCAGCAACGCGAAGCGGAGAACGTTCGCCTGGCGGGGCAGGCGGTCGGCTGGACCGCCGAACGCGAACTCGCCGACACTCGCGATCGCGAACTGCAAGTCGAGTTGCAGACGGTCCGGGTGCGCATCGTCGAGTTGGAAGAAGCCCTCAAGGCCGCCCGCGAAGCGCTCGATGCGGCGCGCGATCGTCGCGGTGAACTTTCAGCCGCGCAGGCGCGCGTGCAATCCGATGTGCAGCACATGTCCGAAACTTGCGTGCAGGAGCTGAGCCAGCAACCGCATGAGTTGATAGCCGACGATTCCCTGCCCCGCGTCGCCGCCGACGCGCTCGCCGGTGAAGAAGAAGCCTATCGCGAGATGCGCACGCGGCTCGACAACATGGGTCCGGTGAACATGATGGCGCTGGAGGAATACAAAGAGATCGCGCAGCGCCACGAGTTCCTGGAAACGCAGCGGCTGGACTTGTTGCAGGCCATCGAGAACACCCAGAACACAATCAAAGAGATTGACACCATCTCGCGGCAGAAGTTCGAAGAAGCGTTCAAGATCATCAACGAGAACTTCTCGCGCACCTTCAGCAAGCTGTTCGGCGGAGGCCAGGGCTTCATGCGGCTCACCGACATCGAGAACTCGGCGGAGAGCGGCATTGACGTGGTGGCCTCGCCTCCCGGCAAGAAGCTGCAAAATGTGCTGCTGCTCTCCGGCGGCGAGAAGGCGCTGACCGCGCTGGCGCTGCTGGTCGGCATCTTCCAGTATCAGCCCAGCCCGTTCTGCATTCTCGATGAGGTGGATGCGCCGCTCGACGAAGCCAACATCGGCCGCTTCACCGAACTGATTCGCGAGATGAGCTTGCAAACCCAGTTCATCATCATCACCCACAGCAAGCGCACGATGGGCATGGCGCCCGTTCTGTACGGCGTCACCATGCAGGAGCCGGGAGTATCGAAGCTGGTGTCGGTGCGCTTCCACGAAGAGCCCGTACGGCTGGTTGCGGCAAGCGCATAGTCGGCACGTTGCGATGTTTGTCTCTGCCGTCCCTACGGGACGGGGGATTTATAACAACGCCCACCCACCAGGTTCACAAAACGCTCCGCGTGTCTCCGGCAATGGCTGCCGGGGTGACCGATTGGCTGTGGGACGTGAAAGACCTGATTGCTCTGTGGGAGTCCTACGAGATTCAGCGGGACTCCGATCCCATAGCAGCGTAAACGCCATGACCAATGCGTTTGATAGCTCACGCCGCAAGTTCGATTGGGCAAAGCGCCACCTCGCCAATCTCAAACGGCAACTCAGCGATTTCAACAAGACCAACAAATGCGGATTCTTTACCGAGCCTGACCCGAATAGACCCGACCATACGATTTACAAGATGCGCCTGAAGGAACAAATTCCTAACGGCGTCGCTGAACTGACTGGGGACGTGGTTGACAATCTCCGGTCGGCCCTTGATCACGCAATGTTCGCCACTGCGGTCGCTGCTGGACGACCCAATGCACGCGAAGCTTACTTTCCGTTCTCCCGTAGTGCGCCAGACTTTGAGGGCAACTTGAAGGGAAGGTGCCGGGACGTTCCACAGGAGATATACCCGCTGCTTCGCCGGTTCGAGCCGTACAAGGGAGGAAGTGATGCCCTCTACGCACTCAACGTCGTATGCGTCGCAAACAAGCACAAACTCGTTATTCCCTGCGCGTCCGCCAGTTTCAGTGCCGGACTCAGCGTCAAAGCAACTGGCTTCATGGAAATGCCGTACACCCCTGTTTGGGATAGCACGAAAAACGAGATGATACTTTGCACTGTCGGTCCTCAAACTCAGCAACTCTACGGCGAGTTCCAGTTCGCAGTTTACGTAGCGTTTGGAGAAATCGATATTGTTGGCGGACAACCTGTGATTCCAACCCTCGACTTGTTTACGGATATGGTCGAAACGATCATCAACGAGATCGAGGCTGAGACTCGACGGCTGGGATTTAAGGCCGATCTGTGAGGTTTTCTTCGGCAATTCCAAAGTAGCGCACTACCCAAACTCCCCCGCCTCCGTTGCGATATACTTTGGGGTTTGCCATCAGTGTTTGCGAGCAGTAGCACGCACGCTGCTCCAGTTCTGGAAGGAGAACTTTTTCTATGTCATCCGCCGCCGTTTCCTACGCACGCGAGAACCAAAAGCGCTTTCTTGACGAGTTGAAAGACTTGCTTCGTATTCCCAGCGTCAGCACCGCCGAAGAGAACAAAGACGATATCCGCAAGGCTGCCGAGATGGTGGCCAACGACCTGAAGCGCATCGGCTTCGAGCATGTCGAAATCATTGCCACCCAAGGCCATCCCCTGGTTTACGCCGACTGGCTGCACGCCTCGGGCAAGCCGACAGCGCTGTGCTATGCGCACTACGATGTGCAGCCCGCCGAGCCGCTGGACGAGTGGAAGTCGCCTCCATTCGTGGACAAGGATGCTTATCCCTTGAAGGGCGAGGAGGCACAGGCTGCCTCCAAGAATTGGATCGAGCCGAGCGAACGCAATAACAACATCTACGCCCGCGGCGCCGTCGACGACAAAGGCCAGCTCTGGATGCAGCTCAAAGCATTTGAGTCGCTGTTCAAGGGTGGCAACGGCAAGCTGCCCATCAACGTCCGCGTGCTGATCGAAGGCGAAGAGGAAGTGGGCGGCGAGAGCATCGAGGAGTTCGTGAAGAAGAATGCGGCCTCGGGGAAACTAAAGGCCGACTTCGCTCTGGTCACCGACACCGAGCTGTTCGCCCCCGATCTTCCCACGCTGTGCGTCGGCCTGCGCGGCCTGCTCTACACCGAGATTCAAGCGCAAGGAGCGAAGAGCGATCTGCACTCCGGTGTGTACGGCGGCGCGGCGCCCAACCCGCTGTTCGCGCTGGTTGAGATCATCAGCAAGCTGAAGGACGCGGACGGAAAGATCCTCATTCCCGGCTTCTACGATGACGTGCAAAAGCCAACCGCGGACGAACTGAAGGCGTGGGAGCACCTGCCCTTCAATGAAGAGGACTATCGCAAGGCTGAAGTCGGATCGAGCGTTCTGACGGGCGAGCCTGGCTACTCCGTGCTCTATCGCACTTGGGCGCGTCCCACGCTGGAGGTACACGGCATGCCCGGCGGCTTCGTCGCTCCCGGCGCGAAGACCGTGATTCCGGCACGCGCGTCGGCCAAAGTCTCGATGCGCCTGGTGCCCAAGCAAGACCCCGACGACATCTTGAAGAAGTACACCGAGTACGTGAAGAAGGTCACGCCCAAGGGCATCCAGATCAACATCAAGGTGCACAGCAAGGGCCCGGCCTGCGTGGTGAACACCGACAACAAGTACGCGCGCGCTTCGGTGGAAGCCATGCATGAAATCTTCGGGAAAGACACCGTGTACATTCGCTCGGGTGGTTCGATTCCCATCGTGACCCAATTCGAGGAAGACCTGAAGATTCCCAGCATCATGATGGGCATGGGCCTCCCCGACGACAACCTGCATGCGCCCAACGAGAAGTTTCACATCCCCAACTTCTATCGCGGGATCGAGTCGATCATTCGCTTCTTCCAGATCTTGGGGCAGTGAGAAATAGTGGCTAGTGGTTAGTGGTTAGTCAGAAGTTGGGTGGGGATTTGACTTCACCCGGTTCGTCGCTAAGCTGGAGACTGCGGCAAAATAGAAAGGACCGACAATGCAGCCTCACATTTCATTTGCAGGTTGGAGGGTTGCTCTCGCTCTCAGGCGACTGATCGCCGGCGTGTCGATCGGCGCAACTCTGCTGCTCGTCGCGGGCGGACCCAGCTTCACCAGCGCGCAGGAAAAGAAGCCGGCGGTGACGGCCACCAATAGCGCCGGCAATGCGGCTTCGGCGCGTGGCAAGTACATTGTGACCGAGGTTGCGAAATGTGGTAATTGCCACACCCCGCGCACATCAAATGGGGAACTCGATTACCACCGCTGGCTGGCGGGCGGGCCGGTGCCGTACTTGCCGGCTCAACCCGGACAGGATTGGCCGCTGCTGTGTCCACGCATTGGCGGCCTGCCCCCAGCCAGCGATGCCCAGATGATCACATTGCTCACCACCGGAATCTGGACAACTGGCAAGCCGCTCCGCTCCCCGATGCCTGAGTTTCACATGACACGCGCCGACGCCGAGGCGGTCCTAAGTTACCTCAAGTCCGTCAGGTCAGGTCACAACCCAACCGAATAGCCGCCGGCAGAGGAGAATACCCCAGCCGCGCATCACAGTAAGTGTGGTTCGCCAAAATTTCTTGTTCACGGCACCGGCGGTCGCCGGCTGCGGCCATCTGCGCAAAGCCGGTTCCGAGTGGCAAGTTTGGTCGGGGCTCAAGCACTACCGCCGGAAGGCTTTAGCTCGGACCTCAGTGGCCCTGACGCAAGCAAACGGTCGACAAAGTCTGTCATCAGTTGCCTGCGGCGTTCTGGCCCGTAAAGCCACAACGCTTCCTGGTAGGCGCGACTTCCTACGCGGGCACGCAGTTCAGGACTCTGCACCAGATCGCGAAGCAGGGTGTACCACTGCTGATCGTCATTCGCCAGAAATCCACTTCCTCCATGGCGAATGGCGTTAGCGTACGGCTGGGTTGGAGAGGCGACCGTTGGCATACCAAGCAGCGCTGCCTCAAAGAACTTCAGTTCGCTCTTCGCTTCGCAAAACGGGTTGCCAACCTCTAAGGGAGCGATGTTGATATCGAAGGTGGCGTACTCCAGCGGAGTGTCATCGCGGGCGACACGATCACGCCATTCAATCTGGCCCGACTGCCGCTGTAACTCGGGGAACTCGGCCAGGTTTACAGTTTCGCGCCACAAGACAAGCCGGACTTGTGGATTTTCCGCAAGCACAGCAGCCAACCCACGTGAGGCTACCGCCAGGTCTCGTTGATGGGTCAGAGTCCCGCCGAAGTACCCAATCCGAACCAGCCCATCGCCGGCCTTCGCCTGGCGCGACAAACGCGCAGCACGAGACAACTCCAGTCTTTGCTTTTCGAAGCCATTAGGAATGACGGTTGTGGGCTTGCACAAGTCTTGCGCCTCGCGCGCCAGCGCCGGAGTGGTGGTGGTGAAGTGGTCGGCCTGCGACAGGACCGATCGAAAACCTTCATAAAGCGCGCGCGCCTCCTCTTCCTTCTGTCCCAGGGAACGGATGCCATCGATAATTTCACTTCTTGCCAATTCCGGCCGAAACAGCAGGTCATCGATGTCAAACACCACGCGCGCCCCCGAATGTCGCGCCGTTGCAATCACCCTGGCAACCACCTCCGAGTAAGGGGCGCGCCAGATCCACACAATGTCGCAGTCTTTTATTTCAACGAGCCGTTGCGGAAATTCTTCAATCGGAATGATCACCGTGCGATAGAGCTGGGGCGCCAAGGACTCTGCCAAATTGAGCACCCGGTAGCGATGTCCGACGGCATGCTGGTTGCCGGAGATGAAGACGATCTTAGGACGGCAATCCCTAGTTTGTGATGGCCTGAGTAGTCGCCCTTCCGCCTTTCCCCAGCCGAGGTAATGGATTAACGGATTCATGCCGGCCTTGGCGACATCCGGGTTCCGTGTCAGATACCACCTGCTGTCAAACCGCGAACTTGGGTCGCGACCTTCAAGACCGCCTGACAAAAGGTAATGCTCCATAGGATCCACGCCCGCCTGAGCAACATCCGGATTGCGTGTCAAGTACCACTCCTGGTCGAAGAGGGCGGATTTTAACGCTAAGTCTTTCGTGCGGCGGAGTTGAGACCGCTGCCGCAGACGCCCCGGAAGCTGTAGGGTGAGGGTCCACCAAGCCAACTGGATCGCCGATCGAAATCGGCGCTTGATCCCGGGCGGCAGACTGTTCCCGAATGCCCTCACCATGGCCGTCATCCGCCAACTGGGCGAAGACCTGATGCCGTGCAACTCCACCTCGCGACGGGCCAAGGCAGCCTCAAGGCGTTGGCCCTGCTCCGCCATTTGCGATACCTGTACCAGCAGCTGCTTTTGCTGGGCCATGCTCTGGGACAGTTGCGCTCGCACCTGGCGCGTTTCTGTCATTTTCGTCGCCATCTCGCTGTGCAACTTCTCGCACTCGGCGATTTTCTGGGCGAGTTCGGCATGGCTCTGGTCCATTTGTAACGTGCGTTCCTTAAGCAGCCAACGATCCTGTAGTGCACCGCCGAGCCGCCCATACATTTCGCGAATTTGCAGAGTCAGGGAGGAATCCAGCGAAGCTGCGCACAGGGCGGAGGGCTTGTCTGGCAATAGAGGTCCCACCCCGAGAACACCCAGCCCGTGGCCGTGAACAAACTCGAAGTGAGGGTACTGCCCCCGCAGCTCGTCCCACAGCTTATAAACGCCAAAATTGCGGCGTTGGACCTCGACGTCATGAAACAGAACGATGGCGCGGTTGGAAAGCTTTGGCTTCCAAGTGTCAAAGTCGTGTTTGACGTCCTCATAGAAATGACGCCCATCAATGTGCAGTAGATCGATGGATTCGTCCTCAAAATGCCCGACCGCCTCGTCGAACGTTGTGCGCACGAGTTGGGAGAAACTTGAATAATGCTTATCGTGATAGTCACGCAGGGCCGCAAAAACCTCATCACCATAAAGGCCCGAATGCTCGTCTCCCTTCCAGGTATCAATCGCGAAACAGCGGGTTGCAAGATTCAGACGTTTCACCGCCTGCGCAAAAACGAGGTAGGAAAAACCATAGTGCGTACCCAGCTCTACCAGTAGCCGCGGACGCTGAACATCAACCAGCCAGAAGGCGAAAGGGGCGTGCTCTGTCCAGGCAGAAAGCACAAAATGATCTGGCACCCAGAAGGATGCGGGAGAGATGAAACTCTGGGCGCTGGGCGGTGTGCCATTTGCGTCCTGTCGCAGGGAAGGCGTGGTCATGTTAGTTTCCGGGGCGAGACTCGGTAACAGATAAAGCTAAGAACGAAACGGTCGATGTGCGCAAGAACGCCTTACCAATGCCCGCCATTACGCGGGTCGGAAGTCGGGGGATTCTGGGTGTCCACACTTCACTAATATAGCGCCATTGCCGAAGTGTCCGGCTATACCTTTCTTGAGAAGATCAAGGGAGAGCGAGGAGGGAGATTGCATAGGAATAATCTTTGTCGAAAGCGTCCTTCCGCTAACTTGCAATTGCCGCCGCGCTGGCCACAGCCCGGCTGCCCGGTTGGTTGAACCCGTCTTGCTGCGCGGGAGTAAGGACACTTGCCGCCACGGTCACAACCGCGTTCACGCACAGCGCGACAAAACCGGCATTCAAGCCGATAAATGGGTCGTGTTTGCTGAATACGAGGGCCATCGCCGTGCCCACTCCCGCGACGATACCGGCGAACACGCCCGCCGTGGTTACGCGTTTCCAGTAGAGACCACAGACTACTCCCGGAAAGAATTGCGCGATCCCGGCATAGGCCAGCAGCAGCAAACCGACCAGCGTTGTGGAGCTGTAAATTGCGAAGTACAGGGCAATGCCGGTGATCACCACCACCATGAGTTTCGCCAGTTTGGCTACGTCATCGTCCTTCATGGCCGGCTTGAATACTGGCCGGAAGAAATTCTTGGCGAACAAAGTGGCGGCGCTCAGGATCAGGATGGCCGCCGGGACCATGGCTGTCAGTGCGCCCGCTCCGCCAACCACACCCAGAAACCAGGGAGGAAAGCTCTGGCTCACCAAGGTCAGCAGCGCCAGATCGCCATTCTTGAGTCCCGGCAGGACGAGAATCGCCGTGAAGCCCACAAACAACAGCAGCGGCAACGTAATGGTGTACAGCGGCATAATCACGGCGTTGCGGCGCAGCGTGTCGCCGCTCTTTGCCGTAAACGTGGAACCGAATGCATGCGGCCACATGTAGAAACCAAATGCGGTGAGCAAGACCGTCGAGATATACCAGGGGTGTCCCAAGTTGCTGGTGCTGCCCGGCATGGTGAGGTGCGCCGCCTTCGTCAGCGTCAGGGCCTTGAACATGGGCCTGATGCCGCCGAAGTAGTGGTAGGGGATTCCTATGCCGATGCTGAAAGCGGCAATCAGCATGAGCGAATCCTTGAGCACGCTGACCCAAGCCACGGCCCGAATGCCGCTGGAAAAAACAAATCCGGCCACGATGACGAAGGCAATCAACATGGCCAGCGGGCGGCTGATCGCGTGCAAGCTCGCCACTTCCACAATTATCCCCAATCCGGTCAATTGCAACTGCAAGTAGGGGATGATGAAGATCACCCCGACGATCGCCACCAACGAGGCCAGGGGTTTGCTGCCGTAGCGCTGCTGAAAGAAGTCGGACTCCGTGTGCAGAGCGAATTTTCGGCCCGCTTCCCAAATCTCCGGCAGGATGAAAAACGATATGACGTAAGCCAGAGTGAGGTAGGCGATGATGTAAAGTGTGGGGCCACCTCGCGAATAGGCCCAACCACTTGCCCCCAGAAAGGCGAAGGTGGTGTAAACCTCTCCCGCCATCAAGAGCCAGACAAAAATCACGCCAAAGCCGCGGCCCGCCACCGTCCACTGCTCCAGGTTCATAGTCCGGCGCCGTCCCGAGTAGATACCGATGATTGCGCCCAGCAGGATGATGCCGAAAATGATGGTCGGTGCGACAAGGCTGGGCTTCATTCGCTTGTGCCTTTAGCGGCGCGCCGATCCTGCAGCCGGTAGGCACCCCACAAACAAAGGCTGGTCAGCGGTATCCAACCGATGAGCCAGAACAGGTTGAAGGGGAGGCCGAGCACCAAGGGATAGACGCGGTCCCATAGCGGAACCGAAAAGCAGATCGCAATAAAGGGAACGAATGCGAGGAGTAATGCCCCAGTGCGGGGTAGTTTCATTCGACTAATGTAGGCCAGGCCACCAGCGTGGTCAACCGTCGTATGGACGCTTCCAACCCGGCGAGGAGCACCAGGGAAATGCTCCAAAGGCTTCGCGGTCCGCGCTCTCGTCCAGCGCCGCGGACCGAAGCCTACAAATAAACTTTTGCGCTATGCGTAATGCGCAGCGTTCTTCTCGATGAATTCCTGCTTGTCGGCCGGGACCTCATCCACGATGAAAATCGAATTGGTCGGGCACACCGGAACACAGGCGCCACAATCAATGCAGCCTTCCGGGTCCACATACAACTGGGCTGCCGCTTCGAAGTTCTCTTCATCCTTTTTGGGATGGATGCAGTCGGTGGGACAAGCTTCGACACAAAGTTCATCTTTGGTACAGGTATCGGTAATGATGTAGGCCATGCTTGCGATCTCCCATTTGGTATTGCTGCCACCCTCATCGCGACAGCCGGGCGGTTGTTCCGCCAAATCCAATGTACAAATTCCTCGACCATCGAGGCGGTGATACCAATCACTCCCCTGTTGTGAGCTAGCGCACATCGTGGTCGCCGCCCCATAAAGCGCTTTGGGCCCGTCATCCAGACTTGGCTCCTGTGCACCGCTGAAACGGTGCCCCACCACCCGAGCCGCCGTTTGGCAACCCAGTTGCTATTAACTTTCTCGTTATGCTGGCAAAGTCCCCAAATAGCGAAAATTCGGCCCGGCCATGGTGCGCACAGGGTAATTTGTTCATCCAATACGTGAATTCTGGACGGCCTGAAGTCTCAGCTATAATCGGAACCCGGCTTCGCTGACCTGGGAAGGAGCGAGCGCATGGACGTGGTTAGAAAACGGAGAGTTCTGGTGGTTGACGATGAGCAAGTCATCGCCGACACTCTGGCCAAGATTCTCGACCTCAATGGCTACGATGCTTCGGCGGTTTACACCGGAACCGCGGCGGTGGAAAGCGCCAAGTCGCTGCAGCCCGACCTCATCATTAGCGACGTGATCATGCCCGACATGGACGGCATCCAGGCCGCTATCAACATCCGCCGCTTCTTGCCGGACTGCAAGATCCTGCTTTTCTCAGGACAAGCGGCCACCGCCGACCTGCTGGAAAATGCCCGCGCCCAGGGACACGAGTTCGAAATCCTCGGCAAGCCCGTCCACCCTTCTGACCTGCTGGCAAAATTGAGTGGATAAGACAGTTTCCACCGATACTCCGCTCCATACGCGCACCGAATTCAGCTTCACGGTTGACGCGCCCTTCGATCAAGTGGCGCCGCTGTTTGGCGCGGACGAGGAGCGCAAGTGGGCGCCCGACTGGAATCCGCGGTTCATCTACCCTATCCCTGCGCACGATCAGCGGGGCATGGTGTTCACAGTTCCGAAGGGGCAATTCACCAGCCTGTGGGTGAATACCGCGTTCGATTTGGCAGCTGGACACATCCATTATGTGTACTGGGTGAACGAGACCATGACTACGCTGATCGACATTCATCTGATGCGAATCAGTGGGCAGAAGACCGGAGTGTCGGTCGTCTATGAGCGCACCGCGCTCGTGCCTGAAGCCAACGAACATGTCCAGCATTTTGCAGAGGAAGATGCAGGAGCAGGCAAGGAGTGGGGCGACGCCATCAACAGCTACTTCGCGAAACTTCGTACGGCGGGCCCGCAGAAATAATATTCGATTGGGAGGCAGCTGCAAATACTAGGTGTCATCCGGACGGAGGAGCGCAGCGACGAGGATTTTGTCATCCGGCGCGAGGAGGTCGTCCGCCGCGGCGGACGACCGACGAGTCGAAGGACCCCTATTCCTGCCAGAACATCCGGAAGCACAGGCATTCTTTCTCTGAGCGAGGAGCGAATGGAGAACCGCGAAGAGCGTCTCCCTACAGTTCCCGCCGCCCCTCCATCGCCTTCTGCATGGTGACTTCGTCGGCGTACTCGATGTCGCTGCCCGCAGGAACGCCGGTAGCAATGCGGGTGACCTTTACCGACGCCGACTTGAACAATCGCGAAAGATAGGTGGCCGTGGCTTCACCTTCGACCGTGGGATTGGTCGCCACGATCAACTCGTCCACCTCTCCCGACTCCACTCGCTTCACCAGGTTGCCGATGCGCAACTGGTCTGGGCCAATGCCATGCAGCGGCGACAGCGCGCCGTGCAACACGTGGTAAACGCCGTTGTAGTGGCGCGTCTTCTCAATGGCGGCGATGTTGGTCGGCTCCTCGACCACGCAAACCAGCCGCAGGTTGCGCGTGGCGCTGGTGCAATAGGTGCAGGGATCCACGTCGGTGATGTTGTTGCAGACGGAGCACAGGTGCAGGCTGGCCTTGACCTCGCGAATGGCGTCGGCCAGCAACTGCGCGTCTTCATCGCTGGCGCGCAGGATGTAAAACGCGAAGCGCTGCGCGCTCTTGCCGCCCACGCCGGGCAGCTTCTTCAATTCTTCAATCAGTCGAACCATGGGCTCGGCAAATCGTGACACCCTGTTCCCCCGTTCACATTCCCGGCAGGCTCATGCCGCCGAACATGCCGCCCAGACTGGACTTCAGCGCGTCATCCACTTTACGCGAGGCCTCGTTTACCGCCGCGGTCACCAGGTCCTGCAGCATCTCGATGTCGCCCGACTTCACGATCTCGGGTTCAATCACGACACTCAGCAGTTGCTTCTGACCGGTCATCTTTACGGTCACGCTGCCGCCGCCCGAGGAAGCTTCCACCGTAACCTGCCGCATTTTGTCTTGCAGTTTCTCTGCCTGCTGCTGCGCCTGGGCCAGCATTTCCTGCCAATTGAATCCACCCATGAACTCTCCCAATCTCAGCCGTGATCTTTATGGTCGATCACGGTGCGAATCTCGGCGCCAAACTTTTCCTGCATGCGCTGTACGATGGGATCGGCCGCCGCCCGGCTGCGCGCTCCTGCGCCGTTGCTTGGACGCGGCGCCGGGGGCTTCGCCGCGATCTGCGCGCCGCCGCTCACCATCTTGAACTTGAGCGGCCGGCCTGTGGCCTTGCTCAGCGCGGCCTGAATCACGCGCTTCGGTTCCGGCCCCAGTGCAACATCGATCAGCACCTGCGACATGGCGACCGTAACGCAAACCTCCATGCCGCGCACCGACCACTCCGCTTCTTCCAGGTTATGCGCCAACATCTGCTGCCCAGCATCTGCCAGCGCTGCCAGCACGACCTGCCGCGTCGCCTCCACCGAAAGCTCGCTGTCCTGTGGCTGGGCGCTCGTCTCCGGCTCGAGGGCGACGGCCGTCGCAACACCTGTGTCCATCGCCGCCGATGTATTTCCGTTTGCGATCTCCGGCCCTGGCTGTGCGTTCGATCTCGGAACCGGGACCGAAGCAGCGGCCTGCTTGGCGAAGTCCGGCTGCGCCTCAGCTTTGGGTTCGCTCTTGCGCTTGCGGTCCGCCTCGAACGGAGAAGGACGCGTGAACAGCGATGCCGCGGCCGCGTGCGACGATTGCGGTTCCGGCTCGCTCGTCGCGCGGGGCGTCGCACTCGATCGCACCGCCGCAGAACCCGCCGGTCGCGATGTTGCGCCTGCCGCACGCGACGATGACCCCGTCGCACCCGTCTTCCCCGCCTCCCCACTCAGCAATTCCTCCAGCGGCAACAATCGTTGGGCGTGCACCAGCTTCAGCAGTCCCAACTCCAGGTGGAAGCGCTGCTCCTGCTTGTAGCCCAGATCGCTGTGCGTCCGCAGCATGATCTGCATAAAGCGCGCCAGGTCTTCCTCGCTGAAGCGTTCCGCCACACGCGCCACGCGGGCGCGTTCGTCCGTCGAAATCTGCAGCACTGGCGAATCGCTCCCCGCCACTTTGGCCACCATCACATTCCGCAGGAAGCGCAACATCTGCCGCGCAAAGTGCTGCGCGCTCTGTCCTTCCACCAGCAGGCGGTCGATGGCCCGCAACACGTCGGCACTGGAATTGCGCGCCACCGCGTCCATCACGTCTTCCAGCACATCCGCGGAAACCGTTCCTACCAGCCCGCGCACCACCTCGCCACTCAGCGTGGTGCCACAGCAAGCGATGGCCTGGTCCATGATGCTGAGCGCGTCGCGCATGGAGCCGTCGCCCACCTCCGCCAGCATGGCCAGCGCGTTGTCGTCGTACGCAATGCCCTCCTGCCCGGCGATATCGCGCAGTTGCTGCACGATGTCGTCGAAGCGCACGGCGTGAAAGCTGAAGTGCTGGCAGCGCGAGCGGATGGTCTGCGGAATGTCCTCCGGCTGGGTCGTCGCCATCATGAAGACGATATGGCCGGGCGGCTCTTCCAGCGTTTTCAGCAGCGCGTTGAAGGCGGCGTCGGTGATCTGGTGCGCTTCGTCGAGAATGTAGATCTTGAAGCGGTCACGCGCCGGACGATAGCGCGCGGCCTCGCGCAGCTCGCGAATCTCGTCGATGCCGCNNTTGGTGGCGGCGTCGATCTCGATCACGTCCACCGAGTTGCCAGCGCGAATTTCGACGCACGAATCGCAAACTCCGCAGGGCTCGGGCACGGGATGGTCTTGCGACTGGCAGTTGAGCGCCATCGCCAAAATGCGCGCGATCGTCGTCTTGCCAATGCCGCGGTGGCCGCTAAAGATGTAGCCGTGGGCGACGCGGCCCTGCGCGATGGCGTTCTTCAGCGTGCGGGTGACATGCTCCTGCCCGATCACCTCAGAGAACTTTTGGGGACGGTATTTGCGCGCCAGAACCTGATAACTCATGGGAGGGGAAAAGTTGATTATACAGTCCGGCGTGAACGGGTAGAGCGTCGCCTTTTACCCGCCCCGCTCGCCCTTCGCGTGAGGATGAGTGCGGTCGTAAACCTCCATCACGTGCTTGACGGTGAGCTGCGTGTAACGCTGCGTGGTCGAGAGACGTTCGTGGCCGAGCATCTCCTGGATGGCGCGCAGGTCGGCGCCTTCCTCCAGCATGTGCGTGCCGAAGGCATGGCGCAACGTGTGCGGATGCACGTCGGGCGAGAGTCCGCGCGCCACCGCGATCTGCTTCACGATGCGGCCCACGCTGCGGGTGGTCAGCCGCGACCCGCGCAAATTGATCAGCAACGCTCGCTCAGTCGTGCGTCTGGTTTCGCCCAGCACGCGCTGGCGCGCCGGCAGATAGGCTTGCACCGCCGCCTTCGCCGAATCGCCGAACGGGACGAATCGTTCCTTGCGGCCCTTGCCTCGCACCAGGATGAGTTCGTTGGACCACCGGATATCGTCAACGTTGATGCCGATCAGCTCCGAGTTGCGGATGCCGCAGCCGTAGAGCAGTTCCAGGATTGCCTGATCGCGCTCGGTGAATGCCGAGCACTCGGGCATGGCCGCATCGAGGACGGTGTTGACCTCCTCGATGGTGGGCACGCGCGGCAGTTTTTTCGGCAGCCTCGGCGTAGCTACCAGCGCCGCCGGATTCTGCTCAACTTCGCCCTCCTGCGCCAGCCACTTGTACAGCGACCGCAACGCCGCCAGCGCACGCGCTACCGACGTTTTACTCAGTCCACGTTCGTAGAGGCTGGAAAGATAGCCGCGAATCAGCACATGGTCGATATCGCGCCAGCTCTGCGGGCCAACGTAATCCGCGAACTGCGCCAGATCGGTGCGGTAGGCCTTGATGGTGTGCGGCGAAGCATTGCGCTCCTGCAGCGAACGAAGGAACTGCGCCACAGCTTTCTCGACGATGGTGGCTGCGTGCTTCCTCATTCGCTCTTCCCTGCCCGCTTGCCGCGCGGATGATGCTCCTTGTACACGCGATTCAGCCGGTCGAGCGCGAGGTGCGTATAGATCTGCGTCGTCGAAATGTCAGCATGTCCGAGGATGGTCTGCACCGTGCGCAAGTCAGCGCCGTTTTCCACCATATGAGTGGCGCAACTGTGGCGCAGCATGTGCGGGCTGGCATGACGCGCCGATTGGGCTGACGCGTCGTTCACCACCTGCCACACGCGCTGTCGCGTGATGGGCCGCGCCCCGCGCGTGATGAACAGGAACGGAGACGACTTCTCGGTCGCCAGCACCGGGCGCGAATGCTGCAAATATTGCTGCACCATTTGCTGCGCAGCATGACCCAGCGGAACAATGCGCTCCTTGTCGCCTTTGCCTCGCACCAGGACGTACCCCATCTCCAGCTTCAGGTCTTCCAGCTTCAGGTTGATGACCTCGGAGACCCGCAGCGCCCCGGCATAGAAAACTTCCAGCATCGCCCGATCGCGGCCCGTAAGCGCTTGCGACCGGCGATCGTCTTTGGCCCGAGGCGGCCCCAGCAGCACGCTCTCGACCTCATCAGCGGCCAGCGATTTCGGTAGCACCTTCCACTGCCGCGGCGAATCGATGTTCAGCGTGGGATCGACGGTGATGTAGCGGTCGAGCAGCAGGTACTTGTAAAAGTGACGCAGCGCGGAAAGCTTGCGCGCCACACTGCGCCCGTCCACGCCGTTCGAGAGCAGCGCATTGAGAAAGTCGCGCACATCCTGTCGCCGCGCCTCGCGTAGCGCGCGCTTGCGCTTCAGCAGAAACTCCGAGTACTGATCGAGATCGGAGCGATAAGCCGACACGCTCAGCGGTACCAGTCCCTTCTCCACCTTGAGGTAGTCGAGAAAGGAATTCAGCAGCCGCAGATTAGGATCCACACTCTGCACGAGATGAGTATGAACGCGCGCGGACTGCACGGGAATAACAAGCGAGGTACGGGACCGGCCCGACCTTTGTCATCCTGAGCTCGCGCTTTGGAGAGGCGAGTGGAAGGATCTCTATCGTCACTACGTCTCGCTTCCCACCTGTTGCTGCACGCTCTTCAGCACCTCCACCGCATTGTGTGGACTGCGCGGGTCTTCCTCATGCTTGAAGAATGCATAGGTCTCCAAGCCATCGGCGACACAACGTCCCACGCGCTCGACCAGCTTCTTCAGATCGTCGGCCGAATAACTGGGCTGGCGGAAGCGGAAGTAGATGTAGCCGGCGGTGCGGACCTCGGGCGTGCTCAGCTTCTCGGTCTCGGCGATGCACAGCGTCGCGTTGCGGTCGTGCAGGGCCTGATAAATCTCGTCGCCGAACCACGACGCGTGACGGAACTCAAACGCGGCCTTGAAGTTCGTCGGCAGCAGCCCCAGAAAATCGCGCAGCACGGCCACATCCGCCTTGGCGGTGGGCGGCAACTGGAACAGCACCGGTCCCAGTTGCGGGGCCAGCGGCTGCAGCGTTGGCAGGAATCGTTGTATTGCTTCCTCGACGTTCTGCAGCCGGCGAATGTGCGTGATGTACTGGTTGGCCTTCAGAGCGAAACGGAAATTGGGGCCGACATCCGCCATCCATCCGGTCGCAGCCTTCTCCGACAAGTGGCGCCGGAAGGTGTAGTTCACTTCCACCGCCGTGAGCTGGGTCGCGTAGTACTTCAGAAAGTTTTTCGACGAAACTTCCTTCGGATAAAAATCAGGCTTCCAGATGGTGTACGCCCACCCCGAGGTGCCGACGTAGAGCGGGAGATGGGGAGCGTCGGATGCCGGAGTTGCCGCGCTGATTGGGTCTATAGCGGCCGGAGCGTCGTTTCTTTTCTTGCTGACAGGACTCATTGCGATGGAAACAATATCACACGCGTTTGCGTCTAGGAGGTGCCTTCTTGGCGGCGCTGGCTTTGCTCTTTGCGCGTGGAGTCGCTGCTTTCTTCTTGGGCTCGCTGGCCGCCGCAGCGCGCCTCGGCGAAGGTTCGGGCTTCGCCGACGCGCCCGCCTCCAACTGCTGCAGTGCCTCCACTGACGGCATCCTTTGTTTCAACTTTAGCACCGGCTCGAACAGGTCTCCGTACTTCTTGGCTCGCGCCAACACTTCCCCCGATTCGAACACCAGCGAACTCGGATCGCCCTTCTTCAGGCAACTCTCAACCTCGCTCCACTTCACCGGCGTAGAAACCGTCGGCTGTTCTTTGGCGCGCAACGAGTACACGCACACCGTGGTCTTGTGATCGTCGTTCTGGCTCCAATCCACCAGCACCTTGCCGGTGCGCAGCGCCTTCTTCATGTCGGAAACGACCAGGTTCGGACGCTGCCGCTCCAGCAATCGCGCCAGCTCATGCGCAAAGGGCTTGGTCTGGTCGTAGGTAACGGCGGTGTTCAGCGGAACGTAAATTTGCAGACCTTTCGATCCTGAAGTCTTTGCGAAACTTTGCAACTGTAGTTGGGCGAAAATGTCGCGCACCCACAGCCCAACCTGGCAACACTGCACGATATTGGCCGGCGGCCCAGGGTCGAGATCGAAGACGAGAAACGTCGGCCGCAAAATGTCTTTGCCCAGCGACAGGCTGGTATGCAACTCCAGGTCGGCAAGGTTGGCCGCCCACACCAGCGTCGGCAGGTCCTCGGCCAGGCAATAGTTCATCCACTTGTTGTTGCCGGAACTCCAGACACGCGCGGTCTGCACCCACTCGGGACGATGCTCGGGACAGTTTTTTTCGTAAAAGTACGGGCCGCTCACGCCGTTGGGATAGCGCTTCATGGTCAACGGCCGCCCGCGCAAGTGCGGGAGCAGCACCGGCGCGATGCGCACGTAATAATCGATCACCTGCCCCTTGGTGAATCCGGCTTCGGGATACAGCACTTTGTCGAGGTTCGAAATCTTCAGGTGCTTTCCCTCGACGTCAACCACCGTCTCTTTAGCCATTGTGTCCTCGCTTGCGCTGCACAGAAATGATGCAGGTTCAGCGAGCAAGTATGCAACCTGCGGAAGCGACGGTCGCGAGATTCTATCTGGAATGCGCTGGTGCGGCTGCTCGCCTCCGTTTGACTTGCGCGTCCTTACCTGCGTAACTTTTTAACTTGTGCATAGTCACGTCTGCCCTCTGGAGGTACGATGAACCGCTGGTTTGCCAAATTGACTTGCCTGCTCCTGCTGGTGGCCGCCTTGCCGCTGGCGGCGCAGGACCTGGCGTCGTACGAAAAGCGCGTCTCGGTGAAGACCTTGCCCAACGGCTTAACGGTCGTCCTCTGGCGACGCCCCGAGGCCCCGGTGTTTTCGTTTTTCACCCTGGTGGACGCCGGTTCCGCGCAGGACCCGCTCCACGCGACTGGCCTGGCGCACATGATGGAGCACATGGCCTTCAAGGGCACGCCCGATATCGGCACCAAGGATTACGCCGCCGAGAAGCCCGCGCTGCAAAAGGTGGAGCAGACCTACGCCGCTTACGAGGCCGAGCGCATCAAGCGCGTGAACCAGGACCCGCAGAAGCTGGCGCAGCTGAAGAATGCCTGGGAGCAAGCGATCAAGGACGCTGACAAATACGTGGTGCAGAACCAATTCGGCGAGATCGTGGAGAGCCACGGCGGCGTGGGCGTCAACGCGTTCACCAATTACGACGAAACCGCCTACATGTACTCGATGCCGTCGAACATGATCGAGCTGTGGGCGGCGCTGGAGTCCGACCGCCTGATGCACCCGGTCATGCGCGAATTCTACAAGGAGCGCAACGTGGTGATGGAAGAGCGGCGCATGCGCACCGACAGCCAGCCAACCGGACGGCTGGTTGAGCAGTTTCTGGGCACGGCTTTCATGGCGAATCCCTACCATCGGCCGACCATCGGTTATGCCGCCGATCTGCAAAGCTTTTCGGCCAGCGACGCGGCGGAGTTCTTCCAGCGCTATTACGTGCCCAGCAACATGGTGATCGGGCTGGTCGGCGATCTCGATCCCGCGCAGGTACTGCCCATCGTGGAAAAATATTTCGGCCAGCTTGCCACCACGTCCAAGCCGGAAGAGTTGTTCACCGACGAGCCGGCGCAGAATTCGGTGCGCGAGGTCACGCTGCACGATCCTTCGCAGCCGTTCTACCTGGAGGGCTATCACCGGCCAAGCTATCTCGCGCCCGATGACGCGGTGTACGATGCGATCAGCGACATCCTGTCGAACGGCCGCACCTCGCGCTTGTACCGCTCGATGGTGCGCGACAAAAAGATTGCCGCCTTCGCGGCGGGCTTTACCGGCTTTCCTGGAATCAAGTACGGCCACTTGTTTGCGTTCTACGGCGTTCCCCTCCCCGGCCATACCAACGAAGAGATGCAAAAAGCGGTGCACGAGGAGATCGACAAGCTGAAGACGCAGGACGTCAGCGACGAAGAGTTGCAGATGTTTAAGACACGCACCAAGGCCGACTTGATTCGCGGGCTGGCCAGCAACGAGGGGCTGGCGCAGCAGCTTGCGACCTACCAGACGCGCTACGGCGATTGGCGCGAGTTGTTCCGCTATCTCGACCGCGTGGACAAGGTGACCAAGGCCGACATCCGGCGCGTGTCGAACCAGGCGTTCGCGGAGACGAACCGCACCGTCGGCATCATTCAGACGCAGACCGCGAGCAGCCATCCGGCCCCAGCGGCCAGCAAAGGAGCGGAACAACAATGAGCAGACGAGTGAACGCAACCCTCTCTTGTCACCCTGAGCGGAGGCGGCGCTGCGCCGCCGGAGTCGAAGGACCTGCGGTCCTCACCCGCTCCCATTTCTTGTCCGTGCTCTTTTGTTTCCTGCTGCTCTTTACCGCCTTCAGTCCCGCGCAAATCAAGCCTTGGAACCAGATTCAGCCTCCAGCGCTGCCGGCATTCAAGCCGCAGGAGCCCATCCGCGTTCAGTTGTCCAACGGCATGGTGATCTTTCTTCAGGAAGATCATGAGCTGCCTCTGATCGACGCGACCGCGCGCATCCGCGGCGGCTCCATCTCTGAACCCGCGAACAAGACCGGGCTCACCGATCTCTATGGCGAGGTCTGGCGCACTGGCGGCACCAAGACGAAGACGGGCGATCAGATGGACGACTTCCTGGAGGCGCGCGCCGCCAAGATCGAAACCGATAATCAGTCGGACTCGACGACAATTTCGCTGAACTGCCTGAAGGGCGACTTCGATGCCGTGTTCGAGATGTTTCTCGATCTGCTGCACCATCCCGAGTTCCGTCCGGACAAACTGGAATTGGCCCAGGAGCAGATGTACACGGAAATTTCCCGCCGCAACGACAACGTGGATTCCATCGTGCATCGCGAAAGCCGCATCATCGCCTACGGCAAAAACAATCCTTACGCGCGCGTTGCCGAGTATGCGACGGTTGCCGCGGTCACGCGCGAGGACTTGCTGAACTGGCACCAGCAATATGTGTATCCCAACAACATCATCTTCGGCATCACCGGCGACTTCGACGCGAAGGCCATGGAAGCCAAGTTGCACCAGGCTTTCGATTCGTGGCAGAAGGGGCCGGAGGCCAAAGCGCCCGACATCAAGTTCACCGAGCCGAAGCCCGGCTTGTATTTCGTCCGCAAGGGTGACGTGAACCAGAGCAGCATCGACATGCTCGACCTCGGCATCGAGCGCAGCAATCCCGACTACTTCGTTGTGACGGTGATGAACGAAATGTTTGGCGGCAGCTTCTCCTCGCGGCTAT
The DNA here is from genome assembly GCA_003152695.1 of Acidobacteriaceae bacterium. Taxonomy (GTDB): domain Bacteria; phylum Acidobacteriota; class Terriglobia; order Terriglobales; family Acidobacteriaceae; genus Bog-257. The sequence continues at coordinate 42,713 of PMAT01000023.1, forward strand.
TCAACCATCTGCGCTCCGGTAAAGGGCTTGCCTACAGCGTGGGAGGAGGTGTGGGTTCTGGCTGGGACCATCCCGGCGTTACCAACATCCAGATGCAAACCAAGAGCGCCAGCACCGTGGAAGGCATTCAGGGACTCGACGAGGAAATCGATGGCCTGCTGAACAACGCGGCCACGCCGGAGGAACTAAAGCGCGCGAAAGACGACATCCTGAACTCGTTTATCTTCCAGTTCGACACACCGGAAAAAGTTCTGCGCGAGAAGATGGCCTACGAGTTTTATCACTATCCGCTCGATTTTCTGGAGCGCTACCGCAGCGAAGTGGAAAAGGTGACCGCGGAGGATGTCTCGCGTGTGGCGCGCAAGTACGTTCACAAGGACCGCATGGCGGTGCTGGTGGTAGGCAACGACACGGAATTCGACAAGCCGCTCAGCACGCTCGGGCCGATGCAGGAGCTGGATATCACCATCCCTCCGCCGCCAGCGAGCATGATGCAGCAGGGGCCAGGCGGGCAGTAGGATCAACATCGATTGAAGACGATGCAGTCCTTCATACCAGTCAGTATTTGGGCGAGGAGAGCGACGATTTTGAAGCTTGACAACGATGAGAGAGAGATTCTGGAATCGTTCGAGCGCGGCGAATGGCGCTCCGTGAAGAGGACGAAGATTCCGCCCGGCCAACACCTACTGATCGACGCCGACGACACGCTCTGGGAGAACAATGTTTACTTCGAGCGGGCGATCGCCAACTTCATTTCTTTCCTCAATCATCATGAGTACACGCCCGACCAGGTGCGCCAGGTGCTGTACGACGTGGAGCGCGAAAACATTCGCACTCACGGCTATGGCATGCATAGCTTCGCGCTGGCGCTGGTGCGATGTTTCGAGCGGTTGTCGGTTGAGCCGCTGACGCCCGCGCTGCACGAGACCATCCGCGGCTTTGCCTACGCCATCGCCGAGCATCCCATGGAGATTCTGCCCGAGGTGCCCGAGACGCTGGCCGACCTCGCCCAACGCCATCATCTTTTCCTGGTGACCAAGGGCAATATCACGGAGCAATCGGGCAAGGTCGAGCGCTCCGGGCTCAAGCAACATTTCACCGCCGTGGAAGTCGTGGCCGAGAAGGATGCCGCCACCTACAACGCGGTGGTCGAGAAGTACGGATTGCGGCGCGAGCGCACCTGGATGATCGGCAACAGCCCCAAGTCCGACATCAATCCCGCGCTGGAAGCCGGTCTGCACGCCGTCTTTGTTCCTCACCACAATACCTGGATGCTGGAGCGCGATGAACTGCGTCCCGAGGCCGGCGATGGACGCCTGTTACAGGTGGAGAGCTTCGGCCACCTGCGCGATCACTTTTGATTCCTGTCCGCCTGAACCGCTCCACGCCTTCTCAATACACCTCATACCCCGGCGGCGGCGAATGGAAGCCGGGTTTGCGCGCCATCAGCAGCAATGCGCCAATGCGCTTGAACTCGCGCAACTCCTCGGCATTCTTGAACCACTTGCCGCTGTACTCCTCCGGCGTCGGAGTTAAGTCGGGGATGCGCACCGCTCGCACATCTTCAAAGGTGTGCGCCTTCAGCAACTGGATGTACTCCTGCTCGGAGCGTGCCTGCACCGGCACCTTCAGCTCCTCGACCCAGCGCAGCGAGTAGGGATTGTCCTGGTAAAGATTGATCAGGATAAACAGCTCGCCGTGCGGCGCCAGCACGCGGAAGAGCTCAGCTAGGGCGCGGTCCTGGTCGGCGTAGTAATAAAAACTCTCCACCGACAGCACCTTGTCGAAGAAGTTTTCCTCCCACGGAATTTGCTGGGCGGAGCCGATGACGAACATCAGGTTGTCATAGGCGGTCGAGCCGGCACGCGCGCGCCGAATCATCTCGTCCGAGACGTCGAGCCCGATCACCTGTCCGGGCTTATCGCCGTGGGCTACGGCGTCGGCGATCAGGCGGCTGGCCCATCCCGCGCCGCAGCCCAGGTCGAGCACGCGGTCGCCCGGCTTCAGTTCCATCCGCGCCAGCGTTTGCTGGGTGATGCTGATGTGATGGTTCTCCATCTCCTCGCCGCGGCCCTGCTCGGCCCACTGGTTGAACTCCTGGCGCAAACGCTCGTCCGCGGCAATGGTTTGCTTGTCGATCATGAGGTCCTCGGGAATTCGAGTATAGGCTTTCAAAAAAACAAAGCGTCGCAACTAGGGGTCCGTGATCCGTCGGTAGGGGATCGGTTTCCGACTAGATCATCAGTCCGGGGCAATCGCCAAGGTGCCCCTCGGCGTAAGCATCTGTAAAAAAGAGAAGCCACCCGGAACTCAGTCACGGACGGCTTCTGTGCCACTTAAACCATCCCCTAAGAAGGGAACTCATTCCGAAAGATATTCCGCCCTACGTTCGGATGTCTGGTCAATCTTGCACAAACCAGGATTTCAAAGGCTACGGGGTGCCCAAGTGGAAGATAGCGGGCCGGGAATATGCGCTGAAGCCGTTTCTCAGCCGCTGAACCTGGAGGCTCCTAAAGGAGCGGTCTTTCACAGGGAGGCTTGCACAAAAACTACAGCGCCCTCATTCCTGCAGAAAGATATTGAGAAGGGAGTTGTGAACCCGAATCTCGCCGTTATATTCGACGAAGCCCAACTTTCTGAAGCGATTCATAAAAAAACTCACGCGGGACCGGGTGGTGCCGATCATCTCAGCCAATATCTCCTGGCTGATCTTAGGAACCACCGTCTCGGGTTTGCTTTCCTTGCCGAACTGCGCGAGCAATAACAGAATCCTCGCCAGCCGCTTTTCGCTGGAATTGAAAAGCTGATCGACCAGGTCCGCTTGGATGCGAGCGTTGCGGGTGAGCAGAAAGGAGACGAACACATTCGAGAATGCGGGTTCTTGATGAAGTGCACGGACCATTTCCGACTTGCTAATTCTGAGGAGTGTACACTCGGTCATCGCGGTAGCCGTCGCGAGTCGAACAGGATGAGCTGAGACCATGCAATCCTCCCCCGCGAATTCCCCGGCGCCCATCAAGGCAAGGGTCGCTTCTTTTCCGTTTGCGGAGGTGATAGTTATTCTCAGTCGGCCCGTCTGCACGTAAAAGATCGCGTCGGTAGGGTCGCCTTGCGCGTACGCCGTGTCATTTTTTTTCAGATTGAAAATCTTCCTGCCCAACCCAGCTCTCGCCAGAAAGGCCTGGGGATCGAAAACCGTATCGCCATTGGTTGGTTGCGGCTTGGGGGTTTGAAGCCGGGAAGGCTTTGCGGACCGCGGCGAATCAACCCGTCCGGCTGGACGGCCCTGGCTGCGGATTGGAATGCCCCTGGCGCTCATTTCATACCTCCGAAGGGGGGCAGCGCTGGCATTTCGACATCAGACCGGTTGGAGGCGCTGAAACAGAATGAGATTCCCATGATGACCCGGCCAGGCGATAACCACGGGGACCCATTACTTCCCCCGTCACACTAATATCACATGGCAATTTTGATGGTCTGTTGGGCACCCTACATACGCAGATTCTTGTTGGTTCGGCCTATTTCAGGCCCCTTCTTTAAAGTGGCGGAATCGCTTAAGCGTCGGTCACGTTTCGTGCGTCGCAATGCTTGCGCGCACCAGCGGTAAAGCCACTGTTGGACATCCTACAGAAGCGTTGGGGAGGGGCACTGTATAATTTTTTGAGTGGAGCGAATGAGCAGGGTCCCTGCTTCGCATGCCACGACTAGTTCACTTTCCCATCTGGGATGGTTTTCGGTTCTGGTTTGTGGCACGCAAAAACCTCCAAGTCGCGCGGTCCGGCGAGCGGACTAATACCGATGGGAAACCCGTCAGCAACATAATCCTTTTATCCATCTCCGATAGCGACTACAGCTCACTTCGTCCTCATCTCGAATACGTCAGCTTGCCAAACCATCTAGTCCTTCACGAGGCGGGTGGAAAGCTGGAATTTGCCTACTTCCCGAATCGCGGTTTGATTTCTCTTGTAGTCGTAATGAAAGATGGAAAAACCGCCGAAGCTGGCATCGTGGGAAAAGAAGGTTTTACAGGGACCCTGGCGGCGGTTGGCCTGAGCATTAGTCCGTTTCAAGCGGTGATGCAAATCACGGGGGATGGGTTTCGGGTCGAGATCGGAGCTTTGCAAAACACTTTGGAATCTGCTCCCCACCTGCAATTGGTGTTGGGCCGCTATGCTGCAGTTCGGGGTATGCAGGTTGCACAAACAGCTGCGTGCAATCGGCTGCACGGTATTGAGCAGCGCCTGGCGCGGTGGTTGCTAATGGCTCAGGATAGAGTGGATTCTGCGTCGCTGCCCATCACTCATGATTTTCTCGCAACCATGCTAGGAACAGACAGGCCTACCGTGAGCGTGGCGGCTGGTGTTTTGCAGAGGAAGAAGCTCATCGAGTACACCCGTGGTGCAGTGAAGATCGTGAACCGCAGAAAACTTGAAGACGCTGCCTGCGAGTGCTACGGGGTCATCCAACAGTACGATGACGAACTTGGCTTGAGATAAGCCAGGAAGTGAAGAGTCGCCCTGTCGGCGATCCGGAAACTGAAGCCGCTGCCAACCCGTCTAATTGTTTTTCCGCTGACCCATCTGCTACAGTCTCCGGAACATATGGCTCAAACTCCCGAACCCACGAACGGCTCGGCGCACTCGCCGGAACTGTATTGTCCCAACTGCGCGCACGAGGTGGACGATCCGCTCACCTGCGGCGACTGCTCGGCGGTGATCTGCCGGGTGTGCGGCACGCCGCTGGAAATGCCCGAGGACCTCGGCATCGGCTGATCCATGCCGCACCCTAGCAAAGCCCAGCCCAGCACAGCGCAACCCGCCGCCGCGGTCCAGCATCATCATGGGCCGTCGCTGGTGCGCGGCCTCTCGCTGACCGATTCCGTGATGCTGCTGGCCGGCGGCATCATCGGCTCCGGCATCTTTCTCACCGCCGGACCAATCGCCTCCGCCGTGCGCACGCCGTTGTTCTTCCTGGGAGTGTGGCTGGCAGGCGGGCTGATCTCGCTGCTGGCGTGCTTCGCCTTCGCCGAGATGGGAGCGATGTTTCCCGAGGCGGGCGGACAATATGTGTATTTGCGCGAGGCCTATGGCGAGTTCCCGGCCTTTCTTTACGGCTGGATGATCTTCACCGTCGGCCAGAGCGGCACCATCGCCGCGCTCGCCGTCGGCTTCGCCGAATACTTCGGCGCGGTGCTGCCCGTGGCGGCGGCTCATGTTCCAGTCGCAACGATTCTTGGATGGACGCTGACGCGCGGGCACGTCGTATCCATCTGCTCAATTGTTTTGCTGACCGCGATCAACGTGCTCGGACTGAAGCGTGGCTCGGCGCTGATCAACGTGGCGACCTGGGCGAAGTTCGCGGCCATTGGGCTCTTCATCGTGCTCGGCCTTGCCATTGGCCACGGTCATTGGTCGAACTACGCAGTCAGTATTCCATCGAGCCAACCGATGTCGTTGGGCGTCATGATCTCCGGATTTGGCGTCGCGCTGATCGGCGTCTTCTGGGCGTTCGATGGCTGGGTTTACATCACGTGGGTGGCGGGCGAAATCAAGAACCCGCAACGCGTGCTGCCGCGCGCCATGGTGATGGGCGTGCTCGTCGTTGGCATCATCTACCTGGCGGTGAATGCGGTTTATCTTTATGCGCTGCCGATCACTGCCGTGGCCAAGGAAGAGACCGTCGCCCACGCTGCTGCGGCTGTGCTCTTAGGAGGCGGTGCTGCGCGCTGGCTCAGCGCAGTGATCGCGCTCTCGTGCTTAGGAGCGATGTCGTGCGCCATCCTCAGCAGTGCGCGGGTCTCGTTTGCCATGGCGCGTGACGGCGCCTTCTTTCACGCCATGGGGCGCGTGCATCCGCGCTACCGCACGCCCGCCTTCAGCCTGATTTCGCTGAGCGCGTGGGCGGCGGTGCTGGCCCTCAGCGGCAGCTTCGACCAGCTCTACACCTACGTGATGTTCATGATGGTGCTGTCGTACACCGCGGCGGTGGCGGGATTGTTCGTGCTGCGGCGCACCCACCCCGATCTGCCGCGGCCGTATCGCTGCACCGGCTATCCCTATTTGCCCGCTCTTTACGTGCTGGTGGCGGGCGCCTGGGCGCTCAACTCGGTGGTCACGCGTCCCAAAGAAACGCTGATCGGCATTGCCATTGTCTTTCTCGGCGCGCCGTTCTATGCGTTCTGGCGCTGGCAGTTGAAGAGAAAGCCGGAAGAATTGAAAGAGTTTGAGTGAATCTCATTTGATATTCGCATGCAGGGAGCCAATGGCGAATCGGAGTGTACAATCCTAGGCGAGATGCCCAAGAGAGGGTAGGAGGAACTTCATGAGCAAAATTCCACGGGGACACTTTTTGTTCAATATCTTCGAGAAGTGGGAGGAGGACCCACCCGACCCCTTTGATATAGAGGCCTTTGGTGAAAAGGTCGAATTGGCAAAGAGCGCCCACATTGATGCCCTGAACTTCTTCTACCAATGCCATAACAAGGGCCTCTCGATAAAGGACTCTCTCGCCGCCTTTGACGCCGAGATTGCCAAGATTCCACCTAAACCTTGATGTTGCTAACTATGTCATTGCCCAAGAAAGCGGCAAAGAAGAAGGACACTCCAAGCGGGCAGGTCATCCAGTCGCGCATACCAGAATCCTGGCAGGATTTCTTTGAGTTGATGAAGACGGTCGATGTGCCTGACGACTTTCTCGCCGACCGCAAGGACACGCCGCCGCAGACCCGAGATTTCTCCGATACTGGGCTTTAACCCCTGAGGTAACTCTTAGGTACTCCCGAATTCCATGCTCACCCTCAGTGAAGCCGCGCAGCAGATTCGCACCCGCCAACTTTCTCCGCTGGAGCTGACGCGCGAGTGCCTGGCGCGCACCAAGCGGCTGAATCCCGCTCTGAACGCTTTCATCACCGTGACGGCGGAGCTTGCGCTGGAGCAGGCACGGCAGGCTGAAGCAGAAGTCATGGCGGGCCGCTGGCGAGGGCCGCTGCACGGCGTTCCCATCGGTCTGAAAGATCTGCTCGATACGGCGGGCGTTCGAACCACTGCGGCCAGCGATCAGTATCGCGATCGGGTTCCCACGCAAGACGCTGTATTGGTCCGCCAATTGAAGCGGGCGGGCGCGGTGCTGGTTGGCAAGCTGAACCTGCACGAGTTCGCGTTTGGCGGCAGCGGCATCGTGAGTGCGTTTGGGCCGGCGAAAAATCCGTGGGATTTGCAACGCATCACGGGAGGATCGTCGTCCGGTTCTGCGGCAGCGGTTGCGGCGGGGCTTTGCATCGCAGCGATCGGAACCGACACTGCGGGATCGATTCGCTGTCCCGCAGCGCTTTGCGGGATTGTCGGACATCGTCCCAGCGCGGGTTGGCTGAGTTGCAACGGAGTGGTTCCGCTCTCCGCATCGTTCGATACGCCGGGGCCGATGACCCGCACGGTGCGCGACGCTGCGCTTCTGCTGGGGGCGCTGGTGGCCGAAACCGGCTCCAGCGCGCCCAACGATTGGGCCGGGCTCGACGACAGCGTGGCCGGGCTGAGAGTCGGCGTTGCGCGCAAGAATTTCTTCTTCGACCTCCAGCCCGAGGTGGCCGCCTGCGTGGAAGAGGCCATCGCAGTCGTCAAGACTCTGGTGGCGCAGGTTGCCGATGTGAAGCTCGAAGCCGGCGGACATCGCACTATTTTCAACGCCGAAATTTACGAATATCACGAAGCCATGGTGACCAAGACTCCGGAACTCTACCAGCCGCACACGCTGCCTCGAATTCTGAAGTGCGCCGGCATCAGCGCGAGCGATTACATTCGCGACTGGCGCAGCCTGAATGGTGAGAGGAACAAGGCCGAACGGCTATTCCAAGCAATGGACGTGATCATCACACCCACGGTTCCGGTGGCAGCGCCGCGAATTTCGGAGCTCCAATCGCTGGGAATCAATGAGCTGCGGCAATTCGAGACGAAATACCTGCTGCGCAACACTTCGCCCTTCAGCGTGCTCTATTGGCCCAGCGTCTCGGTTCCCTGCGGATTCATGCGGGAAGGACTGCCCGCGGGATTGCAAATCTCCGGCAAGCCGGGGGCCGATGCGACCGTGCTGCGCCTCGCTCATGCCTACGAGCAGGCGACACAGTGGCACAAACTCGTGCCGAGTGAATGAACGCCCTAGCGTAGTGTCATCCTGAGCGAAGCGAAGGACCCCTATTTCTGCAGTAAGTCACGGGATTGTTCTAGACATCGGAAATCCACTCGACCGGAAATCATCCACGATTCAATGCATGATCGACCGGTTCCACTATGTCGAACAGGCGCATGTCCACCGCAACCTTCTTGTTCTTGCCCGCGCCGTCGGTAAACTTCTGCGCGGCGTCCAGCATGAAGGCGTTGGCGAAGCGCGCGCCACAGATGACATCGTCGGACGTGTAAGAGGTGCGTGTCTGGACGGTGGCTGAGAAAATCTCGTCGAAAGCACTGAGCAGCACCAGAAATTCCGATTGCGATCGGCGCATTGACTCCTGCGTCTCGCCATGCAGCGGGCTGGTTTCGTCGATCGGGTGCACCACCGTCCAGGTCAAGGGGAGAAATACAACCTTGTCTCGCTCCAGTGACAGCGTGTAGTACTGGCGGGTATGCACGCCGTTAACCTCCTCGAAGCGGCTGAGCAGCACGGTAGCAGAGACCTGGATCAATTCGCTGGAACGCGCATTGGCCACGCGAAACTCGAACGCCGTGATGTCGCGATAGGGCGCAATAACAGCGTGGCTGCTGAACAGCACCTTCGCCGTGGGCCGCGAAAGCCGCGCGAATAGAAGGCCGGTTACGATGGCGAACCCGGCCAGCCCGGCGAGCGCCTCCATCGTCACGATCACATTCGCGGCCACGCCTATAGGCACGACATTTCCGTAGCCGATGGTGGAGAGCGTTTCCACACTGAAGAAGAACGCGCGCAAGAACGCATTCTGCTCAACACCGGGCGTGGTGCTGGCCAAGGCCGCGGGACCGCAGGCAACATAAGCCAACGCAAAGATGGTGTTCGCCAGCGCATAGCCGCCCACGCCGAGGAGCAGAAACTGCCACCACGGCATGGTCAGCAGGGCGTGATACAGGCTGAAGGACGACCAGAAGTGCAAGCCGCGTCGCTCGACGTTGAAACTGCCATCGCGATTGAGCAGGCGCTGGCGGCTTTCCCGCGAGACCACCGAGCCGAAGCCCAGGTCGCGCAGGTCCTGTTCGCTCAAAGATTGGGTCCGGGTGGCCATGCAGGTTCGATGCAAAAGCAATCGCGCCGTTGCAGAAGTATAACGGCATCGCCCGGTATTGGCTGGTTTCCGCAACTGCGCTTTGGTATCTTCGTGGCATGGCGATGTCTCCCAGTATTTGCGGAGTGGTCCTGGCGGCCGGTTTTTCCACGCGCATGGGCCGCGACAAAGCACTTCTGCCGTGGCCGCCCGTGGCCGAAGGAACGCCGGCGGCCAACACCTTTCTCGGAGCTACCATCGATCTGCTGCAGCCCATGACCGATCTGGTCATCGTGGTGGCTGGGGAGAACGCGCCAGCCATTGGGCCGGTCACCTACGCGCACGGAGCGTTTCTGGTGGTGAATCCCACTCCCGAGCGGGGGCAGTTTAGTTCGCTGCGCCTGGGCGTACGGGAAGTGCTGAATCACGGGCGCGATGCCGCTTTCCTGGCGCTGACGGACCGCCCTCCGGTGTTGCCCGCTACGCTGCAAAAACTGCACGACGCATTTCTGAGCGCGGATCCAGAGGTGTGGGCCGTTGTGCCCGAAGTGCAACGTGGGGCGGAGCGGCTGCACGGGCATCCCATCCTGATCGGCCGGGAGCTGATCGAAGCGTTTCTGCGCGCGCCGCTGGACGCGACCGCCCGCGATCTGGAGCACCAGCAGCAACGGCACATCAAGTACCTGCCGGTGGACGACGCGCGGGCCGTCGCCAACATTGACACGCCCGAAGATTATGAACGCCTGTCGCGCTCGGACATGATCTCCTCGGAGAAGCAGTTTTGAGCGCAACCGACTGCCCCAGCGCGGCTCTGCAGTTTATTGAGTCGGTGCTGGCGCTGCGGCCGGCCATCGCGGTCTTCGATTGCGATGGGACCCTGTGGAGCGGCGACGCCGGGGCCGACTTCTTCTATTGGGAGATCGAGCGTGGCATCGTCAGCCGCGAGGTTGCACAGTGGGCGCTGGCGCGCTACAAGCAGTACCAAGCCGGCAGGGTCAACGAAGAACAAATCTGCGGTGAAATGGTCACCATGAATCACGGCGTCTCTTGCCGGCTGTTGCGGCGGGCGGCAAGAGAGTTCTTCACCGAGGTGGTCAGCCCGCGCGTCTTTCCGGAGATGCAGGAGTTGACGCGCCGGCTGGCGGCGCAAGGATGCAATCTCTGGGCGGTTTCTTCAACCAACAATTGGCTGGTGGAATACGCCGCCATGCAGTTCGGCATTGCCCGTCAGCACGTGCTGGCAGCAAGCGTTGAGGTGGAGGGGGGATGCGCCAGCGATCGCCTGATTCGAGTTCCGACCGACGAACTGAAAGTCGTGGCAATTCGCGAACACATTGACCAACCAATCGACGTGGCCTTGGGCAACTCGGTGCACGACCAGGCCATGTTGGAGATGGCAAAGTATCCCATCTGCGTCAATCCCAACGAAGATCTGGAGCAGATTGCGCGAGAGCGCGGTTGGCCTGTCTATTGGCCGGCGGGAAGCAAGCGGCAGGTCGAGCCACAGACCTAGCGCTACTCGTGCGAGGCAAAGCTGTAGAGGTTGTTCTCCAGTTCTTCCTCCGGGACCGCAAACAGATCGATCCAGCCTTCCAGCGGCAACGAGTCCACCGGCAGGTGATCGCGCCAGATGGCAAAACGCAAACGGATGCGGCTGCCCTGCTGCGCGCCCAGCAGGGCGAAGGGAACGCGGAATTCGAAAACCTCGCGCAGCGCCACCTCGACGCCGTTGCTGGTGGATTTGCCATCGTCAGAGGAAAAGCTGGCCAGCTTACGGCGCTCTTGTCCGTTACTCAACACCCACTTTTGCAGCGTGGGTCCGTGCGCATCCGCGGCCAGCCTGTAGGATTGCATCGCCGACTTGCGGTCATGCTCGTCGCGGTGAACTTCCAGATTCACCGTCAGGCGATAGGCGCCTTCGGGCACGCTGTGCTGGAAGTCCAAACGGCCCGATACGGAATCCGCGTCCAGTCCGGCGAAAACGGCGTCCAGCAAAAACTGTCTGCCGTGCATGGCGCCGGTGCGCTGGTCCGAGGTGTAGCTGGCCGCGCCCATCCACTCGAAGTATCCGCTGACCAATCCGTCCACCCGGGCGCGCACATAAGCCGTCTGCGGAATATAGCTGGGACGCACAACTCCGCTGATGATCGGGGTGTTCAGCTCTTCCGGCGGAACGCCTTCGAGGGCGTGGTACACGTTGGAGAGATGCCGGCGATAGAGTTCGTCGAAGTCGCGATCGTTGGCCGAGTGATGCTCCGGCCCGTACCACCAGTTCCAATCGCTGCCCTCAGCGATGAGCAACTCTTCCCACGCCAGCTTGCGCTGCTTGGCAGAGACTTTTTGCGCATGGCGGTCGTAATAGTCGCGGGCTTCGGAGAGCAGGTCCCAGGCTTGGTTCTCTTCGGGAGAGCCAATCCAGATGTTGAAGTTGGCATTGATCCACGAACCGGGAACCAGCCGCTGCAAGGGCTTGAAGTCATCGGGCTTGTTCCGGGCGATGGCCTCGCTGATGGTAACCGCTTCGATCTCCGAATCATGCTGCAAGGCATCGTAGAAGCGGCGCAGGAATTCGCGGCCTGATTTCGGGTAATACTCCCACGCGTTTTCGCCGTCGAGGATGATGGAAACCACGGGGTCTTTCCCGCGTTCGAGGAGCGGCCGCGCGGAGCTCTTGATGTTCTCGATGAGGTGATTGGCAGCTTCTTGCGCGGGCATCCCCGAGTACACAAACCCGATGAGATCGGAAAGCCGATGGTTGCGGAAGACCATGTGCATTCGCGTGTCGTTCTTCTGGTACTGATAAATGCCGTACAGGCGTTCCGCGGCCTCGGCAGAAAGATGGTCGTTGGCTTCGCGCGCAAAATTGAAATCGAGCGAGCGTCCCAGCACGCCTTCATCGGTTGCCATCCACTCGATTCCCTGCCGCGCCGCCAGCATCACGACCTCCTCCGAGACACTTCCCTCCGAAGGCCAGAGTCCCTTGGGGCGGACCCCGAACAGCGCCTGATGAGAATCCAGGGCGCGCTCGATCTGCAGACTGGCGTCTTCCGGACGGCGGAAGCGCCGCGTGGGCAGACTCAGTCCGGGCGAGGACTGCGCGCCCACGTTGCTATCGCATAGCAGCGGCAGGATGGGGTGATAGTACGGTGTAGCAGAGAGCTCGATGGATCCGCGCTGCGCCGCCGCGGCGTAAGCGGGCAGCACCTGGGCGAGAATTTCGCGCTCTTTGGCAATCACCAGCTGCTGATCGTCGCGGCTGAAGTCCTCGCCCTTTTGCACCAGCGCGGCGATGTCTGGCCCCTCCAGGAAGAACTCGTCGAACCAGGCAAGCTGCGAAAGCACCTGGAGGTCGGCGTAATCGCGCGTTCCAAAGTAGGCCTCCGGCCCTTCGGGGCGCTCACTGGTTGCGCGATAGGTCTCCCACAGCTCGCGATAGCGGGGATAGCGCCCAATCATGTTGACCGGGTTGGCCTGGAACAGATATTGCAAGGCAAAGTGCCGCTCGGAGGGAGTCAGCTCGGCCGCAGGCTTGGACACCAGATCGAAAAATGGATCGTGCGCCTGGCCCGAGACGTAATCCTGAATCTGGGCCAGTAGCGAAGGGACGAGATTGAAGTTCTGATGGACCTGGGGGAACTCGTCCAGCAGCTTCACCATCCCGTAGTAGTCCTTGAGGGCGTGGAGGCGCACCCAGGGAAGGCGATACTCGCCGGTGACCATGTCTTTGTAGAAAGGCTGGTGCATGTGCCAGAGCAGCACCAAGCGAATCTTAGGAGAACTGTTATGACTCATTTATGAAAATTAGCCGCCCAAGTGTATCAGGGCAGGGGCCGGGTGGGAACCCGTGCAAACTCGAACGTGTTTCAAGAATAGTCGCAGGTCAGATTTGTATCAGGGCACAACTTCCAGTCGTGCCGCCACTGCAGTCCGAGATAGCAGCTTTAGCTGCTGAGAACAGGAGCTAAAGCCCATATTGTTATAAAGACCCCTACGGCGCGGCTGAAGCCGGGCCCTGTTACAAACCGATTCTTGAAACATGCGCTACTCACTCAACAGTACAAATAACCGTAGGCCAGGATATCCGCATTAAAAGTCAGAACCGCAGCGCACCTGTTCACCAACGCTGCCCTTCCGCTAAACTAGCAGTTTGTGCGCATTCTGACCCGCTACATCCTGAAGGAAGTGGGCTCGCACGCCTTGCTGGGCGTCGCGTTATTCACCTTCATTATTTTCATGCGGGACCTGGGGCGGCTGCTGGAGCTGGTGGTCCGCAACAGCGCTCCCTTGCCCAGCGTCGCGGAGATTTTTCTTTACACGCTGCCAGCCACCTTCACACTGACCCTGCCCATGGGTGTGCTGGTGGGCATCCTCGTCGGCCTCAGCCGGCTGGCGGCCGACAGCGAAGTTACCGCCATTCGTGCCAGCGGCATGGGCGTGGGAATGTTTGTGCGCGCCATTGCGATTTTCGCCGTTGGCGCCTGGATGCTGGGCATGGTCAACAACGTCTACGTGGCGCCCAAATCGGCGGTGGCGCTGAATCGTTTGCAGGACAAGCTGAAATCGTCGCAAGCCTCCTTTGAAATTCAGCCGCACGTCTTCTACGAAGAGTTCAAGAACGTTGTGCTTTATGTGCAGGACGCAATTCCCTTCCGTGGCCGCTCGTTGTGGCAGGGCATCTTCCTGGCCGATGTCAGCGACCCGTCCTCTCCCAAAGTCACTCTGGCCAAGCGCGGCGCGCTGTTGAGCGACTCGCCCGACAAGTTACGCTTGCATCTGGAGGACGGCACCCAGCAGGAGAGCGTAGCGAAGGCCAAAGACCAGTACTCCATCACCACCTTTGACAGCACCGAGATCCCGATCCAGATGCCCAGCAACGCGGAGCGGGCGCACGACTTGCTTCCGGTCGCCGAATTGGGATTGCACGAGCTGTTACGCGATGCCGCCCGCGAACGCCGCGCCGCCGCGCCGCTGGAAAATACCGATCCCGGGACGTGGAATTACGACCTGAGCAAAGCGCGCTACTACGAGATTGAATTCCATCGCCGATTTGCGCTTCCGGCCGCCTGCCTGGTGCTGGCGATGGTCGGCATCCCGCTGGGACTCTCGGCCCGCAAAGGCGGCAAGAGTACCGGCTTCGTGCTCACGATCTTGCTGGTGTTCGTGTATTACTTCTTCTCGCTGACCGGCGTCTCCATGGCACGCCAAGGGAAGATGCCTCCGTGGGAAGGCGTCTGGATGGCCAACCTCTTCTTCTTCCTGTGCGGACTGGTGCTGTTATGGCGCGTGGACCGGATGCCGATTGAGATCGGCAACTTGAGCCCGCAGTGGAAAGGGATTTGGGAGAAGCTGCAAGAATTTTGGACGCGCCGTGGTCCCCTTCCCAGCAGCGCGCGTGCCCGACGAGATTCTTCGCCTCACCGCAAGCGCTTCAGCGCGAGGTTCCCGCTCATTCTGGACGACATGATCCTGCGCGACTTCGCCATGTATCTGGGCATGGTGCTGGCGACGTTCTTGATTTTGGCGCTGGTATTCACCTTCTTCGAACTGTTGACCGACATCGTCCGCAACAAAGTGCCGGTGATCATGCTGATGGAGTACCTGCTGAACCTGAGCCCGTCCCTGCTTTACCTGATGGCGCCGGTTGCGGTGCTGCTGGCCGTGCTCATCACCTTCGGACTGCTGGAGAAATCCAGCGAGCTGACGGCCATGAAGGCCACCGGCATCAGCATCTATCGCGCCGCGCTGCCGGTAATTGTGGTGTGCGCTATCTTTGCCGCGGCCATGTTTGTCTTCGACCAGCTCTATATCCCGCGCACCAACCGGGAACAGGAAATCCTACGCAACCAGATCAAGGGAAAACCGCCGCAGACCTACTTGCAGGCTGACCGCAAGTGGATTTTCGGACAGAACAACGACATTTTTTATTACCAGGTCTTCGATCCCTACACCAACCAGCTCGGCGGCGTCTCCATCTTCGAGTTTGACCCCAACACCTTCCAGCTCACGCGCCGTATCTACGCCGCCCACGCCCATTGGGACGAGGCGCTGAACAAGTGGATCTTCGCGCAGGGCTGGGTCCGAACTCTGTCGGGAACTTCCATCCAGGATTATCGGACCTTCGATGTGGCCACCTTCAATGAACTGCACGAGGACCCCAGCTACTTCAAGAAAGAAGTCAAGCAGTCGGCGGAAATGAATTATCAAGAACTGCAGCGCTACATCGGAGACCTGGAGCAGAGTGGTTTTACCACCGTGCGGCTGAAGGTGCAGTTGCAGAAGAAGCTGGCGTTTCCGCTGATCACTCTAGTGATGGCCGTACTGGCGGTCCCCTTCGCCGCGTCCGGCCGCAAGGGCGGAGCCCTGGGCAGTGTGGTGATTGCGATCGCCATCGCGGTGGTGTATTGGGTCACCGCCGGATTGTTCGAGGCGATGGGCAATGCCAATCAACTGCCCGCCATGCTGGCGGCCTGGGCGCCCGACTTCATTTTTGCTCTGGCCGGAGGTTACTTTCTGTTGCGGGTGCCGACGTAGTGGCAAAAGCCTAGAGCGAAACTCCAACCGCCAACATCTAACGTCTGTCCACTCATGTTCAAGAACTTCAGCCCGCTGTTCCCTTATCTCCGCAAATACCGAGTGACTTTTTGGATCGGCGCTCTGTGCGTCTTGTGCAACAACGGGGTCTGGATTCTCTTCCCACTGGTCATCCGCCGCGCCATTGACGATCTAAACCTGGGAGTCACACGCCACAAACTGCTCACCTACTCGGCGCTGCTGCTGGCGGTCGCCGGGACCAAAGCCATCTTCCAATTCCTTACCCGCTGGATCCTGATCGGGGTGTCGCGCGAAATTGAATTCGATCTGCGCAACGACCTGTTCACGCATCTGGAACGGCTGTCTTACAGTTTTTATCAGCGCACCCGCACCGGCGACATCATGGCCCGGGCCACCAACGATCTGAACGCGGTGCGCATGCTGGCCGGGCCCGGCATCATGTACACCGCCAACACAGTGGTGTTCACCGCGGGCGCGCTGGTGTTCATGTTGAGCATCAGCCCGCGCCTTACCCTGTTCGCCTTCCTGCCACTGCCCGTGGTCAGCATCGTGGTGCAGTACTTCGGCCGCAAAATTCACGAGCGCTTCGAGCGCATCCAGGCGATGTTCTCCAACATTTCGGCCAAGGCGCAGGAGAACTTTTCCGGAGCGCGGCTGATTCGCGCTTATGTGCAGGAGCAAGCGGAGATCGAGAGCTTCGAGCGCGAGAACACCGAATACATCGCGCGCAGTTTGAAGCTGGTGCGCTTGATGGGCATGCTGTGGCCGACGCTGGAAACCCTGCTCGGCCTCGCCGTCGTGATCGTACTGTGGATCGGCGGCCGCGAAGTCCTGTTGCATCGCATTTCGGTCGGCAGCTTCGTAGCCTTCAACACCTACATGGTGCAGCTCACCTGGCCCATCATTTCCCTGGGCTGGGTCCTTAACATATTTCAGCGCGGCACCGCATCCATGGGCCGCATCCAGAACGTGTTGGCGGAGCAGCCCGAGGTCACCGACGCCGGCGTGCCTGCAATCGGCGCTCCCACCGAAGTTGGCGGCGAGATCGAGTTCCGCAACCTGAGCTTTCACTACGGTCACACGTTGATCGCCGCCGAGCGCGGCATGGGTCAAGTGCATGGCGATGAAGCGGTGCTGAAAAACATCAACCTGCGGGTGCCCGAAGGCACCAGCCTGGCAATTGTAGGCCCCACCGGATCGGGCAAGTCCACGCTGGTGTCGCTGATTCCGCGCATTTACGATGCGCCTGAAGGCTCGGTGCTGATCGACGGGCGGCCCATTCGCGAGTTCCCGCTCGAGGTGTTGCGCAAGAACATCGGCTTTGTTCCGCAGGAGACGTTCCTGTTCAGCGACACCATTCGCGAGAACATCGCTTTCGGTGCCGAGCACGCCACCGATGGAGAGATTCGCCGCGCCGCCGAGGCCGCCAATATTGCTGATGACATCGAGAGTTTTCCCGATGGCTACAACACCCTGGTCGGGGAGCGCGGCCTCACGCTTTCCGGCGGGCAGAAACAGCGTACGGCCATTGCGCGAGCGTTGATCCGCAGTCCGCGCATCCTGGTGCTCGATGACGCCCTCGCCAGCGTGGACACCCAGACCGAAGATCGCATCCTGAATCATCTGCGCGAGATCATGCAGGGGCGCACCACCATCTTCATCTCGCACCGGGTTTCGACGGTGCGCAACGCCGATCGCATCGCTGTGCTGCACGACGGCCAGATCGTGGAGTACGGCACTCACGAAGAGCTGATCGAACGCAACGGCTACTACACCGAGCTGTACAACAAGCAACTGTTGGAAGAAGAGCTGGAAACGGAAACGGTGTAGAGCGGCCCCAAAGCTCGTCGCAACGATAGGGGTCCTTCGACTTCGCACGAGTCCGCCAGAGCGGACTCGTGCTCCGCTCAGGATGACAACCGGAGATGTTTACCTTAGCTTCTTCAGCGCCGCTCTGAGAGCATCAACCGCTAATTGCGCGGCATGACCCGATGCCGGCGGCACGCCTCCAACTGCATCCACGATGTCTGCCTTACTGATTGCACTCGCCTCCTGCCGGGACCTACCCTTTGCCAACTCCGTCATCGCAGAGGCACACGCCATGGCGGGCACGCAGCCTTTGGCACGAAAGCGGACCTCGCCAATCCGTCCGGCGTTCATCTTGATCGCAAGCTCCAGAATGTCGCCGCATGCTGGATTCTCGACGCGTACCTGAGCATCGGCGTCGGGCAACTCGCCGGAGTTGCGCGGTCGCTCGAAGTGATCGAGAAGTTGGGGAGAATACATGGGCGCAAAACCCTCACCAGTAGCTTACCGCGCCAGGCGTTGCCGGTCATGGGGCCGCCCTCCGTATAATCGAACAGCCTTGAACAGCAATCACACTCCGCAGCGAGTGGTCTCGCTCCAGCCCAGCGCCACGGTCACGCTGCGCGATCTGGGCCTGCTCGATCGCCTGGTTGCTTGCACCAAATACTGCGCCGACGTCTGCCCCGAGGTTGCCGATGGCTCGCGCTTGATTGTCTCCGATTCCTGGACCGCCCAGACGGAACAGATTCTCGCCGCCCGTCCCGACTTGGTGCTGGCGTCGGTGCCCTACCAACTGGAAGCCGTGGCCGCCATCCTGAAAGCGGGCGTACGATTCCTCGGGCTGGCGCCGCGCAGGCTCGCCGACATCTACACCGACATGGCGGCGATTGCAGGCGTGATGGGCGCATGGGAGCGCGGTCAGAGCGTGATCGCCAATATGCGAAAGGAAATCGAGGCGGTCCGCGAGCGCGCCGCTTCTGCGTCCAAGCCTAAGGTCTTTTGCGAGGAATGGGGCAAACCGATCATCGCGTCGCAGCCGTGGGTAGCCGAGCTGGTGGAAGCCGCAGGAGGCGAGTTCATCGCCGCGCCCGGCAAGACGATTACACCGGAGGACGTCGCATCGGCGCAGCCGGATGTCATTGTGGCTGCCTGGTGCGGAGCCGGAGACCGCGTCCCGCTGGAGAAGATCGTAGAGCAGCGCGGCTGGGCAGACCTGCCGGCGGTGCGCCAGGAGCGCGTGTTCTGCATCAACGATGAACTGCTGAACACGCCGGCGACGAGCCTGCTCGGCGGACTGCACGCCTTGGCTTGGGCGCTGCATCCGGAGCTGTTTCCGCGGCCCGCCGGGATTCGCCAGCTTCACGGCGTGTGATATGAATGGAGGACGATGGAGACGAACTATCAGCGCCTCGCCGAGGAACTCACTGTGTTGGCCGACGCGGCCGGCAGCGTCGAAGACCTGATGAGCGTCTTCGTGGGGCGGCTGCAGGAACGGTTGCGCCACTTCGATTGGGTCGGCTTCTACATGATCGAGAAGGCGCGACCGGGCGAAGATCCCGTACTCGTGCTGGGCCCCTATGTCGGCGCGGACACGCCGCACAAGCGCATTCCGCTCAATCAGGGCATCTGTGGAGCGGCAGCCTCGTCGGGACAAACCTTGGTGGTGGACGACGTTCGGGCCGATCCGCGTTACCTGGCGTGCTCCATCGAAACTCGCTCCGAGATTGTCGTGCCCGTAATGGTCAAGGGCAAGGTCGTGGGCGAACTCGACATTGACAGCCACACACCCGCTTCCTTTCGCGATGAGGACCGCAGGCTGGTCGAACACTGCGCCGATCTGGTCGGCCGCTACCTGGAGAGGATTTCGTGATCGTCAGGCAAGTGGGCTTAGAAACGAGGCTCGCGCCTTGATCAAGCAGGTGGTTGCCGCCTTATTCGTGCGCGGAGAGGAAATCCTGTGCTGCCAGCGGACGGAATACCAGGCGCTGCCGCTGAAATGGGAATTTCCCGGCGGCAAGATCGAGGCCGGCGAAGAACCTCCCGAGGCGTTGAAGCGCGAACTCGAGGAAGAGCTGGGCGTCCACGCGGAGATCGGTCGCAAAGTTGCGCAACTACAACACACTTACCTGAACGGCAACGCGGTGGAGCTGCATTTCTTCAAGGTCGAACACTACGAAGGGGAGCTGCAGAACCGCATTTTTCGCGAGATCCGCTGGGTCCAGCGGCGCGACTTGCCGGCGCTTGACTTCCTCGATGCCGACCGCACCCTGGTGCAACAGCTCGCTGCGGGCAAGCTGCTCTAGCTTCCGGCCTGGCCGGTGATGAACCAGGCGATCGTCAGCCCAATCATGATGATGGTTGTGGCCCACGCGATCAGGTTGAACCACGTGCCGTTGACGTGCTTGCCCATCAGCTCGCTCTTGTTCACCAGCAGCAGCATGAAAATGAGCACAAACGGCAGCACGACGCCGTTCACCACCTGCGACAAAATGCTGATCTTCACCAGCGGGATGTTGGGCAGCAGAATGACTCCGCCACCGGCGATGAGCAGCAGCGTGTACAGCCAGTAAAAAACCTTGGCCTCGCTGAATTTATGCCCTACACCTGATTCAAAGCCCAGTCCTTCGCACACTGTGTAAGCCGTCGAGATGGGCAAAATGGAAGCGGCGAAGAGCGAAGCGTTGAACAGTCCTGCAGCAAACAGAATGTAGGCATACTCGCCAGCCAGTGGACGCAATGCCTGCGCCGCATCGGCGCCGTCGCGAATTTGCCGAACGCCATGCGCATAAAGCGTCGCGGCGCACGCCACCACGATGAACCAGGCGACGATATCGGTGAATAAGCATCCCAGGATCACGTCCCAGCGCGAGGCGCGATACTCGCGCGGGGTGATTCCCTTCTCTACGATCGAGGACTGCAAGTAAAACTGCATCCACGGAGCGATCGTGGTCCCCACCACGGCGATGACCATGTAAATGTATGCCGACTGGTGGAAGGCCCCGGCGTGCGGCGGCTTGAACGTGGCAACAAAAGCTTCCTTCCAACTCGGCCCCGCCAGCACCCCCGCAATGATGTAGGCGAAGTAGAAAAACGACGCCGCCAGGAAGACTTTTTCCACGCTCTTGTAGGTGCCCTTTACCACCAGCAACCACACCACTACGGCGGCAACCGGCACACTCACGTAGCGGGAAATGTGGAACAGCTCCAGACTGCTGGCGATTCCGGCGAACTCCGCAACCACGTTGCCGAAGTTGGTGATGACCAGCCCCAGCATCATGAAGAACGTAATCCGCAGGCCATATTCTTCGCGGATGAGATCGCTGAGCCCTTTACCGGTGGCCGCGCCCATGCGCGCCGACATCTCCTGCACCACGACCAGCGCGACCGTCATGGGGATCATGACCCAGAGCAGAAGGTAGCCGAACTGTGCTCCAGCGGCGGAGTAGGTATAGATACCGCCGGCGTCATTGTCCACGTTGGCGGTGATGAACCCAGGACCAATGACGGCCAGGAACATCAGCAGGCGGATTCTCCAGACTCTAAGCCGTCGCTTATCGGACATGACACTGGGAGTTACGGTCAGATGATAAAGACCTCCCAGAATACAGTAGCCAGTGGTCAGTCGTCAGTCGTCAGTCGTCAGTTAGCCAGTGGTCAGTCGTCAGTAGCCAGTTGCCAGTTGCCAGTGTCGAGCAGTCCTTTATCGCTGTCATCCTGAGCACAGCAAGCGTCCGCCCCTGGCGGACGCTTGCGGAGTCGAAGGACCCGCGGTTCACTGGGTCAGTCACGCCGTCGAAAACAAACGCAGATCCTTCGGCTTCACACCCGCCCGCCCCGCAACAGAAGCGGGTCGGAACGTCTTTGCGGGTGTTCCGCTCAGGATGACAATCTGGAAACTGGCTACTGACTACTGGCTACTGATTCACAGCTTGGCGCGCAGCATGTTGATGACGTCGTCCGCGGTGATGACGCCGGTCAGTACCCCGTCATCATTGATCACCGCCAGAGTCAACAGGTTGTACTTGTCGAAGAGTTCGGCAACGGTTTTCTCGTCGGCGCCGGGATGCACGGTCGTGAGGTGTCCCGTGCTCAACATCATCAGCGGCGTGCCGGGAGGCGCCAGCACAACCTTGGCCAGGGGAACGGCGCCCAGCAGTTTGTCCTTGTCGCCGACAAGGTAGATGGTGCTGATGCTCTCCACGCCGCCCTCAAAGTTGCGCAGCATCTCGATGGCGTCTTCCACCTTGGCATTTGGTCCCAGGGCCATGTAGTCAGTGGTCATGCGCCCGGCCGCGGTGTCTTCCTCGAAATTCATCAACTCGGCGACTTCGGCGCGCTCCTCCGGCTGCATCTCGGTCAGGATCTCTCGCGAGTCATCAGGATGCATGTCGCCGAGCAGGTCGGCGGCGGCATCGGGATCCATTTCCTCCACGATGTCGGCGGCGCGGTCGGAGTCGAGCGAGCTGAGAATCGAAACCTGCATCCGGGGACTGATCTCCTCCAGGGTTTCGGCGGCGACCTCGTCGTCCAGCATCTCGAAGATGGCTTCGCGCTCGGCGGGCGCCAGGTCTTCCACGATGTCGGCGATGTCGGCCGGATGCAGCTTGGCCAGGCGGTCTAGGGAGATCTTCAGCTTGACGCGGCGGGCGGGATCCGTCTCGATGAGGTCAACAAATTCCCACGGGATCATGCGCGGCGGAATCTTGGCGAGCAGCAAGTTCAGCACCGCCGCTGGCACGACGCCTTTCAACAGCCGGCGCACCGCCCCGCGCGCACCCACGTCCACCGCGCCCACCTTGAGCACAATGTGCTCGTGCCCAAACTCCTCGTGGATGTCAATGTCATTGACCCGCACAACCTTGCGCCCGTGGACGTCGATGATCTGTTGATCGAGCAGGTCGCGCTCCAGCAGCAGCATGCCTTCACCACCGCTGTAAGGGCCCCACTCAGAAGCGGGGGTGGCGATGCGCAGGCCGCCATTGACCAGGCTGAGCGACGTGGTGGGCAGCAGACGGTCGCCCTGAGGGGTCTTCACCACGAAGCCGGCGATTTGACTGGAATTCTCCTGCGGCAGCAGCGTGACTTCGCGAACTTTGCCGGCTCTCGCTCCAGTGTTGTCGATGACCGGCGCGCCAATCAGGTCCGAAAGGGCGAGAGTAGGCATTGCAGTCAATATATGCGATACGTTCAGAAATGTTCAGCGAATTCGCACGGGCGACGAATGGGCCGCCCATCCGATCCGTTTTGGGAGGCCGTCACGGTTTCCCTGGAACAGGCCGCCGTGGCATGATGCCCTTCGCCTTGCGCCTCTGAATTTAGGCCCGCAAATACTGGCTCCGGCGCGTGTCGCAAACAAAGTTGCGGAATCAGACATCTGCTCGACTACCCTTGGGAATCCAACCACCTGCCCCGCCCTTCCGGCGGGAGTTCCCCTGTGAGGTCAGCCTTTATGCCAAGTTTTGTGACCGATGTGGAAGAGATACGCAAGCGCGCAGCGCAGAAAATCGAAGACGGAGCGGTAACCGACACCTACCAAGGTGACGTGGAACAAACCATCTCCATTCTGAATGACGCGCTGGCTACGGAGATCGTATGCGTGCTGCGCTACATGCACCACTACTTCATGGCCACCGGCGTCCACGCCATGGCGGTGCGCGATGAGTTCAAGGAACACGCCGACGCGGAACGCGAACACGCCGACAAAATTGCGGAACGCATCCAGCAACTCGGCGGCAAACCGGATTTCAACCCGGCTTCGCTGGTGCAACGTTCGGCTTCGCAGTATGCCGAAGGCAAGTCGCTGTCGGACATGATCAAGGAAGACCTGATCGCCGAGCGCATCGTGATCGAGGTTTACCAGCAGATGATTCGCCATTTCGCCGACCACGATCCCACCACGCGGGTCATGATTGAGGGAATTCTCAGCGACGAAGAAGAGCACGCCAGCGATCTGTCGGACCTGCTCTTCATCACCGATCCCAGGAGTGGCGAGACTGAAGGCGAAGACCCAGGCACGCATCCGCTCGACATGCGATCTGACGAGCGTTCGCGGCAGCAACGCGGAGCACAGCAGTCGAAGGCCCGCGAAAACACCGGCGCGTCGAAAGGCAACAACAAAAATCGCAAGAAGCACGCGGCGTAGATGTAGCCAAAGGCTGTTCCTCAGCCGGTCGATGAAAATCAGCAAGGCCCTGGTGACCTCGTCCGTCTCGAGCACGGAACAGGGCCTTGCTGTGCCCGCCGCACAGGCGGCCGCTCTGCGCTGACGGGCTCCCCGGCGCGATTGCCCTTTGGTACTTCAGTTTTCAAATATCGTGCGTCAGGCGCGGGCACTGGGCCAGCCTGTTTTGTTTCAGCCGCCGGTGCACGCATCGAGTTTCTCAGCGGCAAAACAAAAGGCACCGAAAGAAGGGTACGTCTCCCTTTTTTCGGTGCCAACCTCAAGTTAGCACATTGGAGCTGAAGTGAGTAGCACTTTTGGAAGATATTTCGCGGGCCATTCCCAAAACGGAATTCCCACTTCGTCAGCGGAATCCTGAGCTGAAGAACTTGGTTAAGAGCAAGAAAACTAGCCATATCGGCACCGCAACAAGGAACAGGCTCTCCAAGACCAGCCAAAGACCGTACGGCGTCCTGTTGGGGACTGTCGTGAGTCTCCGCCATGACTGGTACAGATAGGCTGGAACGATGACCGCAGCAGAAAACGCAAGCAATGCCGCGAGGGTTATGAAGCTCCAATGCACCAGAGGCTCCGGTTTCAGATGAGAATCCAAGGGGGGAAGCACCCAAGCCGCCAACATGAAGAACAAAACCCACGCGAGCAGCACAAAGCCTAGATGCTTTCCCGTACCGACCCTCACTAGAGATAATGGCAATGGTTTCTGTTCAGTTCCTGATGTTCTCCAGCAACTGCTCCACTTCGGCCTTTTTGTCCGCCGTAAGCGGCAGCAGCGGCAGGCGCGGGACGCCGCCGAAGCACCCGTTGTAATCCATGGCATACTTCACGCCGGGAATGCTTAAGCCGCCCACGATGCGCTCGGCGGCTTTGGCAATGCGCTCCTGCTTCTCGCGAGCCAGGGCCGCGTCGCCCTCTTTCCACGCTGCGTAAATTTCGTAGCACGCAGTCGGAGCGCAATCGGCAAATGCGAGGATTGCGCCCACGGCGCCAGCATCGAGCGAAGGATGCAACTTCTGGGCGGCGCCCACCAGCACCTGAAAGCCGACTTCCTTCTGTCGCGTCTTCAGCCTGCCCACGACGGTGACCGCGGCTGACGACGGTTTCTGCGCAGCGGTTCCGGCCAGCGCGCCCACGGTCACCAAGGCTCCTCCCTCGGCGCTCGCCGACGCAGCGTTGGCTGCATTCAGCATTCGACCGGTCACGGCGGCGAAGGTCTCCGTTACGGTGGCGCTGCGGTTGATGTGGCGGGTCTGTTCAGCCATGTTCTGCACCTTCTCGATCGAGCCCGACGACTCCTTGATGCCGATCAGATTGGGATGCTCCGCAAGTTCAACCACTACTTCAGCAGGGATGTCGTATCCAGTGGCCTGCGGGAAGTTGTAGATAACGACCGGAAGCGGAGAACGGTCGCAAACAAAGCGATAAAACGCCAGCATGTTCTGCGGGTTCGCCATCTGGCCCTTGTAGTAATGCGGCGTGCGCACCATCGCGACATCGTAGCCAAGTTCAGCGGCGTACTCGGTCAGGCGTAAGGTTTCGATGGCCGACTCGATTCCGGTGCCGGCGATCAAAACTTTTTCGTTGGCCGCCGATTCGCGGGCACACCTCAACACTTCGCGGCGCTCTTCGTCGCTGAGCAGGATGGCCTCGCCGGTTGAGCCGAGCACGACGATGCCCACCGCCGGCGTGCGCGAGTAGTGCTCGACATTCTGTTCCAGCTTGCGGAAATAAATTTTGCCGTCGGGATAAAACGGCGTGGTAATGGGAGGAAAGATTCCGTGAAGGAGCACTGCGCCCTCCTGTGTAAGCGTACTTTCCAATTATATTGTCTTGCCAGTGGACAGACTGTGCCGGGCGTCACATGTACATGCTTCTTTGCTTTTGCCCGAAGTTCTGTGACAATCTGGCAAGTCCCAGCGGGGTGCTATGTCGAACTTCTCCAATGCTGCAAAAGATGGCATCGAGGCGAGCAAGAACGTCGCGGTCCTGGTGCGCGAAGTGGTTCTGATCGTGGTGATCGTGTTGGCGGTTTCGAGCCCCGCGCGAGTAGCGAAAATCATGACGTCGCTGGGAGTGACCGAGTGGAATGTTTTCGGCGTGAAGGGCAACTTCACACAGGCTTCGCAGGCCAGCGACACCGTGCATCAGTTGCAGGATACGATCACGCAACTCACGAGCCAGGTGGGAGCGTTACAGTCGAAAACCGGCCTCTCGCCCACGGCCCAAAAAGACGTGCAGCAGATCGCGCAAACCCTCGACTCGGCCAAAGTGAACGTAGATGCGGCGCAACAACAGATTCAAAATGATGTGGTCCGCCAACAACAGAAACTGGTGGCTGCGGGATTTGTGGCCCCGAATGAAGGCTGGCTGTATGTCGGCCGGGTTTCCGAGGACAAGACCACATGGGTTGACGGCCCCAAGAACGTACGGGGGCTTCCGCCCAATCCCACCCCGCCAATCTCGGTCACCACTACGAACGCCATAGCGCTTCGAGATCCTAATTCAGCTCCGGGCAAGCGGGCGGCTGGGGAAATTGTTGCCGGAGTCGAAGCGAATGTGACCTTGCAAGTGCTGGACACGGACTTCAGCCATGCCAAAGGCGGGGGAAACTTCCTTTGGCTCAAGGTGAAGACGAAGTAGTCTAACGGCCATCCGAAGTTACTTCCCCGCCGCCACGCGCTCCGCGTGCAGATGTTGCAGCGCGTACACCTTGGCTTCGCCGCGTTGCAATGCGGCGATTCCCTCGCACACGGCGCGCGCAGCCGACAGCGTCGTGATGGTGGGAATTCGAGCGGTCACGGCGGCGCGGCGAATGGCTTTTTCGTCGAACCACGGCTCGACGCCATGCGGCGTATTGATGATCAACTGAATACGGTCGACCTTGATTAAGTCAACCACGTTAGGCCGGCCTTCCTTGACCTTGTACACGCGCTCGACGCGCAGGCCCGCCTGCTCCAGCACGCGCGCAGTCCCGTGAGTGGCAACCACGCTGAAGCCCAGTTCGACGAAGCGCCGCGCCAGGACGGCCATGAAGGGCTTGTCGCGGTCGTTAGCGCTGATGAACACCGTGCCGCTGATCGGCAGCACTTGTCCGGCGGCGATTTGCGCTTTGGCAAAGGCCTCGCCGAAGTTGTCGGCCACGCCCATGACTTCGCCGGTGGACTTCATCTCCGGCCCCAGCACGGTGTCCACGCCCGGAAATTTTCCCCACGGAAAGACGGGCGACTTCACAAAATAGAAGTTGCCAGTGTCGAGATCGGCGCCGCGCTCGATGTTCTCGGGCAGAAACTCGCGCAACTTGCGGCCAGTCATCAGGCGCGCGGCGATCTTGGCCAGCGGCACGCCCGTCGCCTTGGAAACGTAGGGCACGGTGCGCGAGGCGCGCGGGTTGACCTCGATCACAAACACCTTGTCGCGCTGGATGGCGTACTGCACGTTCATCAGGCCGACAACTTTCAAGGCACGCGCCAGGCGAAAGGTGTAATCGCGAATCGTGTTCAGCAGTGCCTCGGAGATATCGACCGCCGGCAGCACGCACGATGAGTCGCCGGAGTGGATGCCGGCCTCCTCGATGTGCTGCATGATGCCGCCGATCACAACGTCGTCGCCATCGGAGAGCGCATCCACGTCAATCTCGGTCGCCGACTCCAGGAAGTGGTCGATCAGCACCGGCCGCTCCTGCGAATATTCGACCGCTTCTTTCATGTAGCCGACGAGCGACTCGTCATCATAAGCCAGAACCATGGCGCGCCCGCCCAGCACGTAGGACGGCCGCACCAGCACGGGGTAGCCGATGCGATTAGCGTTGGCGATGGCTTCCCCAACGCTGGCGGCGGTTGCGCCGCGCGGTTGCGGAATCGACAGCTCCTCCAGCAGCTTGCCGAAGCGCCGCCGATCTTCCGCCAGATCGATGCTCTCGGGCGAGGTTCCTATGATGGGCACGCCCGCTGCCTTCAGGGGCAGCGCGAGGTTGAGCGGGGTTTGTCCGCCGAATTGCACGATCACGCCGACCGATGCGCCGCCTTCTGCCTCGTGCTCATACACCGCCATCACGTCTTCGTAGGTCAGGGGCTCGAAGTACAGGCGGTCGCTAGTGTCGTAGTCGGTGGAGACGGTCTCAGGATTGCAGTTGATCATGATCGTCTCGAACCCGTCATCGCGCAGCGCGAATGCAGCGTGGCAGCAACAGTAGTCGAACTCAATTCCCTGCCCGATGCGGTTGGGCCCGCTGCCCAGAATGATGACTTTCTTGCGATCGGTGGGCGTCGCTTCGTCCTCTTCCTCGTAGGTCGAGTAGAGGTACGGCGTGTAGCTCTCGAATTCAGCGGCGCAGGTGTCCACCCGCTTGAACACCGGGCGGACGTTGTGCTGCTGGCGCAGTTGATAAATTTTCTCGCTGGCGGTCCGGCCGTTTTTCAACTGCAGGGACTCGCCCAGGCGGGCGTCGGAGAATCCCATGCGCTTGATCTCGCGCAAACGTTCGGCGTCGATGGGCTCGGTGCCCAGCTTCGCCTGTACGTCGGAGATTTCTTTTAGCTGGTGCAGGAACCAGGGATCGATGTTGGTCATTTGCGCGATCTCGCGCACGCTCATGCCTTGCGCAAGCGCGTAACGAATGTACTGCAGCCGCTCCGGGTGCGGCGTGACCAGGCGCTTGGTCAGAATGCGTGGTTCGATGTCCTCCGCGGTCGCTCGGCGTCCCGTTTCCAGCGAGCGCACCGCCTTCAGCAGCGCCTGCTTGAAGGTGCGGCCGATGGCCATGACTTCGCCCACCGACTTCATCTGCGGGCCGAGCGACTCGTCGGCGCCGGGAAACTTCTCGAACTGCCACTTGGGAATCTTGACCACGACATAGTCAAGTGTCGGCTCAAAGCACGCCGGCGTTTTGCGCGTGATGTCGTTAGTGATTTCGTCGAGGGTGTACCCGACTGCAAGCTTGGCGGCAATCTTCGCAATGGGAAAGCCGGTGGCCTTCGACGCCAGCGCCGAGGAGCGCGACACGCGTGGATTCATCTCGATGACCACCATGCGCCCGTTATGCGGATCGACAGCAAACTGGATGTTCGATCCCCCGGTCTCGACGCCGATCTCGCGAATGACGGCGATGGCCGCATCGCGCATGGCCTGGTATTCGCGGTCGGTGAGCGTCTGCGCCGGCGCGACGGTGATGGAGTCGCCGGTGTGCGTGCCCATGGGATCGAAGTTCTCGATGGAGCAGATGACGATGACGTTGTCAGCCAGATCGCGCATCACCTCCAGTTCGTATTCCTTCCAGCCGAGCACCGACTCCTCGATCAGCACCTCGTGGACCGGCGACAAATCGAGACCGCGCGCGAGCAGTTCCAGCAGCTCTTCGCGGTTGTAGGCGATGCCGCCGCCCGTGCCGCCCAGCGTGAACGAGGGCCGCAGAATGACCGGGAAACCGATCTTGCTGCTGAAGTCGATTCCATCTTTCAGATTGTTGACCAGCGATGACTTGGGCACGTCGAGGCCGATGGCCGTCATCGCATCTTTGAACAGCAGCCGGTCTTCGGCCTTCTTGATGGCGCCGAGCTGCGCGCCGATGAGATGCACGCCATATTTTTCGAGCACGCCGCCGTCCGCAAGCTCGACCGCGAGGTTCAGAGCGGTCTGTCCACCGACCGTGGGCAGGAGCGCAAAGATGCCAGGCTTTCCGCTGGCCGCCAGCATCTCAGCTTCAATCCGGATGATCTCTTCGAGATAAATGCGCGTGAGCGGCTCGATGTAGGTGCGATCGGCCATCTCCGGGTCGGTCATGATGGTCGCCGGATTGGAATTGGCCAGCACTACCTCGTAGCCTTCGGACTTGAGCGCCTTGCAGGCCTGCGCGCCGGAGTAGTCGAACTCGGCCGACTGGCCGATGACGATGGGCCCCGAGCCGATGATGAGCACTTTCGCGATGTCGTTGCGGCGTGGCATGTGATCCTAGGAACTCTTCTTACAAGCAATCGCCCTGGCCATCAGGGAAGTGATGAAATTCTCGAAGCTAAGTTCTGGCGCTGGTTCACGGTATTGACCGGAAGGACCGCTGTCACGGCTTGACATTAAGAAGCATGCCGAATCGTAGAGGCGCTCTCGCACGAGCTTCGTGAGTAAGATTTCGTACCGCTTCGCATACGAAGCGCTCTTAAACTCCGCGAATACTTTGAAATGGGGCTCTTGAGCGCGAACGGGACGAGTAGAATCGGGCGCTTCTTCCAGCAGCATGAGGTATCCAAGCCAAGGTCTGGCTGACGGCTTGAAGGCGCCCTCCCGGTACGCCGCCCAAATATCCGTAGCGCTACCCAATGCTTCTTCAGTTCTATTGTTGTAGTTGTTTCCAAACGACCCAACCTGTGATTTGAACTCGATCGCGGCAATTAAGCAGTTATCAACTACAACGAGGAGGTCCCATTTCTTCTCAGGCCTGAACCATCCAGGAAGCTCCACAGAACGCTCCGTGAAAATAACTGGCTTCCCAATGCCGCTTTCCTCGAGCAGATCTCGGATTACTGAGATGAAGCCATTCATTTGTGCCCCACCCGTAACTGCGGCCCGAAAGCCGGCATCCCGAACTCCACTCTTCGTACCCTGCTTGCCGGCTTGAGATTCACGCGTAGTCCAAAATGCTTGGATCGCTGATCGAAGCCTTTGGTTCAGGTTGGGGTTAAACTCCATTTCCTGCGTCCTCATTAGCTTCGATTTTGACCTGTTGAAACAACGATGTTGTCTCTTGCCTAATTCGTGCGACTGCCCCATGCAGATAGTGTGGATCAATCTCGATGCCGATACTGTTACGCCCAGCCAAGGCTGCGGCAACGGCAGTAGTCCCGGTTCCCAAGAAAGGGTCGAGCACCGTGTCTCCGACGAAACTGAACATTCGGACCAGTCGATCGGCCAGTTCGAGCGGGTACGGTGCAGGATGGTGGCGGGTCGAAGCGCCCGTAACCCCCGTCCAGATCTGTTGAAACCAAAGTTTGTGATCTTCGGAACCGATCACGCTCAGAATACGGCTCGCAGGTTCCGGAGTTCTGTACCCTCCGGACTTCCGTTCCATTAAAATGAACTCGATGTCGTTCTTAATCACTGCATTTGGCTCGTAAGGTTTACCCAAAAACCCGGCTCCCCCGTTTTCCACTTCATGTGCAGCGTTTGCGATCTTGTGCCAGATAATTGGCGCGAGGTTGTCAAACCCGATCCTGCGACAACTTTCCTGAATGGAGGCATGCAGAGGAACGACAGTGTGTCGGCCATCGTTTTTCTTACGAGAGAGACACACATCGCCAACTACACATATCAGCCTTCCCCCTGGCACTAGTGAGCGGTAGCATCTCTGCCATACCCGATCGAGCTGTTCGACAAAATCATCATATTGCGAAATGTGGCCCATCTGTCCGGTCGTGTCCCGATATTCTTTCAAAGTCCAATAAGGTGGCGACGTGAGGACCAACTGCACACTGTTGTCTGGTAGATCCATCTCACGGGCGTCGCCAAGCAGCAATTTGTGTCGTGTCGGAATCTTTCTTACCGACCTCGCAATCGCGGCGACAAGTTGCTGGTCTCTCGCGATCTGAGGAATTGCGGTTTGAAGATCGTCGATGTGGGTCAGCTCTGCCGGAAGGAACTCTTCGAAGGTTCCATGAACCGCTTTCGCCAGATCATTCAGACCCGCGGCACGAGTAGTCACTTCTTCCACTCCTCCATCAGCTTCACAAAATCCTTGAACAGGTAGTGCGAGTCGTGCGGGCCGGGCGCGGCTTCGGGATGGTACTGCACGCTGAACAGGGGCAGCGAGCGATGGCGCAGGCCTTCCAGGGTGTTGTCGTTCAGGTCGATGTGGGTCAGGTCCACTTCGCTTTGCTTGAGTGAATCGGGATCGACGGCGAAGTTGTGATTGTGCGCGGTGATCTCGATCTTGCCGGTCTTCATCTGCTTCACCGGATGATTGCCGCCATGGTGCCCGAATCGCAGCTTGTAAGTCTTGCCGCCCAGCGCGATGCCGATCAACTGATGTCCGAGACAGATGCCGAAGATGGGCACGCGCCCCATCATCCGGCGAATGCTCTCCTGCGCGTAGGTCACAGGCTCGGGATCGCCCGGGCCGTTCGACAGGAAGACGCCGTCGGGCTTGAGCGCCAGCACATCCTCGGCGCTGGTGGTGGCGGGAACCACGGTGACGCGGCAGCACTCGCCCACCAGCCGTCGCATGATGTTGTGCTTGATTCCATAATCGTAAGCGACGACGTGATGCCTCGGCGACCCATTCTTCACGCCGACCACTTCCGTCGGCTCGTGCGAACGCACGCCTTCATCCCACTGGTAAACGTGGCGAGTGGTGACCTCTTTCGCGAGATCAGTGCCATCCATCTTCGGAATGGAGCGCGCCTTTGCGACGAGCTTGTCGGTGTCGGTTTCCAGGGTGGAGATCACGCCGCGCATCACGCCATTGGTACGCAAGTGGCGCACCAGAGCACGGGTGTCGATCTCGCCCAGCACCGGAATCTTGTAGCGCTCGAGATAGTCCTCAGCAACCTCCTGCGACCGCCAGTTGGAGCTGACGCGCGAGAACTCGCGCACGATCAGTCCCTCGATGTACGGACGCGTGGCCTCGTTATCGTCGGAGTTAGTGCCGTAGTTGCCGATTTCGGGGTTGGTGAGAACTACAATCTGTCCGGCGTAGGAGGGATCGGTGAAGATTTCCTGGTAGCCGGTGATGGACGTGTTAAAAACAACTTCCCCGTAGCATTCGCCTTTTGCGCCGTAGCCTTTGCCGTGGAAGATCCGTCCATCTTCCAACGCAAGGATTGCCTGCATTGCATCTCCGGGGTTTGGATTTTATTGATTTTATCAGGGAATGCGCGGCAGCATAAGAGGGCAAGCCGCGAAATTTGTTCTGCACCGGAAGTGAGGCATTACCGCAGCTTGCCCAGCTTGGCTACCGGCCAATATCCGAAGACCGCTTTGCCGTAGATGAAGCTTTCGTCCACCGGACCGAAGTCGCGGCTGTCGTTGGAGAGGTTGCGATGATCGCCCAGCACGAAATAGCAATGTGCCGGCACCACCGTCTCCGGATACGAGCGCACGTCTTCGTAGACGTCGGGCACGTATGGCTCGTGCAAAAGATGCCCGTTCACGAACACGACGCCGTCTTCGATCTTCACCCGGTCGCCGGCGACGGCCACCACCCGCTTGATGTAGCTCTTGGCGGTATCGCGAGGATAGCGAAAGACCACTACATCGCCAGGTTCGATCGGCTCCAGCTTGTAAACAAACTTGTTGATGAAGACGCGTTCCTGATCGGCAAGCGTAGGCATCATGCTGGTGCCTTCCACTTTGACCGGTTGGTAGAGGAAGATGATGAAGAAGGCCGAGACTGCGAGCGAGATCAGCATGTCGCGCAGCCAGCCCGTAATTACCGGCTTCATCCGCTTCGGCCCGGCAGGCGGGGCGACGGGTGACGCCACGGCATCGGATGAGGGAGGCAAGACAGAATTATCTTCGTGAGGCACAGACTTCATCTTAATCGTTTAGACGGCTCCCTATCAGTATAGTCTTGGTCACGCGTTCCCACCCTTTCGCAAAAACGGCGAAAGGATGGGGCCCAATGGTAATTGCAATTGACGCTCCCCTCCCGAAATTGTCATGCAGCCTATTACGCCCACGAAGGATCTGCTTTGCGGACCGGTTCTTCGTCGCCGTCCGGCGCGCCGGTAAGCGGGAAACCGAGGCGTTTCCACTCATAGAATCCACCCAGCAGCGGACGCACCGGGCGGATGCCGTGCTTGCGTAATTGCAGCGCCACCCGGGCGCTGGTCGCTTCGTTGGGTCAGGTGCAGAACAGCACGATCTCCACACCGCGAGTGATCTCACCCTGCCGCGCCTCCAGTTCTTCCGGCGAGATCTGCAGAGCATGAGGCAAGGTCCTGGGATCAGTAAGCCGATCGAGCGGATGCCGCAAGTCGATAATGGTCAGCGGCTCGCCCGATTCCAGCTTGTGCTTCAACTCGTCGGGAGTGATGCGGTCGCCCTTGACTTGCTCGATGAAGCGCCGCCGCTCATTCCACCGGTAGAAGACGTACGCAATCACACCTGCGACGAACAGCAGGAGCAGCGATCCCCCGAAGCGTGAGGCATCGGCGGCAATCAGATCAAGTTGCTTGCTGAACAGAAAGCCAAGCCCGGCAAAAGCGCCGGTCCACAGCATCGCTCCCAGAAAATCGAAGAGGACGAAGCGCGGAAAATCCACGCCCACCATTCCAGAAAGCGTCGGCGCCGCGGTGTTAAGGCCGGGAACGAACTTGCAAATCAACAGGGTCCGCGCGCCGTATCGGGTGAACGTGGTTTCCGTCTTGCGGACGCAAGAGTCGGGCTCAAGCGCGATGCGACACAGCAGGTTCAGCACCACCGCGCCGCGGCGCTTGCCAAAGAAGTACCAGAAGGTATCGCTGCACAGCGAAGCCAATGCCGGAACCAGCATGGCCAGCGCGAGATGCATGCGGCCTTGCCCGGCCAGGGCCCCGGCGGCCAGCAACAGCGGCGTCGCCGGAATAGGCAGTCCAGCCTGCTCGATCAAGACCCATACGAACAGCAGGGCATAACCGTAACGAACTACGAATTCGAGCATCTGGCTCATGGGTTTGGAATCAACGCAGACGAAGCGGTACAGACTTGCTTGGATGCTAACGAGCCGGAAAGGTTCCGGGCCCGATTACTTATCACCAGATTACGTCTGGAATCGCGCCAGGGAGGAAGCGAATCCATATGCCAAGTTCAATGGCAAAGTCCAAGGTAGTCCCACTGGAGAGCGAGATAGACGCTTGCACACGCTTCGCCACGAGTAGAAACGGTGGTTTGCATACTCGTATCCCGCCAGAAGCTCCTCCGAACTCATCCGCCGGGGCCGGAAGACCACGTCGGCCCGGCTGTTGTATTTACTCCAGTCGCGGGTCAGAATCCGGCCCTCGGCCTCAAAACGGTGGTACAGCCTAGTCCCTGGAAACGGAGTCAGGATGTTGAAGGTTGCATTCTGCACTCCCGTCGCCTCGAGGAAGTCCAACGTTTTGGCGAAAATCGCCGGCTCGTCGTTATCGAAACCGAAAACGACGCCCGCCTGCACCGCAATGCCATGGGAATGGATGCGTTCAATTGCGCGGGCGTAGTCGGACACGCGGTTGAATGGCTTTTGCACTTCGTTCAGGCTGGCTTGCGAGATTGACTCCAGCCCAATGAAAAGTTGCTTGCAGCCGCTTCTGGCGGCTAACTCAAGAAACTCGTCGTCCTGAGCAGCATGGATACTTGCCTGGCTGCTCCACCATTTACGATGCGGAGCGAGAGCCCGGAACAGGCTCTTAGCGTATTCCATGTCGCTGGCGATATTGTCATCCCACAGAATGATCACCTTGCCCGGAAAAGAGCCGTACTCGTCGGCGACCGCTTCCACGGGTCGCTTGCGCACACGACTTTGATACATGACCGGAAGCGTGCAGAAATCGCAATGATGCGGACAGCCACGGGTGGCAAACAGGACTCCGGCAGTATGGTCTCGCCGGTGAAACAGGTCTTTCCGCGCGATCGGCACATCTTCCAGGGTTGGGGGTTCAGTGGAAGAGTATCTCTGGCGATGGCGCCCAGCTTCAAATTCGCGCAAGAATTGTGGCCAATGGGATTCGGCCGCGCCCGCGAAGATCACGTCCGCGTGCGCCTGCGCCTCATCGGGCATCAGAGTTACGTGGGGTCCACCCAAGACCACCGGGGTCCCCTGTTGCCGGAACTGATCTGCAATGGCATAGGCGTGCGGCGCACTCGGGGTGTGAAAAGTAATGGCCACCAAGTCCACGCGCAACCCGAAATCTACCGGCCTCACCACCTCATCGACATGGATCACCGTCCACCGCGGCGGTACGAAGGCGGCCAGATACGGCATGGTGATCTGCTGGAAGTTCAGGACGCGACGACGCCGTACTCTTTGAATCTCCGGTGAGGAGGCGGTGATGAGAAGCAGGGTTCGCACCGCGGTGGCCATATCCCTAGTTCGGTCTCCTTGCTTTCGTGTTCCGCCGGGCTAACCGATGGCGGCCTTGCCGAAGCCAGGGACCTGCACCATGCGGCCTTCCGGCGCATGCCAGTATTCTGCCTCCTGCACGTGTATCTTCAGCAGGATGAGATTGGGATCGTCGAGCCCTTGGGGAAACCACGTGCTGTAGAGAGGACTCCATAGCTGCTTTGCCTTGGCATGATCGCGCAGCAACTCACAACGGCCGGCGATGGAGACATAACGTTGGCTACCGGCATCGGAATAGGCGAGATTGACACGATGCTCCGTGCGTACAGCTTCCACCTTCTCCGTATTGCTGTCGCTGAAAAACCAAATTACGCCATCGGCATCCACGGCCTGGGTCGCCATGGGGCAGCTATGCAAACTGCCATCGCTGCGGATAGTGGTCAGCATGGCAAAATCGATGCCCTTGATCAACTCGTTTAGCTTGGCCACTGGGTCATAGGTGTGTGCCATGTAAGCTCCTTGGTTGCTGGAACGCGTTTCAAAAATCGTTGCACGCCAGACTCGTATCAGGGCACGACTTCTAGTCGTGCCGCCTCGGCCGTCCAAGATAACGGCTTTAGCCGCTGAGGACAGGGGCTAAAGCCTACACAGTTATAAACACGCTTACGGCACGGCTGAAGCCGTGCCCTTTTACAAACCGATTCTTGAAACACGCTCCACTCTAAAAGCGGTTTCAGAATTACGGTGGTCCCGTGGCGGCGACGAAGTCAGCCGCCACGTCATCGGGCTTCCAATCGTTTCCAGAATATACCTTGACGACCTTTCCGTCTTTGCCGATCAGCACCGTGCGCAGCCCGTGAACAATCTGCCCGTCCATCTGGTTATAAGCCAGTCCGAAGAAGTCGGCGGCCTGGCGCACCTGTTGCGGCGAACCGCTGGCGAACTCCCAGTGGGCGAAGCCGGGATCGACACGGCCTACATAATGCTCGCCGTAGCTGCGCAGGACCGCGGGCTTGTCGTTCTCCGGATCGATGCTGATGCTGAGCAATTGCGCCTGGCTGAACGCCTTCGGATCTTTCTGCAGTTGCTGCATGACCTGGCCGAAGTTGTTGCTCATACGTANNGTCTTGCCACTCTGGTTGACCAACGCGAAGTCGGGCACCTCGTCGCCGGGTTGCGGAATACGCAGCGCCGAGGTTCCGTCGCTTTCCGTGTTGCTGGGCCGGGTGAAGCTGATGTCCTGCAATTCGGCATGGTCACTGAGCACCAGGGTCGCGTGGATGTGATCGCCGGGCGCAATTGCCTGGAATATCCAGTTGTTGGCCTTGCTCACCGTGAACGGCATGGTCATGCCTTTCATCAGGCCGGGAA
>PMAT01000025.1 GCA_003152695.1 Acidobacteriaceae bacterium
AGCCTGTAAGGTCGTGCGCCGACGCGAAGGTCCGCTACCGGCCATCGACACTCCGGATGTCAATCCAACTTCAGCGGCTTCCATCCGCCATTGCTACTGATCGCCAGCTGGATTGGCCGCGGCGGACCAAGCGGCGGCACCGTGACCTCAGTCCACAGTTCCTGGTCCTTCTTCAACGGGAAGGGACTCTGCGCAGTATCGGGGATGAAGAAGTCCACCGCCGAAAGCCGCGCGTGATCACAGGCCGTGTCACCATTCGCCGGGTCGCCATTCAGCCAGATGGTTTGCGTGCCCGTGTGCGGAAGCACATTTCTGGCGTCTTCGACAACCAGCTTGCCACCACGAGCATAGGTGCGTACGCGCCAATGCCAGCTACCGATCCTCTCGTAGCCTTCCTTGTCAGTCCATCGATATGCCGATTCTTTATCGTGAGGCAGGGTGCAGGCGTCCACAATCGGCGATAGCCCAAGGTAGCGTCCGCGCATCGGCAGGTTGGGATCGTACTGTGCCACCCGGACCCACACGCGTGGGCAGGTTGCCCGCTCATAGAGATACTTGGCCGCAATCGAGGAAACCAGAAGGCACTGAATCACGACCAGCACGATGGCGCGTGCGCGCGGCTTCATACCGCCTCCTGAATGTGGCGCACCAGCTTGCGCCGAGTTTTCTCCAGCGCCCAGCCACCGGCAAGGAAGAGTATTCCAAGCAGCATTAAGCTGAAAGATCGCTCGAGCTTGCCCATCACGCTGGAGAAATAAAACCACAGCACGGCAATCGCAAAGCACACAACGCCGTAATTGATGAGCGCGCGGCTGCGCTGTTGCACCCCCCACCAGGTGAGAAAGGCGGCGGCCAGCCCGACCAGGGCATGGGCCGCCAGCGCCGGTGTTGCAAAGAGCCAGCGCGACGGATACTCGTTCGATGACATCCGGTAAAGATGCGGCAGAATAACTGCCACCAGGAGCGCCACCGTTACAGGCAGGACCGATGAGCGGTTGAGTCGCCAGGCAACGAGCACCGGCAATGCTGCCACGCAGAGCCAGCCCAAGAGAAGGAGCGCAGCCGGCATTTTCGGTGTGCTCGCCCAGTCATGCCACCCGGAATTGAACTCGGTGAGCATAGATGTGCCGACGATGAGTGCAACACTCGCCGCCCCAAACAGCAGGCCAAACACCAGCTTCTTCTTGCTTTGCAGGAATGCCGTCAGATACACCGCCGCAAACACCGTGATCATGCGGGCGATGAACAGATCAGAGCTACGATAGCCATCGGTGCGGGCCGACCACTCGCAGATAATCCAGGCAGGCACCAAGAGCAGACTGATGGTCTGCTGTACCTGATCGCGCAGCAAGGCCCATCCCGCCAGGGCGCATAGCGCCCACAAGAGCACTCCGGCGGGCCAATGTTCCTGGATGTTAAAGATTTGCCCGACCAGCGCCACGGCCGCACCGGCCGCAACCGTGCCGACGCCGTGAAGCACAATCGCCAGACGCTCGAAGTGCGGACGCACCAGCAAAGCGCCCACGTGCAGCACAACCAGCATTCCCATCACGACAATAAATCGTGCTATGGGCGACAGTTCATCCCAATGCGCCGCAACGAACAGCGTGACGCCGGCGGCCAGAAGAATCGCGCCGAATATCAGCGCCAGCAGGACCTGCCAGCGAAGGCCAGCCGGGTGCTCGCGCGATGCTTCAAACGCACGGATGCGCTCGGCTGTCGGCGCGTCAACGACACCGGCACGAGTCCAGCGCTCCAGTTCTTCATCAATGGCTGGCATGGCTATGCGAGAAACCTATCGAACAGGTTTGTGATTAGCAATAGAATTCGCCGCCACCAGCGCATCCGCGTTCCAGACTGGGATTCGCCTTCGCTTGCACTGAACACTTCTCCGGTGTAACTTTTGCCTCACACGCCAATCTAATCAGCCAGCTTGTTCGTATTGAGATAAGTTATGCCGGACAACATCCAGGGAGAACAGAAGTTGCCTGAGCTTGAGGCAGACCCGCAGCCGCCAACAGAGCGGGCTGATCGGAGCGCTGCCGAAGTCGGCGAGCGTGTTCCCCAAGCCGCCGCGCAGCACGAAGAAGAGCGTGTTCCGAAAGTCGCCGCGCAGCCTGAGCCAGAAGAAGTCGCGGCCCCTGCCGTGCTGGGCATCGCCGGTCCAGCGGGCGAAGAAGTGCGCCGTGTTGCTCCTGCCGAACGCAAGCGCATGAATCGCCGCGAACTGTTGAAGTTGGTTCCGGTCGTAGCGCTGGGGGCCTTTGCGATACCCAAGCTTCGCGAGCCTCTTTTGAACGACGGCCTTCACCTGAGCGACTGGGCGTCTGGAAAGCTCTTCGGCCGCGCGCGTCTGGCGCAAACTTTTCGCGATAGCGATGTCGTCCCCTTCGAGCGCTTCCCTTACAACTTCTATGACGTCATCGATCCCGGCGTGGACCTGGAGAGATGGACGCTAACGGTGGAGGGACTGGTCCAACATCCCGGCGAATATAAGCTGTCCCAGATTCAAGCGCTTCCCAAGGTCACGCAGAACACCCGGCACGTGTGCGTGGAAGGTTGGGACGTGATCGGAAGCTTCGGCGGCACTCGCGCCTCCGATTTTCTGCGATTGATCGGCGCCGATACCAGCGCGCGTTTTCTCGAGGCCGAATGTGCAGATGGATATTACGAATCCATCGACATGGAGACCATGCTGCATCCGCAGACGTTGTTCTGCTACGAAATGTATGGCAAGCCGCTCGACCGCGGACACGGCGCTCCGCTGCGGCTGCAAATGCCGACCAAGATCGGCTACAAGCAGGCGAAGTATCTCGACACCATTCGCGTGACCAACGTGCTGCGGGCCGACAAGCGCGGCTACTGGGAAGACCAGGGCTATAGCTGGTACGGCGGACTCTGAGGCAGGTACGGATGGCAACGAGCGCATGCCGGTGCTTGAGGCGGCGCGGTTTTACACGTCGCCGAGTGTATTCCTGGGTGGAAGCCCCCGCATTTATGCGGGGGAAGGNNGATCACGCGCTTTAGCGCCGGGCATTGAAAAACCCGGGGCTAAAGCCCATTTCAAAATTGGCTCCTTTTCCGCTGGACTAAAGTCCAGCCCCCCCCTGCTAAAGCAGGGGGCTTCCACCAGAGGCGTTTCACAGAGCTTGCACAGCCTGTTTGGCCGTGTTGCAAAGTGTTCCAGTATGAATGGGCAAAAACAAAACACGATCGCCGCGTCCCCGGTCACCATCGCCTATGAGCATCCCTGGGCGGTGCGCTTCGCCCACTGGGTGAACGCGGTGGCGGTGCTGGTGCTGGTGGGCACCGGTCTGCAGGTCTTCCGCGCCTTTCCCAGCTTCGGTCCCAAAATCCCGCAGAAAAATTTGCTCGACGTTCCCCGGCTGATCACGCTGGGCGGGTGGCTGGGCGGGGCGTTGCAATGGCACTTCACCTTCATGTGGATTTTCGTGGGAAGCGGCTTGCTGTACGTGATCTACCAGATCGCCACCGGCCATTGGCGGCAGGTGCTGTTCACCGCGCGCGACATCAAAGGCGTCTGGCCGATGGCGCGCTATTACTTTTTCTTTGGACCAAAGCCGGTGGTTGATGCCGCCTACAACCCGCTCCAGAAGTTGGCCTACACGTCCACTGTTTTCTTCGGTGTGCTATCGACGCTGACCGGCATAGTGCTCTACAAACCCGATCAATTCTGGTGGCTGGCCTGGCTGATGGGCGGGTTCCATTACGCGCGCATCTGGCACTTCGTCTCCATGTGCGGATTTCTGGCCTTCATCCCCGGCCACCTCATCATGGTCCTTCTGCACGGGTGGAATAACTTCTATTCCATGGTGACCGGGTGGAAGCGCGACCCGGAATATCTAGGGTGAGAAGTTCTCACCACCACGGAGGACACGGAGCGCGCGGAGTTTCTCTTAGGCGCGCGGATGTTTCATAGGTGTCATCCTGAGCGACGAATCCGGTCGCCGTGGCGACCGGACGAGGAGTCGAAGGACCCCTATAGCCGCCGGGAATCTCTGCCGTTGACCGCTGCGTTGATCGCAGCGATCAATTCAAGCGTGGTCGGAACCGCGATGCCGTAGCGTTTGCCGCCGCGCACGATTGGGCCGCCGATGGCATCCAGTTCGAGTTGCCGTCCCGCGGCTAGGTCCTTCGCCATGGAGCTGCGGATGCCCGGCGGCAAACCGTCGAACGTCTCCCGCAACTTCGCGATGTCAACCTCCGCTCCATCGGCCTTGGCCACCGCGCAGGCCTCGGTGGCCGCAGAATCCAATCTTCCCTTCCAAGCCGGGTCCGCGTAGAACTCGCCCTTATTTTTTCCCGACGCCGAGGTCACCAACGCCATAGGCGCCAGGAAGCACAGCTTGCCCCACAGCAAGGTTTGCTCGTTCTGTATGAGCTGGCAGGTGAATCCCAGACTCGTCAGCCGCACGACCATCGGTCCCAACAGCGGCTCCAAGCCGGCGCCGAGGTTGAAGCGAACGAAGGGCGAGCGCTGAATGAAGCGCCCGGGCGCAAGCCGCTCGGCCTCCACGGCAATGGTTGCCGGGACCACGTGGTCATGCCCGAAGCGGGACCGCAGCGCGGCGACGTGATCGATGCCGTTCAGCAGAGGGACCACAGTGCCGGGCGCCACTTCCAGGGCTTCAAGCGCGGCCTGGAGTTGATAGGTCTTGGTCGCGATCCACAGCACATCGACGGGTTGGGTCAGTCGGGTCACGGCTTTCGCCGGCGCGGTGATCGTGCCCGACGGTCTTTCCAGCGTCAAAGTGCCGGGATAGTCCGCCAGTTTGTCCGGCCGGACGATCACGGTGATATCTTCGCCCAGCGAGCCCAGCACCGTGGCCATCAGCCCGCCTATCGCTCCCGCTCCCAGGATTGCATGTCTCATCGCAGCGCCTCCGCAAAAACTATACGACATTGGGTGCCCCATCCTTTCGCCTCCTTTGGCGAAAGGGTGGGAAACAGGTCCTCATTGTGCCGCCGCCGTCGATGGTTGGTAATGCAATGTGGCTGCTCCTAGGATCGGACCGCCGTCTGAATCCTGGACCAACACCGCGACTTTGAGATTGGCGACGTTCCATCCGGAATGTCGAGTGGCCTCGACCGTCTTCGCAAACGATCCGTTCTTCACGCCGCCAAGTCCTTGCAACTCCCGTACGACCGCCGCATGTTGCAGGGTCCGGCCACTGTTTTCGCCGCCAGAGATCGCAGTGGTCAGTCCATCCTCGGTGACGGCCAGAAAAACGTGCGCGTGCGTTTTCTCTGGAGCCTGCACCGCGATCTTCAGATGATCGCCGGCTTCCCACTGCACTGACACCTGCGCGATTTTCGGCTGGGCCGACGCCAACTCAAGATTGTGTTGCAAAGCTGCAGCATCATTTCCGACAAACTGGAGATGGCCGTCGATTACCATCTGCGGGGTGTACGGCCCAGCCACATGAAGATGTTCCTCGTAATCGCTCTGCCGCTGGCTGAATTGCGACGAGGAGAAGCGATCGCTCCATCCATCGTGGTTCCAGTAGTCAACGTGTTCGCCCAGGAGGATGAGCTCCACTCCGGGCGGAGTCTTCTGGCTCAGTTGCACCAGCAGCGCGTCGGCGGGCGGGCAACTGGAGCAGCCCTCCGAGGTGAACAGCTCAACTACGACCGGAGTCTGCGCCCAGGCGCGCGGGAAAAAGCACAGGGTGAAAACGAGGGAGGCAATCAGTACGTGAAAAGCTTTCTTCATGACACAGGATAGGACGCGCGGGCGGTCATTTTTGGTGCAGGGAACTAATATTTCCTGCGGAATTCCGGCTTGCGACTTCTCGCAATCCGATAGCCCCGCGCTTGCGTACTCTAAATGGTGATTTGGTAACGTCCCAATCGCAGTCCCGGATTGTGTGTAACTTTTGCGCCAATTGCGACTCTAACCAAAGGGACCTCGGAGCGAAATCCGAGGGAGGATGGTTATGTCGAAGTCTCGTTTCAGTCTATTGATTTTTTCTTTATTGCTTTGCGCAGTTCTTCTTGCGATCGCGGGTGAGAGGAGCGCTGCCGTCCTGCCGAACCCCACCGTGGACGAATCCCCGTCGGCGAAGAGCGCCCAGGAGACGGCCGTTTTTGCCGGCGGATGTTTCTGGGGGGTGCAGGCGGTTTTCCAGCACGTGAAGGGCGTCATCAGCGCCACCTCCGGATACTCGGGCGGGCCGTCCATCGCCGCCGAATATGAGGTGGTCAGCACCGGCACTACCGGGCACGCCGAGTCGGTCAAGGTGGTTTACGATCCCGCAAAGATTTCCTATGGTCAGCTCCTCAAGGTGTTTTTCTCCGTCGCGCATGATCCCACGGAGTTGAATCGCCAGGGTCCGGACACCGGGACGCAGTATCGCTCCGTGATCTTCTACAGCAGCGATCAGCAGAAGCACATTGCACAGGCCTACATCGCGCAGTTGGACCAGGCCAAGATATTTCCGCATACCATCGTGACCCAGGTGGTTCCGCTGAAGGGGTTTTACCCGGCGGAGGCTTATCACCAGAACTACGCCACGCTTCATCCTGACAACCCGTACATCAAATACAACGATTTACCGAAGGTGGCGAACCTTCAACAGCAGTTTCCCAATCTGTATCGCGCGTCGATCGCGGGAAACTGAGAAACTTGAAACTGGCAGGCCCATCGCTATGAGTGACCGTCGAAACTTTCTCAAAACAGCTTTTCTAACATTGTCTGGAGTAGCGTTTATGAGCGTATTGAACGATAAGGAAAGCAGCGCCGCGAAATCAAACGCCGCGCCCGTCGCGGATTATGTCGAAGTGGTGGAATTCAAGGATTCGGGAGAAAAGATCGGGCCCGAGCGCGTAAAGAAAGTCGTCAAGACCAATGCCGAATGGCGCGCCCAATTGACGCCTGAGCAATTTAACGTGACCCGGCACGCGGGGACCGAGCACGCCTTCACCGGCCAGTATTGGGAGCTGCACGCCAAGGGGATTTTCCGCTGTGTGTGCTGCAAGAATGCGCTGTTCAGCTCGGCGACGAAGTTCGATTCAGGCACGGGCTGGCCCAGCTTCTGGGCCCCCATCGCCAAAGAGAACGTCAAGGTCAACAGCGACCGCAGCATCGGCATGGAGCGATCAGAGGTGCGGTGTGTCGAGTGCGATGCTCACCTGGGCCATGTCTTCGATGACGGCCCCAAGCCCACCGGCTTGCGCTATTGCATGAACTCGGCCTCGCTGAATTTCGTGAAGAGCTAAAGGCGGCAGTTAGCAATTAGCAGTTGGCAATTAGCTTAAAACCCCCACCCAAGCAAAAGAAGCTTGGGTGGGTACCCCCAAGTAAGGCATCCCCGCCATCCGGAAGGTGATAAATTACCGAGCTATGCGAAATCTATCAGCGGTTGTGGCGCTGCTATTGATTTGCACAATCGTCAGCTTTGGCCAAGCCGGCAGCGCGCCGCCACAGCCCTCCTCCACCTCCGCGCCGCAGACCGCGCCGTCCGATCCAAAGCACGCCGCTTCTCCTACGGGGCAAGGTGGGCTGCCCGATTCTACCCAGCTAGTGGTCGTCAAATTCGAGAAGCCCGTTTACCCTGGAAAGGCGCGCCGCGAGCAGATTCAAGGCGAAGTGATGGTGCGTTTGGCCATAACGCCGGCCGG
The DNA here is from genome assembly GCA_003152695.1 of Acidobacteriaceae bacterium. Classification (GTDB taxonomy): domain Bacteria; phylum Acidobacteriota; class Terriglobia; order Terriglobales; family Acidobacteriaceae; genus Bog-257. The sequence goes on from PMAT01000025.1 coordinate 7,642, forward strand.
CGATGTGGAGAGCGCCGTGCCGATCAGCGGTGATCCTCTGTTGGCAGCGGCTGCCGTCGATGCGATGAAGCAATGGAAGTTCCGGCCTTACATTCGCAACGGGGAAGCAGTGCGGGTCACCACGAACCTGCGTTACGATTTTGTCTTCAGTGACAAGGTGACCGAGATTTCGCCAAACGACACCATTCCCATCTCATCAGCCGCCGCCTCTCCGTCCAGCCCGGCCACCACTGACACTGAAATCCCGCAGCGAGTCCGCCTTGCACAGGGTGTGTCTGCAGGTATGCTGATCCACAGGGTGTACCCGGTATATCCCGAGAAGGCAAAATTCAATTACGCCCAAGGCACCATCGTACTGAAAGTGATCATTGGGAAGGACGGACTAATCAAGGACCTGAAGAAGGTGTCAGGCCCTGAGGATCTGGCACCGGCTGCCATTGGCGCGGTCCAGCAGTGGCGATATCGGCCTTACACTCTGAACGGACAGCCGGTCGAGGTCGAGACAACCGTCAAGGTGAAGTTTCAACTCACGCCGTGAACCGAGACCGCTTCCGCAGGCGGGCCTACACGTCATTGTGTCCCTCCGCTTGCAACCTTCCCCGTTCAATCAAGGCTACGGTCTTTTCTGGCCCGCAGCCGAATGCCGCTTGCCCCACTCGAATCTGCGGCCGATGATCGCCTTCACCAGCATGTGGTCTGTCCCGCCGGTTACGCCCACGCCGACTCCGAAATTGATCTCCCACTTCGGCGAAACGTTCAAGTCGAATGCCGGAATGAACTGCTGCGATTGGCGAGGGAACGGATCGAGTTCTCCGACCGGCCCCAGACCACTGTAGTATTCCAGGCCGAAGGCCACAGCGTTGGTGAAGTTCCAGGCGATCTTCGCGTCCGGAGCGAACTCCCATCCCCGTTCGGCTTCGGGCCCGGTGTAGGCTTTCTCGAACGCCGGGTTGAAAGCCCAATACAGCCGGCCCTTCTGCTGGTCCACGATGGGCCGCAGCTCCAGGCTCCAGACTGAAGTGGAGAAGATGGGCCGGGCATATCCGAATTCCGCCGACAAACTGACGCCGACCGGCCAGTGCCAGCTCTCGGGCGCGCGCACTCGCGGACGGATGTGGTCGCCGACCCACTGCCACCCTTGGTTATTGGGCACCGCGGTGAAGATGTAGAAGCCGGTCTCGAACCAGGGCGTGATGCCTTGTGTAATCTCGACTGTCTCGTGCAGCTCGTGCTGTGTGGGAAGAACACCCTCCACGGTCGTCTTCGATCCCTGGAAGGTGTAGTTGCTGTGCAACTCCAGCATGGTGGTTTTGGGCGCAACCGTCTCCGATCCGTAAACCTGGATCTCGTAGTTGTCCTGCGCGTGGCAGACCACGCTACAGAGACTGAGCGCCAGTATGCCAAGGACTATCGCCAGCCGGGAACGGGTCGCCATCCCAAACAGCATCGCACAGAACATTGCGCGCGCATGTCGGAATCGGCTCGCAGCTATTGCTTGAAGATCACCATCCCCAGCGGCGGGATGTCGAGCAGCAGCGAATAGTTGTGTCCGTGGTTGGGAAACGCGTCGGTGTGGCGTCCTCCCATGTTGCCTTCGTCGGTGCCGCCGTAAATGGCGGCATTGCTGTTCAACACTTCGTGCCAGTGTCCCTCGTGGGGCACGCCGACGCGGTAGCCGCGCCGCGGTACTGGCGTGAAGTTACAGGCCATCACGACGGGGCCGGTACCGTCCTTGCGAAGCCGCATGTAGGTCAGCACGCTGTTGTCGGAGTCGTCGGCATCGATCCAGCGCCAGCCTTCGTGCAGGAAGTCAGTCTCGTAGAGCGCCGGCTCGCCGCGGTAAAACGTATTCAGGTCGCGGACCCAGCGTTGCACTCCCTGGTGAGGAGCGAATCCCAGCGCATGCCAGTCAACACTGCCGTCGTGGTTCCACTCGCTCCATTGGGCAATCTCGCAGCCCATGAATAACAGCTTCTTGCCCGGCTGGGTGAACATGTAGCCGAACAGCAGACGCAAGTTGGCATACTTCTGCCAGTGATCTCCCGCCATTTTGCCGAACAGCGAGCCCTTGCCGTGCACCACTTCGTCATGCGACAGCGGGAGCACGAAGTTTTCCGTGAACATGTACAGTCCGCGGAAGCTGAGCTTGCTGTGGTGATATTTGCGATGGATGGGATCTTTCGACATGTAGAGAAGGGAGTCGTGCATCCACCCCATGTCCCACTTCATGCCGAAGCCGAGTCCTCCGATGTAGGTGGGCCGCGAAACCATCGGCCACGCGGTTGATTCCTCCGCAATGGTTTGAATATCGGGAAAGGCCTGGTAGGCGTCGGTGTTCACGGTTTTCAGCAACGACACGGCGGCCAGGTTCTCGCGGCCGCCAAACTCGTTGGGAATCCATTCGCCCGCCTTGCGCGAGTAGTCGAGGTAGAGCATGGACGCGATGGCATCCATGCGCAGGCCGTCGGCGTGGTAGCGGTCGAGCCAGAACATCGCGTTGCTCAGCAGAAAGCCGCGCACTTCGTTGCGGTCGTAGTTGAAGATCGCCGACTTCCAGTCGGGATGGAAACCCTTGCGCGGGTCAGCGTGCTCGTACAAGTGCGTGCCGTCGAAGTAGGCCAGGCCGTGTTGATCGTTGGGAAAATGCGACGGCACCCAATCGAGATACACGCCGATGCCGCGCTGGTGCAGATAGTCCATCAGGTACATGAAGTCCTGGGGCGTGCCGAAGCGCGCGCTGGGAGCGTAATAGCCGGTGACCTGATAGCCCCACGATCCGCGGAACGGATGCTCCATCACCGGCATGAACTCGACATGGGTGAATCCCATGTCGTTGACGTAATCCGCCAGCTTGGGGGCGAGTTCGCGATAGGTCAGCGAGCGGTTGCCCTCTTCAGGGACGCGCATCCACGAGCCAAGATGCACCTCGTAGATGGAGATGGGCGCGTCGAACTTATTGTGCTCGTGGCGGGTGCGCATCCACTCGTCGTCCTTCCACTCGTAGTCGAGGTCCCAGACAATCGAAGCGGTGCGCGGTGGCACTTCGTGGTAGAAGCCGTAAGGGTCGGCCTTATCCACTTCATACATCTGATACCGCGAACGGATGTGATACTTGTACACCGTGCCCTTGCCCAGCCCGGGCAGGAAGGCCTCCCAAACGCCTGAGCTTCCCCGCGGAGTCATGGGGTGCGAGTCCGCGTCCCAGCCATTGAAGTCGCCCACTACCGAGATGCGTTCGGCATCGGGGGCCCACACTGCGAAATAGGCGCCCTGCTTGCCGTCGAGTTCGGTCAGGTGCGCGCCAAACTTCTCGAAGAGCCGGTTGTGTTTGCCTTCATTGAACAGATGAAGGTCGAAGCTGGTCAGAAGCGTGGAAGCCTGCTCTCCAGACGCCGTAGGTGCCATTCGTTCGTTCTCCTTATGGCTTGGATGCGCTTCGCCGCGCCAAGATACGAGGAACCGGAAGATCGTACTCATTCAGTGTAGAGGAAGACAGCCATCGGCGCAGCATAGATAGACCGGCTTTTCCAGCTTGGCTGCCGAGACTTGTCTGTTGCGCCATCCTGCTTCTACAAGGGTGGTCGTGGAGTATGGCGCCACGCGCCCTTGCCTGCCTCGAGAGCTAGGCGCAGCCGGGTTGCCTTGTTTGAATCGAAAAGGCCTACATAGTTGATCTGCCCTTCAAGACTCAAGATGTACCTTCCAAAATCCGACGCACCGACTTTCCCTATCGCGAGATTGTGAATGCCAGCACGGATTCGCTCCAAATACGCCCTTTCCACTGTGATGAATCGTCCCAAGACCAGTTTGTTGATTGTCTTCTTATCCCCTGGGCCCATCACCTTGATTTTTGCATGCGCCACCGCAAACCCAGACTTTCGCAGAATGTCGATAACGGAAGAAACAATGTCGCGTGCGTGCTTTCCTGAAAAAGCTAGATCGTCGACCCAACTCGTGTAACGCACCTGCTTTTCCTCACAAGCTGTTCGAATTGGTAGATCCAAGTCTGCGAGTACTAGATTTGCGAGCAGGGTGCTCGTAGGGGCTCCCCGGGGTAATCGCCCGCGAAAAGTCGTGAGCTTGGTGAGAGTCTCGGCAATTTCCGGTGAACAATTCAGAACATTCTTCCAAACGGAGTAAACCTGGCAGGGAGTGATCGACGGGAAAAAATTCTTTATGTCGATGGTCACGATGTAAGGCGCGTCGAAATGCAACCTTGCGTTCTGCTTGATCGTCTTGCCAACGATCCCCCCTAAAAGGTGCTCGGGCAGAACTAGCCGTTTTAAGAGTCGCGTCTCAATACGCGATTGGATCAGCTTTAGGAATCCGGTTGGATTGTCAATCAGGCGCCTCTTCCGAGGCTTGATCTTGCGCGCGAAAGGTCTAGGCTTGTCACCCTTAGGAAACGGACTGTAGAACCGTCCTGCGTGTGCGGCGAGATCAATCAGTTCTCGCCTCGGAACTCCCAGTATGACCACCAAATACCGAAATGAGTAGAGATCAAGCGCTGCGAGCTTGCTTGCGGATCGTTGCACGTTCCTTGGTCGATTTCGCCGTGCTGTCATATTGGACCAGGAACCTGGCGAGATATCGACCGATTCCGTCAAACTCCGCTTCCTTGATTCCCCTTAGGTCCCCCGCTTCGGCAGCTAGCATTGTGAAAAGACTTTCGGGAATTTCCAGAGCATCGCTGAGTTTCTTGATTGCGCCCAAGCTGGGATTGCGTGCTCCCTTTTCAATCAATGAAACGTGACTCGCGTTGAGCCCGGCTTTTTCGGCCAGCTCTTTTTGCTGGAGCCCCGCGATGGCACGCGCAATTCTTAATGCTTTTCCGTAATTCATAATTAATTGGATCTGGCTCGTTTCTTAAGCGTCCCTGTCAAGTTCAGTCACGATTAACAAAAACATCGATCAGACTCTCCGCGATCATTCTCACGGATTCGTACAGCTCGTGTTGTTTCGGATTAGGCTTGCGCCGAATCCGTTTGATTTCGTGAATTACCCTTTCGACAGCCTGTTTCTGCTTCGGGTTAACGTCGCCTCCGCGTTGCACGTCCCGCAGGCGGGAAATGCAAGCGTTGAGATCTCCAAACTTCTTCATACGTGCTCCTTTTCGGCGGGTTGCGCCGTGCTGTCAAGCCCTTCCCGTCAAAGGAGCGACATTTCCCGAAACGAGCCATTCACTGTGCTGTACACACAAATACTACGAGCACATGCGTCCCTAACATGCGGGCTGGTTCACCCGCGACTTAACCCCTAGAGGTCACGTCGTAAGGCTTCTCGCGGCTTTCCGTGAGAAGGTTGCCTTTCGGCCTTGGAAAGGGTAGTTACAGCGGAGCAAGTTTTCAGAGATCTCGAACCATCGTAATCGATGGCCCTCAGTTCTTAAATATGCTATCTCAGGAATTGCTAAAAGTCAATCCAAACGACTAAACTTTCTTCTGTGGGTACCATGTTTCCGATCGTGACCCCGCCGGCTTCGTTTCCCCTCCACCGCACACATCTACGTGACGGCGGTTACTGCCTTTCCGCCCACGCGGTGTTTTCATTGGCTTGGCGACGTGCGCTAACCGATTCGTTCCACGGCAGACAACTTGCTGCCGCCACGTCGACCAAATAGTGAGGAGAACTGCATGGCGGACAAAAAAGCAGACCTGGCTGGCCCCGGAATTGGCGATTACACAGAGTTGGAACGTGTGCTTCCGGCGGATTACAGCTCGCTGCTGTCACCCAAAGAAACCCAGAGGGCAATCTTCGAGGTAAAAAACTACATCGAAGAAAACCTCTGCAAAGAATTGAACCTGATGATGGTCACCGTGCCTCTGATCGTGGACGAGGAAAGCGGCGTCAACGACTATCTTGATCGGGATGGGTCGCGCACCCCGATCCAATTCCACATCTCTAACGATCGCGACAAGCACCCCATCAACGCGCAGGTGGTGCAGGCGGCGACCAAGTGGAAGCGGATGGCGCTGAAGCAATTCAACCTGCAACCGGGCGAAGGGCTGTGCACCGACATGCGCGCCGTCCGCAAAGACTACTTCCTCGATCACGATCACAGCGCCTATGTCGATCAGTGGGACTGGGAGCGCGTGATCACGGCTGACCAGCGCAGTCTGAGCTTCTTGAAGGAAGTCGTGAGCAAGATCTGGAAGGTCATCGTCGGCGCCGAGCGCCACGCGCAGGAACTTTTCCCGCAACTCAAAGATCCCAGATATCCCAATTTGCCGGAGGAGCTCACCTTTCTTCATGCCGAGGAAATTCTCGACATGTATCCCGACCTGCCGCGCAAGCAGCGCGAGACCGCCATCCTGCAGAAGCATCCGGCGGTGTTCATCATCGGCATTGGCTGGACGCTGAAAGATGGCTACCCGCACGAGATGCGGGCTGCCGATTACGACGACTGGGTCACGGAAACCAAGGACGACGGCCACGTGCGGCACGGGCTGAACGGCGACATTCTGGTGTGGAACCCGATCACGCACCGCCGCCATGAGCTGACGTCGATGGGCATCCGCGTCAACGCGCAATCGCTCAGGAAACAACTGGAACTGACCAACCAGCTGGTTTTCTTGAATTTCCCCTACCACAAAGCCATCGTGAATCACGAGATTCCGTTGAGCATTGGCGGCGGCATCGGGCAGTCACGGACCCTGATGCTGCTGCTGCGCAAAGCGCATCTCGGCGAAGTCAGCGTGACCGTATGGCCGAAGGTGCTGAAGGAGATGTGCGAGAAGAAGAACATTCATGTATTGAACTAGCATCGGGTTCGCCACGGAGACACTGAGGCACGAAGAGCGCATTCTCAGCTAGAGAAAACGGGTGTCAACCCAAACGACTCCGTGCGGTAAGTGTCTCTGTGGCGCATTTAGATTGAAACTCCCCGGACCTGTATCAGGCGGCGTGCAGCCTACTTCTTCTTCGGCTTCATCATCTCCCAGGCCGCGTCCGGCATTTGTCGCCCCATCAGGCTGAAGGTACTTGCGCCCGCCAGCATCTCACCGCCGTCCATGTACACCATCTCGCCATTGATGTAGCCAGCCTGATCGCTGATCAAGAAGGCTCCCAGGTTGGCGATCTCCTCCAGCGTCCCGAGGCGGTGCAGGGGATTGTGGTCCAGCAACATCTTCTCCAGCGCAGGCGTGGGCAGCAGTCGCGAGAATGCGCCTTCGGTTCGGATCGCGCCCGGAGCGATGGCCACGAATCGGATTCCCCGGCCACCCCACTCCACCGCCAGGCTGCGCATCAGCGCGACCACGCCGGCTTTGGCGACGGCGCTGGGCACCACGTATGCCGAGCCGGTATCCGCATACGTGGTTGCGATGTTCAGCACCACGCCCTTGTTCTTGGCCGCCAGCCAGCGCCGTCCGCACGCCAGCGTCATATTGATGGTGCCTTTGAGCACGATGCCAATCACGGCTTCGAAGGCGTGCGCCGACAGTTCTTCGGTGCGCGCCAGAAAATTGCCGGCCGCATTGTTCACCAGCACGTCGAGCGGGCCCTTGGCCCATAGTTGCTCGATGAGCGGCTCGACATCTTCGGGATAGCGCACGTCACACGCGAAGCCCTCAATGGTTCCACCGATGGAAGCCGACAGCTCTGCCGCCGTCTTCTCCACCACCTCGCGGCGCCGTCCGCAGATGTAAACCGTGGCGCCTAACTGCAGAAATCGCTCGGCCATGGCGCGGCCGATTCCGGTGCCGCCACCTGTGATGAGAATGCGTTTGCTCTTCAGAAGATCGTTGGTGAACATGGCGCTCCTCGGAAACGTACAAACCTAACACCGGAAGCGGGCGCTTGTCTGTGTTTGTTGCGGAGTTGAGGGACGGCACAGCCTGTTACGCCTTGCTCGCGGTCCTGCTGGGGCAGCCGAAAAAAAGGAGCCTACTCTCATGCTTCAATGTGCCACCTAGGTGGTAATTTATGGGCACGAATTCTCCAACCACTATTTTCCTAGTTTAGTACACCCACTAAGTGCCAATTAAACGCGCGGAAATGGCCCTAGAATCGATTTTAAGGGTAGGGGATGTGGTCTGGGTCATTTTCGCACCAAGCAGGGGCATCCTAGGCCTTCTAAACGCAAAATCGACGATTCCGCGATTTATGGCACTAAGATGCTATCAAACTGACCGGAGAAGGTTCGGGACTGCTAAATACAGCCATCGTGGGCGGCGCCGTCATTCCGCTGGCGCAAGGCTTCATCGCCGACCGTATCGGCATCCATCACGCGTTTTGTGCTGCCGGTGATCTGCTATTTGTACATCCTGCTCTTCGCCGCGAAAGGGCAACCGAGGAAAAGAGTTGCCTTGCGCGGCGCGACCGATTAAAGTTCCGGGCTGGAGGCGACAATGCGACCCATGAAACTGCTGTCCCTGCTGGCGCTCATTTTCACGGTTTGTCTGGGAATGGCGCTGCTTGCCGAAGAACACCAATCCGCCATAGCCCCCAACGCGTCCTTCGACAAAATGAAGACCCTTGATGGCGCCTGGGTGGGTAGCATGATCGATGGCGGTAAAGAGTATCCGGCCACTACCCGGTTCGCGATGGTCTCCGACGGATCAGCGCTGATGAGTTGGCTCGGCGAGGGCACGCCCTATGAGATGGTCACCGTCTTCCACATGGACGGCCCCAGGTTAATGGCAACGCACTACTGTGCGGCGCACAACCAGCCCCGCATGGTAGCAGCTCCCAGTGGCGATCCCAATCGCGTGGACTTCAAGTTCAAGGACGGCACGAACATCGGGCCGAACGACGTCCATATGCAGGAGGTTGTCTTTATCTTCGATGGCCCAGATCACCACATCCAAGAGTGGACCTCCGTGGACAATCACGGCAAGCTGAGCACGGGACGCTTTGACTTTCGGCGGAAGAAGTAGGCCGGGTCTATCGCAGGGCTGATTTCTTGGGGGAGATGCTTCGGGCTGTTGACAAGGTCGGCCAGTAGGTCGCCATGGCCGATCTTGACCTGCAAGGTCCGCAGCATCCCGCAGCCGAGGATGCTCGATGCCGTCCCTGTGGCACTCGAATGCTGACTTGAGCTTCGCTTCTTAGTTTTCAATCACACTTCACCTCGGCGCAAGTCGTCTTGCCCGCCGCATATTGTTCCAGCGGCTGCCATCCACCGCTGGCGCAGTCGCCTGATGGACACACCTCAAAGGAATAAATCGGGTGTAGCTCCCACAGCGAGACACGTTTCGGATCGTCCCCTACAGGCACTCCGGCTTTGCAAGTCAAATGGCTGGCATCGAAGAATTGCTGCCCCGTGACCCGGACCTTAAGGCCTTTTTCTGCCACGGCTTCGACATTACAGGCCGTCCATTCCGCAGGCCGATGATGCGGAATCATCTCAGCTACAAAGCCGGTGCACTCTTCCTTGTCCCGGTTTGGCGCGGGATCGGTGGCGTGCGTGGTCCGCGGTGCTTCAAGCAACGCAATATGGATGTCGTGAGACGCATTCATATTCGGAACTGTCGCGCCACAGTTGACCGTCTCTTTGCATTCTTGACGTGCTTCGAAAACGTAACCCTCAAACACCACCAGGTTGCCTTCCCCGAGCGTCTTCAGGAACGCGCGGTCCGCTGGGGGCTCGCCGAGCTTGAAATGCAGGGCGGTTTCCTGCGCCTCAGCATCGCCCTGAAGAGAAGCGATTTTGGCCAACTGGATGGGCTGGGGAGTGGCGGAGTCGGTGCAGAAATTGTTCTTGGCCTGGTTTTGCGGCCCTTCCGCAGGCTGATCCGGAGCTGGGGCGCCGTTTAGTCCGCACTTGCTATCGATGGGAGCAGCTTTCGTGCTGGGAAAATGCGCAGTCTTGCCGCTAGGGCAGCTGGCGGGAAATTTTTGCTGTGCCGCCGCCATAGATAGGACAAAGATCACGGGGCAAAGAACAACATAAGCGGCTTTCTTCATATCGCACCTCCGTAAATTCTGGATGTAACCCAATTTCGGGGCTACCTCGACTGGGTCCCACTCGGATGGCCTGAGACGATAGCACTCTTTTGGAAGTTTTCACCAAGAAAATTGAATCGGCGTTGTTAACGGCAGGTCAAAGCATCCGGAGTGAATGATTGTTTGGCTGTCGCGCATCGGACCGGAAGCGGCGGATTGTGGGGCGATGCAACCGCCTTACCGCAGCTTGATTCCTTTGGGAAGATGCTTGGGGTCGTAGAGAAAGTCAACCAGCCCGTCGCGATAGTCGATCTTGACTTGCAGGATTCGCAGCATCTCGAAGCCGAGGATGCCCGATATCTCGGTGCCCGTGGATTTGCTGATGGCCGACAGATCCAGGGTGACGATGTTCTGGTTGTCCTGCGAGTAGTGACCGAACTCAAGCGTAGCTTTGTCGGCGCGGTAAACGTTAGCCACGGCGCCGCTCAGCCCTTTCACTTGGGTGCGAGGGTCCGCCTTGATCTTGGTTACCTCGCGCGCTGCCCTGGTAGAGAGAATGTTGGTGAACGAGCCGGTGTCAATCATGAACAGCATGGGCCCGGCGCCATCCACCCGCGTGGGGATCAGCAGCATATGGCCAAAGCGGAAGACCTTGGTCCAGCGGGCCATCTCGGGAGCGACGTAGGCGTCTTTCGGCAGGTGCGGATTGGCCGCCGAGTTGGCCGCTTTCGCCCGGTTGGGCAAGGATTGCTCCTCGCCGCCATTGTCCACATTGTCCTCCGAGGCGCCGCGGGTCTCGCCGGCACTGTTCAAAGCGGTGGGAGCAGCGGCCTCATCCGGGCGCTTGGGCAGCGGAGACAGTCTTAGCTTCTGCCCGGGGATATCGATATCGATCACGTACGCGCCAAAGACATCGGTGCCAATCAAGCCGTCGTTTTGGCCGGGACCGGCGGCCTCCACCACGCGCACCATGCAGTCTTCAAACTCCAGGTCGCCGACGCGAATATGAGCGGCGACGGCAACGTATCCACCTTGCCGGCCGGTGTCACCGAGGCCGCCAATGCGCTGTTCGCCGATGCGGGTGAGACCGGCCTTCTCCGCCGCGGGGCTGCGCACCAGGATTCCGCTGGTTCCGGTGTCCAGCGCCAGGCGATTACTGCGGCCATTGAGTTTCACTTCCAGACCGGAAGCGCCGAGGTGGGAGGTCGCGGAGGGCAACACCAGCAGCTTGGTATTGGTTTGCTGGACCTTGCTGACCAGGCGGCAGGCGTGGCCGGGCATGTCCACGGTGGCCTTGAGGAAGTCGAGATCGCGACGCAGTAAAGCGGTGTCTTCCGGGTCCTGGGGCAGTCCCCGCGCCAGAAAGGCTTCAATCGCCGCGATCCGCTCGCGCGGGGGCAGCGTGCTTACCCAGATGCGCTCCATTGCGGGACTGTCGGTCGCGATCTGGTGCGCCCGCTCCAGTTCATCGTAGGCGCGGCGGTAGAGAGAGTAGGCACGGTACACGCGGGCCAAGGCGAGATAAGGAGCCGGGTCCTTGGGATTCAGGTTCACCGCCTTGAGATACGAGCGTTCCGCCTCCGGCATTTCTCCCAGCCGGAATTGCACATCTCCCATGGCGGTCGCCAGCGGGGCGGCATTGGGCAGCAAGGTGAGCGCCCGGATGGCGGCGGCATGCGCCTCCTCGATTTTTTCCTGGCGCAACAAGGAGTGGACCAATCCAACCTGCGCCGGCACCAGCTTCGGATCAGCCTTCACCATGGCTTGAAACTCTGCCGCTGCCTCTTCAAATCTGCCCGCTCGGTAGAGCATTCCAGCGCTGCTCAAGTCCGCCGGCTGCGTGGCCGCCTGACATTTTTCGCCGAAGCCATGAAGGGGGAGCCAGAACAGCGCAGAAACAGTCACAGCGGCGAGAAAACGTCGGGTCATGGGGATGAGATCCTGAGGGTAAGCAGAGAGTAGCACGAAGCCAGGGTGCAGCGGCGGTCCCCTGTAACCTGCCCGCCCGAAAGCAAAGTGACCAATGCGAACGTGACGTGCGTCACTGTGCGCTGGTCATCAGCAATTAAGGGAATGGCAAGTTCCCAATTTGGCTCTACAATACCAGCCAATGTGAGAAAGGGGACCAAATCTCACATTACAGTTCTGCGCGAGCAGTTCATGCAGCAACCGAAGGCTGGTTTGGCTTCGGAATTTTGTTTATCCAAAAGCGAAGGAGATCTTATTTCTATGAAGCGTTACATGATGATGTTGACGGCAGTTGCACTGGTATCCGGCATGGCGTGGGCCCAGGATGGGGCCGCCCTGTATAAGGCGAAATGCGCCATGTGTCACGGCGCCACGGGCGAGGGAAAAATTGGACCGTCCCTGCAGAAGACCGCATTGAATGAGAAGCAAATCACCGATTTACTCGCCAACGGCGCAGCCGGGAAGAAAGCGCCGCACAGCAAAGCAGTTTCGGGCTTGACGGCCGCCCAGGCCGGCGAAGTTGCCGCCTACGTCGGGACCCTCAAGAAGTAATCGGCCCCTCCTTTAGAGCACGATAGAAGCCGGCCCATTGCGGTCGGCTTCTTTTGGTTAGGTCGCCCCTAGAACGTCGCTCGCACCCCGATTTGCGCCGCAAAGGGAATGCCCACCGTGGTTCCCGGTCCAAAAAAATCACCCAATGCGCCGGAGGGCACCAGCAACTGGTTCGGACTGGTGATAGGCACGCTGCACGCTGGAGTCGGGCAAAGAGCCGTAGCGTTGTACAAGTTGTTCACCGGCGTCGGCAAGGCGGAGATGTCGGTGACGTAGTTCGCGCCGGGATTGTTGCGGTTGAACAGATTGAAGAACTCGACGAACGGCATGATCTGCCAGCGTTCCGCCACCTTAAACGGCCGGGAGACGCGGAGATCAAGCTGGATATAAGGAGTTCCGCGGAACTGGTCCATGGTGGTTTGCACGCCATTGATGACCGCGCGGTCATTGGTCGGATCGCCGAATCCGTTGACGTCCACTGGAGTCGTAAGCGTGATGGGGCGCCCGGTTTCGGCCTGGAACAACGTGGACACCTGGAAGCCGCCAGGAATGTACACGACTCCCGCAAGGGTGAAGCGGCTGGTGACATCTTCTCCCGATGGGCCGTAATCGCCCGGAGCGAAGGGGTTCAGAGGATTGCACACGCCGTTCACGTAGTCCCAGAGCTCGCCCAGGACGCAGCCCCAGGTGCTGGCCCTCGACAGCACATAGTTCGCCGTGAGGTTAAAGCGCCGGGAGACGTTGCCCTGCACGTGCAGCATCATGGCGTTGTAACTGGACCTATTGTCCGATTTGAAGACGGACAGATTGGGCACATTGGCCATCTGGGTGGCGGGGTCTTGCGCGAACAGCGGCGAGAACAGTGTGGTGCCTGCGGTGTATTCATAGCGCCGGTAGCCGTGGACGCCCTCCTCGTGGACGTAGTCGGCGCTGAGCGTCCAGTTTTTATGCCATAAGTACTGCACACCGCCGCTGACCGTCAGCGAGTAAGGCGTGTGGTAGTTGGGATCAATGACGACTCCGGCGCCGCCGTTGGCGGCTCCCGGCAGGCACCCGGGATCACCCGGTGCATTGCAAGGTTGAAATGCAGACGGAGTATTCACCGCCTGGAACGCCGTCGCCCAGCCGTTCTGGGCCAGGTCGTTGTAGTAAAGGCCAATGCCAGCGCGGATGACCAGGTCTTCAATCCGGTCGGGATTGTAGGCAATCCCCAGCCGTGGCGCAAAAGCCTTGCGGTAATCATGCGGCACGCCGGTGGCCAGCGGCAGTTGCAATCCGCGGATCGTCTGCACGGCGGGATTCAGGGCCTGGCTGACTCCCGAGGCTTGGAACAAGCCAAACGTAGTGTCGTAGCGCAAGCCGTAGTTGACGGTCACCTCCGGCATCACCCGCCAGGTATCCATGGCATACAACCCCAGCCGCTGCACGTTCTGCGAAAAATTGCCGTAGCCGGCCGGAGTGGAAGTGGTCTGGCAGTTGGTGCCGTCGAATGGGGGCTGGCAGTTCAATTCCGCCGTGAGCTGTGCCGGGTTGGTCAGATAGTAGGTCGGGTTCTGGGTGAGCACGTACAAGGTTTCCGCCTGGCCGGGGAAGGCGCCACTGAGCACCGGCTCGTGAATGAAGTCAACGCCGAACTTGGGAGCGTGCCGGCCAACCGAGGCGCTCACATCGTAACGGACCTGGTATTTCTCCTGGTTGCGAATCACCGGGAACGCGGTAATGGCGGTGACGAACTGGTTGTCGCCATAGGTCTCGAAGCCCGAGATGGTCTTGGAGGTGGAGCTGAACGGGAAGGCCAGCGCAAAGCCCAGGTACTGGTTGCGGTCGGCAGTGCCGTGCAGGTAACTGGTCCCCAGCGTAAAGGTTCCCACCCAAGACGGACTGAAGGTGAAAGTATTGCTGATGACGCCGTCCTGATAGTTGTAGTGCGTGGACGCTCCCGTGGACGGCAGAGTGGCTTGCTGCACCAGGGCATTGTCGGTGGTGTTGTTGTCGAGGGCCCAACGCACGAACCACTGCGAACGCTGCGATTGCGACCAGTCGAAGCGCAGCAGGCCCAGGTAGGAAACGAATGGCACGCGGGCGTAGGGGGGGACCGCGATCGAAGTCGTCTTGGGAATCAAGCCGGCTTGCGCCAGTTGCGACAGGGCGTTGAACTGCGTCAGACTGTCGGGGCTGTAGTTAATGCTGGCGTGCTCGTTCACCATCTCAAAGCCGGAGTAAACCCACACTTTGTCCTTTACGACCGGTCCCCCGATGGTGCCGACATAGTTCTGCCGCGAAAAAGGCTGTTTGGGCGCGGGCGCTGGATTTTCGATGGGAAAGCGTGCATTCAGGGCGGCCGCACGTTCATAAAACGCCAGGTCGCCATGCCAGTCGTTGGTGCCGCTCTTGGTGCTAATCACCACCGAACCCGCCGTAGTGCGCCCGATGTCGGCATTTTGCTGCGAGGTCTGCACGGCAAACTCGCGAATCACGTCGGGAGAAAAATCTTGCAGGAAGCCGCCGATGTAGTCGTCGGAGTTGTCAACGCCATCGACCGTGAGCTGATTGTTCAGGCCCGAGCTTCCCCCGGTGGACACCGCGGTGATGCGCGCCTTGGTGGGATCGGAAGGCTCGACCGGCTCCGTGCCCGCTACCATGTAGGCAATGTTGGCGAAGCTGCGCGCCGCCAGCGGAATGGTCTCCAGGTCCTTGCCGGTGACCACTCCTCCATTAACGGCATCCGTGGTATCGAGCGCCTGGGTAGTGATGGAGGAAGGCTCCGCCTTCACATTGACGGTCTGCTGCACGGCTTCCGGACGCAAGGTCACCAGCACGTCGCGCACGTTACTCACCTGCAC
Source organism: Acidobacteriaceae bacterium (assembly GCA_003152695.1). Taxonomy (GTDB): domain Bacteria; phylum Acidobacteriota; class Terriglobia; order Terriglobales; family Acidobacteriaceae; genus Bog-257. The sequence goes on from PMAT01000025.1 coordinate 22,890, forward strand.
CGTCACATCGGAGCTGGCCTCGGCAAATCCCGTGGCATTGACGGCCACGTGGTAGGTCCCGGGCAGCAGATCGGGAAATCGAAATTGTCCGCGGCTGTCGGAGGTCGCTGTGCGCGCGACCCCGGACCCGTTGTCGGTGACCACGACGTTGGCGGATTTAATCCGTGCTCCGCTGGCATCCTGCACTTCGCCCAGCAGCGAGCCCGTTGCATTCTGCGCGCGCAGCGCGCCGGGAAGCAGGGTGAGAACACAGATTGTCAGCAGGGCGCTTCGGAGTAACCGTTCATTCAATTTTGGCAGCAGCATTGTTAAGTTTTCCTGTAGTGCACGGACCTATTCGTTCCGGCGGGATTTGGTTGCGCAGAAATTGAATTTTTAAGGCTACTCTGGCGATGCGGGTACTACCACGGGTAGTAGTTGACGAAAGCACGTTTCCGACAGCAGGAGGCGCGAGAACGGCGTCCGCCGGTTTTCTGCTCGCCGCCGCAACCCCAAGCATAAGTCTTGAAAAAATATCACATTAGATATAGTCTAAATTTGTCATGGATACCGAGGCGATTAAACGGTCCCTGGAAGGCAGCGGGTTGCGGTGCACTCCGCAGCGCTACGCCGTGATGGCATTCTTGATGGAACACAACCGGCATCCCACGGCTGCGGAAATCTTCGAAGCCGTGAACCGCGTGGATCCGCGCTCTTCCAGGGCCACGACTTATAACAATCTGCGGGACTTGGTGCAGGCGGGTTTGGTGCGGGAAGTGGCCGTCGAGGGCCGCGCCGCACGATTCGATGCGAAAGGCATGCGGCATCACCACTTCATCTGCGACCGCTGCGGCCAGGTTGAGGACATGGAGTGGTGCGACGTGCCCAGGCCGGCCTCGGGCTCCCTCGGTAAGCGGATTCTTCGCGAATGTGAACTCATTTTCCGCGGGCTGTGCACGAAGTGCGCTCCGCGGCGGCACGCTTCCCGTTCCGTGTCGTAGGCGTGTGGATACCGGATGAAGGGCGCGCATCAGCCAGCTCGGCCAGCGGCGATTGCGCGCAGGGGAAAGCCAGGATGGATTCGTAGTTGGTCACAGTTTTTTAACTAATTCGAAGGACCAGAACATAAGGAAGACAACATATGGATAAAGAACTCACTACAGCAGCGGGGACGACTGTCCCCCATACTCAAGAGCCAAACTCGTCAACCGAAACCAAGTGCCCGGTCGCTCACGGCGCGCGCAGATTCCAGACCAATGCCGACTGGTGGCCGAATCAGCTTAACCTGAACATCCTGCACCAGCACTCCCCGCTGTCCAACCCAATGGGCGAGGCGTTCAACTACGCCGAGGAGTTCAAAAGCCTCGACCTGAATGCCGTGATCAAGGACCTTCATGCCTTGATGACAGCGTCGCAGGACTGGTGGCCGGCCGACTTTGGCCACTATGGGCCGCTCTTCATCCGTATGGCGTGGCATGGCGCAGGCACGTACCGCATCGGCGACGGCCGCGGCGGGGCAGGCTCCGGCGAACAACGCTTTGCGCCCCTCAATAGCTGGCCGGACAACGTGAACCTCGACAAGGCGCGCCGACTGCTGTGGCCGATCAAGCAGAAGTATGGGCGGAANNATCTCCTGGGCCGACCTCATGGTTCTCGCCGGTACCGTCGCGTTGGAGTCGATGGGGTTCAAGACCTTCGGTTTCGGTGGCGGGCGCGCGGACGTCTGGGAGCCGGGAGACGACATTTATTGGGGCCCCGAGGGCAAGTGGCTGGCGGACGAGCGCTATAGCGGCGACCGCGATCTCGCGAATCCCCTGGCGGCGGTCCAGATGGGCCTGATTTATGTGAACCCGGAAGGGCCCAATGGAAACCCGGATCCCCTGGCCGCGGCAGTGGATATCCGGGAGACGTTCGCCCGCATGGCGATGAATGACGAGGAGACCGTTGCGTTGATTGCCGGCGGGCACACCTTCGGCAAAACCCACGGCGCCGCCGATCCGAACAAGTATGTCGGCCCCGTACCCGAAGCCGCCCCCATCGAGCAGCAAGGCCTGGGTTGGAACAACACCTATGGCAGCGGCAACGGCGACTACACGATCGGTAGCGGCCTGGAAGTTACTTGGAGCACGACGCCTACGAAGTGGAGCAACAACTTCTTCCAGAGCCTGTTCGGCTACGAATGGGAACTGACCAAGAGCCCGGCCGGTGCGCATCAGTGGACAGCGAAGAATGGCGCAGGCGCCGGTACGGTGCCGGATGCGCACGATCCGTCAAAGCGTCACGCGCCGACCATGCTGACCACTGACCTCTCTTTGCGGTTCGACCCTGCTTACGAAAAGATTTCACGGCACTTTTACGAGAATCCGCAGGAGCTCGCAGACGCCTTCGCCAAGGCGTGGTTCAAGCTGACCCACCGCGACATGGGGCCGATCTCGCGCTACCTTGGCCCGCTGGTTCCGAAGGAGCCCCTGTTGTGGCAAGACCCTGTTCCCGCCGTGGATCATAAATTGATCGGGGAGCAGGACATTGCTGCTCTGAAGGCCAAGATCCTCGCATCGGGACTTTCCATCTCCCAACTGGTCACGACGGCCTGGGCATCGGCTGCCACATTCCGCGGCAGTGACAAGCGCGGCGGGGCTAACGGGGCGCGCATTCGCCTCGCGCCGCAAAAAGATTGGGAAGTCAATCAGCCGGCCGAGCTGGCGAAGGTCCTGCAGAAGCTGGAGGCGATCCAAAAGGATTTCAACGGCGCGCAGTCCGGCGGGAAGAAGGTCTCGCTGGCTGACCTGATCGTTCTGGGCGGCTGCGCCGCCGTCGAGGCAGCTGCGAAGAAGGCCGGCCACGACGTGAAGGTTCCCTTCTCGCCGGGGTGCATGGACGCCTTGCAGGAGCAGACCGATGTGCATGCGTTCGCCGTACTGGAACCGGCCGCAGACGGGTTCCGCAACTATCTCCGGAAGGGAGACGAGGGATCGGCGGCTGAGCTGGTGGATCGGGCGAACCTGCTGACCCTGACCGCTCCCGAGATGACGGTCCTCGTCGGCGGCCTGCGCGCCCTGGATGCCAACTTCGGCCAGTCCAAACACGGTGTTTTCACCAAGCGGCCCGGAACCTTGACCAATGATTTCTTCGTCAACCTGCTAGACATGAACACGAAGTGGCAGAAGTCCGCCACCTCGGAAGGCGTGTTGGAGGGGCGCGATCGCAAGACGGGTGAAGTCAAGTGGACGGGCACTGTCGTCGATCTCGTCTTCGGTTCCAACGCCCAGCTCCGGGCCCTCGCGGAAGTCTATGCCTGTAATGACTCGAAAGAGGCGTTTGTGAAGGACTTCGTGGCTGCGTGGAACAAGGTGATGAACCTTGATCGCTTCGACCTTGCGTGAGCTCGGCGGAGATTGGAAGTAAGAGTCGTTCCAGGATTGGTCGATCAGCTTGTACGGGTGGCGCAGGCCTGAAGGCCCGCGACAACGCCGCCCGCACAATTCCTGCGTTCAGCCGCTGAGGGCATAGACCTCGGCGGCTGGACCATTTTTTCTTATTGTCCGGCCCCGCGTCAGCGCCGCGCCACGCCACCTCTGCCCACCCGTCACCAGCCCCTATGATCTGCGTCACAGCACCAATGGTTAAGCGCAAATCACAATGAGTTATTGCACCCGGAGGTGAGCGCATGGCAACCACTGTGCCGAAACTGCGATCCGAAACCCTGCGTACGCTGCCCGACGACAACGTGCGCCAGATTCTGTGGCATTTCGCCGACCGCTATGATCTGCAGATGGTGGTGCAGTCGGCGCGCGAGGTGGCGCGCGGTCCGGTGGCCCGTCTGGTCTCCGAGGGCTCCCGCGGCACACACGAGTGGACCAGCAAAAAAGCCCAGTTACTCGAGGCTTTCGATCAGTCTGGAATCACCGCCGTCTTCATGGATCCCGAGCAGGGCGGCTACCTGGTTGGACCCAAGAATCTTGCGCTCGCCCTGATTGCCTTTGAACTGGCCTGGGTGGACGCCGGCGCCGCTACTTGCAGCCTGGCGGGATGCCTGGCCCTGGCGCCGATCCACGAGCGCGGCACGCCCGAGCAGCGCGCGCACTACATGGCACTGGCCGCTCCTCCCGCACCCGGAGAAGATCGCCAAACCTATCGCGGCGCCTTCTGTCTCACCGAGCCGATCCCCTATGTTGGCGTGGATACCGGCATGTTGAGTGGCAAGGTTAGCGTCACGGAATGGAGTGACGGCAAGGAACCGCTGCTGCACGTGGAGAAGCGCGGCCGCTTCATCACCAACATGGGCTTTGCCAACTTCGTTACCGCTGCTGTGGATTCCGGGGACGATCGCATCAAGGGCTCCTGCATGGTGATCATCGAGGAGAGCGATCCCGGCGTGTTCGACCGCGGCACTCCGACGCGCAAACTGGTGCACCAACTGTCCTCCACCTGCGATCCCATCTTCAATGTGCATGTGCCGGCCAGCCGCATTGTTGGCGGATACACCATCAAAGACGGCGTCATCATTCCCAACTACAGCCACAGCGAGGTCATCGAGGCGGTCTTCAAACGCACGCGAGTCACGGTGGCGTTGATGACGTCGGCCAAGCTGCTGTCGGCCGTCGAGCCGATCATCCGTTATCAGCGCGGGCGTTTTCGCGGCTCCGAGCAGGCCAAGCCGGGCATGCTGCGCTATGAACTGGGCTTGCAGCAGCGCCAGGATGCGCTGCATAGGCTGGCCAACCTGTGGGCGATTGGCGAAGCCGGCGCGGCGCTGGGATTTGCTGCGGCGCGGTTGTACGACGAACTCGATCCGCTGGAGCGCGAGAAAGACACGATCCTGGCCGCCAAAGGAATTCGCGGCGGCAAAGCCGAGATGAAGTTCTTCCGCGAGGTGGACCAGTCGGCGCTCGAGCTTTTACGCCTTGAGGCGGTGCCGGAGGAGAAGCGCAACGGTGATGTGTATGACACGCTGAAGAATGACCGGCTGGTCGAGTTTGCTTTGAAGGATACGGTGGCCAACGTGCTCTGTCCGGCGGCCAAGCTGTGGAACACCGGCACCGGCGCAAACTCCATGCGCGAGGCGCTGAGCCTGATGGGCGGCTATGGAATCACCGAAGACTGTCCCGGCTTCCTGGCGTACAAGTGGATGGACTCGCAACTCGAAGCGACCTACGAGGGTCCCGAGGCGGTGCAGCGTCGCAATCTCAGCGTCACCATGACCAACGAGTTGTTCCTGGCGCAGTTCCGCCAATGGATCGCCGAAATGCGCCGGGTTGCCGAGCATCGTCCGGGAACGGGCGCATGCACTCTCGCTACTGCGATGCAGTTGTGGCTGTGGACCTATCGCCACCTGCGGGTCACGACCGACGCTTACGGGGGCGCGCTGTATCAGAGCGCTCGACAGGGTGTGACTTTTCCGCTGGCCGATGCGCTGGGCTGGTTGCTGGCCGCGCGTCAGCAGACGCTGGACCTGATCGAGTTGGAAACCGCGGGTCCCGAGAATCCAGTGCTGGCGGAAGGGTTGGCCAGCACGCTCGATTTCTTTACCGACCTTTGCCACATACAGGCGGCGCGGGCCGCCGGCGAAGTGGGCCGCATTTGCGCCGAGCTGGTCTTTGGATACAACCGGCATCCGGCGTGGGATGACGAAGGTTACAAGGGTTGCTATCAGAGCGATGAATTGGATTCGCTGGAAGGTCTGATTCCGGGCATCGCGTCGTGCGCCACCGATGTTGTGGGGGCGAACGGAAGCCATCCCGCGAAGGCGGGTCCGTGCGCTTCGTGCCAGGGTCTGGAAGGATTCCAGCGCCTGCGCTCCAAGTTGGATGGCTGCCTGACCGGCGCGCAACTGGCGAAGGACCGGCTCGCCGAGGCGCTCTCGAAGGTGATGATTCCGGAGGCGCTGGATTACCCGCGGTAGGGTCGTTCGACGATATTTATCGGGCTGTCATCCCGTAGGGAAATTAACCACGGAGGCACGGAGATCACGGAGAAGACTCGATAGAAACCAAAAACTCCGTGTCCTCCGTGGTAAATGATTCTTGACGGAACGAAAGCCCAGAAACATTCAGGACATTACTTGACCATCACAGACCAACCCGCCACCGAGCGTGCGACCATCGACGTTGACATTGCCTGCGTCGGCTTTGGGCCGGCCACGGGCGGTTTCCTCACCACGCTTTCGCGCCAACTGCTCAACGACGATGGCACTCCGGCAATCGAGAGCAAGGCCGCGCCGGGCCTGCCGCTGCAGGTCATCTGCTATGAGCGGGCCGACGACATTGGTTTCGGCGTCTCCGGCGTGGTCACGCGCGCGCGCGGCATTCGGGCCAGCTTCCCTGATTTGGATCCCGCACAAATTCCCATGGCCGCCGCGGTTGCCAACGAGAAGGTGGTGTACCTGCTCGATCCCGTAGGCGCCAGCCGGCGCTCTCGCGCTCTGCGAGCCGGCGATCGCTGCCTGCGGATGTTTGGCAAGATTCTGGGCGTTGCCCACGACGCGTTCGAACTCCCCTACACGCCGAGTTTCCTCCACAAGAAAGATGGGCTGGTGCTTTCCATCGGCCAGTTCAACCAGTGGGTGGGCTCGCAGTTGATGTCGAGCGGCGCAGTGCAAATCTGGCCGGGAATGCCGGTGGACCACGCACTCATCGAGGATGGCAAGGTCCTGGGTGTGCGCCTGGTCGATCAGGGTGTGGACCGCCAGGGAAATCCGGAGCCCGGCTTCACGGCCGGAATGGACATACGCGCGGCGCTCACCGTCATCGGAGATGGGCCTGTCGGCGCGGTCAGTCACGACCTCGACAGCCGCCTGGGAACTCCTCCCGGCAACGAAGTCCGCGAGTGGGCGCTCGGCATGAAGTTCGTCATCGAGCTTCGGCCCGAGGTTGATCTCGCGCCTGGGACGGTCTTCCACACCTTCGGCTTTCCCGAGCCCGAGATCTTTGGCTTCTTCTACGTTCATCCCGGCGGCGTGGCGTCGGTTGGCATCTTTGTTCCGTCGTGGTTCGATTGCCCGACGCGCACCGTGTATCGCTACCTGCAGCATTACATTCAGCACCCATATCTCTGGCGCTACCTCGAAGGCGGCAAGCTGCGCTCGTGGGGCGCCAAGTCTTTGCAGGAATCGGGCAAGCGTGGCGAGCCTTTTCTGGTGGGCGACGGTTACGCGCGGATTGGCGAGTCTTCCGGCAGTACCAATGTGCTCACAGGTTCGGGAGTGGACGAGGCATGGACATCCGGGGTGCAACTCGCCGAGGGTGTGCTGGAGTTGTTGCGAGCCGGAAAATCTTTCACTCGCGAAAACCTGGCCCAGGCTTACGAAGCGCAGCGGCGAGCAAGTTGGCTGGAACGGGAAGCCCGCATTGCGGAGAAGTCGCGTGACGGATTCCAGCGCGGCGTCGTCACCGGACTGATCGGTATGGCTGTGACGGCGTTCACAAAAGGGCGGCTGTCGTTGGGTAGTCATCCTGCCAGGCCGGGCGAACGGATCGTATCGCCGGATCAGTTCTATCGAGGCAAGCTCGGGCCGCCGCAGATCGCCAGCATCCAGCATCAGTGCAACGTCGGCGGCACTTCGCTGCATGATTCCTTGATGGACGCCTGTGGCTGGCCCGCGATCGCTCACGATGGTTCGCTGCTGGTATCGCATCAGGACGTGCTGCTGATGGGCGGCAAAGTTCAGGCGCCAGCGGGGTACGCCGACCACGTTCGCTTCCGCGACCTCGAGGTGTGCGGGCAGTGCGGGACCAAGTTGTGCGTGGAGATGTGTTCCGGGCAGGCGATCACCCGAAGCCTGGAAGGGCCGCCGAATTTCGATCGCGAGAAGTGCGTGTTCTGCGGAGCTTGTATGTGGAACTGCCCGGAGAGCGTCGAAGGGCGCCCCAACCTGCAATTCCGCGCAGGCGCGGGCGGGCTGCACTCGGCGGAAAACTAGGGCAGGTTTCAAAATTTGAGCATTGCTTCAGGAGGAGTATTCATCAGCGCACGTAATTCCTGAAGTGTCATCCTGAGCGACGAGCGCAAACGGGGTCCCCGGCAAGCACCGGGTTTGTGCTTGCTGGGGTGTTGGAGCGAGGAGTCGAAGGAACCCTATCGTCGCCTAGCAAGGCCACAGTTGCTACCATGCTGCGCGGCCATATAGTGATCCAGCGAAAATAGGGGTCCTTCGACTCGCTACGCTCGCTCAGGATGACACGCAGAGCACACACAATCGCATGAAATTTGGAAACTAAACATGCCGAATCCCTATCACGTTGTAGTTTGCGCCAGCGTTGTCCCCGATCCCTTGCAGACGCTGGAACCAATCACTGGGCCATCCGGACCGGCGCTGAAGAACGAGATGATGTTGCCCGCGATCCTCGATCCTTGGGCGTCGCACGCGCTGTACGAAGGCGCAAACCTGGTGAAGCACATCGCCGGCAGCAAGCTCTGGCTGGTCAGCATGGCGCCCAAGGCCAAGTTGCAGCAGGTGATGATGACGGTCGCGCAAAAAGTTCCGTTGCAGCTTGTTGCCGTGGACGGCCCCTCCAGCGGCTTCGCCGACGCTCATCAGACGGCGCACGCGCTGGCGGCGGCAATTCGCGGCATCGCGGGCATCGATCTGTCGCGGCTGCTGTTGTTTGGCGGATGGGAATCGGCCAGCCGTAGCGCGGGCGTGACCTTGCAGCTCCTCGGCGAAGAACTCGGCATCGTCGATCAGTTCCAGGGAGTTGACGCAATCACGCCGCAGGAAGACGGCTCGTTTGAGGTGCTGGAACGCGTGGAAGGTGCGCGCCACCAGGTTTCATTGTGTGCCGGACCGCCGGCTGTGCTGGGATGGGCGACGGGAAATCTCGGCGAGCCGCGTAACGATCCGCAGGTCGGCATGGCCAACATGCGCACCATCATGCCTGCATTGCAGCGGGCCACGGTCGCAGCGATTTCTGCCGATGGACTGCAATACTCCAACGTCGCCACGCCCAAACAGCAACGCCAAACCCGGATCGTAAAGGACCTTCCGGCCGAAGACATCGCGCGCGATATCGTGCAGTGGATCACACAGGAGTAGCGAAGAACTATGGACACTATTCTTTTCCTGGCGCACACCGAAGAAGACGGCACGCTCGGCAAACCCGCGCTGGAAGCCCTCGGCGCCGCAGTGGAATTAAACCAGACGTTAAGCGGAACGTTGGTCGCCGCTCTTTACGGGGCCAAGGTACAGCCGGCGGCCGATACTATCGCCAGCTGTGGGGCGTCGCGGTTCCTCGCTGTCGCCGGAGAAGACTTCGCGTCAGCGCGCTACGCCACCGATGCCGCAGCTTGCGAGGCCCTGCTACGCGCGGCGCAGGCGACGATTGTCCTCACCGCCGCCACCTCGCGCTCCTCACGCGTCATGGCAGGCGTGACTCATCGCGTGGGCGGATGCGTGGACACGCATGTTTCCGCTATCGCTGCCGATTCCGGCTCGGTGACGTTGACGCGCTGGTTTTATCGCCAGCGCATCGAGGCGTCTTTGACTCGCACGCAGCGTCCCTGGGTCCTCCTGCTTGATCCGGGCGCGCACGCAGCTTGGCAAGGGCAAGACGCGAGTGGCCCGATCACGCTGGAACTGATTACCGTACCGGTGACCGAGAGCATGAAGCGCACGGCCGTGCGCGGCACCATAACTCCACCTGCGGACCAGCAAACCATTCGTCCTGACGCCAAGCTGCTGTTCGTCGCGGGCGCGGGCTGGACCAAGAAACAGAAGGACGGCCAGACCCACGTCCCCGAGGCCGAAACGCTCATTGTGGATTTCCTGCACAAGTCCAAAGCCTCGCTGGGCAGCAGCAAGTCCCTGGTCGAACTCACCGGCGAGAACCAGTCGGCGCTGCGCTTCATGAGCCACCTCAATCAGGTGGGACAGACCGGGGCCACGCCCCGCCATCCCAAGGGGCTCTCCACGTGCTGCCACGGCGAGGAGCCACACACGGTGGGTTGGCGATTCATTGGTGAGCGGCGCGCCATCAACCTCGATCCCAACTGCGGCTGGGCCCGCGGCAAAGCTGATGTCCTGTACGTGGCCGACGCCTTCGAGGTGATGTCGAAGGTCAACGCGCTCCTGGGTCCGTGAGCGTGCCCGCGACCCGCTTGCAATCCTTCTTGCACCTCATACAATAGTTGCGGCATCGCATCGGTGATGGTTCGTACTTGATATCGCACTCAGAAAAAAGAAGGAGATCGTCATGTCCGCTTCGATTCCCGAAAATTATCTCGACCTGTTCAAGAAAAAAGCGTTTGGCAGCTTGAGCACCCTCATGCCCGACGGCAGTCCGCAAACCAATCCGGTATGGGTTGACTACCAGAACGGCGAAGTCTGGGTGAACTCCGCCGCCGGCCGCCTGAAAGACAAGAACATGAAACGCGATCCCCGCGTGTCCGTCGCCGTGATCGATCCCGGCAATCCCTACCGCTTCGTGGAAGTGCGCGGGAAGGTCCGCGAGATTACGCAGGAAGGCGCACCGCAGCACATCGACAAGATGGCCAAGAAGTATCTCGACAAGGACAAATATCCGTTCGCGCAGCCGGGCGAGCAGCGCGTGCTCTACAAGATCACGCCCGAGCACGTCCACACCATGGGATAGAAAGAGATCACCCACAGGCACTGCTGGACCCGATGTGACGGCGATCATACAGTCAGAGGAGCCCTATGGCGATTTGTCGCTAGTTATGTCAGGTGCAGGTGCAGTTGCCTGTTTTTCCCCGCGCCAGAAGAATGATTTCATTGGCAATACTAATGCGATCATCATGAGCACGAAGATCGCCACCTCCTGCGCCAAACCACTTGCCAAATCCGCCTGCGGCGTGCCGAATGCAATGATCGCTGCAGGCACGTCCTTGATTGATATCGCGCCCTTATACCAAGGGTGGACGAAATCGGGATAGGCCATGTCCGGGAAAGCCCACCCCCAAACGATCACAAACATTACAAACCACGTCCAGCGAGCCTTTTTGACATAGCCTGCCCACGTCACGATCAGTCCGATCAGAGCAATTGCCAGAGAAGCGATAGCGAAGTCGCGCAACTCTCGAAAGTAAAGGCGAAGCCCAAAATCGGTTTCGCGACCCAGGGCATACCGCCAGTCCAAATACTGCCGAACGGATAGCGGGATGAACCAGAGAAGGGCAATCGTAAACAACACACTCGAAATGAAAGCCGTATCCTTGCGAATCCTCATCAGATGCCTTCAATCTCACGGCCTAAATTTATTCATGTTTTCGTAGCATCCCGATGTACAGACGTACTCTGTATCGGGTGCGATGGCAGAACCTTACCTCAAATGGAGGGTAGAAATCTGTGATGACTGCCGATAACAGGCGGTAGCGCTCACAACCCCGAAACTGAGCCGCGCGCCACCCAAGCTTCTTCTGCCTGGGTGGGATTCAGCTCTTGCGACTCGATCGCAATCCCGTCACGGAAGCTGACGTATTTGCCTGAGATCGCCGCCACGCGCTCGCCCGGCACGATGAAGCCCACCAGGTTCAATGGATCGGCAGCGGAGATGGTCACGATTTCGCCGCTCACGGGGAGGTTGCGCATGGCGCGCAGCGACTCCACCGCTTCCGGCAAGGCGAACTGCTCGCCGAGGAATCCGTTGACGAACCGTCCGCCGCGCACTTCACCGCGATCTTCCAGGCGGCGGAACGCGATCAGCAACTCGCGCCACTTCGGCAGGTTCGACTCGCGCGCCAACGTTTCGCGGAACACCACGCCGTAGCGGCGCAGCAGCATCCAGCAGGTCGCCTCGACGACCTTTGCGCGGTCTGCGCCCTCGCCGGGATAAAGCAGCGACCAGCGTCCGCCGGTGTGGCGAGGCCGGGTGAGCTTGGGCGTGCCGGTCGCATTGCGGCGGCGCGGATTGATCAACGAGCGCAAATTCTCGAAGCCGTCGGCAGTGACCATGCCGGCAGCCACCAGTTCCCAGAGCGCAGTCTCGATTTCCGCCTTCAGCCGTTCGGTTCCGCGGACGATGTCGGCGAAAAACGACGCGCCGCGCCGCCGCAGAAATTCCAGCACACTGCGGGCGGCCTCGCTCAGCACGCGTTCAAAGGTCTGCTCTTCACCGCCGAGCCGCGGCTGCATCCAGTCGGAATCGTCGCGCACAAAGAAAGTGATGGGCGCGACACTCGTCGGCACTACGCGACGACGGCCTTCGCCCGAATCCTCCAGCGTCGCGGGGTGCGGCGAGAGGCGTCCCCAGCCAACCGCTCCCGTCAGGCAAAGCTGATCGAGCGCCGCTGGATCGTAGTTGTTCACCCGCGCCGCCAGAATGTGCTTTTCCCAGGCGTTCGCAGGAATTTCGAAACCCTGCAACTGACGCACGGCCTCCAGCAATCCGCGTTCGCCTGCTAACTGCGATTGCGGAGTCACGTGCTGCCAGCGCAACAGCCAGCGCATATACTGCGCCGCGGTGACGGGCTCCACCTGCTTTCGCAAAGTGGCGACCGTAAGGTGGTGAATGCGCGCCAGCAATCGCCGATCGCACCACTCGACATTCAGCGGGTGCCCCACCCAAGCTTCCTTTGCTTGGGTGGGGATTTTCGCGGGATCGTCTTGAGACTGGAGTCCCGTGAAATTTCCGCGCAGTACCGAACCCGACGCCTCCATGCGGAGCAGAGCTTGCTCAACCTCGGCGGCAGACAGGCCCAGCCAATAGGCCAGTGCGCCCGCCGTAACTGGCCCGCAGTGCATCATCCATCCAGTCACCATGGCGAGCAGAGCGTCTTCGCGCGAGGCCGTGTTCGACGGCAGCTCCGGTGGCGCGACCTCGAACTTCGCTTCGGGAAAAATCAGCGCAAAGTCTTTCGCCCGCTCGGACGCGACGAAATAGCGGTGTCCATTTGTCTGAGCCCGCACCACCCGCCAGCCTTCCATCAGTTCGGCCACAAACGGCGTCCAGCTCGTAATCGCGTCCTGCCACTCGCCGTCGCCGATCTCTTCTGGGACCGCAACCAGGGTCTGCAAGACATCATGCAACTCGTCGCTGTCGCGAACATCGGGCCGGGCCTCCTCGCGCACCCGCGCAATGGCCGTCTGGTCGAGCCGTCCCACTTCCTGCAACACCGCTTCCGGCAGCACTCGCCGCATCTGCACAGCACGGGCACGGCGCTCTTCCAGCGGAGCATCATCGAGAAAAGCGTACGGATTCGCGTTCAGAATTTCGTGCGAGAACTGCGATGGCACCGGCGTGTCAATCGCCAGCGTGCGAATCGCCCCGCTGCGAATCCCGTCGAGCACGCGCCGCAGGCCGTCAATGTCCATGGCCTCGGTGAGCACGTCCTTCATCACTTCCTGAATCAGCGGATGGTCGGGGATCTGGATGTCGCCGACAATGTTTTCCTGGCACGCGGCCACGTCGGGGAAGACCGACGCCATCAGATCGTCGCTGCGAATGCGCTGAATCTGGGGCGGAACTTTCTTGCCGCCCTGGAAGCGCAGCAGCGCCAGCGAACGGTTGGCATCCCAGCGCCAGCGGGTGGCGAAGATGGGCGACGCCAACGCCGCTTGCTCCAGGATTTCCTGCACCGTTTCGGTTTGCAGATAGTGGAAGACGTCGCTGAGCGGAAAACTATGCTGCTCGGCCAGGGCGATGTTCAGCCCGTTGTCGATTGCAGCGGCCTGCAACTCAAAATTGAACGAGCGGCAAAAACGCTTGCGCAGCGCCAGCCCCCAAGCTTTGTTGATGCGGCCGCCAAAGGGCGCGTGGATGATGAGCTGCATCCCGCCGCCCTCGTCGAAGAAGCGCTCGGCGATGATGCAGTCCTGCGTCGGGACCTCGGTCAACACCGCGCGGCCGGTGACGATGTACTCGACTAATTGCTCAGCGCCGGAATCGTCAAGCCCGCATTCGTCCTTCAGCCACGCGACCGCGTTCTGCACTTCGGGGCTGGATTCAATGCCGCGCAGACGGGCTTTGGTGGCCGCTCCCTCTCCCACGCCCGTTCCAGGATTGTTCGGCACGGCCAGCGGTGCTGTATTCGGCAGCAGCGCGCTGACGCGCTGGCGCAATTCGGCTACGTGATGCGAAAGCTCGTCGGTGCGCGCCGGAGCTTCGCCGCGCCAGAAGGGAATGCTTGGCGGAGCGCCGTGCGCATCCTCCACCAGCATTCGTCCGGAACTGGATTCAACCCGGCGAATCCGCCACGAAGTGTTGCCCAGCAACATGATGTCGCCTGCATTGCTTTCGACGGCGAAGTCCTCGTCGACGGTGCCCACGACAATCTCATCCGGTTGCGCCACCACGGTGAACAGCGCCGTGTCCGGGATCGCGCCGCCGCTAGTGATCGCCGCCAGACGCGCCCCACGCCGCCCGCGCAGCCGCCGGTTGACCATGTCGCGAAACAGATAAGCGCCGTAGCGCCCGCGCTTGGCTGCGATGCCTTGCGACAGCATTTCCAGAATGCGGTCGTATTCTTCGCGCCGCAGGCTGCCATAGGGATAGGCGCGGCGCACGCAATCGAACAGCGCGTCTTCGTCCCAGTCCTCGCAACTGCACATGGCGACAATCTGCTGCGCCAGGATGTCGAGCGGGGCCGCGGGAATCTGAATGCGGTCGAGATCGCCCTGCTTGATGGCCCTGACGGCGGCCGCGCATTCCACCAGATCGTCACGCGTGGTGGCGAACAGGCGGCCTTTGGGGACGGCCCCACGCCAGTGACCAGCGCGGCCCACGCGCTGCAACGCCACCGCAATCGCGCGCGGCGAATTGATCTGGCAAACCAGGTCAACGTTGCCGATATCGATGCCAAGCTCCAGCGAGGCCGTCGCCACCAGCAGGCGAATTTCGCCGTTCTTCAATTTGCGCTCGGCGTTGAGGCGCAACTTGCGCGCCAGGCTGCCGTGATGCGCCGCGACCATTTCTTCGCCAATGCGCTCGCCCAGATGAAGCGCCACCCGCTCCGCCAGCCGCCGCGTGTTGACGAAGACCAGCGTCGAGCGATGTTGCAGGGCCAGTTCCGCGATGCGGTCATAGATCTCGCCCCACATCTCATTGCTGGCGATTGGACCAAGCTCAGACGGCGGGACCTCCACTGCCAGGTCGAGCTTGCGGCGATAGCCAATGTTGACCACGGCTGGGGCAGGTCGTCCCGCGCCAGTCAGGAAATGTGCGATCTCCTCAATCGGCTTCTGTGTGGCCGAGAGCCCAATGCGGGTTGGCCGGTTCGCCAGCAGGTCAAGCCGCTCCAGCGAGAGCGTGAGGTGCGCGCCGCGTTTGTCATCGGCGACGGCGTGGATCTCGTCCACGATGACGGTCTCGACATCGTGCAGGATGGCGCGGCTGCCGTTGGCGGTGAGCAGAATGTAGAGCGACTCCGGCGTGGTGACCAGGATGTGCGGCGGACGCTTGAGCATGTCGCGGCGCTCTTTCATCAGCGTGTCGCCGGTGCGCACGGCAGTGCGAATTTCAGGCATCAGAAAGCCGCGCTCGGCAGCCAGCGCCAGGATCTCGCTCAGCGGCCCGTCGAGGTTCTTCTGAATATCGTTGCCCAACGCTTTGAGCGGCGAGACGTACACGACCTCGGTGCGGTTGTGCAGCGCGCCTTCCAGCGCTTTGCGCACCAGACGATCAATGCAGATCAGAAATGCAGCCAGCGTTTTGCCGGAACCGGTGGGAGCGGAGATCAGCGTGGTGCGCCCGGCAAGGATCTCGGGCCAGCCTTGCTCCTGCGGCTCGGTGGGCGAGCCGAAGCGGCCCAGGAACCACTCCGCAACCAGCGGATGCGCCCAGGCCAGCGCGACCGGAATTTCCCTCAAAGGCATCAGGGTATTCTAGCAGAGTTTCGCTAATTGTTCGCCGTTAGAAGACCGCTTTTCGCTTTTCGCTCTTCGCTTTTGGCTACGAAACATCCCACACCGAGCGGAATGAGGTCGCAGCGCGCGGCCGTGAAGTCGGGGGGCCAGCGGTTTCTGCGCCATGAGAGAACCGCAGATCCCTCGGCTCGGACTGAAGTCCTCGCTCGGGATGACAGAGTGGAAGGTAGCGAATAGCGAAAGGCGAATAGCGAAGACCGGCATTTCCTGCTGCTAAGATGGCCCTATGCCTGACGAGCGCGCGAAGAAGATCAAGCTGATGCTGTTCGATGTGGACGGAGTGATGACCGACGGCACGATTTTTCTCTTGCCTGCGGCGGGCGCGGGAGCAGGTCAGCAGACCCACGACCATCGCGAAAAGATGGCCGACAAGGGTGGCTTCGGAATCGCCAGCCGGGACGTATTCGAAGCTAAGGGGTTCAACGCGCACGACGGCACAGGATTTTCGCTGGCCCGCCTGGGTGGGCTGAAGACCGGCATCATCACCAAGCGTATTTCCGAAACCGTAGCGCTGCGGGCGCGCGACCTGAAGATCGAGCATGTCTATCAAGGGCAGCAGGACAAAGCGTCGGCGTTCTACGAAATTCTGGAGAAGGAAGGTTTGACGCCGCAGCAGGTCTGTTACGTTGGCGACGATGTCATCGATCTGCCGGTGATGCGGCTATGCGGGCTGGCGATTGCCGTGAAGAACGCACGCCCGGAAGTGCTGCGCGAGTCGCACTACGTGACCCCGCACGAAGGCGGCAAGGGCGCGGTGCGTGACGCCATCGAGTACGTTCTGCGCGAACAGGGTTCGCTGGACCGAGTGGTGGAGGAGTACATCCGCTCGCGAGCTGACGCCCCGGCGAGCCGGCAGGAATAGCCGCCGAATCCGCACAGAAAAATCCCCTCCGAAGGACAGGGGCGAGTTGCGCTTCGGAGGGGTAGCCGTGTTTCACACGACCATTCTCAGGGTTGTTACCGGTTCCAAACACTCTGGTTTGGGCGAAGTTTCGCGCAGTGGGAAAAGAGCTATCGGAATTGGACAAGCGACTCTCAACGAGGCGTTGTATAGGGGTCCTTCGACTCCTCGGTCGCCACGGCGACCTCGTCGCTCAGGATGACACCCCAAGAAAACGCGCTAATGATCAATTGAGTTGAAGGGCCACACGACGCCATTGAGTTGAAGCGCCACACGACGCCTCGGAGGCCGCTGTTCAAAGTGGAACGAATCCTTAACCGGCTCCCAAATCGCACAATTGTGCCGGGGAACCAGCCTGGTTACGGTTGCACGATGGCGAAACTATGATAGTAATCAATTGGGAACTGGTAGCGGGTCGGGCGATTGGCAAATGTGCTAATTCGTCGGGTTCCGCAACTCGGGCCTGGGCCCCGACATCTCTTATATTTGGGGTGCCTAGTTCTTTTGTCGTAGCGACAGCAGTTTTTGGTTGAGTTCCGGGCCGCGGAACACCTACTATGGAAATTCTCGTAGTGGAGAACGGGCGCTCAATTGAGAGCAAGAATTTTGCCGGTGGGGAACATTACCGAATCTCGGGAACTTCAGGGTTGTCAATGTTAAAGCGTTTCGCCATTGTCGCGATGAATACTTTGTTGGCGCTATTTACCTGTGCCAACGCCACCGGCGCCACCATCTCCACCCACAAGGCCCACAGCAAGACCCATCACATCACCGAGACGGCAACGGCGCAAAAGAAGATGACGCGCATGCGCACCAGCAGCCGGACAGTGGCGAGCCGCAACCGTTCCACGCATGTTGTCTCCCGGAGGCATCATTATTACGAGCGCTTCTCGGCCAGTTCGTTTGCCGACAATCAAGTGGAAGGCGACATCACCGCGGGTGAAGATCCTATCGTCCGCGCGGCCGCGCTGGAAGCCCTGGGCAATATGAACGGCACGGTGGTCGCGGTTGACCCCGACAGCGGACGCATCCTGGCGATGGTGAATCAGAAGCTGGCGTTGTCGGCCGGAGCGCAGCCCTGTTCGACCATCAAGGTCGCGGTGGCCCTGGCGGCGCTCAGCGAAAACGTCATCACCAAGGACACGGAAGTTCCGCTGGGCAAGTACTGGCGCGTGGACCTGACCACGGCGCTGGCAAAATCCAACAACGCCTACTTTGAAGCGGTGGGACGCAAGCTGGGCTTCGAGCGGGTCAGCTATTATGCCCACCAGTTCGGACTGGGCGAACTCGCGGGCTGGCAGATCGACGGCGAGCACTTGGGCACGTTCCCGCAGACCGAGCTGGATGCGAAGCTGGGCGGTGTCGGCAAGATGTGTTCGTTCGGCGAGAGCATTTCTCTGACCCCGCTGCAACTGGCGGCGCTGATGAGTTCCATTGCCAACGGCGGCACGCTGTACTACCTGCAACATCCCACCACGCCCGAGGAAGTGACCAGCTTCACCCCGAAGGCCAAGCGCAAGCTCGACATCGGTCCGCTGATTCCGGAAATCTCTGACGGCATGTCGGGCGCGGTGGAGTACGGAACGGCGCGCCTGCTGCGCGCCAACTTCATCGAGGAGCCGGTGCTGGGCAAGACCGGTACTTGTTCCAAGGACGGCACGCGCTTTGGCTGGTTTGGTTCCTACGCCAATACGCAATATGGGCGGATCGTGACCGTCATCTTCCTGGAAGGCGGACGGCCGACTTTTGGTCCCAAGGCAGCGGAGTTGGCCGGCCACATGTATCGCAATCTGTATGATCACCAATTCTTCGCGGTGAAACCGGCGGCGACGCCAGTGCGGACGGCAGGTTCCGAGGTGAATCCCGCCACCGTTGGCGCTCCACAGTAGCCGAACAACATTACGTATGCGAAAGGCCTCCCCCGCGGGAGGCCTTTGCTACTTGCTGCTGCGAAAGCTATTTCCCGAATGGCGAGCCCGACTGGGCCTGCAATTTCTGCAGCGCATCCTGGTAGATATTTTTCGCCGCTGGGTCCTGGGTCGTGCTGATCTGGTCATTGAGCCACTTCAACATGGCGGTGCGCGAGGGATGGGGAAAATTCGGTTCGGCGTCGTCAATGCGCCACTCGTCGTTGGCGGCAGTGACGATGTAGTCCACGTCCTCGTTGGAATTCGCGGTCTCTCGCGAATAGCCAATGCCGGTTTCGAATCGTCCCAGAAGCCGATAGTGGACCGTGATGGTGTACTTGCCGTGAGCTGACACCGGGGCAGTTTCGACGGTGTATCGCGCGATGACGTTCACCTGAGTGTAGTCGGGATTCGTCTTCCACCACACCAGGGGCTGAAGTTTCGGCCAACCCTGAGGCTCCATTCGCGCCCCATCATAATCCAGGCGGCAATATTTGGAGACCAGTTCGCGCATTTGCTCGGCCCTGGTGTCTTGATCCACGTGGCCCAGGGGCACCGGAAATTGCGCCCGGGCGGCACTTCCCACTGCAAACAAGAAAACTACAGATAGTGCAAAACGGCGAAACCATGACAACAACATTCGACCCTCTGGTTCAGATGGCTGGTATGCGTCCCCTTTCAAGGGTACACCGGTTTGGGAGCAAGAAAAAAGCGCCCGACGGGGGAGGCATGGTTCAGAGTGAAGGACTGCTGCTTTGCCATACTCGACCCATGCAGGTCACCCTTACCCCGCACGCCGAGGAACTCCTGCGCGATGCCTTGGCCCAACATCCCGGCCAGTCGCCCGCACAGATTCTGGAAGAGCCTTCAGGGGAGCGGGTCGAGCCAGACGGCTGCCAAACCAGGGAAGCCGAAGCCTACACGGGAGGAGTTTGACGCCTGGGTCCGCGAGTTCGCTGCCTATTTATTCCGACAAAATCCCGTCCATGCCGTGCGAAACCCTATCTTCCGCGCTCCCGCGCGATGATCTACGAGGACCATAGCTGAATGGCAGCAGTTCCGCACTTGCTGGACAGCAATGCGTTTCTCCGCTTAGCCAAGCGCGATGATCCGGAACACGCTCTGGTCAAGACAGCCATTGAACGTTTCAGGAATATTCACTTGACACAAATCGCCGCTAGAATCGGGGAGACAGGGAAGTGGTAAGTCGCTAAAAAGTTCAGCCCGTGTTGCCCCTAGGGTTGGAACTCCTCAGCTAACCCCTTATCTGCGTGTGTTAGCCGTGATTTGTTCCAAGAGGCGGATCATCGCGTTCGTCTTGCGGATATAAACCGTAGGGACATAGATCGCCAGTAGGGCGACCACGATCACACACATACCAAGCACAAAAGTGGGCCAATACATGAATGCCTCCAATCAGGATGTTGAAAACAGAAACCGCTGGGTTCCGACCGAGTTAATATTACGTAGGCGACAGATCGCTGTCTGCGCAATATTGCACACGAGTCGATAATTGGTGCAGTTTGAAATTGCCACCAGAAAAAGTACAGCCCGTGGGGTTAGTCACGGGCTGAGATCTACCCGCAGGGGTCATCAGAGTCTTGACTTGGTTGCGCTTCGTCGTCGCTCCGAGGAACCCCTGCGGAACTAACCAGAAAAGAAGATCCGAGGGTCAGTATCCCCGAAGCGCAGATCGCTGTCTGTGATAAGGGCACGTTGCAACGCACGAAAGTAACCCAACAACGACCGCTGCCGGTGACGACGGTCATGAGCGTGGATGGGATGACTCCCTTCGCTACCGCGATATTACCGTCGTACATCCCGAGCAACTCTGCACCTAAATTACGAAACGAGATCTACGCTCTTGCGGTTTTCTGATCGCTGAAGACCTGGCCGTCGCGAATATGGATGACGCGATGGGCGTACTCGGCGATATCGTGCTCGTGGGTGACCAGGACGATGGTATTGCCCTGATCGTGCAGACGATCGAAGAGCGCCATAATTTCCACGCCGGTCTGCGAGTCCAGGTTGCCGGTGGGCTCGTCGGCCAGAATGATGGACGGATTGTTGACCAGGGCGCGGGCAATGGCTACGCGCTGCCGCTGTCCGCCTGACAGCTCGTTGGGCTTGTGGTTCATTCTCTCTTCCATTCCCACCGA
Source organism: Acidobacteriaceae bacterium (assembly GCA_003152695.1). Taxonomy (GTDB): domain Bacteria; phylum Acidobacteriota; class Terriglobia; order Terriglobales; family Acidobacteriaceae; genus Bog-257. The sequence goes on from PMAT01000025.1 coordinate 43,650, forward strand.
GGCGAGTGTCTTGCGGGCGCGTTCCAGGCGCTCCTCGGCCGGGACCCCGGCGTAGATCAGCGGAAGTTCGACATTGTGCAACGAGGTGGCGCGGGCCAGCAGGTTGAAGGTCTGGAACACGAAGCCGATTTCCTTGTTGCGAATGCGCGCCAGTTCATCGTCGTCGAGTTCGCTGACCAATTGTCCATTCAGCCAATAGTTGCCCTGGCTGGGCGTGTCCAGGCAGCCAATGAGGTTCATCAAAGTTGACTTGCCCGAGCCCGAGGGGCCCATGATGGCCACATACTCGTTGGGCTGAATGCGGACATTGACTCCGCGCAGAGCGTGGACCTGTTGTTCCGATCCCATGTCATACGTCTTCCAAAGGTTCTCGGTACAGATGATGCACTGCTCCGGCGTCGCCGACGTCTGTGTTTCTGCCAGGCTCGCTAATTGGGTTGCCATCCTCTTCTCCTCGCTGGGTAGCTGGTTCGGGTTGCTCATGGATGCGGCTGTCGCCTTCCTGCCCTGCGGCCCGTTTCTCCTGGTCCTTAGGACTCTTCCTTCTTGCTGGCCGTGGAGTTGTCAACCTTCACACTGGCGCCGTTGCGCAGGGTCCGGAGCACCTTGTAACTTCCGGTGACGATCTCGTCGCCTTCTTTTAATCCGTTGGTGACTTCGATGTCCGTGGTTCCACTGATACCCGTAACTACAGTTACGAAGACGGCGTCCTTTTTGTTCTTGAGAACAAACACGCCCTGCAACTCTTCCTTGGGATCTTGTCCGGCGGGTATTTTAGCCGGAGCCGGCGCGGGCTTGCCCTTATTGTCCGTCGCCAGGTCGGCGCGTTGGCGAATGGTCAATGCCTGGATCGGAATGGCCAGCGAACTGCTACGCGTGGCCGTGGTGATGCGGGCCGTCGCTGACAATCCGGGCAGAAGGTTGACCGGAGGGTCCTGTAGGGCCACAACCACCTTAAAGTCCTTGGCCTCCTGGCTGCTGGACGTGGTCTGCGCGGTCGAGACTCCCGTGGAACGGATGACGGCGTTGCGTCCGATCTCGGTGACTGTGCCTTTGAACTTCTGCTTGGGAATGGCGTCGATGGTTACCTCAGCCGGCTGTCCCAATTGCACATTTACGATGTCGGTTTCGTCGACCTTCACCTCGGCGGTAATCACCGACATGTCGGCAATCGTCATCAAGGTGCTGCCGGGTGAGTTCTGGATGCCGGGGACCACGGTCTCGCCTTCGCGCACCGGGACATTGGTGATGACGCCATCGAACGGCGCCTCATACTGGGTTTTGCTGAGTACATCGGTCACCCGGCGGAGGTTGGCGACGTTTTGGCTGATGTGGCCCTGCGCGGAATCCTGGTTGGCCCTGGCCTGCGCGAGCTTGGCCTTCGACATTCTCAACTGCGCATCAGCCGTATCAAATGCCGCCTTCTTGGTATCGTAGTCGGCTTTAGCGATCAGTTGAGAGTCGTACAAAGCCTTATTGCGATCGTAATCGAGCTTGGCATGTTCAAACTCGGCCTCGGCCGAATTCAGATCGGCGGCGGCGGTATTGACGGCTGCCTGTGCGGCAACTGCGTCGGTGCGGGCAGCATTCAGGGCTGAGTCATTGGCAGAAACGTCAGCCGCCGGCTGAACATTATCCAGCAGGGCCAGCATCTGCCCCTTCTTCACCCGATCGCCTTCCTTGACATACAAGTGGGTGATCTTGGCGAACGCGTTGGAGCCGATGTTGACCTGCAGCTTCGGCTTGATTTCACCCGAGGCGGTCACCACCGCGGTCAAATCTTCGCGAACAACTTTCCCGGTCTGTACCGTCACCACGCCCTTGCGGCTCTGTTCGACGGTAAAGCCGACAATGGCCAGCAATACGATCACGCCCCCGGCAATCAGAGCGATCTTCTTCCAGTTCTTCATTGAACCTCGATTGGGGAACCGCTGCTCGGGCGCACGTCCGCCCCCCAAACGATAGTACGGAGTCAGACGGCCCAAGGTTCCTTTGGAGAGCATAAGGACTTCGACATTTCCGGGCTGTCCGCAATGGCACAACTGGCGCTCAGCGACCACGCGGCAGACGGTTTCCCAAGCTCTCCCGGTTGCTTGATTATAGCCGCTAAGCTGGGCACCCTTGAATAGCGAGTTAGTGGGAGAATTTTGGCTTATGCCACAGTTTGGCAACATCACCGAATTTGTCCTGCGATTCGTCCCCGAATCGCCGAGGGAAGGCGCGCTGGCGTTCGTCACATGGAGTGCGACTTTTTCCGTGGGTAAGGGTTGGTGATAGTGGGCGATTCCATTGTTAGTCGAGCTAGGAATCCCGGTCGGCGACCTTGCTTTCGTCCGTCCAAGAACATACAATTTAAACGCCCCAAATCGTTTCTTGAGAGTGCGTTGGTGTACATGAAGTTGCGCAGTTTTCGCCTGTCCTTTTCGTTATTCTTAGCTTGGGCCCTGGCCCCCGGTTTAGCTGTGGCCCAGAGTTCGACTCCTTCCGCTGGCGATAAGCCCAGTACCTCCCAAGACCAGCCAGCGAAGGGCACGGATGCTTCCGCGTCGGGGCAGGCGGGCAACCAGCAGGCTGATCCGCTGAAGCGTCCTCTGACGGAAAAACAGAAGAAGGCCAACTCCAAGGCTTTGAAGCAGGAGTTGAGTTCCACTTACAAGAAGTGGCTCAACGAAGACGTGCGTTGGATCATCACTGGGGAGGAAATGACCGCTTTCAAGCAGCTCTCCAACGACGAGGAGCGTGACCAGTTTATCGAACAGTTCTGGCTGCGCCGCGATCCCACTCCGGACACGCCGGAAAATGAATACAAGGAAGAACACTACCGCCGCATCGCCTATGCCAACGAACATTTTGCGTCGGGGATACCGGGGTGGAGATCCGACCGCGGACGCATTTACATCGTGTACGGTCCCGCCGACGACGTTGAGACCCATCCCTCCGGCGGTACGTACACCCGTCCCATCGACGAAGGCGGCGGTGAAACTTCAACCTACCCCTTCGAGGACTGGCGCTACCGTTACATCGAGGGAATCGGCCAGGAGGTTACCTTGGAATTCGTCGACGTGTGCGGTTGCGGCGACTACCATCTGACCACCGATCCTAACGAGAAAGATGCCTTGTTGACGGTTCCGGGCGCGGGCCTGACTCTGTACGAGCAACAGGGGTTGTCCAATAAAGCCAACCGCGTTAACAATGGCTTTACCCCCAATCCCGGTCCGAATTCAAACAACCAAACCACTGATGAGTTCGAGAAACTGGAATTGCTGGCCAAGATCAATACGCCGCCCAAGGTCAAGTTCAAGGACCTGGAGGAAGTGGTCAGCCACCGCATCAACGTTAACTTGATGCCCTTTGAAATTCGCACTGACTTTGTGAAGGTGACCAGCGATACCGTGCTGGTTCCGGTGACTTTGCAGGTCAAGAACAAGGACATCACCTTCGTCAACAAGGACGGCATTCAACGCGGCACGGTGAACATCTTCGGGCGGGTGACCGGTATCACCGGCAGGGTCGCACAGACCTTTGAAGACACCGTGCAGGTGGACGTGCCCACGGAACTGCTGGAAAAAACCATGGAGCGTTCGTCGCTGTACTGGAAGGCGATCCCACTGCGCGCCGGCCGCTATCGCTTTGACGTGGTCGTCAAAGACGTGAATGGCGACCGGGTGGGGACGTGGAGCCGCGGCGTCCAGGTCCCGGAATTTAGTGAAGACAAACTGGCGTCTTCCTCCATGATCCTGACCGACCGCTTGGACAAGGTGGCCTCCAAGAGTGTTGGCGCCGGCAGTTTTGTCATCGGCGAGACCAAGCTGGCTTACCCGCATCTGGACGCGGCCGACGGCAAGCCGGCCAGCTTCAAGCGCGATCAGCGCATGAACCTGTGGATGCAGGTTTATAATCTTCAGGCAGACGAGAAAACCAAGAAGTCTTCCGCCAAGATTGAATACGAAATCGTGAATGTGGCCAGCAACAAGGCGGTGCTGCAGTCCTCGGAGTCCACCGATACCATGGGCAACGTGGGCGACCAGATCACCCTGGAAAAGAGCCTGGCCTTGAACTCCTTTTCGCCGGGCGTCTATAAGCTGACGGTGAAAGTTGACGACAACATTTCCAAGCAGCAGATCGCTCCCTCGGTGCGCTTTGCGGTCGAGTAGCTGGATGGAAGTAAGGGCCCGCGGACGGGTAGATCCGCCCGCAGTATTTGTGATCCCGGGAACCTCTGATGGGAGGTTTTGAGTGATGACGCGAATACTGGGATGGTTTGCGGTAGTGGTCGCGCTGTGCGTTACAGCGGCAGGGGCCGCTCCCGGTTCGATATCCGGATACGTCAAAAACTCGACTGGTGTGGCGCAAATGGGCGCCACGGTTGAACTGCTTGGGACGGCTGGGCAGGGTCAGGTCGTGTACACCGATGCCAAGGGTTTTTTCACCCTGAGTGGGCTGCTGCCGGGCAGCTATGACGTGCGCGTGTCCGCCGCCTCTTTCCTGCCCGCGTTGCGGGAGGACGTGGCGCTGGCCGCTGGCGCCAGCAAGGTCCTGAACATCACGCTAAACACTTTGTTTGAAGCGGTGCGCATGCTTCCCACGCTCAAACGGGACGATGAAGACGACAGTTGGAAGTGGACCCTGCGCTCCAACTCCAATCGGCCCATCCTGCGCTTCGACGACGGGTTGCCCGTCATTGTCGAGGCCGCCGCCGATGACAAAGGGACGACGGGAAGCCTGGCGTTTATGGCGGGCGGCTCCAGCCAGGGGTACGGCAGCGCGGCGGACCTGGGGACGGCCTTCAACGTCGAACATTCGCTGTTTCACACCTCGACCATCGGCGTGGAGGGCAGTCTCGGATACGGTACAGGCATCCCGGATGGCGTGGTTCGTGCGTCGTACCGGCGGCCGGGCAATGAAGGTTGGACGCCGACCATTGCTTTGATTGTCCGCCGTTTCGCCACGCCCGATGCCGTGCCCCATCGCGGCGCTCTGGAAGCGGTGGCGATGACCTACTCCGACGGCTTCTCCATTGGCGACCTTCTCGACTTTCAATTTGCCAGTGAGGCGCAGAACATTCAATTTCTCGGCCACGGCGCCATGGCGTTCCGTCCCTCCGCGGTCGCCGATTGGCACCTGACCTCCAACACCATCCTCGAATATCGCTACGCCACCAGCGAACCCAACACGCGTGCCAGTAAGGGTTTCGACTCAGCTCCCGCCGACCTCAGCGAAACTGGTCCGCGCATGACTATGGTCGACGGTGAGCCGCTGCTGGAGAATGCCCATCATCACGAGATTTCGCTGTCGCAACGCGCCGGGGACAACAAACTCCAGGTCGCGTACTTTCGCGATCGCATCAAGGACCCCGCTTTGCTNNTCCGGGACCTTCAGCTTCAATGGTGGCGCGCTCGAGGCCCAGGGCATCCGCCTGGTATTTCAGCGGCGGATCTCTGACACGGTTACCGCGACCCTCGATTACGCCTACGGAGGCGTACTCGAACTGGAGCAGCCCAACCTGGATTGGAATGTGGTGCGCAGCGGTCTGCAACATGGCTGGCGGCACTCGGCCGCCCTCAGCCTGAATGGTTCCTTCCCGCGCTGCAAAACGCGGTGGATCGCCTCCTATCGCTATACCAGCGGCGACAACACTCTCACCGGAGTCGATCTTTTCAACGCCTCGGCGGGACAGACCGATCCGTTCTTCAATCTTTTCGTGCGCCAACCGTTGCCGCACATGCGTTTCATCCCGGGTAACATGGAAGCCCTGATGGACCTGCGCAACTTGCTGGCGCAAGGCTACGTGCCCGTCATTGGGCCGGACGGCAAGACGGTGTACCTGATGCAGTCGGCCCGCAGCGTCCGTGGCGGCCTGGCCTTCACCTTCTAGGACGGAGCAGAGCGCTTCATTCAGCTCCGCTGTGCCCGACCATGGGCCTGCACCACAACACCGCCGTGTCCTCACGATGATTACTAATCGCCGGCCCAATCTCCGGCCTGAATTCTTCGACCACTCATTCTCACTCGCCTTAGTGATTTAGATCACAGAGTCTTGGGTTGTCGCCAAGTTATGGTTGCTACTCCCCGAGGTCGCGGTGAGGGCCATCTTGGGGAGGGGGATTTCCAGTTTGTCGTCCAACCGAGGCGGCTACAGCTTCCGTCTGACTGCTCCTGCTCAACCGCTGGAGAGATACGAATTTCTCGCTCTAGAAGCGCGCCCTGGCGAGGTGGTGGTAGAGGTTGCCGGCTGCGGCGTTTGTCATACCGATGTCGGCTTCGCTTTCGACGGTGTACCCACGCGGGCGCCGCTGCCACTCACTCTCGGGCACGAAATCTCGGGCCGGGTTGTGGCCGCGGGCGAGGGCGCAACCCAATGGGAAGGCCGCAGCGTAATCGTTCCTGCGGTGATTCCCTGCGGCGACTGTGGTCCGTGCCGAGCCGGCCAGCCGACCATTTGCCGGCAGCAGTTCATGCCCGGCAATGATGGCGACGGGGGTTTTGCAACTCATGTTCGCGTTCCCGCTCGCGGGCTTTGTCCAGTCCCTGAAAACCTGCCGCCAGGCATCAGCCTTGATCTGCTCTCGGTTGTCGCCGATGCGGTCACCACCCCCTACGAGGCGATTCGCCGCTCCGGCTTAGCAGCAGATGACGTGGCTGTATTTGTTGGCGTGGGAGGAGTCGGTGGATTCGGCGTGCAGATCGCTGCCGCTATGGGTGCGGCAGTTGTCGCCGTTGACGTTGACCAAGCCAGGCTGGAACTGGCGGCCCAGCATGGCGCTTCGCTGACCTTGGATGCCAGTGCGGCGAACGAGAAGGAACTGAAATCCGCGGTACGCTCGTTTGTCAAACAGTCCGGGCGCAAGGGCATCGGGCTGAAAATCTTCGAGACCAGTGGAACGCCGGCAGGTCAAACCATTGCGTTCGGACTGCTCGATTATGGCGGTTACCTGGCGGTGGTCGGGTTCACACCCAAGAAGGTGGAGCTGCGGCTCTCTAACCTCATGGCGTTCGACGCCACCGCGCGCGGCAATTGGGGTTGTCCGCCGGAACAGTATCCGGCTGCGCTGGCGCTGGTGCTGCAAGGCAAAGTGGTTCTGGGCCCTTATGTGGAGCGGCATCCGCTGGACGAGGCCCCCGCATTGTTGCAAGCGGTGGCCCGCCATGAAATCCGCAAACGCGTGATTCTGGTCCGCCAGGGCCCGCAGCAGCAGTAAAGGAGACACCATCGTGCAAGATCACAATCTAGTGGAGTCGTTTCCCACACGTTCCATCCTGGTAGAGCAGCGGGCGGTGAAGGACCGGTCGGATGCAGCGGCTGAAGGACTGCACAACGTCTGGATCACGCTGAACAATCCCTCCGAACTCAACAGCTATACCACCGACATGCTGAAGGAAATCATCCTCGCGCTGCGCGCCGCCAGCAACGACCGGGCGGCGGTGGCTGTAGTCGTGACCGGCGCCGGATCGCGCGCTTTCTGCACCGGGGGAAACACGCGGGAGTATGCCGAGGTTTACGCCGCCCATCCCGGCGAGTACCGGCAGTACATGCGCTTGTTCAACGACATGGTGACGGCCGCCCTGCAATGCGACAAGCCGGTGATTTGCCGGGTGAACGGGATGCGCGTCGGCGGAGGTCAGGAGTTGGGCATGGCGTGCGACTTTTCCGTGGCCAGCGACCTCGCCTTGTTCAGCCAGGCTGGCCCGCGACACGGATCGGCGCCAGATGGCGGTTCTACTGATTTTCTGCCTTTATTGGTTGGCATGGAGCGGGCCATGATCAGCTGCACGTTGTGCCAGCCCTGGAGTGCGCACCGCTTCTACTGGCTCGGAGGTCTGACCCAGATTGTCCCCGCGCTCAAAGTGGACGGGAAGTGGACACCGAATCCGCTGGTGGTCACCGATCGTGTGCTTGATGAATACGGCCGGCTGGTGCTGGGCGATGCGAAAACCGGAGAGCAACGCGAACAAGGCAAGAAACTGCTGGCCAAAGGCTCCGTAGATCTGACGCTGCTGGATGAAGCCGTGGATACGCTGTGCACGCAACTGCTGTACACCATGCCCGATTGCCTCATCAAGACCATTGAGAGCCTGCGCAAACACAAGCTGGAACATTGGGACCGCAACCGCGAGAGCAATCGCGCCTGGCTGTCGTTGAACATGATGACCGAGGCGCGCGCCGGCTTCCGCGCTTTCCATTACGGCAGCAAGGAGCAGCGTGAGGTGGATTTCGTGCTGCTGCGGCGGCGGCTCGCCGAAGGGGTGCCGTGGAGCGATGAACTGATTGAAGAGATCGCGCCCTGGACGGCCCAAGCTGCGGGCGCGGGTAAACAACGATGAGCGCCGCCACGAAAGCGAGGCTGGCGTGAGCCCGGAACTCGTCAGCCTGATCCAGCGCGCGCAGGAGTTGAACGACGACTTCGAGCTGACGGCGGTGCGCGCCTGGAAGGAAGCCGGGGCGGGGCGCAAAGCCATCGGGCACATGCCCATCTATGTTCCGCGCGAGTTGATCCATGCCGCCGGCATGTTGCCAGTCGGCATTGTGGGCGCAGGCGAGCGCTTGGAGATCATTCGCGGCGATGCATACTTCCAGAGCTACATCTGCCACATCCCGCGTAGCACTATCGAACTCGCTCTCTCCCACCGCCTCGACGTGCTGGATGGCATGTTGTTTCCCTCCATCTGCGATGTGATCCGCAACCTGTCGGGCATGTGGACCATGTTGTTCCCGGACCGCTACGTCCGCTACGTGGATTTGCCGCAGAATTTTGAGCCCGCGACAGGCGGTGTTTACTGGCGTCGTGAACTGGAGACACTGCGCGAGGACTTTGCCCGTCTGAGTGGCCGCCCAATCAACGATGACGCCCTGCGGCACAGCATCGCCGTGTACAACGAAAACCGCTCCACCATTTGCGAACTGTATCGCGCCCGCAGCCGTCAGCCGTGGGTTTACCCCACCTCTGAGGTCTATGTGCTGGTGCGAGCAGCGAATGTCCTTCCGCCCGAAGATCACACCGCGCTGCTGCGGGAATACCTGCGGCTTGCGCCTTTGGAAACCGATCGCCGCGATCGTGACCAGAGCCGAGTGGTGTTGGTGGGAACCTTCTGCGAGCAGCCGCCGCTGGGTCTGCTGCTTACCCTGGAACGCGCCGGATGCTGGGTCGTGGATGACGACCTGCTCCTGGGGCTGCGATGGATCATGGGTGACATCTCGTGCGATGGCGATCCCTTGCAAGCCCTGGTCGAGGCCTTCCTCACGCGCAGCGTCGAGACGGCCGCGCGCTACTTGCCCGAAGGGAAACACGGCGGTGCGCTGGTAGATTCTGTTCGGCGCAATCGCGCCGAGGGAGTCATCTTTTGTGCGCCCAGTTTCTGCGATCCCGCCCTGCTGGAGCAACCCATGCTGGTGGCAGCCCTCGACCGCGAAGGCATCCCGCACACGCAATTCAAATACTCCGAAGACACCGGCCAGTTCGCGGTCATCCGCGAGCAGGCGGGCACATTCTCCGATTCCATCCGCCTGTGGAGCCAAGCATGACCGCTGCATCCCCCAGCCCGCGCGTCCCCGCAGAAGCCGGCAAAGAACGCAGCATGTCTCTGCAAAAGCAGATGATCGCCGGCCATTACAGCGCGCTGTCGCGTGCTCCGCAAGAGGGCCGCAAAGTTGTTTATACTTTCGTGCCCGGCAACCTTACCGAGCTGTTGCGCTCCTTCGATCTGCTTCCGGTGCTTCCTGAAATCAACGCCCTGCAGTCCGGCATGAGAAAACTGTCGGGCGACTATATTGCCGAAGCGGAGAAGCACGGCCACAGCGAAGATGTCTGCACCTACGTGAAGTGCGACATCGGAATGCTGAAGAAGGGCAACATCGGCCCTACCGGCGAACGGCTGCCTCCACCGGACTTGCTGCTGCTCTCCTACACCGGCTGTTTCACCTTCATGAAGTGGTTCGAACTGCTGCGCCAGGAATACGACTGCCCGGTGGCCATGCTCCATGTTCCCTACCAATCCGAGGGCCGCATTCTGCCGCATCATGTCGAGTACATCGTCCAGCAGTTGCGCACGGAAGTGATTCCCAAACTTGAAGCAGTCAGCGGCCGTCGCTACGACGAAGACCGTCTGCGCGAAATGCTGCGACTGTCGGCGCAGGCAGAAGATGATTTGGTCTGGGTGTTGGAGTCGGCCAAGCACGTGCCTTCGCCCATCGACGCTTATTTCGGCGGTGTGTACTACATCGGGCCAATGTTTACCGCGTTTCGTGGGACCGCTGAGGGTGTCGCGTACTACCGCGTCCTGCGCGAAGAGGTGGAGGCTCGTCTGCGCGCAGGCTTGGGTCCGCTGACACCGGAGGGATCGCAGGGGAAGGAACGCTATCGCCTGGTGATGGAGGGTCCGCCGAATTGGACCAGCTTCCGTGAGTTCTGGAAGATGTTCTACGACGAAGGCGCGGTGGTAGTGGCCAGCAGCTATACCAAAGTTGGAGGTCTGTACGACGGCGGCTTTCGTCACGATCCCAAACGCCCACTGGAAACGCTGGCCGAATATTGCATGGGCTGTTACACCAATCTCGGTTTGCCCACTCGAGTGGCATTGCTGGAGCGCTACATTCGCGAGTATCGCGCCGACGGCTTCATGATCAACAGTATCAAGAGCTGCAATTCCTTTAGCGTGGGCCAGCTCCTGATGCTGCGCCAACTGGAGCAGAGTACCGGCGTTCCCGGCGGCTTCATCGAAAGCGACCTGGTGGACCCGCGTTACTTCTCCGCCGCCAACATCAAGAACCGCATTGAAAGCTATTTGCAGATGCTGGAACAAAAGCGCATCGGCGTGAACGCATGAATGCTCTACGGACCTATGTCGGCATCGATCTCGGCTCTACCACCACCAAGGCGATCGTCTTGGACGACGCCGGCGAGGTGATTGGCCGCGGCATCACCAACAGCCGCAGCAATTATGATGTCGCCTGTCAGGTGGTGCGTGAGGAAGCCATGGTCCGCACCCGTTTCACGCTCACCCGGCAGGCGATCACCGGTGATCCGGCCCTGGCCCAGGTCGAGAAGGCGTTCCTTTCCTCCCTGCAACGAAACTTCCGATTCCGGCAGCACCTCGATCAGCTCGCGCGACTGCGCGAAGCATTGTTCCGCGCCGCCGGCGATCCCCGCCACAGCGCTCATCGTCGCGAGCTAGGTACTGCGCTCGAAAGCATTGTGGATGGGATGGTCGAGCGGGCCGGATTGCATTTCAGCGAATTGGCAGTGCGCAAGAGCGACTTCTTCCGCGATCTCGCGACCGCCGATTACATGCAACTGGCGGAACAACGCAGCGATCCCCGCGGCATCACCTTCGACATGCTGTGCGGGCTGTTCGACGCTGCGATCCTGGTGGTGGAGAACGCGACCACTCAGGGTAGCTTCGAAACACAATTGCGGGGTGCGCTGGAGCCTACGCTGGCGTCGGCATCGTTGGCGGTGCAAGAGAAGGCGTCGCGACTGCGCGAGGTGGTGGAGACGACCTGCGACGCGCAGATCGTGGAAGCCGGAACCGTGGGCACAGGATATGGCCGCCAGCGATTGCCTTTTCCCAAGGAGCAGATTCGCAGCGAGATTCTTTGTCACGGGCTGGGCGCCCATGCCATGTTTCCCGCCAGCCGGACTGTGCTCGACATCGGCGGGCAGGACACCAAGGCAATCCAAGTGGACGGCGACGGACTGGTGGTCAGCTTCCAGATGAACGATCGCTGCGCTGCCGGATGCGGTCGCTACCTGGGTTACATTGCAGACGAAATGAACCTGGGGTTGCATGAGTTGGGACCGCTTGCCCAACAGAGCACGAGCCGGGTGAAGATCAACAGCACCTGTACGGTCTTTGCCGGCGCGGAGTTGCGCGAACGCCTCTCCCTCGGCCAGAGGCGTGAGGACATCGTGGCGGGGCTGCATCGCGCCATCATCTTGCGCGCAATGTCGCTGCTGGCGCGCTCGGGGGGCGTCCGTGACGAGTTCACCTTCACCGGCGGAGTGGCCCGCAATCCGGCGGCCGTGGACGCACTGCGCCAGTTGGTGCAGGAGAATTACGGCGAGCGGACGCTGAACATCTCTGCGGATTCGATTTACACCGGCGCTCTGGGCGCGGCTTTGTTCGCCCGGCGCGCTGCACAGACCAACGCATGACAACCGCGATCACCATCTCGTCCAGGACTCGGTCTGCTGAGGACCAGATTACCGCTGGCGTCGATGTGGGCTCCAGCGCCGTGAAGATTGCGGTCCTGCGGACGACGGGCGGTGAGACCGAGGTCCTGGCGCTGCTCAATGAGCGCATCCGCCGCCGCGAGCTGCGCAAGGTGGTGAATGACGGGTATCAGGCGGCACTCTGCGCGGCTGGCGTGGCTGCCGATGACGTTTGCTATGTGGCCAGCACCGGCGAAGGCGAGCTGGTGGACTTTCGTCGCGGACACTTTTACGGCATGACCACCCACGCCCGTGGCGCGATCTTTCTCATGCCGGAAGTGCGCGCCGTTCTTGACGTTGGGGCCTTGCACGCGCGCGCCATGCGCATTGATGAGCGCAGCCGCGTGCTCAGCTACCGCATGACCGGCCAATGCGCTTCGGGCTCCGGCCAGTTCCTGGAGAATGTCGCGCGCTATCTGGGTATTGCCTTGGAGGACGTGGGCCCGCTGTCTTGCCGCGCCGGCGATCCGCAAGTGGTCAGCAGCATCTGCGCGGTGCTGGCGGAGACGGATGTGATCAACATGGTCAGCCGGGGAATCACCACGCCCGACATTCTCAAAGGCATTCATCTTTCCATGGCCGACCGCTACACCAAGTTGCTGCGGGCGATTGACGCTCATGGGCAGGTCGCAATCACGGGCGGCCTCTCCGCCGATACCGGACTGGCACAGGCGTTGCAAGAAAAATCGCGCGAGGATGGTCTCGACCTGGAAGTCCGCACCCATCCCAATTCAATTTATGCGGGCGCGCTGGGAGCAGCTTTGTGGGGAGCGTATCGTCATCATATGCTGGCCCAACACGCGGAGGTTCCGGCATGAGCGGCGTCAATGAACTGGCGGGCAAGTACGCGGTTGTGACCGGCGGTTCGGGAGGCATTGGCTGCGCCATCGTTCGCAGTTTGCGAGAAGCCGGCGCGGTAGCAACTTCTCTCGACCTCGCGCCGCCGCCCGCTAACGACATCCCTTGGCTGCATTGCGATGTGCGCAGCGATGATTCCGTGGGCTCCGCCGTGCAGCAGTTCTTCCAGCAGAACGGGCGGCTCGATCTGGTGATTCACGCTGCCGGAATTTCCCGCGAGGCGGTCGTCTGGAAGCTTGCGGTCGAGGATTGGGACAGAATCCAGGCGGTCAATCTGCGCGGCGCATTCTTGCTGTTGCGGCACGCGATTCCCCTGATGCGCCAGGGACAGGGTGGGCGCGTGGTCTTGATCGGCTCCATCAACGGATCGCGCGGCAAGTTTGGCACCTCGGCCTACTCGGCCAGCAAGGCGGGACTGATTGGCCTGGCCAAGAGCGTCGCCCGCGAAACCGGCCGCTTTGGAATTCTGGTGAACGTGATCGAGCCCGGCTGGGTCCGCACACCACTCACAGAAGCAATGCCGGCGGCCATCCGCCAAGCCGCGGAAGCGGAAACCCTGCTGGGGAGTCTGCTCGAGGTTTCCGATGTTGCCGCCGCCGTGTTGTTTTTGTGCGGGCCGGGCGCAAGCCGAATCACCGGCCAGATTCTGCGGGTGGACGCCGGCCAATTTCTGGGCGGCGGCTAGGCGGGTTGCTGAGAAAGTCTGCGGAAGACTTTTGGTGGGAGCCCCCTGCTTCAGCAGGGGGAGCTGGACTTTAGTCCAGCGGAAAAGGCGGTTGATCCTAAAATGGGCTTTATCCCTGGGCTTTCGCGATCCCGGCGCTAAAGCGCATTGATTGGGGCGAGCTTTTCCCGGAGCGCTGAAGCGCTCCTTCCCCCGCATAAATGCGGGGGCTCCCACCCAGCACTACATTTCTGGGTGGTGCACAGATTTTTTCGCAGCCTGCTAGAGCGCGTTGGGAGGAAAACCATGGCGACAGACAGCGTGGAAGAAACCGGTCTGCTGGAGACCGATGCGGTGCTGGTGCGCACCATGCGCCAGGACGATTTGAACGTCATCGTGGCGATTGATGCTGCGGCCAGCGGGCGCCGCCGTCCTCGCTATTTCGAGCTCATGCTCCAGCGCAGCATAACCCAGGCGGGCCTGCAAATCTCCCTCGTGGCCGAACTGGACAACCACGTTGTAGGCTTCGTCATTGGGTCGCTCTACTACGGTGAATATGGAGTGGCGGAGCCTTCAGCCTCCATTGACGCAATCTCGGTGGATGCTCGCGTTCGCGGAAAAAATGTCGGCAAGGCGCTGATGCGACAGTTGCGCCTCAATCTCGGGGCCCTGCGAATCACAACCCTGCGGACGGAAGTTTCCTGGGACGACTTTGGCCTCTTGGGCTTCTTCCGTAGTCAAGGGTTCAAGCCTTCCGCCAGAATCTGCCTGGAGTGCGCACTGGATCCAACCCGGCCGGACGATTCCGTCGACGGCTAGAGGAGCCGCCGCTTTTTACAGACAAAGTGAGATTTGCCATGACAAAGACAAAAAAGAAACCTGCTCGAAAGGCCACGAAGTCCGCTGTACAAAGCACAAAGCCGCAGTCCACGCTGCGCTGTTCCCGCTGCGGCCGGCCGGCCGCGAAGGACGATAAATTCTGCGCCGAATGCGGGCTATTCCTGCGCGATGCCTATCTCGATCACAGACTGCTGTTGGCGCTGATGGAAGAGAAAGACGGCCACAGCCGTGAAGCTCGTCAGCAACTGGAGCACCTGTTGCAAGCCGAGCCGAACCATGTGCTGGCCAACCACATGTTAGGCACGTTCTATTTCCATCAAGGCACGCTCGACCTGGCGATCGAGCGCTATCAGCAAGCGGTGGCGGCGGCTCCCACTTTCCTATTGGCGCATTACGATCTGGGCGTTGCCTGGTACCACCGCTGTAACATGCCGGAAGCCATCCGTTCCTTTCGCCGTTGCCTGGAGCTTGATCCGAACTACAACGCCGCCCACTATCGGCTGGCGGTGTCGTTGTTTCACGCCGGGGAGCTGGAAGAAGCCTCCAATCAATTCAAACAGTCCATCGCGCTCACGCCAGAGTACTTGATGGCGAATTACCACATTGGAGTGATTCACGAGCGGCGGGGCGAGACCGAGGCCGCCGAGCGCGAGTTCCGGCGCAGTCTCGACGAGGCCGTGGGAGAGGTAAGTAGCCTGTTCCACCTCGCCATGATTCAGCGCAGCAAAGGAGATGAGAAGGGCGCAGACGACCTTCTCCAGCGCGCCCATGAATTCGGTCGAGCCCAAAGCACCACCCCTGACTGGGGAGGACACCATGAACCCAGGCGAAGAAAGCACACTCATCCATGATTGGGCGGAAGCCGGCCCGCGCAGAGCGCGTTATCCGAGTCACGTCATGCTCGACGACGAGACCTTGCGCGACGGCCTGCAAAGCCCATCGGTCAACGATCCTGCGCTGGACACCAAGGTCGAACTGCTGCACCTGATGGAAGGCCTGGGCATCGAGACTGCCGACGTTGGCCTGCCCGGCGCTGGTGTGCACCAGCGCGACGCTGTCCTACGCCTGTGCCGCGAGATCTCCGACCAGCGGCTGCGCATTCGGCCCAACTGTGCCGCACGCACCCTGATGGTGGACATTCAACCCATCGCGGAGGTCACTCAACTGACCGGCGTGCCGATTGAAGCCTGCGTCTTCATTGGCAGCAGCCCCATCCGCCAGTACGCCGAAGAGTGGGAGTTATCGGATATTGTCCGTCACACCAGCGAGGCCATTCGCTTCGCCGTCCGTGAAGGGCTGGAGGTAATGTACGTTACGGAGGACACGGTCCGCTCTTCGCCTGAGCACCTACGCGTCCTCCTGACCGTGGCGGTGGAAGTCGGGGCCAAGCGCCTCTGCTTGTGCGACACCTGCGGCGCGGCGGTCCCGCAGGGGGTGTGGAACCTCGTCTCGTGGGTGAAAGCACTGGTCAAGGAACTCGGTGCCGATTTGGGCATTGACTGGCACGGTCACCGTGACCGTGGCTTGGATCTGGCCAACAGTCTGGCGGCGATCGAAGCCGGCGCCACCCGCGTCCACGGCACGGCACTGGGCATCGGCGAGCGCGTGGGCAACACTCCCATGGAGCAGCTTCTAGTCAACCTCAAGCTCCTGGGCGTGCGCGACGACGATCTTTCGCGCTTGCCGGATTACGTGCAAACTGTCTCTTCGGCCACCGGAGTTCCTTTGCCGATAAACATGCCCATCGTGGGACGCGACGCCTTCCGCACCGCCACCGGAGTTCACGCCTCTGCAGTCATCAAGGCCCAGAAGAAAGGTGACGCATGGCTGGCCGACCGGGTCTATTCAGGAGTGCCGGCCGCATGGATTGGCCGAAGGCAGGAAATCGAAGTAGGTCCCATGTCGGGCGCCTCCAATGTTATCTGCTATCTCAGCGATCGAGATCTTCCGAACACACCCCAAATTGTGAAGGCCATACTGGACCTGGCTAAACGGTCCAGCCGGGTTCTCGTAGAGTCGGAGATATTGGAGGTTGTGCGCGGCATGAATGAATAGGATTGCGCACGGCACGGACCACTGGTGAGATGAGGATTTTGTCCCAAAGGCAAGCAACTTGAAGTACGTGGGTATCAATCAACTGAACCGCACCCACCTTTACTACTCCACGCCGAAGCGTTGCCGCGGATGCTCGCAGAAAGAACAGTGCACGCGTGGGAAGTACCGCACCATTGCGATCCACACCTGTGAAGCTGCACGGCAGCGAACTTATGCAGTGGCCAAAACTCCGGGGTTCGTACCGGCGCAACGCGCGCGACGCAAGGTAGAGGCACTGTTCGGAGAACTGAAGAATCAGATCGGATTACCTCGTCTGCGGCTGCGCAGAATACGGTTCGTACGCGAACAGTGCTACCTGGCAGCGGCGGTCCAAAACCTCAAACGACTGGTGCGGTTCCTTAACCTCGGACCGCAACCGGCAACCGAAGCGATCTGAGAAATGCGAGACCACTAGAAAAGGGGAGAACAAAACCCGCATCGCGGGACCAAACGCGTGCTCTAAAGGCGAGTTTTTCAACACCTACAGCCCTTATCACAAGCAGAGAGTTTGCGCCCGCGGCAGTAACTGAATTCGTCTTGTTTGCCGACTATCCAGGAGCCATCGTGTGGTGGCTACGATGCCTAACCGTGGGTGTCGGCCGAGGTGGCCGAACAGGATTCAGTTACGGCGTGATTTCCCAGATGACCCCGTAGCCATGCGTTCCACCCTGCGATGCGGTGCCGTACAGATTGCCACTCGCGTCAATGACCACGCTCCCGTAGGGAACTCCTCCGTCGCTACCGCCGGTGAAGTTGTAGAGGTTGGTTTCCGTCCAGCCGCCACCGGAAGGCGTTAGCTTGAAAATGGAACCGGCTGCATGGGCGCCATCCTGCTTGGTTGTGCCGTAAAGATCGCCGGCCGCGTCCATGGTCAGGCTGGCGTAGGGCCCGGGCAGGTAGCCACCCGAGGCAAAGCTGTAAAGCAGGCTGAATATCCAATTGCTGCCGGAGGGCATCAGTTGGTAAACCGTGCCGCCGTTCCCTGAGCCGCCACTACTGGTGGCTGCGTAAAGATTGCCCGCATTGTCCAGCACAACGCCGCCAAATGGCTGCCCTCCGTCGCTCAAGTTCTGAAACGCGTACAGGGTCTTTTCCGTCCAGCTTGGTCCGGAGGGTGTTAACTGGAAGACGGCGCCATAGCCGTGGGCGCCACCCAGGAACGTAGTGCCGTAGAGGTCGCCCGCTGCATCGAAGGCCAGGCTGCTGTAGGGGTTTTCGCCATCGCTTGAGCCGCTGAAAGTATGAATCGCGCGCTCCGTCCAGCCGCTCCCCGAGGGTGTCAGTTCATACACAACACCCCGAGCGTTCATGCCACCGAAGATGGTTGTACCGTAGAGATTACCCGCCTGATCGAAGGTAAGTTGGCCATACCCGGGATTGGCCCCGTCACTGGATCCACTGAACTGGTACAGCGGAGTTTCCGTCCAGAAGCAGAGGGCGCTTTTGCAGACTGACACGGGCGGCCTCAGGTGGAACACCGTGCCGCAGCCCACCCCACAATTGCGGCCTCCGAATTCGGTCGTGCCGTAAATAGTCCCGTCCCGGCCGAATACGACTGCCGCGATGGGAGCACTTCCGTCGGCGCCTCCGGTGAAGCTGTACAGCAGGCTAAAGCTCCATCCCGAGCCGTTGCGGGCCAACTTGAACACGTTGCCGCGATTATGGCTCCCACCCTGATACGCGGTGCCGTAGAGGTTTCCTCCCCGCAGGGTTACGCCGGCTTCCGGGTAAGCCCCGTCCCCTCCGCCGGTGAAGTTATAGATCACGTGGTAGGTCTGGGCGTGCGCCGCTGGCAACAAGATGAAGGTCAGCACCAACGTGATTGCCATCGTTCGTACGGCGGTTGCGGCCAGCGAGTTTTCGCCAATAAGGCTCTGAGATCGGCGTTGACAGTTCATGACTTTCCTCCTCGCCACTTCGCCTGAATCCACCAGCATTGAATATCTGCCGGCTACCGTTTGTCAGTGACTTGTACCACAAAACTCGGGTGCAAGGGAAAAGAGACCTCTTCCTTCAAGGCGATTAGCGGAGCGTCTCGGGATTGTGCCTGGATTTCGGGCAAACACGGAGGAGCTGAATTACTGCAAAGTGCGTGACCGCTTTTCGCCCTGACCAGCAACGCTGAGGGCCACCTTCGGGCGGGGTCAGGTTTGCTTCCAACGTTTACCAATGAAGTCACCTTGATCCCTTTTTTTCGGTTCATAACAGGTGACGGGGCAGACGTTACTACATGCCGGAAGCCGGACGCAACCGGACAGCGAACCGGGCCGTACTCGGAGACGGGCCTTCGGTTGTCGCATTCCAACGCGGCATAGGTCACTGCCAAAGCACCAGACTCAGAATGAAATCTTACTGGGTGTTCGGGAAGAGGATACCCGGCCTTTTTCCTACAGCCATTTCGTCCAGTGCGCGCGAGAAAGAAGACCCTCGAGCTTCCTTCTTCCAGGTTTCCAACTGCATCTGCCCTGTGGCCAATTTCGTTCGAGCCACATGACAGAGAGGTGGGGCCAATACGGCACAAACAGCATTCTCGCAGCTTACTTTTCAGCACAAGCTCGCGCGCCGCGACGGCTGCGCTGGCAATAGCGATTGCATTTACGCTAACGGCTGTGTTGACCCAATCGGCGACCTGACCGATCTTTTGTACCAGGTGGAGTGTTAGTGTAACGTTAACGAGTCAGATCTCAATAATGAGGTATCTGCCTAAGGGTCAACCGACTGCTTGCGGTCAAAAGGACTGCCGATCAATGAAACCAGCCAACGTTATCAGCGCGACCGTTCTGTTCTTGCTGCTCGGAGCCACTGTCCCCGCCTACGCCCAACATGAGGAACATGGTAATGAGCAAGGCAAATCGCAGGAGGGACAGCAGCATCAACAGCAACCCGCCCAGCATCAGCAACAGGGCTAAACCGGCTTAACGCGCAGATTCCGCTTGGAAACATGCTCAGGAGGAGCCTATGTTCAAAGGGTTTCGCGATTTTGTGCTGCGAGGCAACGTAATCGATCTGGCGGTGGGCGTGGTTATCGGCGCCGCTTTCGGTACCGTGGTCAGCGCATTCGTGAAAGATTTGCTGACTCCGGTGATCGCCGCTGTGGCCCGCAAGCCGGACTTTTCCAGCATGTACTTCGAGGCCAATGGGGCGAAGTTTCTTTATGGCGATTTCGTCAATGCGCTCATTTCATTTCTGCTGATCGCCGCGGCCGTGTATTACTTTGTGGTTTTGCCGGTCAATCATTTGATGAAGCGTTTCGAGAAGCAGGCCCTGCCCGACAAGAAGAAGTGCCCGGAGTGCCAGAGTGATGTCCCAATCGAGGCCCGGCGGTGCGCGTTCTGCACCTCAGCATTGGCCTAGGCTGGATTATTCATGGGCATTTGAATTGTCATCCTGAGCGAGCGCAGCGAGTCGAAGGACCCCTATAGCTGCGAGAAATCATGATGTAGCCGCGTGGCTGAGCACCGAGTCGGGGATTGCTGGCGACGATAGGGTTCCTTCGACTCCTCGGTCGCCACGGCGACCTCGTCGCTCAGGATGACACTCCAAGAAATTATGTCCGCTTATGAATAATCCAGCCTAGGCGATCTCGCTCATGCATTCTACGAGGCTTCCGCCTGGAGGCGTGCAATCGGTAATCGGACCTGGAATTCAGTCCCTTTGCCCACCACGCTGGTAACGTCGATGTGGCCGCCGTGCGCTTCCACCATACGCCGGGCGAGCGAGAGTCCCAGCCCAGTGCCGTGCCCCTTGGTGGTGAAGAAGGGACGGAAGATGTTGGGCAGGTGTTCCGGCGGAATTCCCTTGCCTTCGTCCGCCACGGTGATGAGCACGTCGTCCTCATCGCTCTCCAGGGAAACGCGGATGACACCCGGCTTGTCCATGGATTGAATCGCGTTGAGCAGCAGGTTCAGCAACACCTGGTTGATCTGATTGGGGTCATGTTCGGCCGGCGGAATCACATCCTTGATTTCCAATTCGACGCTGATGCGTTTGGTGATGGCCTGCTGGCGCGCGAACATGACCGCGTGCTCGACCGTGCTGCACATATCGCCGACGCGAAATTGCGGCGGCTTGGGCCGGGCAATCTCCAGCAGTTCGGTGAGAATGCGATTGATCTGTACCGCCTCTTCCTTGGCGTCCTTGATGACGGAACGCGCCGGGCTGTTGGGCGGCAGATCTCTGCCTATGATCTCGATCACTCCGGCGATGCCGGCCAAAGGATTGCGGATTTCGTGGGCCAGTCCGGCCGCCAGTTCTCCCAGAGTGGCGAAGTGTTCGGCGCGCGACATTTGCGTCTGATGCAGACGCTGGATTTCATCGCGGCTGGCCTGCAGTTGCGCCACCATGTCATTGAAGTCGCGGCCCAGGTCGCCAATCTCGTCGTTACGCGAGGCAAAGCTGACCGAGACATCCATGTCGCCCAGCCGGACCCGCGCGATCTTGTCTTGCAACTCCAACATGGGACGGCGGACGGAAACTGCCAGCACCATGATGACCGCAACGCAAATGAGTAACGCGCCGGCGGCGGCGACGGCGAGGATGACGTGCCGTTCTCCTTCGGCGAGCGACAAAGAGACCAACACAAACAACAGCAGGCCGTTCAGTAATACCGCCGCGATAGGCAACACCGCTTTGAGCGCCCAGTTGAGATGGCGCTTACGCGTCACCGGCGGCTGCTCCCAGGGCGGGGTCTCAGCCCGCGCCGGGGGATCGGCGTCATAGAGTCGGAATGGGGATGAGAGTGACATCTGTACGGCCATTGCTTTAAGGCTACTCCTATAAGGCTACGGCTCGGCTCCTTGAAACTTAAATTTCAGGGCTGGAGGATCGGCCTGAATCTTGGGGCCTAATCCATCCTCAGAACCGGATCGGCCAGCCCTTGTTCCTCATGCGTACGCGTGTAAGCCGGGAAGCAGATACGTGACGCCGAGGAAAGTGAAGATCACAACGCCGAAACCCAGAATGGCGAAGTACGCGGCCCTACGCCCGCGCCATCCCCGCGTGATCCGCATATGCAAATAACCGGCGTAAACCAGCCAGGTAATGGCGGCCCAGGTTTCCTTCGGGTCCCAACTCCAGTACGAGCCCCAGGTGCGGTTCGCCCAGTAGGCGCCGGCGGCAATCATGCCGGTCAGCAGCGGGAAGGCGATGCCGATGGTCTTGTAGGTGACGCGGTCGAGCGTGTCGGCCGAGGGCAGCAGACCCTGCAGGTCGGCGCGCCGCCACAGCAGCATCAAGTACAGCAGGGAAGCAAAAATACCCGTCACCATGCCCCCCAGTAGGAACGGGCTGGCAGCCAGACTGGTCGGGAAGAGTCCATCCTGGTCGGGTGACGGGTAAGCCGCATCGCGGACGCGAAGAACGAAAGCAGCCACCACTACCAACTGCAAGAGAATGCTGATAAACACCGCCTTGTTGGCGATCCCGTAAAATGATCCGTCGTTCTTGACGCGGCCTGCGAAATACAGAAGCAGGGGAACGATGGCGGCCGCAGCGGCAATCACAAACAGCCAACCCAGGTCGGGCACGGTGACGAACAGCCGCATGCCGGGGCCGAGGAAGATGTCAGACTTGGTTTGGGCATTCCATCCGGTTACCGACAAGCCGCCCCAGCGCTCGAAGCGAGTGGCAACGATGGCGACGTAGACCGCGCTCACCATCGCGCTTGTCCAGGCGAGGAAAGTTTCAGTCTGGAAGTTGTCCTGGATGAGGAACATCATGGCCAGTGCGCAACTCAAGGCGCAGGCGGCATAACTCAACATCGCCAGCGTGACATGCACGTGCAACCAGGTAGATTGCAGCGCCGGCACCAGCGGCCGCACTTCCGAGGGCAGCAACTGCATCAGGATGACGCAAACCACCGCCAGGGGCATGGTGATGCTGCCAATGATTTTCACGCCGAACTTCTTCTCGGCAATCAGCGTCATGGCGGCCACCGCCCAGACAAAACTCAGCAGCATCTCGTAGATGCTGGCGAAGGGCGGGCGGCCAGAGAGATACCAGCGGTGCGCCACGGCCAGCGTATTAGCCGCCAAGCCGATCGAGGTGGCCACCGAGGCATATCTGACATAACGCGGCGTTCCGGTGACTCCAAACCCCATGTACAGCGAGCCGGCGCCAGCGTAGAAGATCAACGCTACGTAGAGAAAATTGCTCTCGCTGATCAGGCTGCCGCCAGATTTGGCCACGCCCAACAAGGCCACGACCAGCAGAAAAACGACCGACAGTCCGACCAGGACCAGCAGGGCGTTGCCGCCGGTTGCGGCAGGTGGTTCCATTCGTACGACCCGTGCGCGGGTTGCCATCTTCTTTCCTCCGTCTTTCGCACTAATTGATTCTTCGCAAGTCCGGGTAGTGCGGGCCTTGAGGCCNNGCCACTACCCGAACTCTTACTTGACCCCGGCCAGCGTTAGTTCAGGTTGTTCTTTGCGAGCCGGCCGCGATACGGCCGAGGCGCTTTCCACTTCGCTCCGGATACCTTCGACCACGTCGTTGAACTTTTGTTCGAAGCGGTCGCGGTTCTTGTTGGCTTGACCGCCGACCCACAGCACCAGCTTGCCCTTGGCATCTGGAATGGCCACGACCCACAGGCGCATGTGCACCATGTAGAACGCAACTCCCAGCCCGGCGCTCATCAACAGGACGCCCGCCCACACCAGCCACTGTCCGGGCTCATGCGAAACTTCCAGGCCGGTGACCGCCGCCAAGGCGATGTCCTGGGCGCCGGTCGGATTCTTGAATTGGTAGTTCAGTTTCTCTCCACCGAGGACGGCGCCTTGTGCCGGCAACAGCCAGACCTTGGTGACCTCGGCGGTGGCGCGATCTTTCACTTCCAGCCCGAACGCCAGATTCTCAATGTCGTCGGACTTCTTGAACACCTGGCCGTCGCGAACGAATGCGTCGGGAATGTAGTCCACCAGGGCAACGGTGGCGTTGCCATCCAATGCGACCGGCTGGTTCATCTGCAACTGGAGCGGTGTTTCCTTGCCGTCTTTCGCCACCCACGCGATTTGCAGCGAGTCCACGGTGTGGTTGTCGAGCCAGTAACTGGACTGGTAGAAACGCAATCCCTGATAAACCAGCGGATCGTTCACCACAA
>PMAT01000007.1 GCA_003152695.1 Acidobacteriaceae bacterium
CCGCCTCGTTCCAATCCCGAAGGACCAGGTCTCTACCACTGGAAGGAGTAGCACAATGGTGACAGAGCCGCAGACAGCACCCAAAGCAGTCATTGCAATTCTATGCCCACGCTAACCCCTTCTTAAAGCAGCCGATTTCCGTTTTTGGAGTGCACATTCTTGCACCAAAGTTCCAACAAATTTCCCGCCTGAAAGCGCCTACCTCGTCACGGGTTCGTTCCTCATTGGGGTTCTCCGCAACCAGATATTCGTTCCGCAACAGCAACTCTTGATCGACAGTGCCGGTGATGTAGACCAGCATGCGAGCCCAAACCATTCTGTTCCTCTCGGTTGATGGAGTTAAGGAGAAGCTGGATTGTAGGCCTTATCGAGGCGGCGGAGAAGGGCAATGGCAAGAGACAACTCGAGGCTGCAAGCCTCGCCTTTTCAAACCGGTCGAGTTTCTTGACCTTACGAGGGGCCGACGGCAGCAGAAGTTAGACGTTGCGTGCCCTCAGCGGTCCACCAAGCCGTGCCCACCGCGCCGGCATTAGTTCGGGGGCATTGGCTGGCTTGTCTTTCCTGCCAATGCATTTTTCCATTCCAAGCCTTGATGCCAGTCGAAGTTGTAGCTCAGTTGCAGGTTCCAGTCACGCCTGGTGAGACTGTCGCCGGCACTATGACTCTGGGCCTGAAACCAGAATATGTTGTAGCTGGGACCAAACGAGACATTGCCCCAGAGCTGGATTTGTACACTATTGCTAAGCTCAGCCGCATAGCGGGTCAGTGTCGTCGAGGTTCGGTCAACGGCTCCATAGGCGAAGAAATTGCCATAGGTAATACCCTGATACGTAACCTTCACGACCTTTGCATTCCGTGTCAGATTTTGCGTATACATTCCAAGCCAATAACCGCCTTGCTGATGGAATGTCGCGTATTGCGGAGTTGCCGTGCTCGTCATAGTTGGAGTCGCCATGGCGGCGATTTCCGCGGCCGTCTTTCCAGCCGTAAGCTGTGTAGTCACACCATCGATAGTCAGTGCCGATAAGACATTGCGCGCGGTTTGATTCAGATAACCAGCCTCGAAGAATGTGAGGTTATTCCACTCGTAACGACCTCCCACTGACAACTGCCAGTTTTCTTGCCGCCTCAGGTTCAGCTCGAATTCCACGCCTTTTGTTATAGTAGGCAAGAACTGCAGCGTACGTGATAGCTGCGTAGAAAACGTTACCGGTCGCGCTACGGCCTTCCAGTGGTGCCCTTGATAGCGATGTAATTGATATTCAAAAAAGGGACTGACGATGAAGGTGTTCGCAGACAAGTTA
This sequence comes from Acidobacteriaceae bacterium, assembly GCA_003152695.1. Classification (GTDB taxonomy): domain Bacteria; phylum Acidobacteriota; class Terriglobia; order Terriglobales; family Acidobacteriaceae; genus Bog-257. The sequence continues at coordinate 1,305 of PMAT01000007.1, forward strand.
ATACTCTCGGGCGGTATCGGCTGCCCAGAGGGCAACATCTGGTTCGTTGCCGTCAGCGAGCCCTGGCGGCCTCTGGCAAACGTAATTGACTGATCGAACCCGAAATTCAGATGCTGGGTCCACTCATACAACAGACGAAATGAATCGCTATAGGACAGATTGTCGCTATGGGGTGCCGCCACATTAGGATTGGTAACTCCGGCCAGATTGGAGTTGATATTCGAGTCGGTCTGGCTGGGCTTGGAATTCATGTAACCGACCGAAGCTTGTTGCAGTGTGACCGTCAGAAAGTTTCGGTTCTGGACAGCGAGTTCCGTGGCGCTAGCGCCATCTAAAGGCTCAGGCTTGGGGCCTTTCGGCGGTTTGAGAAGATCATTCTCATCGGGGCCAAAAGCTACTATCTCCTCACGGTCCAAAGGGCACGCTTGCGCATTCTGCATAAATGGTGCGCTGGCAAGCTGTGCGATCGCATAGGTTTGTTTCTTCCTGTCAGTGAATACGGTTGGTGCCACTAGGTCTATCTGGCCGAACTGAGGATAAGCGCCGGTTTCGAAAGCTAGCTGGTCAGAGGTGGCAACGGAATAAATCTTCGTGTCGTCGACCGCCGCCCCGTCCACAAAGTACAGGCCATCCGACTTGGTTATGCCTAAAGTCAAAAGGTCCTGGTTGAACAGGATCGGCTCGTTGGTTGACGATTGCTCCAGTTGTTTAATTTTTTCGCTACTCTGAAGGATGCCCCTGAGCGTCGCGCCGCTCACGGAGACGCGGGTAAGGTAGCCGCTATTCCATAGGACGCGGCCCACCAGCTCGATTGGCGTCCAACCCGCCGGATCCAGGGGCCCTTCATAGTTGCATCCGCCATAGAAGTCGTTCCGTTGCAGAAGGGCAATATCGGTGTTCAGTTGCTCTCGCATGGCCAGCAAAACCACGCACTGGAAGGAATCGTCGGTACTGCATAGCTTTCGCTTATCTGTCAGGTACCTTTTAATGGTTGTTTTGTCATTTAGGTAGATGTCCGAGTACGTCTTGAGCTCTCTATTTATGGCGCCGTAGCCCTGGAGCTGGCAGGCATTCCTGAAGGTGCCATCGTCTTGAAGTATGTCATGTGGATTCTGGTCAGTATAGTTGGTGTATTTAACCTGAATATAGTTGGGCCTGCCTAGTACGAGCAACTCCAGGGGATTGCGCATTTGCGCTCCCAAAACGATGGGATGGGGAGTAACGATGGGCGTTGGCCTGCTAGGCTGAGGGCTCCGCCACAGTATTGACGCCCACTGGTCCACGACCAACTCCATGTCCGGAGTAGCTTCGTCGTAATCGGCCGCGGAAAGAATTATGTCAAAGTGGTAGAGGCGCTCGTTCTTTAACGGGGCGGGTAGCTGTTCCTGATGCCACTGTAAAGAAGCGGACAATGCTTGCGCCGCGGCTTTCGGCATTTGTGCCAACAATACGTAGGTCCAGAGCGTATAGTCGTTGTGGTGCAGGCGATGGAATGTGGTGAGCAGTTGCTGGAGTACGGGACCGGGATCGGAGATATTGATCTGTGACATGTACTGGTCGTCGCTTCCGAAGCTCGAATTCTCCGGCGAGATCAGCCCCTTGAGCGCGGGATCGAGAGCGCCGAAAATCGCATAGCGAACATCGTTAGGAGATGCTGCAACCCAACCACGGGAAAAGAACGGAAATTGAACCCGGAATGACGCGTTCATACATGAGGTTACGCCGGGGGCCGTAATGCAAAGTTCTACATCGTTTCCCGGCAGGAGTGGGGTTGCCACGACTTTTGGGAGTCCGTCCAGTCCCAACGGAATGGAATTGACGGGCACTCCCGATACATATGTGGACTTACCGGCCTTGGGTATGGTGACTGGCGGCTCTAGCTGCATGCATCCGCTCATATCGTTCCTGAAGGGCTGCCATGGGCACAGGTAGGCATTTGTAGGATTGCCGTTACCATCGGCTAGAGAGAACTCAAACTCACTAGTCCACGGGTAAATAGCATCGGAGGGAGGGCCAACGAGCGTTACGACCTTGGATCCTCCTTGATCGGGTGTCTCAATCTGAAGACACGTTTGTCCCGATTGGCCTGAAGCGGATTGACCGGAAGCAGAGCCTGACGCACCCTGGCCAGACGAACCCTGGCTGGATCCGCCGCCTCCTCCGCCACCGCCACCTTTGCCGCCACCGCCCTTCCCCTTTCCGCTTCCGGAGCCAGCGCCGGTTTGCAAGGGAAGCGATACTTGCGTGGGCAGCAACAGTTGAGGCTGGCCGCATGTGGGCTGGGCTTGCGGAAGCTGCTTCGTATTCTGGATTGTCAGGTTAGCGCCCAACATGGGCAGCTCACCTTGGGAGCCGGCACGCGCCAGGAAATCGGCCCCAAAGTAAAAGTCGAGTTGTCCAGGAACAAGCGCGGTGTATGGGCGCGACGGATGCGGATCGAGGTCATCTCTGCCCTGAAGAAAACGGACGCCCTGAAGGAAACGGACCGCTGGACTTTCATCGATCCAGTTCCAAGGCCCCTTCAAGCCCCAGTAGTTTACGGAGACGTCGTGCGGCGGGTTGGGGTTGAGTCGCCTGATAGGCTGACCGTGGTTGTTGACTCGCGCACCATACTCCGGCGCAAGGTTATCTCCCATACCAACCAGGATTGCCTGCGGGCAGAGACCTAAGACATGGTCATAGGCCCGATCGAACGCCGAAGCAGCGGATTGATACGCGGGATCGTTGGCGCGAAGATAACCATACGTCTTCCCGGTATACAGGATGGCCGGCTTACGTTGGTCTGCACAAGGCTCCAATTGCGCGGTTGCGTTTTGAGGAAATCCGATTCCTATCACCCACAGCAAGAGGAGCAGACCATCGCGGGTCCATCGCGAAGCGTTGCGCAAAAACTGGAAACAAAAGTGGCGATATTTCATGGATCATCCTCCAGACGTTCCCACTTGACCGCGAAACGGCGCTAGGCTACTGCTGGCCACAGCGTTTTGCTGCTGGATGACAGCATTGTGGCAGCGGTGGTGGCACTGTGCGAGATTCCGGCTTGGAAGGCATTTTGGAGCGCATTTAAATTCGAAGCGTTTGCGCCATTCGGATCAACAGTGCTCGCAGCATCTTGAACACGCTATCCAGAAGTGACTCGACCGGCCCATCGTGCCACGATCCCTCCATTTTCAGACGTGTCAGGATACGGTGGGCGGCATTAGACTCAACTCGACACTCGTTTGTAAATAGCCCATTTGTGCTACCGTTCAACTTTCTTGCGCGCTGGTTGCGCTATGGGAAGTCGAGCGTGGCTCGTGCATATGGTTGTAGAGGAAGAAATGACCCTTGTGGTTCATCAAAACTAAACGCGGCCGAGGCTTCGATGCAGGAGGCCCTTTCCTTGGAAGGCAACGCTTTGCATGGCGTGGTCTTCGACCGCTATGAGCGTCCCGGAAACGAGAGGGAGAGCTCGACTGCCAAGATCCGGGCGTGAATCTATCTCCGATCCTGACAGGGAAGGAGTTTAGTTCGGAGCCGGAAATTGTTAGGCCGCGACTGTGTAGCGGTGATGCAGACCACCGAGTCGCGGCAGAGAGATAACCTTGTGGCCACTCGAAGGCGGTGACGCTGCAACTCGACCACTAGGAGTGTCCTTCCCAAGTCCGAGATGAGTCCGGTTTTCGTGGTAGTAACGGACGTACTCATTCAGCAACCGTCTCAGATGTCTGCGATTCAGCACGATCACATGGTCCAGGAGATCTCGACGTACACTGCCAACCCAGCGCTCGGCAATTCCGTTCTGCCAGGGACTTCGGAATGCGGTGCGAATCGGTTGGCTGCCCATCGCCTTCACGGTCGAGACGACATCGGCGCTGAACTTCGCGTCCCGATCAAAGATCAGGAAGCGCTGCGGCTCCTGCCTGTATTCCCACGTTTCGCGCAGTTGCAGGGCAA
>PMAT01000114.1 GCA_003152695.1 Acidobacteriaceae bacterium
GTTCAGATTTTTACTGTTTCTCCGAATGGAGCCAAAATTTTATCTACGCCGATCCGCAGTCTAACCTCATGAAAGCTGAGAAGAGCGTACCGTCAAGTGGCCAAGCATGCAATTCTGACCGGACAATAGGACTCTCCAGGGCATATACCTGGCTACGTAATACCCGGAATTCACAAGTGTGAATACGCAGAAATAAAGGAGACATAATGACAGCAACAATGGAAAGAACACCGACAGTACTGGCGGCAGATACCCTAACCGGCGATAAAGTCGTGAACTTCCAAAAGGAAGATCTCGGAAAAATCGAGCATTTGATGATCGACCTGGAGTCAGGCCGCGTCGTTTACGCGGTTCTTTCGTTCGGGGGTTTCCTGGGCATGGGTGACAAGTTGTTTGCCATTCCATGGAGTTCTCTTACGGTCGACACGGTTGAACATCGGTTCATTCTGAACGTCGACAAGGAATTGCTCAAGGCCGCTCCCGGTTTCGACAAGGATCATTGGCCGAACATGGCTGACCACACCTGGGGTGCCAAAGTCTACACGTATTACGGTGCAAAGCCCTATTGGAATTAACAACATAGGCTGAATGGCAATGACCAGCCGCCCGGTGCCCCACTCATTCGCAAAAGTCGCGGATGAGCGGGGGCCGGGTGCCATCAGGTTCGCCCTTCTTTTGGGCTAACCGGGGATCACCGAACGCGGACGGAAAGGGATAGGTCTTGTGCATCGGGCTTAGTCGAGCTTCTCCGGTTCGAGTGCGATGCCCTTCTCGCCGGCGGCCTTCCTCTCCCAATACTTGCGGACCCAGGCTTCCCAGCTTTTGCCGGCAGCAGTGTCGCGTCCGCTGAACGCCAGGGCGGCGATGTCGGAATAAGCAATGGCAATCTTCTGCGAGGAGTTCTGCGTAATGAGGCGCACGACCGATGCGTCGAGCGTCGGGCCGTTGCGCCGGTCGAAGACGTAGCCTTCCACGCGCGATCCGTCCTTGCGCGTGATGGTCACGTCGCCGCGATAGTCGAAGGCCTTTTCCAGCGCGTCGCGCAGCTCGGCCTCGGTGGCCAGCTCCGGAATCCAGCCTTCCATCTTTTCGTGGTCGCGTCCGTCAACCACTTCCAGGGAATCGACGGTGAGGTTGCGTTGGGGTTCGCTCATGATTTTGCTATTCGCCTTTCGCTGGGTGCTGCTTCTTCAAACCACCCCAGGGTGCCCCACCCTAGTCGCCCGATTTTGGCGACAGGGTGGGCGAAGCGATCTGCACCAGCGGATCGTAGGCGCGCACCGGACGAACTTCTTCGTTCAGCATCGCCAGCGCTTCGTCGTCTTTGTACGTGCTGGAGAACGTGGCGCGCACGGTTCCCAGAAATCCGCGCAGCGAGCCGAAGGTATCATGCACCGCCGACGCCTCGTATCCGCTGTGCACCATGCAATTGGCGCACTGCGGATTGCCCGACTCGGTGCCGTACTTGTGCCACTCGGTCTCGCGCATCAACTCTTCGAAGGTGTCAGCGTAGCCATCCTGTAGCAGGTAACACGGCTTCTGCCAGCCGAACATGTTGAAGGTCGGCATGCCCCACGGCGTGCACGGATAGTCGCGCTTGCCCATCAGGAATTCCAGGAACAGCGGTGACTGGTTGAACACCCACTTGGCCTTGCGGTTCGACAACATGGCGCGGAACAGCCGCCGGGTGCGCGCGCGACCGAGGAAGTGCTTCTGGTCGGGCGCCTTGTCGTACGAGTATCCCGGCGAAAGCATCATGCCCTCGACGCCGAGGTCCATCATCTCGTCGAAGAAAGCGCGGACGCTGTTGGGATCGGCGCCGTCGAAAAGCGTGGTGTTGGTGGTGACGCGGAAGCCGCGCTGCAAGGCGGCTTTCATGCCGTCGAGGGCGATGTCGAATCCGCCTTCGCGGCAAACGGAAAAGTCGTGGTGCTCGCGCTCGCCGTCCACGTGCACCGAGAACGTCAGGTACTTGCTGGGCGTGAACAGGTCGATCTTCTCTTTGAGCAGCAGGGCGTTGGTGCACAGGTAAATGTACTTCTTGCGCGCGACCAGGCCGTCCACGATCTCGGCGATCTGCGGATGCATCAGCGGTTCGCCGCCGGGGATCGACACCATCGGCGCGCCGCACTCGTCCACCGCGCGGAAACATTCTTCGGGCGAGAGATTGTGCTTGAGCACGTGCGCGGGATACTGGATCTTGCCGCAGCCGGCGCACGCCAGATTGCAGCGGAAGAGCGGCTCCAGCATCAGCACCAGCGGATAGCGCTTGCGGCCTTTGATCTTCTGCTTCAGGACGTACGTGGCGACCGTCCACATCTGCGAAACCGGAACACCCATGCGGTAGAACCTCGTTTAGCTTTCAGCCGTCAGCTATTAGCTATTAGCTATTCGCTGTTCGCCCCTTCGCTGTTGCTCTTCGCTTTTCGCTCTTCGCTTCGGATCGGCCCCCAGTTTCGACCGTTATCCCGCGCCGACCTATTCAGGTCATCCTGGGAAACGGGGCCCCCCGGGATTACTGCCCCCCCCCGTCGCGAACAAGAACGCGAACTCTCTTTCGCTTTTACAAGATTTGTGGGGATGATGTCAAGGACCACGATCGTAGCCTGGTTCCACGCTCAAAACGATGTCCCTTAAGAATCAATTCGATGCACCGCACGTCGAAGGTGAAGTCTCGCCTTCGGCTCGCCGCACTCCGGTCCAATCCCGCAGCCAGCACACGGTGCAGCGGGTGCTCGACGCCGCCAGTTCCCTGCTGGAGCAGCTACCGCTCGACGACGTAACCACCACCCGCATCGCGGCGGAGGCAGGGCTCTCAATTGGCGCGCTCTACCGCTTCTTCCCGGACAAGCAGACCATCATTGACGCAATCGCAGTGCGACACGTCGAGCAATTCCGCGCCTCGCTGGAAGACTCGGTGATGAAGGTGCTGGAGCGCGAACTGGCTAACCTGGAGACCTTCGATCCGGCGCTTGTGCTCGACAGCGTGGTGGACGCGTACATCATTTATCTGGACGCGCATCCCGACTTCCGCACCATCTCGTTTGGCCGCTACATCAGCGCTGCGACCAAGGAACGCCAGGCCTCACCCACTGTTGGACTGCCGGCGCTGCTGAAAGATTTCATGCTGCAAGCGGTTGGGCATTCCCAACACGCCCGAGCTCGACCGGATGTTGCGCGTGGTCAGCGAGGCGGGCGAGCGGCTCATCGCCTACGCCTACCAGCAGCCCACGCGCGAAGATCGCGACCGCGTGATCTCAGAGATGAAGCGCATGTTGGCGGGTTACCTCTTCCCGGCCAACGAGAAATAGTTTCACCACACAGGCGCGGAGGACACGGAGTTTTATGATTTTGCTTTGTGCCAGGACACGGCTTCAGAGTGTGCGTGAGAACTCACCTTTCGAAAATGCGGTGGGAGCAGCAAACCTGGAATGGCCAATAATCGAGTCCCACAGGGACGGAATATCTTAGCCCAGCGCGTACCGGGGTCCCCAAGCCACGCCGCTTTTGCGTGGATTGGGGTGGTTGAGCGCTGGGTAAGGTGGGATATGTGCCCGAGTCCCGTAGGGACGGCAGAGGTTCTCACGCGGTCACTTCAGACGTGCCGATAGCGGCTTTCGTTCCATTTGTCATCACGAGCGGCCTTCAGCCCGCGAGGGATCTGCTTTTCGCTCTTCTCGGAGAGCGCCTGGTGCTGCCGAAAAACTCGACTTGCGAAGGGCTTGTGTCAGGACACGACTCCAGTTTAACCGCAAAGGGCACGGAGGACGTTTTTCGATGTGTGCTGCCGCGGATGTGCCAACGAACGATCAAGCCCGTTAGGGCGAAACTGAAGTTAGCCCAGGACGGAGCGTAGCGGAGTCCTGGGTAGGCTGGTTAAATTGAATTCTGAGCCGGCTTCAGCCGGCGGCACACGACTCTGCAGTCACTTTCCCACCCATTCGAAAACCGCGAATGAGTGGCACCCGGCGACAAAATGCTGTGCCTCGCTGGGGATCGCATGGTATAGAAGAAGGTTGTTAGAACGCTCCCCAACCACACATGTTCGAACAAGCCTTCAAAAACATCGACGACGTTCTCTGGAAAGAAGCTGGCTGCACCACCGAACTCGATTACACCGAGCAGACATCCTGGCTTCTGTTCCTGAAATACCTCGACGATCTTGAGCAGGACAAGAGCATTGATGCCGCTCTCAACGGCAAGAAATACACCCACATCCTCGACAAGCCCTATCGCTGGGAAAGCTGGGCTGCACCCAAGGGCAAGGACGGCAAGCTGGATCACAACAAGGCCCAGACCGGCGACGACCTCCGCGACTTCGTGAACGGGAAGCTTTTTCCCTACCTGCACAGTTTCAAGCAAAAGGCGAGCGGCCCGAACACAATCGAATACAAGATTGGGGAGATATTCGGCGAGATCAAGAACAAGATTCAAAGCGGCTACAACCTCCGCGAGATCATCGACCACATCGACGAACTGCACTTCCGCTCACAGAAGGAGAAGCATGAGCTCTCCCACCTCTACGAAGCCAAGATCAAGAACATGGGCAATGCCGGGCGCAACGGCGGCGAGTATTACACTCCGCGCCCGCTCATCCGCGCCATCGTTCAGGTGGTGAAGCCCAAGATTGGCGACAAGATTTACGATGGCGCGGTCGGCTCGGCGGGCTTTCTCTGCGAATCGTTTGAGTACCTCACCGCAAAGCCGGGCCTAACGACGAAGGACGCCAAAACCCTTCAGGAGCGCACTTTTTACGGCAAGGAGAAAAAGTCCCTCGCCTACGTAATCGCAATCATGAACATGATCCTGCATGGCATCGACGCGCCCAACATCATCCACACCAACACGCTCACCGAAAACCTCGCCGACATTCAGGAAAAAGATCGCGTCGATGTGGTGATGGCCAATCCGCCCTTTGGCGGTAAGGAACGCAAGGAAGTCCAGCAGAACTTTCCCATCCGCACCGGCGAGACGGCGTTCCTGTTCCTCCAGCACTTCATCAAGATGCTCAAGGCCGGGGGCCGCGGAGGCGTGGTCATCAAAAATACCTTCCTATCGAACACCGACAACGCATCCGTGAGCCTACGCAAACTCCTCTTGGAAAGCTGCAACCTATACACCGTGCTCGACTGCCCCGGCGGTACGTTCCAGGGCGCTGGCGTGAAGACCGTGGTGCTCTTCTTCGAGAAGGGCGCTCCGACACGGAAGATTTGGTACTACCAGCTGGACCTTGGCCGCAATCTCGGCAAGACCAACCCGCTCAATGACGACGACCTCGCCGAGTTCGTGAAGCTGCAAAAGGCCTTCGCTGACTCACCCAAGTCCTGGAGCGTAGACGCCAAGACCATCAACAAGGAGACCTTCGATCTCTCCGTCAAGCACCCGAACGGCGGCGAAGAAGTGAAGCACCGCACACCGGAGAAAATCTTGGACGAAATCGCCGCACTGGACGCCGAGAGCGCGGAGGTATTGGCGAGTATTAAGGCGCTGCTATGAAGAACGGATGGCAACAGAAACAAATCGGTGATCTGTGCGAGGTCATCGCGGGCCAATCGCCTGAGGGCAAATTTTACAACGCCGAAGGCAAAGGAATGCCCTTCTACCAAGGGAAGAAAGATTTTGGAGAAAAGTTCATTGAAACCCCGACAACGTGGACGACTCAGACCACCAAGATTGCTCAAGAGGGCGACATCCTAATGTCTGTTCGTGCTCCTGTAGGGCCAGTGAACTTCGCAACTGAGGAAGTCTGCATTGGACGCGGATTAGCTGCCATACGTAGCGGAACTGAACTGAATCGCGATTTCTTGTTCTACCAACTACAACATTTGCAGCCAGAAATCGCTGGCAGAGAAGGCGCAGTTTTTGCGTCAATCAACAAATCTGAAATCGAAGGGCTGCCATTAGCATTCGTCCCACTCCCCGAACAGCAGCGGATCGTCGGCACTCTCGACGAAGCGTTTGCGGGTGTCGCCACCGCCAAAGCAAACGCCGAAAAGAACCTCCAAAACGCCCGTGCCCTCTTCGAGAGCCACCTCCAATCCGTTCTCACCCGGCGCGGCAAGGGGTGGGCGGAAAAGCCGCTTGCTTCGTTGTGTTCCCTTTTCGTAGACAGTGCTCATAGAACGCCGAAATATCAAGCCGATGGAATACCTGCTCTTCGCCCACGCGACGTGGTGAACGGGAAACTCACACTGACGGAAGCAGCCAGAGTCTCGCAAAAGGAATACGAAATCCAATCAAGGAGGCACCGACCGGCTCCCGGAGACATCGTTTACTCAAGAGAATTGAGCTACGGGTGGGCGGTGATTCTGCCTGAATCACCTTGCATATGTTTGTCGCAAGGTATGTGTCTTTTCCGGCCCACACCGAGTCTTGACAGCGCGTTTCTGCTCCATGTGTTAAACGGTCCGGTTGGCCGCGAACAGGCGTTGCGCGCAGCCGTAGGTGCTGCGCACCCACATATCAATTTAGGCGACATAAAGGCTTACCAGATTCCGTTTCCATCGCCCGGTGAACAGAAGCTAATCGCACGCAAGCTTGATGCCATGCTCGCCGAAACCCAACACCTCGAATCCATTTATCAGCAAAAGCTCGCCGCGCTGGGGGCATTGACGAAGTCGCTGCTACATCAGGCCTTCGCTGGACAACTTTAGAAGCTACCCATGAACGAAGCCGAGACAAGAGCCGAACACATTGATCCCGCGTTGAAAGCGGCAGGCTGGGGTGTCGTCGAGGGCAGTCGCATCCGGCGCGAGTATACGATTGCGCCCGGTCGCATCGAAGGCCAGGGGCGGCGCGGCAAACCGCTCATTGCGGATTACGTGTTGGAGTATCGCAACACCAAACTCGCCGTCGTCGAGGCTAAAGCGTGGGACCAACAACTGACCGAGGGCGTGGCGCAAGCGAAGAATTACGCGGGGAAGATGCAGATTCGCTACACGTATTCGACGAATGGCCGGGGCATCTACGGCATCGACATGGAGACTGGCAAGGAAGGCGATAAGCCGGCCTATCCCACACCGGAAGAATTGTGGAACATGACGTTCGCCTCGGCGAACGCGTGGCGTGACCGCTTCGCCGCCGTGCCATATGAGGACAAGGGTGGTTCGCATCCCAGCTGGTACTTCCAAGACATCGCCGTCGCACATGTGCTGGAAGCCATCGCGAACAACCGGCAGCGTATCCTGCTGACTCTCGCTACCGGCACGGGTAAGACGTTTATCGCGTTCCAGGTTGCCTGGAAATTGTTCCACAGCCGGTGGAACTTGAGCCATGAACCAACGCGCCGCCCGCGCATCCTCTTCCTGGCGGACCGCAACATCCTCGCCGACCAGGCCTATAACGCCTTCTCCTCATTCCCTGAGGATGCCATGGTCCGAATCACGCCCGAGGACATCCGCAAGAAGGGCAAAGTTCCGAAGAATGCCAGCCTGTTCTTCACCATCTTCCAGACCTTCATGAGTGGTCCGCCGAAGGACGGCAAACCCTCGCCATATTTCGGCGAGTACCCGCCAGATTTCTTTGATTTCATCGTTATCGACGAGTGCCATCGCGGCGGGGCCAACGATGAAAGCAATTGGCGCGGCATCATGGAGTATTTTGCTCCCGCTGTTCAGCTCGGCCTGACCGCCACGCCGAAGCGCCAGGAGAACGCGGATACCTACATCTATTTCGGCGAACCGGTCTATAAGTACTCGCTCAAAGACGGCATCAACGACGGATTCCTCACCCCGTTCCGCGTAAAGCAGATCGCCACAACGCTCGACGAGTATGTGTACACGCCAGACGATCAGGTGGTGGAAGGCGAGATTGAAGCCGGGAAACGCTATACGGAGGAGGATTTCAATAAGATCATCGAGATTAAGGAGCGCGAGGCGCACCGCGTAAAGTTGTTCATGGAGCAGATCGGCCAGAGAGAAAAGACGCTGGTCTTTTGCGCCACGCAGGACCATGCGCTGGCCGTGCGCGACCTCATCAACCAGATGAAAACGAGTACGGACCCGAATTATTGCCAGCGAGTCACCGCTAACGATGGTGAACTCGGTAATCAGCACCTACGGGACTTTCAGGACAACGAAAAGATCATCCCGACGATTTTGACCACCTCGCAAAAGCTCTCTACCGGCGTGGATGCCCGTAACATTCGCAACATCGTTCTTATGCGTCCGATCAATTCCATGATTGAGTTCAAGCAAATTATTGGTCGCGGCACACGGCTATACGATGGCAAGGACTACTTCACCATCTACGACTTCGTGAAGGCCTATCTTCATTTCAGTGACCCGGAGTGGGACGGCGAACCGATGGAGCCGGAGCCCTGCAAGAAGTGTCACTCGTACCCTTGCCAATGCGTAAAGCCGACGCCCCAGCCGTGTCCGGTGTGCGGAGTGATTCCGTGCGAGTGTCCGAAGGAACCCTGCCCAGTGTGCGGCGAGCGCCCGTGCGTCTGCAAGAAACGGGCGAAAGTGAAGCTGGCCGACGGGAAGGAGCGTGCCATTCAGCACATGATGTGCACCACGTTCTGGCATCCGGATGGTACACCGATATCCGCCCAGCAGTTTATGGAGTTGCTGTTCGGCAAGCTGCCGGAGTTCTTCAAGGATGAAGATGAGCTACGCGCATTGTGGAGCGCGCCCGATACGCGGAAGATGCTGCTGCAAGGGCTCGCAGAGAAGGGTTTTGGCCATGAACAACTGGCCGAGATGCAGAAAATCATCAACGCCGAGAAGAGCGATCTCTTCGACGTGCTGGCGTACGTTGCCTACGCTCTGCCACCGCTTACACGCGAAGAACGCGCCGCGCGGGCGAAGGTCACTATCACCGCGCACTACGGCACGAAGGAGAAGGCGTTCCTGGACTTTGTGTTAGGCCAATATGTCGGAGTTGGAGTGGACCAGCTGGATCAGGAGAAACTGGCGCCGCTGCTTCGCCTCAAGTATCACGATTCCATCTCCGACGCCGTGAGGGACCTCGCCATGCCAGTAGAAGACATAAGAGAGTTTTTTTTGGGATTTCAAAAGTACCTCTACCAACCGGGCGCGTGAGGCGGGCATGTCTGACATTTACGCTATAATGTCAGACATGGCATCGGCCCGTATAACCATTCGCATTCCAGAGACCCTTGGGCAGCGCCTGCGCCACCGCTCGCGGATAAAAGGACAGCCGGAGTCGGAACTGGTCCGCGAGGCCCTGGAAACCTATCTTGGGCAGCCCAGCGAGGCGCGGCCAGCCTACGAACTGGCCGAAGAAGCGGGATTGATTGGCTGTATAGGGCGCGGACGGAAATCTCCGGCAACCGACCTCAGCTCCAGTCCCCGCCACTTGGACGGTTTCGGGAAACCCAAATGAAGCGTCGCGTACTGGTGGACACCGGACCGCTGGTTGCCATTCTCTCCAGCGTGGACGAGCACCACGCCGCTTGCGTCAAGGCCCTGCATCAACTCCCCGGCCCTCTATTTTCCTGCTGGCCGGTGATTACCGAGGCGGTGTGGCTCTTGCGTTCCCATCCGCGGGCCGTCCAGCAACTTCTAAGAAGCTGCTTTTCCGAGAAGCCAGGCGGCTTTCTGGAGCTGCTTCCGCTCGCCGGCGCGGAGGCCAGCGCGATTGCCGAAGTGATGAAGGAGTACGAGGACATCCGTCCTCAACTGGCCGACGCCGCGCTGGTTTATCTGGCTGGCCGCGAAGGGATCGACACCATCTTCACCCTCGACCGCCGGGATTTTGCCGTGTATCGCTCCACTCGCAATCGCGCTTTCCGCATCCTGCCATGATTCCTGCGTAGCGGATATAGATGGCTTTCACCCCGGGGTCACACCTCAAAACATTGCCCATTTGCTAAACTGAAAGCGCTGCTCCGGTCTTGTCGCCCGTCGAAGACCGAGGCAGCAGACCTACAATTCGGTTGCAGTTGATGCGGAGAGGTGCGTGAGCGGTTGAAACGAGCCGCCTCGAAAGCGGCCATACCTTGACGGGTATCGGGGGTTCGAATCCCTCCCTCTCCGCCAGCAATCTTTCAGCCCTGCCAACTAAGTGCTAGTTGCGTTTCCCTGGCAATTCGGTGCCGGAGATGGAAGCATCCAGCAACTCCATGTAATGCATCACGGGCAACGGATGTCCCGCTTCATTCAGCATCGCCCTGAGCTGCAACTGGCATCCAGGATTGCCGGTGGCCACCGCCTGAGCGGGCGTCGCGATAATCCTCTCCGCCTTGCGCTGGCCCAGTTGGTGGGCCGTCTCCTGCTGCACCAGACCGTAGAGACCGGCCGAGCCGCAACAGAGCGCGGCCTCGGAAAGCTCCAATAATTCCAGTCCGGGGATGGTCCGCAGCATGGCGCGCGGCTGTTCGCGCAGTCCCTGGGCGTGCTGCAGGTGACAGGGATCATGGAAAGCAACTCGCAACGCCAGCGGGTGCCGCGGCGCGCGTGGTTGTAACTCCGCCAGCACTTCAGATACGTCCTTACATTTGGCGGAAAACGCAATGGCGCGGTCGCGATACTGGGGATCGTCGCGCAGCAAATATCCGTAGTCCTTGAGCGTGTGTCCGCAACCAGCGGCGTTGACCACGATGGTATCGACGGGCAACGGCTCGAACAGGTCGATCAACCTGCGCGCGTTGTCGAGAGCTTGTTGTTCCTGACCGAGGTCCATCATCAGGGCGCCGCAACAGCCCTGCTCCGGCGGCACCAGCACTTCACAACCCTCGGCGGCCAGTACGCGCGCGGTCGCGGCGTTTACCTGGCCCATGAAGACACTCTGCACGCAGCCGGTCAGCAAGGCGACGGAGCGCCGCTTCTCTCCCTGCGCGGCGATGCGGGGCGGCAGGACCGTCGAGGTGTCAGGCTGTGACAAGTCGGGCAGCATCTGCTCCATGGCACGCAAGCTGCGGGGCAAGAATGAGGTCAAACCCAGGGCACGCGTGAGCCGCTGCAAACCTAGCCGCTGATAAGCGCGCAGGGGCATCATCAGCTTACGCATGCGCGCCGGACGGCTGAATACCGCCGCGACCATCCTCCGCAGCGCCCGCTCGTGTAGCGGCCGGCGATACTGCCGCTCCACCTGTCCGCGCATGGCTTCAATCAGCTTCCCGTACTTGACTCCGGACGGACACGAGCTGACGCACGCCAGGCATCCCAGGCAATGGTCGAAGTGCGAGACGTACAACTCCGTCAAGTCCACTTCGCCCTCGATGGCCATGTTGATCAGCTGAATGCGGCCGCGCGGGGAGTCCTGTTCCTTCCCCCACAGCGTGTAGGTGGGGCAGGTTTGCAAGCAAAAGCCGCAATGGACGCAGGCATTCAGAAGCTCTGCGGCTGGGGGATGATAGTCGTCGAAAATCTTTCTGGTGCCGGTGGCCGGCGTTGCGAGCTGCTCCATCATATGCCCCCCACGAAACGGCCCGGATTCAGGGTTTGCCCCGGGTCGAATTTCTGCTTGATTCGTTGCATCAGCGGCAGCACATCTTTCACCGTGCCCCACACGTCCAGTTCATCCTTCATGGCTACGGGGCACTGTGACACGGTCATGGTCCCTTCCAGGCGATCCACCTCACTGCGCAGGGCGTGCAGCACAGTCATCAACGGCTGTCGACCGGCGGCATCCAAGCGCACTTCGGCCAGTCCGGTGCCTTGCGCTACCAGTGTCACCGCAACCTCGGCCGGCGCCGCCTGCCGGAAAAGAGCATCGCAAAGCGATCCAATCTGCGAAGGCAGCACGCAGCATTTGCAGATCACCGAACTGCCGGGATTTACAAACAGTTTCTGCCGCTCGCTCCAGACTTCCCGAGCACACTCCACAAACTTACAGGCGCCCGCGATCCGGCCCAGCTTTGCATATTGGTCCTGCAGCGATTCGGGGATCCCCTCGAACCGGACGTGGACAAAAACCTGGTCCGCACGGCGCGCGTGAATCTGCAGCCCGGTGTAAACCAGGTGTGAATCCAGAATGGCGAGTACCAGCTTGGACGCCTCCGCCGCTGTGGGCAGAGTCGCAACGTAGCTTGCGGTGGCCACCGGAATGGGGTGCAGGCGGAACACGGCCCGGGTGATCACGCCCAAGGTTCCCAGGGAACCGATAGCAAGTTTGGTGAGGTCATAGCCGGCAACGTTCTTGACGACCTTGCCTCCGGCTTTAATCACGCTGCCGTCGGGTAGGGCCATTTCCACGCCGAGGACCAGGTCGCGAATGGCGCCATAGCGGATGCGCAAAGTCCCGCTCTCCGCGGTGGCCAGCACGCCCCCCACCGTGGCCCGCTCCGGTTGCATGGGATCGGCGCCCAACTGCTGACCATGCTCGCGCAGCACACCCTGCAACTTGTCGATGGTGCAGCCCGCTTCCACCGTCACCGTCATGTCGCCCCAGGCATGTTCGATCACGCGGTCGAGGCGCTCCAAGGAGAGGACAAAGTCCGCCTTGCTCAGGCGATTGCCCAACCCCAACTGGGTGCCTCCACCGCGGGGAATGATGGTGAGGCCGGCGGAATTGCAGTAATGCAGCACCTGCGCGACTTCCTGCGCCGTGCCGGGAGCAATCACGCCGATGGGTTGCACCGCTTCCACGGCATCCTCGGGCGTCGCCGGGCGCAGGTGTTCCGGGCCCACGATCGCACTCAGCTCGATCCACGCTTCGTTGTTCTGCACTTGAGCTTGGCTCATAATTTGGCTCCGTGGCCTTCCTTGTCGGCTGCACACGCTGCGCAGCTCTTAACCCCGGATCGGCAGCTCGCAGCTAGTACCGTTGCGCCAGCCCCGCTATCTCGATCGGATGTGGTTCGTAAGCGACCGGCCTTTGCACCTTCGCGTCGGTGCCGGGAAACATTTTGGTCGGATTGCAAAGGTCGAACGGATCGAAGGCCGAACGCAGTCGCTGCATCGCGTCCAAGTCGGCGGCGGAGAACATGACCGGCATGAACTGCTTCTTTTCCTCGCCGATCCCATGTTCCCCGGTAATGGAGCCGCCGGCTTCCACGCACAGCCGCAAAATATCTTCTGCCAGCTCCATCGCTCGTTCCTCCTGGCCGGCAATGCGACGGTCATACAGCACCAGGGGATGAAGGTTGCCATCTCCGGCATGAAAGACGTTGGCGACGCGCAGACTTTTCTCGGCGCTGAGGCGGTCAATCTCTCCCAGCACTCGGGGCAACGCCGTCCGCGGAATAACGCCGTCCTGCACCAGGTAATTCGGCGAGATCCGCCCCACGGCTGCAAACGCCGCTTTGCGTCCCTTCCACACCGCCATGCGTTCCGCTTCGGTCTTCGCCAAGCGCAGCTCCCAGGCCCCGCACGACTGGCAAATCGGCCCGACTTTCTCCATCAGCAGCTCGACCTCGCGGGTGGACCCGTCCAGTTCCACCAGCAGCAGCGCCTGACAGTTGGGATAATTGGGATGGACGGCCGCTTCGGCGGCCTCAAGGGCCAGCCGGTCCATAATCTCCAGGGCCGCGGGGAACATGCCCGAAGCAATGATGGCGCTGACAGCGGCACCCGCCTCGCTGCTCGAATTGAAGGCGGCCATCAACGTTTGCGTGGTCTCAGGTTTCTTGATGACGCGCAGCGTGATCTTGGTGATGATCCCGAACGTCCCCTCCGAACCGACGAAAGCGCCCACCAGGTCGTAGCCCGGCTGGTCCAGACTGGTGCCGCCCAGGCGAAGCAGTGAACCGTCGGAGAGCACCACCTCGAGTCCGAGGATGTAGGTCGTGGTTACTCCGTACTTGAAGCAGTGCGCGCCGCCAGAGTTCTCTGCCACATTGCCGGCTACGGTGCAGACCACCTGCGAGGATGGGTCGGGAGCGTAAAAGTATCCGTGGGGGGAAACCGCCGCGGTTATGGCGGAATTGGTCACGCCCGGCTCGACCACCACGCGCGCGTTGGGTATATCCACCTCAAGGATGCGATTCATCCGGGAGACGCCGATCACAACGCCACCCTTTACCGGTAGCGCTCCCCCGCTGAGTCCTGTGCCCGAGCCACGCGCGACCATCGGGATTCGCTCGCGATGACACACCTTCACGATGGCCTGCACTTCCTGCGATGTTGCCGGCAGTAGAACCAAGTCGGGGACTACGCGGAACAAGGTCAAGCCGTCGCATTCGTAAGTCCGGAGCTGCTCGGGCCCGCTGACCAGGCCGGCATCTCCCACGATCGAACGAAATTCACTTACCAGCCGAGCGTTCATTCAACACCTCGAGGATGGCACTACGCGGGCCCTAAGAAGCAAAGATTGACGCACCCAATGAGTACTCCTCCCGGAGAAAGGCTGACGTCACCGGGAGAGGTGATCGTGCAATTCGTAGCATGGGCGGAATTGAGAAGCGGTGATGTCTGCCACAGGTCAGCGTGACGGTTGGACAGGGGTGCGGGGATGGGGGCGGTTGCTGTGCCAGCCTTCTTGTTGTGGCGGGCGGCCACATGGCGATTTTTGCAGCTCTAGGGTCGTTCGACTCGCTACGCTGGCGCCGTCGAGCGGGGTGGGTAGTCTAGGGGTCCTTCGACTCCTCGCTGCGCTCTTCGCTCAGGATGACAGGCAGAGAAGCGGCGGAACGGCTCTAGTGATTCTGTCCCACCAACACAGCCTCGTTGAGCCGCTCCTCGGCCGCGGCTTCAGTTTTTCGTCCGCCGGGCCGCTTCTGGAACTTGGTCTGTAGCTTATCGAGGTACACGTAGTAAACCGGCGTGATGTAGAGCGTTACGATCTGCGAAAAGAGCAGGCCACCCACCACCGCCAGGCCCAAACCTCGCCGCGACTCTGCGCCCGCGCCAAAGCCAATCGCAATGGGCAGCGTTCCCATCAGGGCCGCCATAGTGGTCATCATGATGGGACGGAAGCGNNAAGTCGATCATCATGATGGCATTCTTCTTGACGATGCCGATCAGCATGATGATCCCCACGAACGAGTAGAGATTCAGTTCCTGGTGGAAGAGGGTGAGAGTGAGCAGCGCGCCGACACCGGCTGAAGGCAGACCCGAGAGAATGGTCAGGGGATGAATGAAGCTCTCATACAGAATTCCCAGAATGATGTAGATCACCAGAATCGCCCCCAGCAGCAACAGGCCCATGCCGGTGAAGGAGTTCTGGAAAGCTTGCGCGGTCCCCTGGAAGGTGCGCTGGATACCCACAGGGAGCACTCGATTGGCCTCGCGCTCGACCAGTTTTGTGGCGTCGCCCAGAGCGACTCCGGGCTTGAGGTTGAAGCTGATGGTGGCCGCCGGCAACTGGCCCAGGTGATTCACCGTCAGGGGACCGATGGAAGGCACCATCCTGGCGACAGTGTCGAGCGGAATCATTTTCCCTGCGCTGGAGCGGACGTAGAGAAGGGAAAGCTTGTCGGGATTGTTCTGGAATTCGGGCAACAATTCTATGATGACGTAGTACTCATTATTGGGTGTGTAGATGGTGCTGATCTGGCGGGTGCCGTACGCCGAATAGAGCGCATCGGAAACCTGGGCCGGCGTCAATCCCAGTGCGTAAGCTTTGTCGTGGTCGACTTCTACGCTGAGCTGCGGGTTCTGCACCTGCAGGTCACTGGTAACGTCTTGCAATTGCGGCAGGGCGCGCAGCGCGCTCTCCAGCTTGGGCGCATCCTGGTAGAGTTCCGCCGTGTCGGGCGATTGCATGGTGTACTGATATTGTGACTTGGTCAGATTTCCGCCGATGCGGATGGTCGGCGGAATCTGCATGAACACATTCAGGCCGGGAATCTGCGATACCTTGGGACGAAGCTCCTGAATGACCTGCATCGCGCTCATGTGGTTGACGCGGTCCTTCTTGTCTTTCAGGCGAAAGAACATGCGGCCCTGATTGGTGGGATTGCCGAGCGAAGACATGGTGTTCATGACGTTGGGATCGAAGCGCACAACATCGGCCACCCTTTGCTGCAATTGCATCATGTCCTGAAATGCAATTCCCTGCTGCGCTTCGGTAAACGCGAACACCAGGCCCTGGTCTTCGTCGGGAATAAATCCCGTCTTCGAGATGGTGTACAGATAAAACGTCAGCCCGATCAGGCCGAACGACACCATCAGGGTGGCGAACTTGTGCCGCAGCACCCCCTTGAGGCTGCGGTTATAACCGCGCAACCAGGCATTGAAAATCCGCTCGCCCAGATTGAACAGCCGTCCATGCTCCGACCGCTCCTGGTGACGGAGGAAGCGGCTGCACAGCATCGGAGTCAGGGTCAGCGATACGAATCCCGAAACCAGAATCGCGGCCCCGATGGTGACCGCGAATTCATGCAGCAAACGTCCGATGATTCCGCCCATGAACAACAGCGGAATAAAGACGGCGGCCAGCGACAGCGTCATGGAGAGAATGGTGAAGCCAATCTCGCCGGCGCCATCCCGCGCGGCCTGCAGCGGCCGTTTCCCCGTCTCCATGTGGCGAACAATGTTCTCCAACATGACGATGGCGTCGTCCACCACAAATCCCACCGACAGGGTCAGTGCCATCAAGGAAAGGTTGTCCAGACTGTAGCCCAGCAGGTACATGATCGAAAACGTCCCAACGATGGACATGGGCAAAGCCAGCGACGGAATGATGGTGGCGGATATGTTTCGCAGGAAGACGAAGATCACCATGATGACCAGAGCGATGGTCAGCAGCAGGGTGAACTTGACGTCGTTGACCGAGGCGCGAATGGAGACCGAGCGGTCATACAGCGTGTCGACTTTGACCGCCGCAGGAATATGCTCTTCCAGCCTGGGCAGCAGCTTGTTAATGCTGTTTACGACGGCAACCGTGTTGGTCCCCGGCTGCTTTTGAATTGCCAAAACGATGGCCCGAGTCCCGTTAAACCAACTCGCGGTCTTGTCGTTCTGCACACTGTCAATCACCCGGCCAAGATCGCTCAGGCGGACCGGGGAACCGTTCCGATAGGCCACCACCATGGGCGCGAACTGCAGAGCATTCATGCGCTGCCCGTTGGACAGAATGGTGAACGTATGGTTCTGTCCATAAAGGGTGCCGGTGGGAAGGTTGGTATTTCCCGATTGCAGGGCGGCGCTGACTTCGTCGATCCCTATCTGACGCGAAGCCAGAGCGCTGGGATCGATCTGCGCCCGCATGGCATACTTCTGCGCTCCATACACCATCACCTGCGCCACCCCGTTCACCATGGAGACGTTCTGCGCGATGGTGGTCTCGGCGGCCTCGTCGATGTCGGACAGCTTCATCGTCGGCGAACTCAGCGCCAGATACAGGATGGGCGAATCGGCAGGATTTACTTTCTGGAAAGTCGGCGGCGTCGGCATCTCGGGAGGCAATTGCCCCCCGGCGGCGGTGATGGCTGCCTGGACGTCCAAGGCGGCGCCATCGAGGTTGCGGCTAAGGTTGAACTGAATGGTGATGCTGGTTTGCCCGAGGGAATTCGCCGACGTCATCGAATCAATGCCGGCGATGGTGGAGAACTGTTTTTCCAGCGGGGTGGCCACCGACGAAGCCATGGTGTCGGGACTTGCGCCCGGAAGCGAAGCGCTCACCAAAATGGTGGGAAAGTCCACGTTCGGCAGGTCGCTGACGGGCAGCAGTTGATAAGCGAAGATCCCGAAGATCAAAATCGCGGCCATGACCAGCGTGGTCATAATGGGCCGCTTGATGAAGATCTCGGAGATGCTCACAGTCCGCCTCCGGCTGCACCCTTGGCGGCAGACGAATCTGTCTGGGTTGCGGGCAAGCGGCTTTGCACCACCACTTTCGCATTAGGGGCCACGCCCAACTGGCCGTTCACAATCACCTGTTCGCCGGCGTTCAATCCGCCCGCAATCAGGGTCAGATTCTGATACACTCCCACCGTCTTTACGGGGCGCGATTCCGCCGTGCTGTCGGCTCGGACCACGTACACGTATTCGCCTTGTTGTCCGGTTTGAATCGCCTTGGTCGGAACCACGACGGCATTCTTCTGCATCGAGAGTTGCAACGCAACATCCACGAATTGACCTGGCCACAGCCGCCGGTCTTTGTTCTGAAACGTGGCTTTCAGCTTGAACATGCCGGTGGTTGTGTCCACTCCGTTGTCGATGAACGTCAACTGCCCCTCTGCCGGACCGTCCGGTTGTCCCTTGGGATAAGCCAGAACTTTAAGTTGTCCGGCGGAGAAGCGCTGTCGCACCCGGTCGAGATTGCCTTCAGGCACAAAAAAGGTGACGTAGATGGGAGTGACCTGGTTCAACTGCACCAGATACGGCGTATCGTTCGCCTTCACCAGATTGCCCAGATTGATCAGTAAAGCTCCAGCGCGTGCGTTGATGGGAGCGACGATATCGGTGTACTGCAGTTGCACGCGGGCCGCATCAACGGCGGCCTTGTCGGCCTCCACCGCAGACGCATCGGCCTTGGCCTGGGAGGTCAGCAGGCCACCCTGTTCATGGGAGACGATGCCTTCGCTTTCCAGACTGGAGTAGCGCTCTACCTGCATCCGCGAATTCTCGGCCGTCGCTTGATCGTGCTTCATCTGGCCAATGGCTTTCTCAAGGTCCGCCTGGAAAGGCCGTTTGTCCAGTTGAAACAGCGGCTGCCCCTGACGAACGTCCTCTCCTTCCTTGAAGAAGATTTTTTGGATTTGACCATTGACTTGCGACCGGATCTGCACCGTCTGGTAGGCTTCCACGTTGCCGATGGCGTTGATCTGAAGTGGAATGTCTCGCTGCTCGACACTGGCCACCACCACGGGCGCCGGTGGACGACGCCCGGAACCGCCCATCTGTTGTGCTTTGTTCGTGCACCCGGATACCAGCAGAACAGCCATCAGCAGGAACAACACAATCGACAACCGCAGTCGCTCGACGGCGCGCCGCATTACGCTAGGCCCTCGCAAGCTTGAGACATACATGGATTCTATATTGACGAGCGGAACCGTTATTCGTCAGTGACCGCTATCACTGTAGATACCGTGGCTGAGTTCTGCTGATGCCAATCCTCGAATGCTCGGCCGCAGTTGAGCTGAGAGAGCTTTAGCTTCGACCCAGCTGTGCATAGGCCTGGCGTGCGTACCAGAAGGCGGATAGGGCGAACGCGACGGTGATTGAGACCGTTATCACCCAGGGCGTGCAGGTTCCATCCGCGCAATAGGCAATTGGGTGCCGCACGATGGTCGGCAACTGGGTTAGCATTCCCGGAAGCAGCGCCAAGGTCCACAGGGCGGAGTAGAGCAGCAGCAGACGGATGGCAATCGGGCGCCGCATCTTCAGCAGGACCAAGCCGGCGATTCCGAGCAAGGCACTCGGGACCGTAATCCACAAGCCAGCCAGCCCGCGAGTCCGAATCCAGCCCAGGCCCAGCGGAAACGCAGGCTCCCTTACGATCATCGCCGTAATCACTCCGAACAACACCACGGTAAAGATGGTCCAAAGGACGGCGAGAGCGAGGAAACCGCGGTCCCTCCACGACATGGTGAACCTCTATCTTGAAGGCCACTCTAAAACCTCTCCGTCACTCGACACAAGATCAGCGGTCACAAAGAGAAGTGACGTCCGCACGATTCCCCCGCTCCAACCCTGGCAGGAAAACCTCTGTCCTGATGCTGCATCGAAATCTTTTTTGGCTGATACTTTGCTCTGCGCTGGTGCCGTTAGGAAGACTCTAGGAAAACATTCGGAGGTCAAACTCGAAGGGCTTGGGATGCTGAATCTTGAGCCTGCGAAAGTCGGGATGCGCAGGATTTAGCAGCACGTTCCATTCCTCGCGAATAGCTGCGGAAGGCACGTGCAGGGCGACGGTCTCGCCGGCCTCAATCCAACGGTCGCCAAACTTTCTCAGCGACTCATCTCTCAGCTTGTACCAGTTGCGGGGAAGAGATTTCAGATCAAGGCGCTCGGCAAGGGCGTCGTCGGGAAGCTCGGCTTCAATCGAAACCAGATCGTCGGGCTGCAGATTGGGTTCGAGATGAACAAAAGTCTCGACCGCGGCCAAGGCGAGCGAGGGAGACGTGTACACCACACTCACGCCTTGGCTGTTCCAGCGGCCACCGTAGAGCCGACCACCCTCGCCTGAGAAGGCCCCGGCAGCATGGAATTGGCGGCAAATCCTCCAAACGTGCATCAGCTGTAGACGCCGTAGGCAATGCGCCCCAGGATATTTTCCACTTCTTTGCTTCCGAGATCGGTATCTAATTGATCGATTGGGACCTCGCCTCCCAGCGCGCGGTTGGGAGTCCGGAGCCACTGCGCAGCCTTCTCGGCATTGCCGATCATCTCAACCGCGGTGGCATACACGCGTGCCAGTCGAACGGTGCGATCCGACTCGGCGGAGGTGAGTCGCGAATGCTGGCTCAGACGGCGGGTCAAGGTCCGCTGGGGAATGCCCAGCTTCTTGGAAAGGGCCGTATTCTTCAGATCGAGCTTTTCCCCAAGCACGATCAGAGAACCTGCCGGCAATCCCTTGCGGACCAGTTCCGCCAGTTCGGCGAAATTCTTGATGGAGCGGCCCAGGACTTTCTTGCCTCCCAGGACCTCGGCAATTACTCCGGAAGTCATTTTGGCCTCTTGGCTATTTAGAATACGCCAAGTGGCTAATGGTTGCAACTATACCCTCTTCGCAAGCGTGACCCCTGCCAACGTCAGCTTAACGATAGCGGAAGCGTCTGGGGCGGGTAATTGGTCAGCACGTCCTGCACCTCGACGGAGTTTGTTCCGATGTGCACGACCTTGTAGCGCCGGTCCACGATGTCGCCTTCCTTGGCGACGAAGATGTCCTCGCCTTTGGAGAGAAAGATCCGCTTGTTGCCGTCTATGCGGTTGGCAAAGCCATAAAACTTCAATGGGATCGGCGGCGGCGGTGGTGGCGTCATGACGCCGGGATGTATTTCCGGAGGTAAAGGTTTGGGAAGGGCAGCTTCTTCTGCCTGCGAACGGAAGATGTCGCGCCCGCTTCCCTTGTAAGTCACATCTTCGCTGGACTTCAGCAGGTCGAAGCGCAAGGTGGGATCGAGGGTCTGGGCCAGCAGCGGAGGCGGTTTGCGCGCGGTCCTTGTGGCGCCGGGCGCGGCTTGCCCGCTTGCGCTGCCCGGTGCTGGACCGGAAGCGGTGGCGGCTGGCGCGGGAGCGGGCGACGGCTCTTCGTCTCCGCCACGAAATGCGCGCACCACAAAGATGACCGCGACGATCAACAGCACTCCCGCGATGATCGTTTTCGTCCGGTTCTCAGTCCCGATCTTCACGAGCTTTCGGCCCCGCTGCGCAAATAGGTTTCCAGCTTGATTTGCAGGCGGACATTGCCCTGCTGCTCGCCCAGCGCAATGCCATCGATCAGGAAAAACATTTTGTCGCGTTCCAATTGATTGATGAACTTTACTTCCTGAAGGTAGTCGCCGGAAAGCGAGATCTCAATACTCATCTTACGCAAGCCTTCGATGGGCGCGTCTTTGTCGTCGTACTTGACGCCCGCAAAGTGGACACCGGTGTCGGTGGCCACCTTGCCCAGCTCTTCCGCAACCTGCGAATACTTTGAGGGAAACCGCTGGCCGTAAAACTTGCCGATGTCCGACGAGGCCTGGATTAACTTCGCGTCCATGCCGCGAGTGGGCAGCACTTGCTCCCGCTTGGCGGTGAGGCGGGCGCGCTGCTCATAATACTCGCGCTGCCGCGCCTGGCGCGAGCGTCCCGCGGGCGACAAAAGATACCCCATGCAAGCCAGGTCCAGCACCACCAGGGTGATGACCACCGGCATCCAGGTCTTGCGAATTTCGCGGATGCTGGCCATCAGCGGGGCCTCGCTGGCATGGATTTCGGTGGCCCGTTCTGCGCCTGCGTCGAGCTGGCACCCGGCGCCTGACTGGGATTGCGGGCTGCCGCCTGCGATGCTTTGACTGGAAGCTCTGGCTGCGCCTGCGGGTTGCCGCTCTTCTCGCTCGGTTTGCCCTCGTCCGGTTTGCCCTCGTCCGCGGTGGAGTCGTTATCCTGCGCAGTCGGAACATAGATGGCGGCGATATCGAACTGGATGTTGCCCGGCCCCGCACTTTGATCGCTGGAATTCGAGGTGACAGCCTCGGCCATCACCTGGGCCTGGCGAAAGTGGCTCGATTTTTCCATGCGGCGCACCAGTTCGACCGCGCGATCGCGCGAGTCGGTGGCCACCACCACGCGCAGCATCAGGTCATTCGTCTTGGTGTACTCCGGCTTCATGGAGACGACATGCAGATTGGGGGGCACAATCTTCTCCATCTCGGTAAACACCCGCGTCCAGGAGAGGGCCTTGCGGGCAAACAATTGGTTGAGAAACTCCGACTGATCGGCTATGTCGCGATTCGCCGGCTTGTTCAGGAGGGCACGCGCCTGCGCATCTTCAAAATCGAGACCCCTGATCTCCCACCGCACCTGGGCCAATTGCTTATTGATGTCTCGCGATTGCGCCCGCTGATATACGATGTAGCCCCCGAGCAGCGCCGTGAGGACGGCCAGCGCGAGCACCAGCGCACCCATGCGGCGGCGATAGAAGCGCGCGGCTTCGTACGGCTGGCTGGCAAGATTGATGTTGAGACGCATCAGGACACCAGCGCTCCCACCACTGCGGCAAGCATGGAGCGAGGTACGTTGCCGATGGCGGCGCCCGCTCTGCCACTGGATACCAGCTCTTCCACGCGAATATTCGAACTCGCGCTCAAGGCCTCCTGCAAGGCCTGCGCCGATTCGACTCCGGTTACCAGGACGCGGTCCACGCCCACCGAATAACGGTCCTCGAAGTACACCAGCGAAGTGTTCACGTCATCCACCAGAGACTCGCCGCTGACCACCGAGCCGCCATTCTCCAGCGCGCGATGCAGCAGCAGTTGGTTATTGTCCACAATGGCGAAGGTGGTGGTTCCCCGTTCCACCTTGATGACCATGGTCGGACGCGAACCATCCACCACGCCGAGCGCGGCAATCATGGAAGGCACCACCGCACCGGGATTGTAGCCAGCTTCGCGGACCAGCGATTCGTACTCCTCCAGAATATTACGCGGCGTCACCGCCGCAACCAGCCTGACTGGGTCTGCTGTTCCCTGGCGATCGAAGGACACCGCCGACTGCTCCACTTCGAAAGGCAACGATTTCTTCAGGCGGAAGCGAACGACCGCATCCGCTTCCTCCGGTTTGGCCGGGAGCGTATCGAAGTCCAGCAGCATGATGCGGGTGGTGGCGTCGGGGATCACCAGGCAAACATCGCGTGAACGTCCCGCGACGGCCGACAAGGCATCGCGCAGCGCCGCCACCAGCACCTCGCGGGCGGTAACGTTCGCCTGCTGCAGGCCGGGCACGAGTGCCCCATCGGGAATGACCCGGGCGGAGGCGGCGTCCAGTGTCTGCGCGCCTTCCCCGGCGCGACCGGCTACTACGCGCTCGGCGCTTATCTCACAGGCCACTCGGGGCCGCGGAATGTGGTTGGAAGGCATCAGGTTCAAGTTTCAAGTTTCGAGTTTCGAGTTGCGGTTGCAAATAAAACACCGCTGTCATCCTGAGGGTAGCGAAGGATCCCTATCGTGGCGCCACTCTCATACAAGACAGACCACACAGTCCTGCCACAATAGGGGTCCTTCGACTCGTCGCTGCGCTCCTCGCTCAGGATGACAGAAGCAGTAGCCAGTAGCCAGTTACTAACTGCTACCGGCTAATTGCGAGTTGCTAATTGCTAGTTGCTTCTTACCGCGTCGTCTCGATGAAGGTCACCTTGTTGATTTCCTTCAGCGTGGTCAGCCCACGTTTCACTCTATCAATTGCCGACTCGCGAAGGAAATGCATGCCTTCGTCCTTGGCGGCGCGGCGAATCTCGCTGCTGGGCTTCTTCGACAGAATCATCTCGCGCACGTTGTCGGTCAACTCCAGCAACTCGTGGATCGCGGTCCGTCCGCGGAAGCCGGTGCCCGAGCACTCGATGCAACCCTCTCCTTCATAGAACGGAGTGTTTCCCCATTCTTGCGGATTCAAACCGCTGGCCTCCAACTCTTCGACGGAATAATGGACCTCTTTTTTGCAGAATTCGCAGATCACTCTTACCAGCCGTTGCGCCAGAATGCAGTTCAGCGCCGAAATGAAGTTGTAGGCCTCGACTCCCATGTTGAGGAAGCGGCCCAGCACGTCCACCACGTTGTTGGCGTGGACGGTGGTGAACACCAGGTGGCCGGTGAGCGCAGAGTTAATGGCAATCTGCGCCGTCTCGGTGTCGCGAATTTCGCCCACCATGATCTTGTCGGGATCGTGACGCAGGATGGAGCGCAAACCGCGGGCAAAGGTCAATCCCTTTTTCTCGTTCACCGGAATCTGGGTAATGCCGCGAATCTGGTATTCGACCGGGTCTTCGATGGTGATCAGCTTGTCTTCGTCGCTCTTGATCTCGTTCAGCGCCGCGTACAGCGTGGTGGTTTTGCCCGAGCCCGTCGGTCCGGTGACCAGCACCATCCCGTAGGGCTCCTTGATGTAGCGGCGAAACTTGCGCAGATCTTCGTCGCTGAAGCCGACCACGTCGAGGGTGAGCTTGTGGAACTTCTCGCTCATCGACTCCTTGTCGAGCACGCGCAGCACCGCGTCTTCGCCGTGAATCGAGGGCATGATGGAGACGCGGAAGTCGATGGAGCGGCCGAGATAGCGCACGCGGAAACGCCCGTCCTGCGGGACGCGCCGCTCGGAGATGTCCAACTCGCTCATGACCTTGATGCGCGAGATGATGGTGGAATGGTGCTCTTTGGCGATGGGCTGCATGGCCTGCTGCAGCACGCCGTCAATGCGGTACTTGATGACCACGGAGTCGTCGCGCGTCTCGATGTGGATATCGCTGGCGCGCCGCTGCAACGCGGTGAAGATGGTGGTGTCCACCAGCCGGATGATGGGGCTGATATCGGCCTCGGCCGTCAGCTTCTCGATGGAGATGGTTTCGTCGGAATTTTCGTCTTCGACGATCACGTCCAGCGCGAAACCCTCGCTGGCTTCCTCCAGCACGCGCTGCGACTGCTCCGTCTTTTTCAGGATGTCGCTGATCTGCGACAGACTGGCAACCTTAGTGGTGATGCGCCGCCCCAGCAGCAGGCCGATCTCGTCGATCATCATCAACTGGCTGGGATCGGCGATGGCAATCACCAGCCGGCCATCGGCCTTGTCCTCCAAGGGCACGAAGTTGTAGCGGAACATCAAGTCCACCGGAATTTTGCGGAACAGGTCGTGCTGAATGTGGAAATTCTTCAGGTCCACGAATTCGCAACGATAGCGCTGCGCCAGTTCCTTGCCGTGTTCGACTTCATCCTGGGTGCTGACCGGGCTACCGTTTCCGCCGCCTACGAATATGGGTTTTTTAATGTCTGTCATAAATACCTTTTAGCGACTAGCAATTAGCAATTAGCAANNAATTAGCAATTAGCAATTAGCAGTCAGTAACTGGCTACTGGCTACTGGCTATTGCTTCTAGCCGCTATCCCTTTCTAACGCAGCCCTTCCGAGCCCAAGCTAAAGATCGGCAAATACAGGGAAATCAGCACAAAAGCCACCACCACGCCCATCACAATCAGGATAACCGGTTCAATCAGGGCCATGGCCGTGGCCAGCGCGTTTTGCACGTCCTCCTCATAGAACTCGGAGACCGAGTTCAGCATGGCAGGCAGCGCACCCGTGGACTCGCCGACCTCAATCATCTCCACCGACATCTCGGGGAAGACCTTGGTCTCTTCCAGGCTGTGGGCCAGCCCCTGACCTTCGCGCACGCCGCGCGTCGCCCTCTCAATGCCGTGCGAGATCAGGCGGCTCTGCATCGACTCGCACGCCGTCTCCAGCGACGGGACCAGCGACAGTCCGCCCGACAGCAAGGTTGACAGCATACGCGCAAATACCGCGACCTGGTACTTCAACCAGACGTCTCCCAACAGCGGAATCTTTAATTTGATGCGGTCCATCCTGGTAGCGCCGCTGTCGCTCTTCATCCAGCGCCACAAGGAAAACCCAATCGCCCCCAGCACCGCCAGGCAAAGCAGGAAATACTTTTTCGCATTGACCCCGATCGCCAGCATCACGGAAGTCACGGCCGGCAGCGGTGAACCCAATTGCTGATACAGGGTTGCGAACTGCGGAACCACAAAGGTGATGAGGAAGGTCATCATCACGATCAGCATGGCCACCAGCAAAGCGGGATAGACCAGCGAAGCCGTCAGCTTCTTGCGAAAACTCACCGCCAGGCGCTGAAACGAGATATAGCGGCCCATCACCTCTTCCAGGTTGCCGCTCTTCTCGCCTGCCAGCAGCGTGGTGGTGTACACCTTGGGAAAAACTTTCTGCGCTTCGAACGCGTCGGAGAGCAGCTCGCCACCGCGCACCCGGTCGTGCACATTCTGCAACACGGAACGAAAGAAGAGATTGCGCTGCCGCTTGATCAGCAGCTCCAGCGATTGGATGATCGGCAGGCCGGCATGGATCAAGGTCACGAACTGCTGGTTGAAGATGACAAACTGCTCCTGCTTGATCTTGCGCCGGTGCGGAAACCCGACCTGGGTCGAAAACAGGCCCTTGGACTTGACCGAATAGACCAGAAAGCCCTGTTGCGCGAAGCGGTCGCGGACCTCGACCTCCGAGCCCCCATTCTCGGTTTGCTCGAGGACGTGGCCCCGCTCGTCGGCCATCTTGATCAGGTATTCGGCCATGGTTGAGAAGTTCCCTAGGGAGAGGTTATGAGTAGTCTAGCATTTAGCCGTTAGCAATTAGCACTTAGCTCTTAGCCTCCAGACATTGACCGGGACCGAAATCGACACCGCCAACACTCGCGCGCTTTTACTAAATGCCAAATGCTAAGTGCTCATTCCGTGAGTTCCGTTCCGGCCACGACCTCGGTCCCAGGCGGCGGAGTAAAGCGAAATTGTCCGTCTGGTACTTCGACGTTTTCCCTCTGCTGAAGAAAGCGAAATTCGGTGACTGAACCATCGCGTTCTTCGACGACGATGCGCGAGAGCAGGCCGTCGGGTGCTACTTCCAACAGAGTCTGTTCGACGCGATCGCCCATTCCCTTCGGAATCCCACGCAGGACGACATCGCCCGGGTTGAGCGGCTTTTGATCTGGGGCCAGCGAGAGCCCATCCAGCTCTTTCTCCAGCTTGGTCTTGCCCAGCAGGTAACGCAGGGGCGAGCGCAGATCGTCGAGCTGCTTGACCGGCGTGCGGCGAACCTGCTTCTCCCCCGGAACGTAGAACCATGCGTTGTGACCGTCGGTGAGGAACAGCTTGGGACGCGGCTGATCGTAGTCCCACCTCATGCGGCCCGGCTTCTTCATCAGCAGAGTGCCGCTCTCGGTGCGGTTGATGCCAGCGCCGCTATAGGTTTGGGTGAACCTGGCTTCCAGAGTGCGCATGTGGTCGTAGCGCTGGTCCACTTTGGCGGCGAGGGCATGCACGTCGCTTTGGGCGACGAGGGGGGTTGAACCGAGCAGCAAGAACAGTACAACCGCAGCAGGATTCCAGCGGGATGGGGCGCGAGGTGTCATCCTGAGCGTAGCGCCCGCCTGAACCCTTCTTTTGCGGGCCAGGCGGGCGCGCAGTCGAAGAACCCCTATAGCTGGAAGAAATCGAAGTTTGGATTCCTGCGCGGCAACAAGTCCAAAATTGCTTGGTGGCCAAAGGGATCCTTCGACTCCTCGCTTCGCTCGTCGCTCAGGATGACACTCCAAGAAATTCTTCTTCAACCGAAGCATCGCCTCAACGCCGGGGGCCGATTTGTTCTCGCTACTGAATCACCGCGCTGGTCGCATCCGCCGGGCCGGAGGAATTGTAATGGATCTCGCCCGCCTCGTCGGAGTAGAACCGGCGCTGCCCGGTGGTGCCAACCTGATCGGGCACGCCCGTGACGGTGTACGAGCGAATCGCGCCGTTCACCTTCTCGCCCGGCGTATAGGTGAAGGTGTAGCCGCTCTTGCGGCCGCTGGCCAGGTTATTGTCGATGGTCCCCTCGCCGCCGGTCTGCGTCGTACCTCCCAGGATGGCCAAGTCCCCGGTGAAGCCCAATTCCGGGTGGCTGCTGGCATAGATCATTTCCGCTTCATTGATGGCTCGGATGCTGGCGATGGCAGAAGTCTCATGCGCCGGGATGGTGGACTTGGTGAGCTTCGGTATGGTGAATGCCGCGATGATCAGAATAATGGTTACGACGATCAGCAGTTCGATCAGGGTGAATCCCCGGTCTCGGTTACGATTCCGTTTACGCATAACTGGCAACCTTTCTCAGCCGCCCTGGCCGGTGCAGCCGTGCCGCCGCCCGAGTTCCGGCCTTCTACCGGGAGGAACACGACCGGCACCCGGACCTCGGCACATGCAGCGCTTCACCGACACAGCGGCTTACGTGGAGCTTAGAGGGTCGCTTTGGATTTCTTCTTCGGCGGCTTTTTGGCTTCGCGCTTTGGTGCGTTCTTATTTCCCATGCCCACAGCATCGCACAGAATTGAAGATCATGCGAGGGGTCAGCAACGCAAACTACACTTTGCCCCCCCATTTTTTCCCATATTCAGAATCTGTAATTTGGACGTTCGCCGCCGGGAAAAGTTGTGCTTCGCGGATGTCGGAGCTCTCAGCAGGCCAGGGAATCGCGGCTGATTTTCAATCCGTTGAGATTGCCCAACACCGTCACCGCGATGCGATCCGGCTGGAACAGTTCGTTGGCCGATTCCAATATGCTTTCCACGGTCACCACCTGGATGCGCTCAATGATTTCGTCCATGCCGAAAAAGCGGTCGTAGTACATTTCCTGCCGCGCCAGGTTCGACATGCGCGCCGTGCTCGACTCCAGGCTCAGCATCAGGCTTCCCTTCAACTGGTCCTTGGCGCGTTTCAGCTCCTCGTCGGAGATGGGATTCTGTTTCAACTGGCGAAACTCGTTCACGATGGATTGCACGACCTTGGGGGCGGACGCGCGCGAGGTGCCGGCGTACACCGATAGCAGCCCGGTATCGCGGAAGGGATTCAGCTCGGAGAAAATGGAATACACCAGCCCCTGCTTCTCGCGAACATTCTGGAACAGCCGCGAACTCATGCCTCCGCCCAGCAGCGTATTCAGGATGTACGACACATAGCGCCGCTCGTCACTGATGCGGTAAGACGGAACGCCCACGCAAATCTGCACCTGCTCCAGAGATTTCTTGTTGCGCAGAATGATGCGGGAATGGAGCTTGGGCGGGCTGTCGTGCCAGCCGTTGGAGCCCGCCGGCAACTGCCCGAAGTTGTGGCGCAGCAGCTCGACAAACTCCTCGTGGTTGACGTTTCCTGCCGCCGAGATGATCAGGTTTCCGGGAGCGAACTTGGTGGGATAAAAACCGTGGATGGCATCCTGATCGAAGCGCCGCACCGTCTCTTTGGTCCCCAGGATCGGCTTGCCCAGCGGGTGGTCCTTGAAGAAATTCTGGGTGAAGATCTCATGCACCAGGTAGTCGGGATTGTCCTCATCCATTTTGATCTCTTCCAGGATGACGCCGCGCTCGCGCATGATCTCGTTGGCGTCGAAGACCGGATGCAAGACCATGTCGCTCAACACATCCACCGCGATGGGCAGATGCTCGTCCAGGACCTTGATGTTGAAGCAGATGGTCTCTTTGCCGGTAAAGGCGTCCATGTTGCCGCCAATGGAATCCACCTGGCGCGCGATGTCTTCGGCGGTGCGGTTGGTGGTGCCCTTGAACACCATGTGTTCCACAAAATGCGAAATGCCGTTCACCGTGGGATCTTCGTGGCGCGAGCCGGTCTTCACCCAAATCCCCATCGACACCGAACGGATGTGGTCCATGTGTTCGGTCAGAATGGTGAGCCCGTTGGGTAACACCTCGCGACGTATATTGCGGATTTCTTCCACCATATTTTATTTACGTGCTGCTCGACTGCGACATCCAAGCTGACTCAGCAACTTGGCATCCGACCCGGGGCCAAATTCTGTGCTTCTACCCCTGGCGCCGGGGCCCACGGGATAAAATGATCATTCACTAGAATGAATCGGCAATGACGAAAATGCCCGCAGCGGCGTCGGGCCCATAGGAATCTAATCTAGTCAGCATATTGGATGCATGAGCGAACCGCAATATACCGAACTATTAGGCCTTACGATTCAGCAACTTACGGAGATTGCTGAAAGTCTCGGGCAACCCGGCTACCGCGCCCGCCAGCTTTTAGACGGTTTGTACCGGCAAAGGTGGCCTGCACTGGAGCAATTCACCATGCTGCCGCTTGCCTTTCGGCAGCGACTGCGTGAGTCGGGCTACGCGATTGGTTTGCCCAGCATCGAGAAGAAGTTTGTTTCCGCCGACGGCACGATTCGTTACCTGCTGGCATTTGCCGACGGGCAGAGTGTCGAGACGGTGTGGATGCCCGACGGCGATGGGGGAGAAGCCGGCGATGGCTCCGAGGATGGAGATGTCGAACTGCGCGAACAAGCATTCAGCCATCAGCATTCAGCGCTCAGCAAAGGCAAGCCGGTACTAGGCGGCATAGGCAAGGGTCCTTCGGTTTCACGCAGCGCAGCTGTGCCAACTCAGTTTCGCGAACTCGAAACTCGAAACTTGAAACTCGAAACTTCGCCGCAGAATGCGGGCGCCCCATCCTCTCGCCCGCAGCGCGCCACCATCTGCGTTTCCAGCCAGGTAGGCTGCGCGGTGGAGTGCGCCTTCTGCATGACCGCGCTGCTGGGACTGAAGCGCAATCTCAGCGGGGGCGAAATCGTGGGCCAGATTCTCGCCGTGCTCAACGACCAGCAGGTCGAGATGCAGCGCGACCGCGTCAACCTCGTCTTCATGGGACAGGGTGAGCCTTTCCTGAACTACGACAATTTCATGCAAGCGGTGCGCCTGCTGGTGGAAGCGGTTGGCATCCCCGAGTCGCGCATGACGGTTTCGACTTCGGGCATTGTGCCGCGCATCGCCGACTTCGGGGCCGAGCCCGTCCGGCCGAAGCTGGCGGTGTCGCTGAATGCGCCGAATGAAGCGCTGCGCACCGAGGTCATGCCCATCACGAAGAAGTGGACCATCGAGAAGCTGATGGCTGCGCTGCGCGAGTTCCCTCTCCGCAATCGCGAGCGGCTAACCTTCGAGTACGTCCTGCTCGGCGGGGTCAACGATGGCGTTCAGCACGCCCGCGAGATGGTTGACCTGATTCGTGGTCTGCGGGCCAAGGTAAACCTGATTGCGCTGAATTCCGGCCCGGAAATTCCTTTCTCGACGCCTTCCGACGAGCGCGTGCTGGCGTTTCAAAGCGTGCTCACGCGAGCTGGCATCCCGGCGTTCGTTCGCCGTCCCCGCGGCCGCGACATCTACGCCGCCTGCGGCCAACTCAAGCACACCACGGAGCTGGTGCAGGTGGAAACGTAGTCACTCTACTAGAGGATGGCCCGGATTTGACTCACGCGCGGTGACCGCTGCACCAAGGCGAATTCCAGATCGCTATGACCACGGGGCCGACATTTCATCGGGACGGTGACCCTTCTCCTGCACTGCTGCCTTGGCGCGGAAGACGCCTCCTACCGAAGCTTCGGGCGAGATGTGCCGCACGTCCTGGAACCCGACATGTTGTAGCATCGCGGCGCACCCGGCAATGTTTGGGAACCAGAAGCATGTCGGATCGTAACTGGGTTTGTCCGCAGGCCCGCTCTTGATGCCGAAGGGATGAAACTCCGCCATTGGGGTGTCGCCCTGATCGCCGCAGGTGGAGGTTTGCATCAGCAGCGTTCCTGTACAAACCGAATGAATCTTCTCCAGCGCGAGCAAAGGGTGGCGCAAGTGATAGAGAACACCGAAGAACATCACCAGATCGAAAGTGCCAAAAGTTTTGGGATTGAGGTCGTAAACATCGGCCAAGTGCGATTGCGCGCGCGATCCAAATGCAGCCCGGCAGATTTCGAACTTGCGCGCCATCGGCGGATAGTTTTCGATACCGATGACTTCGGCCGCTCCCCGGCGCTCCGCCTCGAAGCTGAAAAAGCCCTCGGCATGGCCGATATCGAGAACCCGCATTCCCGTCATATCCGCAGGCAAACCGTAATGCGGCAATTTGTCCAGCTTGGGATCGCTCCATCCCGGCGTGATTAATCCCCCCGGCAACTCCATCTTGAGAAACCAGTAACGCTCTTGTTGAATTCTGGCTAGCAGCCAATCGTGCACCGTCACACTTTTCGAATCGACGATCGAGTCCAAAGGGGATATTTCCCTGGTACCATCCTCGGTCGCCGAGTTGTTCTTTCGCTTACTCTTGAAAACCATAGGTATCCCAAGGTCCTTTCCAAAATCGGCCATCCAGTAGCCATGATGTCTTGCAGTACCGGACTCTTTAAGTGCTTTCTGCCGACTAGACCAATCCACCGGTTCCTAGAGCTGAAATCCTACCACTCCAGCAAACGCCCCGCCGCTTCCTGCTCCTGAACATGCGGAAGGCAAGCATGGCGCCGGCGGCAACCAGGCCAATTCCGACGGCGACTTTCTTCAAGCTTGCCGCATTGCATGCAGGGCGAGTGTTCGCACCCGCGATGTGCTCCGGACGGAAGCCATTCCCCACCACTCGCCCGAGCAGATCTTGCACGCCGAGAATGTTCACGGCGACCTTCAGTTGCCACGGCGCCTTCGCCGGACCGGGATTCTGGAAGATTCGCGCGAAAAGTTTATGGGCTTGGACCTGCAAAAATTGCGTGGCGCGGGTGGGAAACTCGCGCCGCCGCTAGACGCATTCCTACTAACGGGAAGCCCGTTTTGGATCCCTTCCCTTACTCGAAAATTCCCTGCAACGGGCACGGCGATTGGGACATCTAAACCTTGACAACGATTCACTCAAGTTCTATAGTCGGTTTGTTGTGAGACTTGAGAAGCAGTTTTACTGCAATTATTATCAGCAACTTACAAGCTAATTAAGCCAGGAGGGTGGCTGCAATGGGAAAGATTATCGGAATTGACTTGGGAACCACCAACTCAGTGGTTGCCGTCATGGAAGGCGGCGAGCCCAAAGTCATCCCCAACGAAGAAGGCGGGCGCACCACGCCATCGGTCGTGGGATTCACCAAGAACGGGGAGCGGCTGATCGGACAGGTCGCCAAGCGCCAGGCCATCACCAATCCGGAGAACACTGTTTACTCCATCAAGCGCTTCATGGGCCGTCGTTTCGACGAGGTCAATGAAGAGATGAAGATGGTGCCCTACAAAGTGGTGCAGTCGGGCGATCACGTTGCCATCGTGGCGCAGGGCAAGGAATACACCCCGCCGCAAGTCTCCGCCATGATTCTGCAGAAGCTGAAGAAGGCCGCCGAAGACTACCTCGGCGAGACGGTGACGGACGCCGTGATCACGGTTCCCGCGTACTTCAACGACGCGCAGCGCCAGGCGACCAAAGATGCAGGCAAGATTGCCGGCCTCGAAGTCAAGCGCATCATCAACGAGCCGACGGCGGCCGCGCTGGCTTACGGGCTCGACAAGAAGAAGGATGAAACCATCGCGGTGTACGACTTCGGCGGCGGCACCTTCGACATTTCGATCCTTGAAGTCGGCGAAGGCGTCATCGAGGTGAAGTCCACCAACGGCGATACGCATCTGGGCGGCGACAACATCGACCAGCGCATTGTTGATTGGTTGATCGACCAGTTTAAGAAGGACGAAGGCCTGAACCTGCGCGACAAGGGCAACGAGATGGCGCTGCAGCGTCTGCGCGACGGGGCCGAACGCGCCAAGATCGAGCTCTCCACCACGATGCAGACCGAGATCAACCTGCCGTTCATCACGGCGGATGCCAGCGGGCCCAAGCACCTGGTGAAGACCCTGACTCGCAGCAAGTTGGAAGAGATGGTGAAGGACATCATCGACCGCTCCATCGGCCCCTGCAAGGCTGCGTTGAAGGACGCCGGCATCACGCCTGACAAGATCAACGAAGTGGTGCTGGTCGGCGGACAGACCCGCATGCCGCGCATTCAGGCGCTAGTGAAGGAGGTCTTCGGCAAGGAGCCGCACAAGGGCGTGAATCCTGACGAAGTGGTCGCGGTGGGCGCTGCCATTCAGGGCGGCGTGCTGGGCGGCGAGGTCAAAGACCTGCTGCTGCTCGACGTGACTCCGCTGACGCTGTCGATCGAAACCATGGGCGGCGTGGCGACGCAGATGATCCCGCGCAACACGACCATCCCGACCAAGAAGTCGGAGATGTTTTCAACCGCGGCCGACAACCAGACGTCGGTTGAGGTGCACGTGATGCAGGGCGAGCGGCCGATGGCGCGCGACAACCGCACTCTGGGCAAGTTCCACCTGACCGGACTGCCTCCGGCCCCGCGTGGCGTGCCGCAGATTGAGGTGACGTTCGACATCGACGCCAACGGCATCCTGAACGTGAATGCCAAGGACATGGCGACCGGCAAGGACCAGAAGATCACGATCACGTCGTCTTCGGGTCTGAGCAAGGAAGAGGTTGAGCGCATGGCGAAGGACGCCGATGCGCACGCCGCCGAAGACAAAGGCAAGCGCGAGGAAGTGGAAGCGCGCAACCAGCTCGACGGCATGGTGTACAGCATTGAGAAGATGCTGCGCGAGCACGGAGACAAGATCTCCGGGCAGGAGCGCAGTGACGTCGAGAACGCGCTGGCCGATGCTAAGAAGGCGCTCGAGGGCACCGACGCGGGCGCGATGAACAAGGCGCGCGAGAACCTGACTTCCGCTTCGCACAAGCTGGCCGAAGCCATGTACAAGGCGAGCTCGGCGCAAACGCCGCCAACGGGCGGTCCGGCTCCGGGTGGAGACGGCCACGCCGCGGGCGGCGAGCAGAAGAAGAAGGACGAGGGTGTGATCGACGCCGAGTACGTGGATGTGGACGAGAAGAAGTAACTAGCAGCTAGCAATTGGCAGCTAGTTTTTCGAGTATGGGGCGCGCAAGCGCCCCTGCTCACAGGAGTTCGTGAGCGGCCATGGAACGTGTCATCCTGAGCGAGGACTCGATTAAAAGATCGCGTCCGAGTCGAAGGACCCCTATAGCGGGGCAAATATTTTCGCAGCGATAGGGGCCCCTCGACTCCTCGCTGCGCTCGTCGCTCGGGATGACAACTCAACGAGGGTCGTAGCGGTCGAAGGCAGCGTTGGCCTCCGACAACCGATCTCTTGGTTCTGCGAAAAGCGAACAGCGAAAGGCGTGTATTAAACGTGCGATTTGAAGTGAACGGTCAGTCCTACATGTTAAGTTTCAACAACGACGACGGACGGTGGTACTTGATCACCGCCGGCGCCGACGGCCGGATGAAAGCCATTCCGGTAATCAGCGATGAATTTGGTTTTGTCCCGCGCGACGTCATTCCGATGGGCGACGGCGGACAGGCAAGCATTAACTGAGCAGGAGAGAAGAATGGGTGAGCCGCTCGATAGAACAAACCGCGTGTTCGTCCAGTTGACCACATTTGATAAGGCGCTACCCGCTCTTGAAGATGTCATTATTGAGTATTCAGAGGGGTCTATAGTTGGTCGAGTTAGGGATGGATCCTATCGATCACGAACTAGCGTCAGGAACTCGGGTGGCCAACTGAGATGCTCCAATCCTGCGTGTAGACGGGGTGGCTACGAATTGGACTTCGATATTCACGACATGGTTCGCAATAAGCTGGTCAGCAAGAGATTTGTGAAACACTGTCCCGGAGACGAGGGATCTCCGAAGGGGCGCCGACCCGGGCGTACTTGTCTCAACTCGATGGATGGACGTATCACGCTCATCTATAAGCCAGAGCTTGTTCCGGAACGCATCAAGATTAAGGATCGCCTGACACGGATCGCTTTCGAAAAATGTAGGGGATGCTCTGACTACGTGCCGCTCGTTCCTCTGCAAGAAGCAGGCCGCTTCGGTTGCGGGGAGCACATATTTGAACTCTTGCCTGATGGAAAGTTAAAGGTTTTGAAGGCTGGATCTCACTGGTGGCCGAAACAGGACGAAATACTGGATGCAGTGAAGACTCAAGCCACTGTCGAACTCGAGTGCTTATTATTGTCACGTGAGGATATCGACACCTTCATTGGCGGGTCCGCATCACCGGAAACCAAAGAGCTAGTCGAGCGCTGCCTGGAAGGCGAAATTCCCGTGCTCGCCAAAGCGGATGGCGCGTATGAACGATTGTCATCGGTGGGTGGCGCAGCCAGACTAGAGCGACTGAAACCTGAAACGATTCGGCGAATCTGCGCCTAAGCGACCTCCGTCATGCCAACCACGCCCAACAAAGACAAAGACTACTACGGCATCCTCGGGGTCAAGAAGACTGCCTCGGCGGACGACATCCGCAAGGCGTTTCGCAAGTTGGCGCGCAAGTATCACCCCGACGTGAATCCCGGCGACAAGTCTGCCGAGGAGAAGTTCAAGACGCTCTCCGAGGCCAACGACGTCCTCAGCGATCCCAAGAAGCGCAAGATCTACGACCAGGTTGGGTTCTACTCCGACAACATCGACGCGGCGACGGCGGAAGCCTACGCGCGCGGCGGTGGCCAGGCAGCAAGCCCCTTCGGTGGCGGCGCGGGCGGAGGCGGAACCCGCACCTATACCCAGGAAGTTCCGTTCGACTTCGGCGGCTTCGACTTCAATGACTACGTTGAGGGCGCGGGTGCGGCCGGCCGCAAAGGCGGCGGTGGCGGATTCCGCGACATCTTCTCCGGCATGTTCGGTGGCGGCCGCGAGGCGCCGATGACGCGGCCCGAGGCGGGCGAGGATCTCGAATACCAGGTGAACGTCGGCTTCTGGCAGGCGATCAAGGGCACCGAGATGCAGCTCACCATTCCCCGCCGCGATTTGTGCACCAACTGCCACGGCCAGGGCTTTCTTGAGCGCCCCGGCCAGTGCCCCGAGTGCCACGGTAAGGGACAGATCACGCAGAAGAGCGGCAGCATGAAATTTAACGTGGTGTGCCCGCGCTGCGGCGGCAGCGGCAAGGACCGCACCGTGTGCCCGGTTTGCCACGGTGACGGCCGCATCGAGCACAGTGACGTGCTGAAGGTCCGCATCAAACCGGGAACGCGCGACGGCCAGCGCATCCGCCTGCCGGGCCGCGGCAACGCCGGGACCATGGGCGCACCCGCGGGCGATCTCTACATCATCGTGCGGGTGGGCGAGCATCCGGTGTTCAAGCGCGAGGGGGACGACATTCATCTCACTGTGCCGGCGAGCGTCAGCGAAGCCGCGCTGGGCGCCAAGATCGAGGTGCCGACCATCGATGGCCGGGCGCTGCTGAAGATTCCGCCGGGCACGCAATCCGGGCAAAAGCTGCGCCTGCGGGAAAAAGGCGTTCCTTCGGCGGTCAAGGAGGGCGCACGCGGCGACGAGATTGTCGAAATCAAGCTGGTGCCTCCCAAGGTCAGCGACGAGCGCTCGAAGGAAATCTTGCGCGAGCTGGCAAAGCTGAATCCCGAAGATCCGCGGGAGCAATTATGGAAGCAAATCGGCAGTTAGCATTTAGCACTCAGCATTTGGCAGTTCGGTCTTGGCCAATTGCTAAGTGCTAACTGCTGAGTGCCGCCTCGGAGAGCATTATGGCCAAGCGCAAGAAACAAGGCGCGTACATGATCAGCGCGGTGGCGGAGATGTACGACATCCATCCGCAGACGTTGCGCCTGTATGAACGCGAAGGCCTGCTGAAGCCGTCGCGCACCGAAGGCAACACGCGCCTCTATACCGACGAAGATATCGAGCGCCTGGAACTGATCCTGTCGCTGGCGCGCGACCTGGGAGTGAACATCTCGGGCATCGCCATCATTCTGCAAATGCGCGAGCGCATGGACGAAATGCAGCGCCAGATGGCGGGCTTCGTCAGCTACGTGCGCAACGAGGTGATGGCGCGCGCGCAAAACGCCGATCCCAGCCGCGGGGCCCTGGTGCCGCTGCGGCGCGGCATCGTCATCAAGCCGGAGAAGAAGAAACAGTAGCCAGTTGTCAGTAGTCAGTGGTCAAACGCCTGCTCTACCGAATCGCAGGCGGCCCACTGCACTGTCACAACAGCCCGTACTTGACAACCTGGTTCTCGGCCCCGACGTAGACGCTTCCGTCCGCGATGGTCGGGACGGTGAACTTCACGGCCAGCCCCACGCGGTCGCGGTTTGGGTTCTGCTCGGAGTTGTACAGCTCGGTCCCCAGGTTGGTAGCGTCGTAGGCGCGCAATACCGCGTTGCCTCCTCCATAGGTGTCGTTCTCAATGATCCAGACGATTCCATTGTTTGTGCCATTGGACGAGACCGACGGAGTGGAGCC
Source organism: Acidobacteriaceae bacterium (assembly GCA_003152695.1). GTDB lineage: Bacteria > Acidobacteriota > Terriglobia > Terriglobales > Acidobacteriaceae > Bog-257. Next base: position 38,132 of record PMAT01000114.1, read on the forward strand.
AGGAAAGTTGAAGTACTCCGGAGAGGCGGAGGTGGAACCGGTGGAAAGCTGCTGCGCGTGAGGATCGAAGGCGAAAGCTCTCAGGTGATCGTTGGAGCCGCCAAAATAAGCCGTGTTGTTCCAGAACGCGGGAGCGCCCCAAATGCCGCCAATCGCGTACGGGATGGTTTGCACGATCTGGCTGTCGTTGCCCGCGTGGAAGTGTCCCATATTGTCTCGGTTCACCAGATCGATAGTGCCTTCTTTGCCGACCTGTATCAGCAGGTGGGGATAGGGCGTACCCGGCTGATCGGGAAGAAGCAGGGCGCCGCCGGAGCCGAAGTCGGAGTCGTTCTGATCCAAGGTGTGCTGGTTCCAGGGAGTGAAATAGTCGCGCAGAGAGAATGATCCGCCGGCGCTCAGCCAAGCCAGGCGGAGAACGCTGTCCCCGAAATCTGTGCCTGCGTCGAAGTGACCGTTGCCGGTCGCAGCATAGATCGATCCCCCGGAATCAGCTGCCGGACCGGCGCCGCCGCCCCAGAAGCCGCCTTCGTAACCATTCGGGGTGTCCACATAAAGGCCGGTACGAGCCAGATTCGATTCGCTGAACGACATCACATAGCCGTGATAACTGCCGAGGTCGCAATGCGAGGCCCAGGCAATGACGACCTGTCCCCTCAGCACCAGCAACGCCGAACGCTGCCCTTCCACCAGCGGGTCAAAAGTGAGAATGCCCCCGACGGAGCCGGTACCGTTGCCCGGTGACGTGGCGGTAATGCGAACCGGCGCCAGTTTGTCTTGGCCCGTCTTGATGTCGAGTGCATGCAAGGTCTGATAGAACGAAGTGATGTGGGTTACGGTGTCATACTGTTTCGTCTTGGCAACCAGGTACATAGTACCGCTGGTGGCATCGATTGCCGGGGTCCCGCTGATGCCAATCTCGGGGACCATGTCGCCACAATTCACGTCGCCGCTGGAGACGGGACTGATCACGTAGCGGAATCCAAGCGAGGCAAGAAGATTGGTGTGCCAAAGTTGCTGTCCACTGGTCACGTCGAAGGCATAAACCTGATCGTGCTCGGTGGCGATGAACAACACGTTGTGCGAGGTCCCGCCAATCGTGAGGCCCGGCACGTAGAGCGGCTGAGCATAAACGAAGCCCTGCACCGCAAACGTCGCGCGCTTACCGAACGATTGCGTCCTTACATTCGACACAGTAAGGACCGTTTCCTGCGAGTTGGAACCCGAGCGGTAATTGTCGTTGTGATACGTGGGGACAGCAACCTGCGCCATCACGACGGTAGAACTTAGGAACAACCACGCGGCCAAGCAGCCACAGCGCAATACACCGGAACACATGTTCTTCATAGCAACCGAGGTCTCCTGTGCGAAAGTAGCCTGAGGGAAGAGAGGCGATATTATCCCACAAAAGCCAGCGCATACAACGGCTTTCTCTGGAATCGTGCATCTGGGGGCGGATTCGAAGGACCCGGATACCGCAAGATCACCCGGTCGCCGCCTGGTAAAGCGGCAATTGGAACTGGCGACTGGCGACTGGCTACTGACCACTGCCTACTGCTTTTTCAGCTTGTCCACTTCTTCCCTGGCCCGCTTGGCGTAAGGTCCATCGGGCAGGATCTTCAAGTAGGCTTGGTAATTTTCCACGGCGCCGGCCTTGTCGCCGGTCTTATTCAACACCTCTGCCAGTTTGAAGGTGGCCTCGGCATCGTGGGGCTTGTACTCCAGCGCCTCACGGTAGCGGCTGATGGCCGCGGGATAATTTTGCTTGACCTTGAAGTAGAAGTCGCCGATCTCCACATCCTTCATCGCCCGCATGGGACTGTAGGGGGTGAATTCATCGACATCACTAGCGTTGTTTCCCAGTTCCGCTTCGGGATGCTTTTTGGCATCGTCGGCGGGAGGCGAGACGTCGATCTGCGTCTGCTTGCTGGAGCTTTCTCCGGCAGGGACGTTGTCGGAGCGCGGCGGATTCCTGCGGTTGTCTTTAGGTGGCGGCGCCGACCTATCGGTGGGGACCTGTTCGACCGGCTGCTGATCTTGCGCGCTGGCAGCTCCGGTAAACCAGACACAAAGTATGGCGAGAATCAGATAACGCAAACGCACTCCCATATTCTATTGCAACCCGGAAACCCTGTTGAGGACTCGCTGATCGGATGGCCACTCACTTTCGCCGGATGTGCAGCACCTTCTGTACTTCGGCGACCACGTCGCCGGCTTCATCTTTCACCTCGACCAGGAATGTCGGCTCGTACTTTTCCTGGAGTTTGAGCTTTTCGCGAATCTCGTCGAGTTGCGCGTCGGTCAAGCGAAACTCGGCCTTGACGCTTCCCTTCCCGGGTTTGCGGAAGCGGATGCTGGCGGCTTTGTCCCAGACAATATAATCGCGGCCCAGGTTTTCCATCAGCATCAGCATGTAGAAGGGGTCGGCCATGGAGTACAGCGATCCCCCATAGTGCGTGCCGACGTAGTTGCGGTTCCAGAAACGCAACTTCATTTCGACATCGACGGCCCGGTTGGAGCGCCAGCGCACGCGGATTCCCGCGCCGCAAAACGGCGGCCAGATGTTGATGGCGCGAAGCATGAATCGTTGCAGTTTCGTAGCCATGGATTAGAAAGATGATAGACCGCGGAGCAGGTTTCGATAGAACAGCCCAAGAAATTGAAGAGAGTCTGCCGCCGGTTGACGAGATACTGGAAAAAGCGCTGCAACAGGGAGAAACAGCAGATCCCTCCGCTCGGTCGCCGCGCGACCTCGTCGGGATGACAAAAATGAAGGGATTCAACGGCGCGGCTGAAGCCACGCACCTTCATATCAGCGGGAAAATAAAAAAGGCCGTCCGCTATGGACGGCCTTCCTCGGATGGGCGGCTTTGTCCACCGACTCCTCAAGGAGAAGAACTTTCAGCGCGGTCGATCCCCCCTCGACCGCGCCTCTTCCCCGGGTCATTACTGCTGTTGCGTTTGCTGCGTCTGACCAGAGGAACTCGGCTGCGCGGATGAAGCCGACTCCGTCGCGTTGTTCGTCATCAGCGTGATATCCACGCGGCGGTTCTTGGCCCGGCCGCCAGCGCTGGCGTTCGTGGCCACGGGATTGTCCTTGCCCAGACCAATCAGAAAAATCTTGTGCGCCGGGACATTGTGCTTCTGCGCCATGTACTGGATGACGGCGTCGGCGCGGCGCTGGCTGAGTTGGTAGTTATAGTCGGCCGGCCCGGTCGAATCGGTGTAGCCTTCCACCTGAACGATGTAGTGCCTCTGACTGCCGAACTGCTCCGCGAATTCGTCGAGCGCCTGCTTGTCCTTGCGCGTCAGCTCCGCCTTGTCGAAGCCGAACAAAACCGTGGTGTCGTTGACCGGCTTGTAGTTGTCCAGATTCTCAACTGTGCCCGCCAGGCTGGTGACGCGATGCGAGGCCTGGGTCGCGTTCTGATTGGCCTGGTCGGCAGCCTGACCTGCAGCCAAGGCTTTCTGATCGGCGGCGTCAGCCTGCGACTTCGCCTGCTGAATGCCCTGCTGGGCGCGCGCGTCGGTGTCGCGGATGTCGTAAGTATTTTTCGCGGTCAGATCATCTAATTCGTTGACCTTGTTTACTGTCGGCGTGACTTCGTTGCGTACGTAGTTCTTGGTGGCACAGCCGAGGGTAAACGGCAGGCTGCCAACCACCAGCGCTGCGGTGAGGGTAAATCGATTCATAGGATAAGCTCCTTGCAAACCTTAGGCGGCGGCGTTCGACCACTGGCCGCCTGAGAACAAATGAGCAACCATACTGCCAATGCCGGGTATTTATGGCCGGAAGAGAAATCCTTTTAATTCAATGGGTTGGGAGAAGCGGCGGAGCAGCCGGTTCGCGCCCCGAGACGGGACCGGATAATCCTGACGCGGAGAGTAGAATTTTTACCAGTGATCAACTTCGACAGCTCTCGGATCGCACTGTTGCTAATTGCGCTCGCTCCAGCATTCTGCTTTGCAGAAACTGAAAAAGCGGGGCAGGCTCCAGCAGTATTGACCTACTCCGCAGAGTCGTCCTCACATCCGAGTGCGATAGTTCTGAAGGCGCCGAGCGGAAAAGCGTACCGCCTCTCATTGGTTCCGGACCACGATATTCGGAACCACGTCGTTGTTCTGGAGCTTGTACTCCAGAAGAGGGCTGGGAGGAATGATGCGAATCTCTTGGACTGGACGGGAAAGCTGCACGGCTATCAACCATATTCCTTTGCAGCATCCGATTTCGCACGCGGCGCTCAGGACTCGATCTACGGCGAGGAGAGAGTAATTGAATTACGTAAGCTGGGAATGCGGATGCGCGTTAAGGTCGTTGCAGTAAAGGTTGAGCCAACAACGAAAAACCCTTCAGAATCTCTGCCGTACCAGTTCGATGAATTAACGCTTCATATTACGACACAAAGTCTAGCCGGAGGGGCTTCCCGTTAGTCGGACAGCTTCGTCGGCGCGGCCTAGCCTACACCGTGGGATCCAAATGGACCTGTACCAGAAAATTCGCACCTTGCCCACCTCGCCCGGCGTGTATCTCTACAAGAACGCCGATGGCGAGATCATCTACGTGGGCAAGGCCAACAGCCTGCGCGCGCGGGTGCGTTCCTATTTTCTGGAGGGGGCCGCGGACAATGCCAAGACGGGATCGCTGCTGCGCGAAGCCGTCGATCTTGACTACATCGTTGTGGACAACGAAAAGGAAGCGCTGGCACTTGAGAACAACCTGATCAAGCAGAAGAAGCCGCGCTACAACATCCTTCTGCGTGACGACAAGACCTATCCTTACATCAAACTGACCATCGGCGAACGCCATCCGCGGGTGTATCCGACGCGCCGCTTGCGCCGCGACGGATCGCTCTACTTCGGGCCGTACTTTCCCACCAGCCTGGCCTATCGCATCGTGGACCTCATCCACCGGCACTTTCTGATTCCCTCGTGCAAGCTCGACCTGAACCGCTATTATCCCCGGCCATGCCTGCAGTACTACATCGGGCGCTGCCTGGGGCCGTGCGTCGAAGGGCTGACCACGCCCGAGCGCTACGCCGAAGCCGTCCATGACGTGAAACTGTTCCTCGAAGGCCGGGGCGCCGACCTGTCGCGCTCGTTGCAGCAGCGCATGGCGGCCGCCGCCGAGCGCCAGCAGTATGAACTGGCGGCCAAATATCGCGATCTGATTTCGACCGTCGAGCTGCTGGACAAAAAGCAGCGCATCGCGGCGGTTGAGGGCGACGATGCCGATGTCTTTGGCTATCACTACGAAAACGAGATGCTGGCGGTGAACCTCTTCCACATGCGTGGCGGCAAGATCGTGGACAAGCGCGAGTTCTTCTGGGAAGACCTCAGCGCGATGGTGGGCACTGCGGGCTTTGAGCCGGGAGAATTCTTTTCCGCGCTGCTGAAGCAGGTTTACCTGGATCAGCAGTATGTTCCGCACAGTATCTACGTTGCGGTGGACTTCGAAGATCGCGTCACCTTGGAGGAAGTGCTTTCGGAAGGCCAAAAGCGGAGGGTGCAGATTCACGTGCCGCAGCGCGGCGACAAGCGCTCGCTGATCGATCTGGTGGGACAGAATGCCAAGCAGGCATACGATCAGCGTTTTCGGGTCATGAAACCGGCGGCCAAGGCGATCCAGGAAGCCTTGCAGGACGCGCTCATGCTGCCGGAGCTGCCCAGGCGCATCGAGTGCTTCGACATCTCGCATATTCAGGGCGCCGAAACCGTCGCCTCGATGGTGGTGTGGGAAGACGGCAAGATGAAGAAGTCTGACTATCGCAAGTTCATCATTAAGGGCGTCGAGGGCGTGGACGACTTCGCTTCGATGCGCGAGGTGGTCACCCGCCGCTACAAGCGAGTGCAAGAAGAGAAGCAGACCATGCCAAGCCTGGTGCTGATCGACGGCGGCATTGGGCAATTGCACGCCGCCGCGCAAGCGCTGGAAGCTCTGGACATCATCAACCAGCCGCTGGCCTCCATCGCCAAGCGCGAAGAGATCATCTACGTTCAGGGCCAGGAGGACGATCCGGTGGTGCTCGACCGCCATTCGCCCGTGCTGCACCTGGTGCAACTGGTGCGCGACGAGGCCCACCGCTTTGCCGTGACCTTCCATCGCAAGCGGCGGCAAATGCGCGACCGCAAGACCGAGCTGCTGGACATTCCCGGCGTGGGTGAACGGACTACCAACCGCCTGTTGCAGCACTTCGGCAGCTTGCAAGCCGTGAAGGTAGCGGATGCCGCGGCGCTGGCGTCCGTGGTGAGCCGTCCGCAAGCTGACGCGATTCTGCGCTATTTTGGAAAGGGAGTTGGCACTTAGCATTTAGCATTTAGCAATTAGAGTTCGCAGTTACCTTTGAGCCGGCAGGGACGCTGTAGCTTTGGCTAAATGCTAAGTGCTAACTGCTAATTGCTACGGGAGGCCTCATGAGCTCAGAAATGGAAGCGATCGACAAAGCAAAGGAAGCAGCCGAAGCAGCCAGGGAACGAAAGAACCTGGCGCCGATCAGTCTAACCATGGCGATCCTGGCAGTTCTGATCGCCACGGTTTCGCTGCTCGGTCATCGGTCGCATACCGAAGAAATCCTGCTGCAGAACCGGGCCACCGACCAGTGGGCCTATTATCAGGCCAAGAACATGCGCCGCAATAATCTGGAGGCGCTCTCCGATGTGCTCACGGCGCTGGAAAACACCAAGGCCGAACGCGCCGGCCAAGTGCAGAAACGCTTCCACGATGAGATTGACAAATATCGCGACCAGCAGAAGGACATCCAGAACGAAGCCCGCGGCCTGGAGGCGGAAGTCGGACTGGCCAGCCGCCGCGCGGATCGCTTCGACCTGGGCGAGGTGTTTCTGGAGATCGCGCTGGTCGTCACCTCCATTACCTTGCTCACCGATAATCGCCGATACTGGTACTTCGGATTGGTGCTGGCGACGGTCGGCATTGTCGCCGCAGCCCGCGGATTTATGGTGCACTGAGGAGGGAGGCTGTGTCACTCTTAAGTTGTCATCACGAGCGCAGCGAGGGATCCGCTTTTGCGTGACGCCGGGAAAAGCAGATTCCTCGCGCCAAACCCAGGCGCTCGTAATGACAATTCACAAAAGAGAATCATCCGCAACGCTTAGCTACGCTATCCTTAACTAAGGAGCTGCAATGAGCTAAGGAGATACAATGCCGACTGCCACCATACATCAAGCAAAGACCACCCTTTCGAAGTTGATTGAGCAGGCCGAACACGGTGAAGAGGTGCTGATCGCGCGCGGCAAGAAGGTGGTCGCCAAAATTGTACCCATCAATGCCGCACCAAAATTCCGGCGCTTGGATCTCTTCAAGGGCAAATTCACCGTCCCGGCTGATTTTTTGCAGCCGCTACCTGACGACGAACTTGATGCCTGGGGCCATTGATGCTGGTGGCCCAGGCGCAGAGCGAGAACCTGCCGTTGGTCAGCAACGAAAGGATCTTCGACATCTACGGCATCAAGAGAATCTGGTGAAGGCTAATTGCTAATTGCTAATTGCTCGCTGCTAATTGCTGCTCACGGCTCCCATCCTTCTTCCCCAACCAGCGGAACAAACCGGCAGAGGTCATGCAAAGCCACGAAGGTTTCTGGTCCAACTTTGCGCACGACCTGCACCTGCTGCTCAAAGCGGCTCCCCACCGGCAGAACCAGCCTGCCGCCATCGGCGAGCTGCGCGACCAGGCTCTCGGGAATTTTCGGCGCCGCTGCCGCAACCAATATCTTGTCGAACGGAGCATGCGGTGGCAGGCCAACGCTTCCATCGCCCACCACAACGTGAACGTTGACGTAGCCAAGCCGCGCCAGGATTTCGCGCGCCTTCATCGCCAGCTCTGCGTGCCGCTCGATGGTCCACACCTCAGCCGCCAACTCACCCAGGATGGCCGCTTCGTATCCCGTGCCGGTGCCCACTTCCAGCACGCGGTCCGTGGGACGCAACTCCAGCGCCGCGATCATGGCGGCCACGATGTAGGGCTGGGAAACGGTTTGGCCGGCGCCGATGGGGAGTGGATAATCGCCATAAGCGTTGCCCAGATCTTCGTGGGTGACAAACTCCTCACGCGGGACTTTTCCCATCGCAGCCAGCAGGCGGGGATCGCGAATGCCGCGCGCGCGCAGTTGCTCCTCCACCATGCGGGTGCGCTGCTCCGGCGCGGTTTCAGCGTCGTGGCCATTCATCGCTTCCTCTTACGGATAAGAACGTCGAAGCTAACCACGCCGTTTTCGTCACGTATCGCTTCCACCGTATATTCGCTGTTGATGTTGTATTCGAACTGAATCACCTGCTGCGCCGAGCGGGTCAGGTTGGTGATATAGGTGAGGGTTACGTTGTTGGAGACTTGTTGCTCGACGGTGAGACGCGCATTGGGATTGTTGTCGGGGCCGCCCAAAGAAGGATTGATGCGGATGGAGCTGACGCCGAATATCCGCGATACGCGGTTGGAAACCGCCTGATTAATCGCCTGTCCGAGTAGGGCGCCCGAGGCACTCTCGGCAAACCCGGCCTGCGGCGCCGCGTTCATCGCGCTTTCCTGCTGTGTCCGCCCGAAGGCCAGCAGAGCAATAATGTCTTCGCTGGAGAGCGGCGGGTCCGAGCGATAGGTGGTGTTCAGCCGCTCCATGGTGCCGTGCAGGCCGATGGTGATGTCGTAATCGCGGACCCGAGTGGAGGCCTCGATATCCAGCACCGGGTCGATGCGCACCGGATCGGTAAAGGTAATGTCGCCGCGCTCCAGGTGATACTTGGTTCCAGCCAGCTTGATGTCGCCCTCGGCAATGTTGATGCGCCCCAGCAAGACCGGCCGAGCCGCCGTGCCCCGCAGCCGCAGATCCACGTCGCCTGCCAGTTTCGCCAGTGCCGTCTGTACCGTCAACTCCGGCGTAGATTGGATGCGCACATCCAGACGCAGATTATTCAGCGGTGAATTTGCCACGGCTATGGGCGCCGGACCTACCTGCGCCAGGGCGAAGGTCAGGTCGCTGGACGGAATCTGCGCGAAACGGGTAACGGTCACATCTCCGCTCAGAACTGAGCTTTGCAGTGTGCCCACCAGGCGAAGCGATTCATCCGCGGTAACGCTGATCCCGGCATAGCGAAAGCGAATTTCAGCACCGTTGGCGGTCAGGTTGAAGCCGACGGTCCGGCCGTAGGTAATGAAGCCGCCAAAGGTCACTAGCCCGCCGCCGGTGCGGGCCGTGAGGTGCTCCACTTCCAGCCGGTCCTGGTTGAAGACGAGGCTTCCGTTGATATCGCCAAGTCCGGCGGGCAGGTCAATCATCGACAGACCGCCGTGTTGGATATCGATGCGCCCCGAGATCGCGGGCTGCGCCATCGGACCATTCACGGTGAAGTCCAGGTTGGAGACGCCGTACGAACTCACCTCGGGATCAAGCGTGTGCACCAGACTCAGATCGACATGGCCATTGGCGCGAAGCGCCAGCCGGCGATCGTCTTTCAGGCTGGCGCTGCCGGTCAAGGTGAAGCGCGAATCACCGCTGACCAGCGTGCAGCGTTGTAATGTGACCACTTGGTTCGCCATCACCAGTTGCACGGGCCCATCACTGGTGATCGCAACCTTTTCCACTTCCACAGCGAACTGGTCGAGGTTGAACTTGCCGTTCAGCAGCCTGGGCTGCTTCAGGGGGCCGGTCAGTTCCGCATGGCCAGCCAGCGAGGCGTGGTGGGTAACCCTTTGGCGAACCTCCGCTGGCAGAAAAGGATCGATGTCCAGGCCGGAAAACTCCAGCTTCAGGTCGGACAGCATGTCGCCGCGCAGTTCAATCCCTCCATCCACCGCCAAGCTGGCCGCGGGGAAATTCGATCGCGCCGTGAGTTGCAGATGATAGCCATGAGTCACCGCGTCGACCGTAACGCCGCCGAGACGGTCCCCGTTAAGCACCAGGCCACTAACTTGCACATGGGCATTGATCAGCGGTTGTTCGATGGCGCCCGATCCCTTTGCGGTGAACTTGCCGACGCCTCCTACTTGCACGTGTGGCATTTGCAGTTCGGGGACATTCGCCAGATCGATGTTCTCGCCCGTCAGGCCGAAGCGCACTTCCTTGTTGCCGAAGTTGTAGGAAGCCGAACCGGCAAGTTCGCCGTGCATGGCTTGCATCTGGATGTCATCGAGTTGCGCCTCGTGATTAGCAAACGCGAGGTTCGCCGTGAGCGACTTGACGGGACGGCCATAGACTTGCCCTGCCAGCAATGAGAAATGTCCCGCACCGTGAGGATTGGCTTCCGTTCCGGCGGCCTGCACGGTGAGATTCAGAGTGCCGGTCACGGGATAATTCAGACCGGCGGCGCGCTGCAATTCCGCGACGTCTGCATCGCGAATGGCAGCCTGCACCTGGAACGGCAGGTTCCCGGTGAAACTCCCTTTCTGCAGTGTTGCCGAACCATCCACATCCAAGCGCGCGCTACCTTCCTGAAGGATGCCGTGATGCAGAGCAATGCCCGCGGACGAATACTGCACGTCACCAGAAAACTGATCGATGTGAATGCGTCTCGATTGTGTCGTGGGTTGCGGCGGAGGCGGCGGCGCAGACGCGAAGTGGAAGAGCGATTTCTTCTTCGCGGGCGCCTGGGTTGAGGGCGCCGAACCCTGCACCGTGGGGGTATAGATGTAAGTGAAGTCAGAGGCTTGCACGTGGCCCGCGATCTGCGGGTCCTTCAGCCGACCGCTGAGTGTACCGTTGAAGCTGGCCTCGCCTGCGAGTTCCAGCGGCGGTGGCGGGCTGCCCTTGGCCGTGAGCAGCGGCTGGAACTCGGTCAGGCTGGTGGTGTTCATCACTACGTGCAGAGCGGCGGAGATCGAGCCCAATGTGCCCGTCGCACTCAAATGGGAGTGCGGGGTCGTCATGGTCAGGTCCGAAAAATCCATCACTTGCGCTCTGGGGTTGTAGCGGGCCCGAACTGTCGCGGTCACAGGTAACTGGTTGCCCAATGGCTGCGCCGGAGGGGTAACGCCGAGCGCCAGGTCGGCGCTGGCGTCGGCCACGGACTGCGTCCACGCCAGATTTACCGTCCCTCCGACGCTGCCCACTGGGTTCAGCTTCTCGTACGGCACTGCCTTGGTGGAGAACATGCGCGCCAGCTCCGTCAGAGATAGGCCGGTCACCCGTAGGTGAGCCGTCCCCTGCTGCAGATCAGGGCCCGAGATTGGCGGAAAAGTGGATTTACGCCTGCTGGGGCGTTTCTTCGCGCCGGGTTTCGTGCCGGGCTTTGCGCGTTCCGTGGTCTGTTCCATGCTCGGTTTCATGCCACGGGTCGAGCCTGACAAAAGGTTTCTGACTTCGGCGTCGCCGGTCACTCCTCCGCCCAGCAAACGTCCGGCTATTCGAGTGAGCGCCAGATTATCGCGCGCCAGCGAAAAATCCGCGTTTACACCCGCATCGCGCACGTCGACTCCGTTGTCCAGATAGGTGACGCCGCGCGCCGCGGCATACCCTCGCGTGGCGACGCCCGCGGCGGTCGAATAGGTGCCCGACCCGTCGAGCGTTACCCTGCCACCGCGAAGCTCATACGCGCGGGTGACCGATCCCAACTGCCCCACGTCCAGCGCACCGGTGTACGTGAAATCTAGTTTGGCGTTTTCGAAGTTGGTGAGCTCTCCTGTCGCCTGCAGGGAGGAATTCTCGGACATCAGACTCAGCGACTTGATTTGCAGCCGGTTGGACCAAAGGCTGAATGCCACTTCGCCCCGCGCCGCAACATCGCGGAGGTCCTCGTACTTTACGTCCATCTTGCCTGCTTGCACGGCCGCGTCGTAGCGGTGATCGCCGCGATCGTAGGTCATGGCCGCAGTGACATCATCGGCGGCGAAATCAAGTTGCAACGCACGGTCATTCACCAGCAACAAGCCGTTGTGCAGATCGAGGCGGGCGATCGCCAGATCGAACAGCTGCTGCGCCGGCGTCGCATGGCGGCGCAGCTTCGGTTCCGGAGCGTTGGTCGTCCCATCGGGATTCACAATGAGATGGACGACGGGGCGGTGCAGGGTCAATTCCTTGAGGCTGATCCGCTTCTCCACGAAGGAGATGATGTGCAGCCGGACATGGATGCGGTCAGCGTGCGCGTACGGCTGCTGATCAGGAGCTTCCAACCCGTGGATGGTCAGATCGTCGGCTTCGAACTCGAGCTGGGAGAGGTTCCAGCGAAAAGCACGCAACTCGACGCGGCCACCCGTGGCCTCTTCCAAAGTGGCAATGGTTTTGCGCCGCACCAAATCCGCGAACCGCGGGCTGCGCACATACCACACCAGGACAATAGCGACCGCCAACACCACCACGCCGATTGCGGCCTCAATCCACAAGCGAGTGTGCGAACGGCGAAGCTGGGTTTCTGCGGTCATTCTCAGTTGGCGCCGGAGGCCCGGTTGGGCTCGACCGGAGCAGTTTCGGCGGGGATCGGTATGGCGCTGTGTATCTCCGCCTGCTGACGCAAGTTATGCAACCACACGTCCAGCATCTCATCCATGCCCTGCTGGACAAGCAGCTCGCGAATCCTGGGTTCCACTTCGTCCAGAGCAACTACCTTGCCGCCATTTTTTTGCAAATCGGGCAGTAGCTGGGTCTTGTAGAACGCCTCAATTTCCTCGGGCTGAACGTGCACGTTGGGGCGCAGACGGACCTCCACGAAGTTCATCACTCGCACCTCAGCCTGAAGGTGCGCCCTTAATGTGACCGGAGTGAGTCCGTAGTTGGCGAGCAACTTCTGCCAGCTGCGATCGTCGTGGCCGTTCGGAACCTGCGCGCGGAGTTTGGCGATATCCTTGTCTATGTCATCTTGCGACGGTTGCAGGAAGGTCTCGTTGCCCATCTGCGCCTGCAATAACTGGCGGTCAATGAGGCGCTGCAAGGCCTTCAGCTGATCTGCCCGGCTCACCTGAGCGATGGGCCTCTGTTGCATAAATGCCTCGAAACAGATCGCCTCCTCCCAGTCGCTCTGGAACAAAGGCTGGCGGTTCACCGTGGCAACGATTCCATCGATGACTTCGCCCGCCAGGGCGAAGGGCGCAACCCCGGGCAGCAAGAACAATAAGCCAATCGTTAAATGGAATATTCGTTTCGTCAAAATGTCTGTCCAATACTGAAATAGAAATTGATATGACGCAGGGTTTCCACCGTGTCCGGACCCTGAACCGGGTGGACCGGGTACCGCGTCGGATTGAGGTTATAGCCAATGTCAAAGCGCACCGGCCCGACCGGTGTCTTATAGCGTAATCCCATACCGACAGCCTGGGGGTTATAGCTAAAATTGCAGGTTGCCTTGCTGGTCGGCGCAGAGCAATTCGCGATCGAGGGCTGCTGGATTTGCAGCATCCCACTGATGATGTGGTTTGCGGTGTCGAACACATTACCCATATCGTGGAAGAAAACAAATCCCAGATTGTCGCCGACGTAGGGCAAGGCCACAGGAGGAGTGCGAATTTCCAGGTTGTTGACGAACAGTCCCTGGCCGCCTATGGGATAGCCGGTAACCGAGTCGCGAGGCCCAGCCTGGTTGATGGAGAAGCCGCGCAGCGAATTGCTGCCGCCCGCGAAAAACAATTCGGGCAAGGGGACGGAAGTGGCCTCCGGCGGCAGCTGTCCCGAGGGTGGCAAACTGAGGAAGTTGTTGACGCCATAGGCATGCAGGATCCCAATTTGCGTGTTCCGCGCGAAGACCCAGCGCTTCTTAATCCTGTAGTAGGTGGAATTCTGGACCAGCACCTTGCCAAAGTTCGCCTCCGAACCCAGCGCGCTGGTCGCCAGACCTAAATCCACGATGTTATAGCTTCCCTTGTGCGAATCGATGGGATTGTCGCGCGTGTCGCGCACATAGGTGAAACTCGGAATGGCCAGCCGCACCGGTTTCGAATACAACGGGATCAGGGTGGGATCGATGACCAGGCTATTGGGATCGACCGACACGCGCTGATAACTTAACCGATAAAGCAGGGTGATCGCCCGATTATATTTCTGCTCGGCCTGCAGGGTCCCATCGAGCCGCTGCGAGGTGAAGGTATTCACGTCGGCGGTATTGTCGTAGAAGGCGGTGGCGTTGAGGCGCCACTTCTCGCGGTGGAAAAGGCGGGGCGCGTCATAGCCGACCAAACCGCGGCGGGTCAACAAACCGACGCGCGCCCGCATGGTGAGCGTCTGGTCTCGTCCGAACATATTGAGGCGAGTGACTTCCAGTACTCCGTTGGGACTGACGCCGGTTTTGCCTTGCGGGTTGTTGGTGGTGGGAATATTGCCCGTGGCAAACTCGACGCCGCCGCCGTAGCGGAAGGTCCAACGTTTGGCCTCCTGCAGATTGAAAAGCACATCCTTGGTAGGCGCCTGGCCATCGGGATTTTGCACCGCCATGTCCACCTGGTTGAAGAGGCCCAAGTCGTAGAGTCGCCGCTGTGAATCCACCATGCGGGCCTGGCTCAACGGATCGCCGTCGCCAATCCGCATCTGGCGATTCACAATGTAAGGACGGGTGTACTCTCGCCCGCTCACCAATACCCGATCGACAAAGACCTGCTCCCCCTCGGTGATGGTGTACGTCACCTGCATGCGCTGCGGCTCGCCCGGCGCAGGCGATGCGGCCGCTTCAAACTGCACATTAGGAAACCCGTGATTGTAATAAAAGTAGGTCACAGCGTCGCGATCGCTGGCGACGTTGACTTCGCTGTAGGGCTGGCCCTCCACTTCGCTCATTAACGGGGCCAAGCGGTCGCGCGTGAAGCTGTGATTGCCTGCCAGCTGCAGTGAATTCACCCGCGTCTGTCGGCCTTCCTCAATCTTGATCACCACCGCCATCTGGCCCTCCCGGCCCTGGTAGTCGTCCTGCAGGTCGGCGGTGACCTTGACATCCAGAAACCCATTTGCCTGGTAGAGGTTCTTGATGACGGTCACGTCGTCGACCAGAAGTCTCTGGCTGAAACGGCCATTCGGCAAAATGATGCTCGACGCCTGTAGTGCGATGCGCTCGCGGATGGTGTCGCCATCAAAATACTCATTGCCCTCCAGCCGCACCGCGGCCAGCTTGTGCCGCACCCCGGGATCAATCTTGTAAACGATGTTGAGGTGGTTTTTCTCTGGTGAGGGCTGCCGTTCCACTTCCAGCGTGGCGTCAAAATAACCTTGCGTCTGCAGGTAGTCACGCAGGTTGCGGCGTCCTTCGTTCAGCAGGTCGTCATCAACCGAGTTCTCCTGGTAAACCGGAACCAGCTTCCTTAGTTCCCGGTTGCTGATCTTGGCGCCTTCGGCGGTAATCGCCACCGTCGGTCCCTCGTCTGCCTTGAAGATATAGTCGAGACGGTTGGTATCGGGATGGTAGCGATGGTCGATGAGCGAGACTTGGGCCTCCAGATGATTGTTCCTCTGATACTTCTGGCGTAGCCGCTCCAGGGCGCGGGTGACGTGATCCTGCTTCACTTTGTCGCCCGCCTTCAGTTTGGTAAGGCTGCGAACCTTGTCGGGCGGAATGCCGGTGTCACCTTCGATCGTGACCTCTCCCACACGCGCCAGTTCCCCCGGGACTACATGAAAATCAATGTCCATTTGCCGGGTGTCATCGTGGGGAATGAGGTCATAGGTAATCGTGGCTTTGTAGTAGCCGTTGTCGGCCATCACCTTCAACATGCGTTCGACGGAGCGGTCCACGTTCGCCTGCGAGAACGTATCTCCCAGATCGAGCTTGCTGGATTCCACCAACTGGTGGGGCTTGGGATTCGTCTTGGTAGGCGTTCCGTCCACGTTGACGTCGCCGTTGAAGTAGTTCTCCGTGGCCACGAAGACCAGCGACAACTCGTTCTTTTGACTGGTCTCGGCCTCAACCTGCAGCGTGGCGAAGCGTCCGGTGGCATAGAGGATCCGCAGACTGGCGCGGATTTTGTCGCGATCCAGCGGCTCACCGCTTTTCTGCACCAGCCATTGCCGGAGCATCTCCGGGTTGGTGCCCCTAATACCGCGGAACTCGATGGCCTGAACCTTGACGCCCTCGTACTTACTCAGTTCGCCAAGCACCGTGGGAAGATCGGCCTGGGAAGGCGTCGGGCCGGGATTTTGACCGGTGGTCAAAGGCCCGTTCTGCGGCCGCGCCTGGGAATCCGCCGAGCCAGGATTCTGGCCCGTGGACAAAGGCCCGGTTTGCGACCGCGCCAAGGGCACGCTCAGCACCAGCCAGGCGCAGACCAGCGCAATTTTATGGAATGATGGCGTGATCGGCTCCGTCAAACTCTGACCTTCAGCACTTCCGCCTGCCCGGAGGGCCTCGTCCGACAGGGACCAGTCCGGTGTGCCATGCCGGCGAACATGAACCCGGTCCTCACGGCGAAGTTAATCTCGAATCCCTATAATAAACAAGGAAGCCTTCCCCGGAGCAGGTACCGTCGTTGGAATTCGCCGAACGCTATTCCCGCCAGATCCTCTTTCAACCCATTGGGCCCCAGGGACAGAAGAAGCTTGCGGCGGCGCGGATCGCCATTGTGGGATGTGGAGCTACCGGTTCAGCCATGGCTTCCCTGCTCTGCCGCGCCGGCGTAGGCGCCCTGCGCATCATCGATCGCGATTACGTCGAGCCCAGCAATCTGCAACGGCAGGTGCTGTTCGACGAGGCCGACGCTGCCGAGTCACTGCCCAAGGCCATCGCCGCGGCCCGTAAAATCAAGGCTTTCAACTCGGAGATTGCGGTCGAGCCGCACGCCGCGGACCTGACGCCCATCAATGTGGAAGCCTTGCTCAGCGAGGTTGACCTCATCCTCGACGGCACCGACAATTTCGAAACCCGCTACCTGCTCAACGACTTTGCCATCTGGAAGAAATTGCCATGGATCTACGCCGCCGCTGTGGCGAGCTACGCGGTCACCATGACCATCCTTCCCGCCGAAACGGCGTGCCTGACATGTGTCTTTCCTGATTCCCCCCGTGGCATGGTCGAGACTTGCGACACCGCGGGCATTCTGAACTCAGCCGTGAACTTTGTCGCCTCGATTGCCTCGACCGAAGCCATCAAACTGCTGGTCGGCGCTCGCGACAGGATCCGGCGCACGCTTCTGTCTTACGACGTGTGGAGCAACGACTTCGCGGAGATCAAAACGGCCAAACCTCGCGCGGGTTGCCGGGCGTGCGACCAGCACGATTTTGTCCATCTCGCCGGCGAAGGACGGCCGCATATCACGCTGTGCGGGCGCAATTCCGTCCAGATACATGAGCGGCAGCGGCCCGTTGATTTCGACGAACTGACCCGCCGCCTCACCCCTCACGGCACCGTGCGGCACAGCGAGTTCATTCTCAAATTCTGGCGCGATCCCTACGAGCTAACGCTCTTTCCCGACGGCCGGGCCATCATCAAAGGCACCACCGACACGGCCATCGCGCGCAGTTTGTACGCGCGCTATATCGGGTCGTAAGGCAGCAGTCAGCACTCAGCCTTCAGCCATTTCTCGCGGGTGAGAACCTCTAAGGCGGTAAGCCCCCACGAATCGACCTAGGAATTTTCGGCTAACTTGGACGGAGTGTGGGGGCTGAATGCTGACTGCTGAGTGCTAACAGCTAATCGCTAGTTGCTAGTTGATTCTTCTGATATCTTTTCCATTCACCTTACCCGAGGCCGCTTGAATGTCTGTATCGCAAACCCTGGTCGATACCCGCCCGCAGCCGAGCAAGTCGTATCGCTGGTTAGTGCTGATCTTCGTCAGCCTGGCCATGTTCGGCAATTACTACATTTACGACAGCATCAATCCGCTGGAGCGGATATTCCTCCAGCAGTTGAATTATTCCGCTTCCATGTTCGGCTGGCTGAATGCCAGCTACAGCGTGGCGGCGGTGGCGACGCTGTTGATCGGCGGCATCCTTATCGATCGCTTCGGGATCAAGCAATCTTTAATGCTCTTTTCAG
Source organism: Acidobacteriaceae bacterium (assembly GCA_003152695.1). Lineage (GTDB taxonomy): Bacteria > Acidobacteriota > Terriglobia > Terriglobales > Acidobacteriaceae > Bog-257. The sequence continues at coordinate 56,013 of PMAT01000114.1, forward strand.
TTCTCATTGTTTTGGGAGCTCTGCTGACGTCCCTCAGTGGCAATTTTTATCTGATGGTCGCTGGCCGTGCGGTCGTCGGACTCGGCGCTGAATCGCAGATCGTGGCGGTTACGACTGCCCTGGCACGGTGGTTCAAGGGTAAGGAACTGAGCTTCGCCTTCGGCATCAATCTGACCATCGCCAGAATCGCCTCCATCGCAGCCGACAATTCGCCGACGTGGGCCAAGTTCGCCTTCTTTCCCAACGGAGTCAATGTCCAGCCCAGTTGGCATCGTCCCCTGGTGCTGGCCGTGGTTGTCGGCTCGACGGCCGTGATCGGCGCCCTGGTGTACTGGGCGCAGGAAACTTACGCCGAGACGCGCTACCACCTTGGCAAGTCGAGCGAGCCGGACAAACTGAGTTTCCGCGAAGGACTGAAATTCAATCCTTCGTACTGGTACGTGGTCGCACTGTGTTTCACGTTTTACTCCGGAATCTTTCCGTTCCGTACATTTGCCATCGATCTGTTCACCAGCAAATACCTATCGCAGATGGGTGCGGTCGCGAGTTCGACCGCTGCCTTCGCTGTGGCCCAGCAAAAGGCTGGCTGGTTGAACAGTCTGCTTCCCTTCTCTGCCATGATCGCCACACCGCTCTTCGGCCTGCTCGCCGACCGCATTGGCAAGCGCGCCGGCCTCATGGTCATTGGATCGTTCCTGATGATGCCGGTGTACCTGATGATCGCCTACAGCAGCATTTCGCTGCTGGTGCCGGTCTCGCTGATGGGGATTGCCTTCTCGCTGATTCCGGCGGTGATGTGGCCCTCCGTCGCCTACATCGTGGATGAGCGGCGGCTGGGCACAGCCTACGCGCTGATGAGCTTGCTGCAGCAGATCGGTTTCTTTATCTTCAACCTCGCGATCGGGAAGGCCAACGACATAAGCCATGCCGGGCCCACCAATTTTGGCGGCTATGCATTAGGAATGTGGATCTTCTCGATTCTGGGCTTCTTGGCGTTGCTCTTTGCCCTATTGCTGCGTCAGCGTGAGACCGGCCCCAACGCCCATGGACTGGAAACCATCACCACGCATTCGCACGCGTGATAGCGCCGTGGGCAGGGTGAACTCCAGTTCTAGAGCAATTCCAGAGTTCCTGTAGCGGTGTTGGGTGGAGCGCGCCTCTCAGGCGTGCATACGAAAGCTGCAAAAAGGGCAAGACTTTAAGCCGATGAGGTAAGGGTTCTGGTCACCTCAGCGGCTAAAGCCGAATTCAGACGCCACTCTCAAATGCACCGCTGAAGCGGTGCTCCACGCGGTTTACTTCGATGCGCTTGTCGCCAGCCCGTGATACTTCAGCATGGGTTCGATGCTGGGCTGGGCCCCGCGCCACGTGACGTACATTTTCTCCAGGTCCTCGGTGTTGCCCCGCGATAAGACCATCTTTCGGAAGCGGTCGCCGTTGGCGCGAGTGAGGCCGCCGTGGTCTTCGAACCATTGGAAAGCATCATCATCCAGCATCTGGGTCCACAGATAGGCATAGTAACCGGCGGCATATCCGCTGCTCCAGATGTGAGCGAAGTAGCTGGAACGGTAACGCGGCGGCGTGTAGCTGATCGCCAAGTGGGTTTGTTGCAAGGCCTCGGTTTCGAATGCGTCCGGCTTCTCGATGGGCGCACTTGCCGGAAGCGCGTGCCACATCATGTCCAGTTCGGCCGCTGCCAGTAATTCAGTGGTGTCGTAGCCCTTGTTGAAGGTGTCCGACTTCTTGATCTTCGCCAACAACTCCGCCGGCATGGGCGCGCCGGTCTTGTAGTGCTTTGCGTAATGCTGGAAAACCGCCGGGTAGGTGGCCCAATGCTCATTGAACTGCGAGGGGAACTCAACAAAGTCGCGCGCCGTTGAGGTGCCGGAAAGACTGGGGAATTGGGTGTTAGCGAACATGCCGTGCAACGCGTGCCCAAATTCATGGAACATCGTCCGCACATCATCCGAGGTGAGAAGAGCCGGCTCGCCGGGAGCGGGCGGGGCGAAATTGGCGACGTTACTGACAACCGGGCGCGTGCCCAGCAATTTGGACTGGTCCACCAGGTTGTTCATCCAGGCGCCACCTTGCTTGTTGTCGCGCTTGAAGTAG
>PMAT01000010.1 GCA_003152695.1 Acidobacteriaceae bacterium
CCTGTTTCGATAATGTGGGCCTGATCGGTGAGCCGATCGAGCACCGCCTTGCACAGCCGGGCATTCGTAAAGACCTGCGGCCACTCGGAGAAGGGCAGGTTGGTGGTCACGATAATGGCTGCTTTTTCCGCCCGCTCGGCGATGACCTGGAAGAGAAGTTCGGCGGCAACCTCGGCCAGCGGGACATAGCCCAGTTCATCGATCACAATCAGTTCCACACGCGACCAGCGTGCCAGCATGCGACTGAGGCTCTGTTCGCGTTGTGCCTCGACCAGTTGGTTGACCAGGGCGGCAGCGGTAGTAAAGCGCACGCGCCTCCGCTGGCGGCAGGCGGCGATGGCCAGGCCGGTAGCCAGATGGGTTTTTCCGGTGCCCGGTTCGCCGACCAGAAGCACGGGTTCGGAACGTTTCAGATAGCCGCCTTCGGCCAGGGTTCGAATACGCGAGGCCGAGATGTGTGGCGACTGGGCAAAGTCGAACTCCTCCAGCGTCTTCATCCGCGGCAGGCGCGCATCTTTGAGTCGCAGTTCGATCGAGCGCCGTTTGCGGTCCTCGACCTCGGCCTGGAGCAGTGCTTCAAGGTAATGGAGATGGGAGTGGTTCTTCTGCCTGGCTTCTTCGGCAAGGGATACGAACTGAGCGCCGATGGCGCCCAATCGCAGAGTCTGGCAGTGCTGCGCGATGCTGGCGGCTTCCATGCTCATGCCGGCACCTCGCTCTCACACACACAGAGCAATTGGTTATACTCGGCCATCGTCGGCAGCGGACGTTCGTAAGCAGCCAGTGCTCCGATGTCGACCGTCGTCGCGGCCGCGTGCTGAAGCTCGTCGCTCATGAGGAGATGACGGATGGCAGCCACATCCGTACACCCCAGTTCCATCGCTTGTGCGACCGCTGTTTCCAGCTTGGCGTAGCCGAACTCGCGGCCCATGCAGATGAGCGCAACCATGGATCGCGTTCCACCCTGGCGTCCATGTTTCTCGTTCATCAACTCCCAGAGCTGGTCATAGCTTTCGGGCCAGCGGCCCTGTATTCGCCACTGCGCCAGCGGCTTCGATCCGCGCAACGCACCGGGCTTGCGTTCCAGCACTTCGAGATAGTGTTCGAGATCGAGGATCTGCTGCGCCCGCTCATAACTGCGCTCGTGCTGCGCGATCCGCACACCGTCTTGCCGGAACTCAACCACGCTGGAGTAGACGCGAGCCTCAACCACGGAGCCTGCCTTCAGTGGCACCGAGTAGAAGTTGGTTCGCACCTTGGCACATCCCGCCTGATCGACGCGCGGGAAGCTGACTTCCGCTAACTCGAAGTCTTCCGTCGGGAGCGGCAACAAGTGTTGCTTCTCGGTCAGTAACAGCGCGCCGATACTCTCCATGCGGCCCGATAAGATACGGCTCTCATCGTGGCAGCAGTCGGCCAGCAGCTTTGCGTTCAGCTCAGCAAGATCGCTCGCCGCCGGTACCTTACCCTTCGGCAAGGCAAATGAACTCGCGGACTTTTCCCGTCTGACGTTTGCCGATCTCGTTTCCCGGCGCGCGACTTCCTGCGACATCATGCCGAGAACGAACTGGCGCGAGACCTCGACTATGCGCGCAGTCAGTAACGGATTCAAGGACCGCCTAGGGAACGCCAGACTGACGAAGGGTTCGTTGCACGGCGCGAAATACTTCGTCGAATTCCGGCAGGATCGTCATCTGATATGCCAAGCGGTGTGACCACAGCGCTCTCAGCCGGCCCTCTTTCACGCGGATGGCCTCTGAGATACCCTCAAAAGATTTCCCGCGAAATTCCAGTTTCTGCCTCACGGCGTCCAAGAGATCCCCAAGCTCGACGCCTTCGTTCGACGTAAGATGCCACAAGTCGTAAAGGTCGCGGGGTTCATTGCGTGCCCGATCGGCAAGGGCAATCGTTTTCTCGGTCGCGATTTCTGCAAGCGAATACACCTGAATCAGCCGGTTTTCGGGAAGGTCCGCGAATTCCTCGTAGCCGCGAAGAATGGGGCGCTCCTGGAGCGGATAAACCAGATGCTCGCGAAGCGTAATGTCGACCTTGACATCGTTCCCACGGGGCAAGGGGCCCACATATCGGAGATAGAACGTATAGCTGTTGGCGTGTGCGTGACGATCTTCACGGTCAAACGTGAAAACGATACCCGAAGCCTCGCGCACGGCGGCGTAAACCGTCTCCAGACGCCTCACCAATTCTTCAGGCGGCACGGGTTCTATCAGGGTGAAGTCGAGGTCCTCCGAAAAACGATAGTCGCCGAAGTAACAGCGCTTTAGGGCGGTTCCGCCCTTGAATCCGAGAATGGTCCTGATCTCCGATTCCGCGATGCCAGCCAGGAGCCAGGCCAGGCAGTAGTCTCGTTCGAGCACGTCCTCGCGCAGCCGATGTCCACCCTCCTCTGCGAGCCTGTTTGCCAGAAGCGAGATGTTGCGCTGTGGAATCATTTCAGGTGGCCCGAACGGCTTCGAGTTCCTGGGGAGTGATATTGAGCTGAAGCCGCCAACGCCTCAAATGCCGCCCTTCCTTTGGCAGCACGGGGTCAAGTGGAAGGTAGGTCGAGGTCAGAGATTTCCGCAGTCTTGCCAGCTCGCTTTCCGGCGCGATTCTATACAGCTCAAGCAGATAACCAAGCCGGCGGATCACTGCGCCGATCCCGAGGCGGAGCGCATAGTCCACGAGTTTGGGCACCTGCATATCGCGATGGCGCATCCACAAGCCTTTGGCGACTTCCGTCACGCCGCCGCAATACTCCGGCTGGCGGAGGCCGTCTACGATCGTCCGTTCAAGGTCGCTAATCTGCACGGTCTCCTGCTTCGTGACCCAGTGTTTCACCGTCCCAAAATACTGGTCGGGCTTAATGAAGACGAATCGGAACTCGGTTCCATGGAGCTTACGGCTCCGGATTCGTTTAGAGCTTGAGGCAAAGACGACAAGCTGGGGCTGAGTGACCATCCGGTGTATCTCCATGGCCGACGCGTGCGAGATAAAACAAGGTGCTTTGCCAGCCAGCCTTACAGCGGTCAGATACGGGTTGCCAGCGTATTCCGCACTACTTCCAAGCTCCGGTGGAACGATGATGAACACGCCCGGCTTCAACCGCGAGACCAAGCCGCGACCCACAGCTTTATGAAGCAGACTGCTGGCAAGGCGTGAGTTGAGCCCCGTGATTGCCTCGGCATCGGCGAGCGTGAACGTCGATTGCGGCCGGTCATAAAGGGCGGTTAGGAGACGGGCCATTTGCCGTCCGACGGTCCTCATCTGGCCGTTATGTTGTGTGCTCTCCAGTTGGCTCACAGAGCGATCCTTTGCACACAAACAATAACAATAGTTATGTTATATGTCAAGTAGAACGCCTGCTGGGCAACCTAAAGCACACCAACCATAACCTGACGACAGACCGCTTCCAAGACCAGAAGGTATATATACCTTCTCACCTGTGCATGAAACTTGAAAAACAGCTCGTCATCGTTAACGAGTTCAAGCAGGTGACGCCCCGCGCCATGACGCGAAAAATCTTAAGCGAACACCTCGGGACCCGGCGAAATGCATGGAACGCACCGAAGAGCTTTGGCGTCGATGATCTCATCGCGCTCCTGCGGGAGAACGACATTATGGGGATTGCGGAGATCTCCTCCGAGCACTACGGGAGCAAGACACGGTACATTTTCGGTGCCCTCTCACCCCTGCAATTGGCATGCTCCTTCTACAAAAACTCGTATCTCTCCCACGGGACCGCTCTGCATCTGCATGGCCTCGCGCCCCTCGAGACAATCTTCGTCAATCACGAACAGTCTCCGAAAAACTCAAGACCCCGGATTAGCCAAGCCGGCCTTAACAGGGTGTTCCAGAACTCTCAACGCCAATCAACCTATGTATTCCGTTACGGAACCAGCACGATTACATTTCTCAACGGCAAGAACACCCAAGGTGCGGGAATCGTCGATATGCAGGGTCCGCGCGGCGAACCACTGAAAACTACAAGCCTCGAACGCACCTTGATTGACGTAGTCGTCCGACCGCAATACGCGGGCGGCATGAGTAACGTGCTCTCCGCATTTCGGCAGGCAAAAGACCGGATATCCGTCGCGGAGATCGCCCGCCTTCTTGCGAAGGTGAAATATGTCTATCAAAGCGGGCGTCGACCTTCGCGAAGCGGCGGTGAGTGTTCTCAAAGCCGACCGTCACCATGCGGCCGAGACGGTCAAGCGTCATAGGTTTTTGTTTGGGCTTGCTGGCGGGCATTGGTTTCAGTGTAGGGCACTCGCGTACCCTGTCAAATTTCGACCTTTGGGGGTTCTGCTTTGGGAAGTGCCGCTTCTGGCGAAAACGAGGCCTCCCAGGGGCTTTTAGGAGCGAGTGGCTCCCCGTAGGCCGCCAGTGACGTTTCGGCGCAGAGTCGCCCGTTTTAGGGGCGCTCTGGCCATTCCGGTAGGAGTGAAGGAGTGCATCCTTGATGTCACTCTTCACTTCGGGGCGCTTTGCGGCCGGAACATCGCTCAAGATGTCCTCAAGCCGCTTGTCCACTTCCTGCATATAGCTCATTCTTGTGATGAGATTGATTTATTCGACCTTTTTGCCGTGCCCTTCACGGCGCAGCGAAGGAGAACGGCGAATGCCCTGCGAGGTCAAGGTGGAGACTTGTATGACCTTGACCGAGCGAGGGTGCCGTTAGAATGAGAGAGCCGAGAAGTGCACAGTGTCGGAGCAGGAAAGCAGAAGGAGGGGAATAGAGATTTAACCATGAGTATCCCTTTCTTCTATTGTGATGCCAGCTCCAGCAGTTCAAGCGTTAATGCGATCATTTCCTGTCTGAGAGAAGTTAAGCTTCTGGCGCACCGATTTCCTTCAGGCCCTTGTTACAATTTCACTTCAATTCTGTCGTTGTTCAAGAGCACGAAGGAATTATCGATGAGCTTCTGTGAGGTGATATCACTGGTCGAAAACTTCCTGAGTTCATCGATTGTTAGATAGACCAGGAGATCATCGAACTCCGCCTCGCCGCCCGTGACAAAGTTGTAGGCCGGAATTGAAAGGTGAAAAGCTAATCCACCTACTGGTTTGCCATCAGCGTATGGCAGAAGCTCCTTCGCCTGCGGGAGAATTACCTCTCTTATCACCTCAGAAACTCTTTGCTCTTGTGAGACTCTCAGCGTGTTAAACGTCATCGATGCTGGAATGCGCACCTGTACATACCCGACACCTTTGAAGGACGCCGAAGATATGTCGAATCCTCTAATTACGCCCTTCATGAAAAAGCCGTAACGTGCTTCCTGGTCAAGTTGCGGCAGCGAAGAGAAAAGCTTCGCTTGATTAGGAATGAACACCTTATCGCGTAAGTAGCTTGTCGCCTCAAATTGAGCGACCGAGCCAATAAAAGCGATTTTCTTTAGTGCATCCTCGACATCGGTAACCTCGGGCGGAAACTGAATCTTCAGCCAAGCCTTAGTGCTCCGCAACTCAATCTGCCTCCAGTGAGCAGGGCAACCAACTATATGGGGACCTAGGCCGATCCCCCCGCAATCCTGCGCTTTTTCTATATGAAAATCGGCTAGGAGCGGGAGGTTTCCATTCTCCCACCGTCTGCCATTGATGAAATCTTCATCAGCTCGAAGAATAGAAATGGGAATGCCCTCGGTCCAAGACGTTTCCTTTGCTACCCACTGGTCTGGCGGAATCTTGATCACAATCGCCTGATCTCTAGGAATGTTGAGTTTCAGGCTTTTAACAGCAAAGGCGACGTCACAGTTCGACAGAAGCAGCACGGTAAGAAGCAGACGATCCCATCTTCCGACCATCAGTGAGTTTTCCTCCGCCAAGTGGATGGTTTAAGTTAACGCTGAAAAATTGCTCTTGATAACACCTATTAAGTTAGTGAAAATCGAATCCCATTGCTTCCAATTGCCTCTTCTTACTATCGATCTCCTTGTTCAAAGCTAGGGGTTCGTCCATTTTTTCCAAATCGGAGTTTCGCCACCGCTGCTTGTTATTGTCGTAGATACGGAGCAGAGTGCCCCATTCGCTCTTAAACTGCGAAAAAAACTGCCTCAATTGCTCACCCTTCTCCTTCGCCTCAGGGTGATTCTCATCTACCTCGTACCAGGTCGAGACTTCTCTGATCAACGCCAGAGTTTTCCTGCCCTTTCCGATCACCACGTCGCTTTGCTCTTCGAGCTTCTCTCGCGCTTCTCTGGCAGAGGAGAACGTCAGCAGATCGTTAGTGGATGATATAGCGGTTTCAGTGTCATCCGTCGAAGCTCGTTGCGCCGTGGCAATCAGCTTCGAGGATTGAGATGCGGGGAGTAGCTCGGCGCGCAGGAGAGGCGCATCAGGGCTCAAGTAACTAACTTCACTTACCATGCTGTCGGGGTTAGTCGGCGGCCCAGTTACGTGATAAGAAATCGCGTTTGCCGTATCAACAATGCCGTAGACGCGATGGTCATCCACCCGTGTAGCTAGTCCCATCACTGGAGGCGAGAGTCCCGGTTGAAGACTGTGAAGGCGGATCGCTTTCGCAAGTGGCAAAGCGTGAGAAATCGTTATCTCTTCGTCGAGGGATGTTCCGACGTAGACAACATCGAACATTAGCACCTTTCCACCAAGCTCCGACACCAGTATCCAATCACCTTTGTACTTGCCTTCGCAGTAAACGGCCTCGCAACGTATTTGCTCCGGCAGATCGGTAATGTTCTGACCTACCCGGATGCCTTTGTACGAAGCAGCAAAGGCGTTACCGAGGAAGACAAGAAAGACGACGAGCAGACGCAGCCACATGGTGTTCTTCCTTTGCGGCACCGGAGTCTGTCAATGATGCGCCGGTAGCCACCATCTTTAGGTTCCTCGACGCTCAGCACGTCCGAAACTTGTTCAGGCTCATCTAACAGGCTCATCTAACTTGCTACAAACGATTTTCCCCAGTTTCGACCGGCATCACGGCCCGCTACTGGCGGGCTTTGCTGTTTCTGGGTTTCTCTGTCTCCGCAGAATGGCAAGGCTAGACGCGGCAACCGCGCCGCGTAAATGCGGAGTGTGAATCTTTCTGTGATTCGTGTCGAGCCGAATTTTTAGGGCGGGCACGGCGGAGCGTTCAACCGTGGTTGCGAATAGGACAGCCCTTTGTGAACGAGTAGACGGGTTTTCCATCAGTTCCGGTACCAGTGACCCTGCACGTGCAGCCGAGCGTTATTGCTTCGGGCGTGCCGGGCAGAGGGTGTATGTCAATAACGGGTCCCCTTTTGTGGACTACTGCGGCGCGATCCCCGATTCCAGGGGCCGGTGGCACGGGTTGCCGGTCTTTGTCGCTGTGGCTCATGAATGCACCTCCAATGTGTATTCTCTCACGTTAGGCAAGGCGCGGTGCGGGGGGCAGAGAAGAAAAGCATGGCGGGGAGGTCACGGAGAGCCATGCGGCTTTCCGGGTTCTCTCGGGTAGCGTTCTCCAGTTTTTTAGCGTTCTCCGATGTTTCGACCAGAGCCGTTTCGCAGTTTCGTTTGCCCACAGGTCCCGTCTCATTTAAGCCTTCCCGCGATCAAGAATAACTCGCTTTTTGCTAATACGTAAGGTCACTGCTGTCCGGTTAAAA
>PMAT01000033.1:0-19954 GCA_003152695.1 Acidobacteriaceae bacterium
TTCAGATTTTTACTGTTTCTCTGAATGGAGCCAAAATTTTATCTACGCCGATCCGCAGTCTAACCTCATGAAAGCTGAGAAGAGCGCACCGTCAAGTGGCCAAGCGTGCAATTCTGACCGGACAATAGGACCCTCCAGGGCATATACCTGGCTACGTAATACCCGGAATTCACAAGTGTGAATATGCAGAAATAAAAGGAGACATAATGACAGCAACAATGGAAAGAACACCGACAGTACTGGCGGCAGATACCCTAACCGGCGATAAAGTCGTGAACCTCCAAAAGGAAGATCTCGGAAAAATCGAGCATCTGATGATTGACCTTGAGTCGGGGCGCGTCGCTTACGCGGTTCTTTCATTCGGGGGTTTCCTGGGCATGGGTGATAAGTTATTTGCCATTCCATGGAGTTCCCTTGCGATCGACACGGTTGAACATCAGTTCATTCTGAACGTCGATAAGGGGTTGCTCAAGGCCGCCCCCGGTTTTGACAAGGATCACTGGCCGAACATGGCTGACCACACCTGGGGTGCCAAAGTCTACACGTATTACGGTGCCAAGCCCTATTGGAATTAACAACATAGGCTGAGTGGCAATGACCAGCCGCCCGGTGCCCCGTATGGCAAAAAAACTCATCTTCGCTTCCGAGGAAGGGGAGTTTCCCCGACCGAAGGCTCATGCCGCTTCCCGCTCATAGTACTTCAGCAGACCACCCAGTCGTTCCTTGCAACGCACAATTCTCCCGCTCGCCCCTCGATTCGGCAATGAGAACAGCAGTCGGTTCTGCTTGCCCTGGTGATTGCGCTCTTCGTGGTGATGAGCCACGTATTGCTGCAGGGCTCGGCGCAACGGCCTCTTCCCGAACAAGATGAGTTCGACAGGCATTCCTGTTTCACCGATCTCACCCAGGGTTCCGCATAGGCGTTCAAATTCGGACTCCGAGCTGGTAGGGGCATGGTTTTCACCCTGCCAGCCTCGATCAGTTGACGGAACGATATGCAGAACTTGCTGTCCCGATCATGCAGTAGATATCTGCTGTTGGCCAGAAATCCCCATACTGAAGACGATTGAGTTGCTGCTGGGTATAAAACCGCTTACCCAGTACGACGCCATCGCCACTCCGATCCTGGCGTTCGACTCGCACGCTTCAAACGGAGCAGCTTTCAACGCCATCAAGGCCTCGCAAGATGTAATGTGTCAAAAGGTGTCGCGCTTGGTACTGGGCAAGGGGAATCCCATGCGCAAGTGGGCGATCGAATCGGCCAAGATGAACTTCGACATCCCAGACAGTGCGCCCGCGGGAAAACTTAACGAGGTGATCTGGAAGTCGGTCAAGGGACCGAACTCGAAGATGCCCAAGATACGCCACAGCGTAATCGCGGCCACGGGGAAAGACTAAGCCGTCAGCCGCAGCCAGGCGGCCTCACCGGCCCTTACGACGACAGGCTGTACATACCCAATCAAAGCGGGACTCCGGCAGAGATAGCCGGGTCCCGTTCTTGCGAGCTGGCCGTTTCTTACTTGACTTCGGTAAGTTCTGCAACCACTGAACTGCTTGACAACGGTGATCACAGAACAGAGGTCCTCAAGACGGTGTGCCTTCCGCAGCGCGTGTGCCACAATGTGGTAGATCAACGTTTTCTGCAAAACATTGTCCGTAGATTGATAATAATTTAGTCTCGATCAATCAACCTCAGGCCATTCATTCTCCAAGAAACTTTTCATGTCTGACATTATGGGAAGAGCAGTAAGGTGGCCTTTCTCGCACATGTCCAGATATCAAGTTGCAAGCGGCGGGGCCCTATCGCGTGGATCTGCGTTCGTTGCCAGAAAGACTAGAAGCTGGTCCCGGAGCCGCGCAAATTGCGACCTGTACAGGGGAGCACAGGCTTGCTCTTGCTGCCAGGAATGCTAGGGTAACAAGCAGTCGCAGTTGGCGCATCCCGTTTCCTCGGGCACTCTGTACAGTTCGTGCGCACTCATGGCAACGCTTCAGAGTGTCGATAAAAGGTGAGTGCGGTTTCTGTAGGATCGAATTATCGCAAGTAATACTCGATGAACTGTTCCTGGATATTAACGTTCCCCTGAAATTCTCTCCAATCGCTCTCCGGCAATTTGTCGGGTTTCGCAGAATCTCTTGGGAAGTTCGAATCGCTGCGCAGTATGCGTCCTGCCGTTTTCTCCTGTAGTGCGGCGAGCAAGGAAGCAGCTGGCATGTCCCAGTGTTTCGAATTACGTGCAAACGCCTCGTCGACCGGAATCGCTGCCACAAGTTTTGATGACGTCATACATTCGAGGCCTCCCTGCTTCAATGTCGCGTTGTGGCTGCCGTGATGACCAACCTTGTAGAACACTGTACGCGCCAGCAGATCGTCGACGCTGACGTTTGCGTCGGCGGACCTAACCGCTACCCAGGTTTTCCAGTTTCCAACCTGCGCATCTCCGACGAACAGCACTACTTCTTTGCTGTCGGCTAGCTCGAACGCGAGCACCAAACTCGTGTTATTGGTGTAGCTATCGAGTTGTAGGGCCAGTTCCGCAGCGCTGTTGAGCCAGTCGCGATCAATCCTCCGCACAGAATCGGAGTGGTAAGAGATTGCAAGCTCCTTCCATTCCTGCTCGCTCGACCAGGCTGCCTCATCCCAATGGAGGTGGGGTTCGAAGGGCACATAGCGATCTAAGGTCGAAGGGTAGGCCTGGCTTGCGGCTGCGGCTGCGAAGGCCTGGATTGTGGCGACCTGCGACGGGAGGAGCGCCAGTCCGTACATGTCCTTGCCGATCGTTCCCAACATCTTGTGCAGTGCCTTGGTGTCTTTCGGCGGGCCGAGCACGTAAACGCGCAGGCCCGGAATATGTTCGACGATGTCTCCGGGACTGAGCAGTCTTTGCTTGCCCAACAAAAGCGCATTGTTCATCGCTGCATTGGTGTTCTCAGAAAAAGCGGCAAAACCTTCAGGCGGCATAAAGTTCATCAATGCCGCGACACAGGCTCCCCGCTCCTGGTCGTCATCGCTGCCAGAGCCCCAACCGTGCAACGCTGCCTGCACAGCCTCGAACCGGAGCTGGTTCTGCTGCTTCTTCTCCTTCGCGATTGTCTGGTTCGGGTCTTCCGTCCAAGCAGCCCACACCTCGCCAATGCTGGAGAAGCGCTTGAAAGATTCAATGGCGTCCGAGAAACCGGAGACATGGTCCCAATGCTCGTGCGTCACAACCAGCGCCGCGAGCTTGCCGTCGGTTTCGGTCCGGATATCATCGACGGCCTGGGTGACCTTCTGCCGACCCTCCGGTGTTCCGGACAACACACCACAGTCAATCATGATGTGAGTATCGTCTTCGCCGTTGCGAAACGTAAGCAAGAAACAGTCTCCGAGCCACTTTCGATACATGCGGATTCGAACCTTCCAGCTATCCGGCCCTGTTGCCTGGGGCTGGCTCGTCCTTACCGTTGGCTCGGGAGTCGTCGCGACTGAATGAGTGCTCTTCGATCTCTTCTTCGTCGTCGCCATGTCACACCTTGTCCCCTGACCTGTGGAGAATTGCGAAGCGCTCGCCCGTTCCGGTAAAGGGCGTTCCCGTAAAGTAAATCTGGCGCAGACTGGAGGCAGCAAAAGCAGCCTTGGCGCTGTCCAGACGGGACTTGCTTCCGATGCTTCTCAAGATGGAGTATTTAACCCTCAAGGATTTCTCATCGACAACCAGAGTCGTTCCACCACTAAAGCGGAAGGTGTTTCCTCCTCCTGCCGCTTCATCCCGGTGTTGAAGGAGCTGAAGCAATAGATGGCATTGCACGTCGTTGTCGGGACCAATCTTCTCCGCCATCCGCAACGAGTGAAGCTCGAAATGCTCCCGTCCCGTTGAGAAATCCAGGCCCAGATCAGCCCCAAGCATCGCACGTTCATCAGCGGAGGCGCGCTGAATTCGATCTTTCAGTTTGTCATGCAAGACTTCGCGCCACTTGCGCGAGTGGCGAAACATCCGTTCACGCAAAGACATCTCCCGTGGGTATGAGCTGTCAAGCTCGAGATAGCGGACCTGATCCGTAAATTGGCGGGCGGTTGGCAACACATCGGATAAGACCGCTTGGGATTTGTCGAACTGCAATCCTCGCCAACGAAGCGTCTCGGGCGAAAGGGTTTGCATGCTACTTGGGTAGATCCCCCAGTTCCGGAACGATTCGACAAACGCCACTCGGTATCCGTAATTGTCCTCCGGAGAAACTTCGTAGTCGGCGGTTATGATCGCTCTCAGGTAATCGCCAAAGTTGAGATCGATGGGTGGACCGAAATCCAGCGCCCGAATGCACATGGTAAGCACGTGTTGTGCAGCCTTGCGGGCCTCATCGGCCAGGCGGCTTCCCAGGTCGGGGTGAATGGCTCCGTTGTTCAGAATTCCTGTGCCGCCGGTTGCGATGCGGAACAGGTCGCCGGTACGACGCATGTAAATGTCGATAAAGGCGCCGAAAATTGCCGCCACCAACAATGAGCCGCGATCGTGCGGCTCGGTAGTCGTCGCGATGAGTGAGGGGTCCGGATCCTTGCCAATGGCACTGCGTAGCGCACCATGCATTCCAATGGCACGTCCGAATTCCTGCCCGATCTCCGCCAACTGGTTGGCTATCTTGAGGTCGCCACGGGTTCGGCTAATTTCGGTCTTCAATACGTCCGGCAGGGAAAAGTGCTGGAACAACGCTACGATGTCAGCGAACGCTTCGTGAAATGCAAGGTCGTCGACCGAACCTTCCGCCGTCAAATTGCGGTGCATCCCATCCAACAGGGCGTGTGTAGTCTCGTGGGCAACGATGTCGTGCGACAGGCAAGTGAAAGTAATTCCGTCAGGATAGAGTTCTCCCGGCTTGCACTCCTGCACCGGAAAATATCCGAACAGCAGCGCCTTTTTTTCAGGATTGTAGTAGGCGTTCTGATCGCGAAAGGCATGAGGGTAGATTCGTAAATGCTGGATGTAGTGGTCATCTACGAAACTGCCCGGAGGCATCAGTGGCGACCACAAAACTTTTCTGCCGAGCGCGACTTCGAAGTTCTTGATCGTTCGCATTGCGACGGCATAGACCATCTGCTGATGGAAACGCGGGTCGCCAGGATTGGCGTCCAGGCCGTCATTGGCAATGATATTCGGGTCCTCGAGGTTTACAGGCGCGTAGTAGCATCCGGTCGCCGGGTCGTGATCGATGACTTCCAGGTACTCGCCAACTGGACCAGGCTTGAGTCGCTCCCAGATTACCGGAACGATGATCTCATTGCTCTCGACGGTCTCCAGCTCCTGCGACAAGCTTGGATCAGTTGCATACGCGCGCAAGCGACGGTACTTGGGCTTGGGAGTTTCGACCACCTGGTTCTTTGGCCGCTCCGGTCCCGACGGTTTGCCAAGGTCGACGCCGGGAACGGCGGCCACTGCGAAGCGTTCTTTGAGCGCAGCTTTCAGCGCCTTAGATGCGTATGGACTGCCGAGGACGGCATCAAAGAACTCGGCAGTGGGCTCCCGTGTCACATCGGGATCCGGCATCGACTTGGCTACATCAGCGAGATTTGGGTCGACATGGAAGAGTTGCGCGACTTCAACTCCTAACATCTCCTGTTGAGCGTCCGGCAGCGCAGCAGCAATACCCTGCCCAATCACTACCTTCCAGAACGGGAACCAGGCGGTATCAGGTGGAGTCGCGGGGAGGCCTCGCTGAGGAGCAACCGCGAGCGCTTTCGAAGCCTGCAGAATGCCCCGGCCAAAGTACTTATGAGAATCGGTCGAGTGCGAATCTGCCGAGTCGAACAATGCTTTCCGCGTCGCCTCAACGATCTCTTGTTGAGACCATCCATTCATCTCGGGCTTGTGCTTCTGCAGCCACAACGCGGCCGCGGCCGCACATTGTGGCGTTGCCGAGGAGGTACCCGAGCCGTTCATGTCCACGATGGATTCACAGTTAATCTCCGCCCACGAAGTGTTCGGCGTATAGGCGGCTATGGCTGTATCCATCTTGCTATTGGGGCCGTAGTTTCCTGCCATCTTGCCAAAGGGCACATTGTCGCGAATGTAAGGCTTGCCATTGGCCATCACACCGCACGCGGCAATCACACGGCGAAAGCGCGCCGGATACACAATGCTCTGTGGGGTAAGCGGCAAGTTGTTGCCGGCCGCTGTCACCATCACGATGCCTGCGTCGTAGGCACGGTTCACGACATCGGCCCACGCCTTCGAAGCAACTCCGCCCATGCTCATGGAAAGAACATCGACGCGATCGGCGCTGTTGCCGTTAGGCGCGATCAGGTAATCCAGCCCACTAGCAAAAGCGCTGGTAAACAGCAACACAACGCCGGTCGCGACGCGAACCGGAAGAATCTCCGCCAGCGGCGCACCGCCCAGGTAATCCCCATTCTGCTCCGGCTGGGCCATGTTCTCCAGGAGACGTCCGGCGAGCAATCCGATGGTGCCGGTACCGTGACCAGGATTCTTAAAGAGGCCGCGGTCGTAAGGATCGGAGGCGTCAGTGGCGGGTTGGCCATCATCGACGAAGTTGCGTTGCAGCTTCAGCAGCAGGTTCTGGGGACGAGCCTGGTGCTTAAAGTCAAATCCGGTATCGAGAATACCAATGCGCACGCGGGCGGGATTGGTCCCGACCTGCTCCCGTGCGTCTTTTAGTTGAGACAGCTTCAAGTGCCAGGCAAAACCTTGTCCCTTCGGGAACTCGTCTGATTGGCCGCTGTAGGAGCAAAGGTCGCCAGGTGCAGCACCGAGCGAGACAGTGACGCGGTTCTGGTAATCCCATTTCGTGCCAATGTCGGGCTCGACATAGGCGTTATGCTGTTGCGCTGCCTCGTGGGCCGCGTCCCAGATGTCGGCTGTCGAAGGGGCGGCCATGCCCACTCCCAGATCGGCGAGGTACCACCTCGTCCTCGGCGCAGCCGCACGCTCCGGCCCAAGTATTTCGTTGGGACAGAGCTCGCGAATCTGGACTGTACCCCCCGCCAGAGCCAAAGCATTTTTCGGCTGAGGCGCGGACTTAATCAGCAACCGTGGTGCGACAATGATCTTCATTGTGGGTGCCCTGCAAGCGGCGATGAACGATTTCGCGACGACTCGCTCGCAGCGTGTAGCGGCTCATGTAAGCCTCTCGATCGTGAGCAACACGCAGCCCGAGTTGTTGAAGTAAAACCACGACAGATCGTTGGCAAAACCGAATAGCGATCCATCCTGTGTGACATCAAGAGTCGTCGGTGGAGCGCCAGCGAACGGTGTAACCACGAAGGCGCTTGACAGGTTCTGGCCGACCGTTACCACTAACGCGAACCAGTCAGCGCAGGGAACGCGTCGCAGTCCTTCAAGCGCGCGGAAGTAGAAGTTGGGGCTTTTATAACCTTCCGGGCCAGCAGCAAAACTGGCGTCGTATCAGCACCCGGTGGCCGACAGAAGATACCTCTCCCCTTTGCGCACATTTAGCCTCGTATCATTCCACTTCGGCCGGGACTGGATTTCCACGACGACGTTATGCCCAATTTCGAGACTTATTATGGGAGAAGCATTGCCCAGGCCGTTATTCATTGCCGGCTCCTCTTTTGAGTTGGCCGTTCTTCTCGTTGCTATACCTTTATACTGCTACACCTTTGCATAGAAGCGACGACTTTGCGGTGCCCTTCGATAAAAGCCTTCAGACCTATACTCCCCCCGTATACGGAAAAGAGCCTACCGGAATCGTTGGATCAACGTGCTTTCGGATTGCGGCGTCGCACACCGCATAACCCCAATTGACCAGTCGCTGCTTCAAATTCTCACCCATAGCGCTCAATCGGGTCGGCGTATTGGCTAGCTCGGTTGTGGCCGCGAATGGACAGTTTAATGGGGTGGACACGGCATAATCAGCGATATTGGTTCTAATTCCCCAGTACGTGCCCTTCCGCAGTCCAGCTTGAAAAGATCCTACGACCCACCGTTTCCGCAAGCTGCCAACTTGATTGTCGAGTAACTCCAGGATCCGGTAGGCGTGTCGGGTCCAATCCGTGTGTGGGTGTGGATCATCGGCTGTCAGTCCTCCTCCATCAGAGACGAGGATCGTGTCATATTCCTTCCAGGCGGTTTCGAGGCCGAGATTGTCGTAAACCCCGCCATCGCTGAGGATTGCGTTGGTAGTGAAGGGCGGCTTCTGGAGGTCGCCTGCGGTGGTCGGATCAAATTGCTCCGAATGAAGCTTCAATTCCACCGGAGACAAGACCGGGGGAAAGGCGGACGATGCGCCTACCGCGACTGCCAGCTCCAAGGTGGGATTCTTGATGAGTCCCACGCGATAGTCGCCCATGTAGGGCTTGCTGAATCGCCAAAGCACCTTGGTCTGGACGTTCGTAGCATTGATCACGAAGCGCGGACCCTGACTATCGGAGGGAAGATCCTGTAAAGTGGCGTGCCCGTAGAGATGGTTCCGATACGCGTCCGCAATCTCATCGGCGATGCTCTTAAAAGGCGAGATCACACCTTCGACGATCGAGATTACATCCAATGTGTGATCGGCAAGGTCCAGAACTGGCTTGACCACCGCGTCGACCAGGTTGGTTGCCACGCCCTGAGTGTTGAAAGTGAGAGCGTTCCACCTCAGCCCTAACATCCCAGCGGTGATCGACCCTCCGGAAACGCTAGAAACGCGGTTAAGCTTTTTCAAAAGCCCGGCCTCGTTTAACCGCAACAAGGCCCCGAGATGAAAGACCATTGCCCGGTACCCGCCGCCAGACAAGCACAGTGCCATTCCCGGTGACGGCGGCTTTGCGACTTCACCCGGTATCAGGCGAATGGGTTGAAGATTTGGACTCGCCATATTTTCCCTCCGATGCAAGGTCAGCCGACCAAACTCAGGGCAGAAACGCACAGTGTGCCTTGACCTACGACTTGGCCTTCCGCTCCGCCCAGCGCGCCTTCATCATCGCCGACAATTTCTTCCGCATGGCTGCACTCATCGGCTTGCGACCGGTTGTCTTCTTGGAGGCCGGCATAGCCTTCTTCGGCGCAGACTTGCCTTTCCATTCTGCCCAACGTTGTTTCATTGCCGCAGAGATACGCTTACGGGCTGCCGGGCTCATACGGCGACGTTTCTTAACAGTCGCTGGCCTAGCCTGGCTCTTCTTGGGCGGACGACCACGCCGTGAGGGTTGGGAGCCTAGTCCCGTAAGAGCTACAATTGCGTGCTCGATACGACCAGCTTCCTGCCTAAGTTGTGCCACTATGCTTTGAATGTCCATTTGTATCCTTTCTTGATTGCGATATCATCTAGCCGTTCAAGCGATAATGGTATCACTGCGTTATCAGTTGCCGTCTTCCATAAGCACCGAGCCGTATCGGTGGCGCCCTCACGCATTAACGGCCTTCGCAACGGGCGAGAATACTGCCTGTAGTTCGGGTGAAACCTCGGGGTTCAAAAGCAGGAAGTCGTCACCCGACCTGATGACAACAGCGATCTCCAGCCGCGAGGCAAGCGACACGCGAACTTCGTCTACTTCTTGATCCAGGAAAATGATCATTTTGGGGCGATCCGCTTCACGCCCCCTCTACGCCGGTCGCCGTACGCTTCGTCATCAGCCACCCAGCGGACTTGTCCCAGGAGGACCATACGCTCCTGGTTTCGACGACACTCGAATTCTTAACGACGCGTCTTCGAGGGTTCACTTTCGTTCGTCTCTCGGATGCTCACCTGCACGAGTTTGTTCTCGCACTTTTACTCCAACGCTCACCACCACGGCCTTTTACCGCAGCAGCTTGGAGTGGTTTGAGATCTGTTTCTGAAAGCCGATCCCGAGGGGCCTTCCCTCATCTATCGCGCAGCTTCATCCACACGGTTGGTTAGTTCATGTTGAACTCCTTATCCGTGTGCTTCTGCAGCACACTATAGCAAAAAAGTCGTGCATAGGGCTGCCTGGTTGGCCACCCCTAGCTCACACACCATCAGCTCGGCACTGCGAGTAGGGATTGAGAGCTTTGGGATTCCCCAGATCCTCTATGTGGATAACGGCAAAGACTACGAGAAAGTCGGCCGCATCGACTTCTCGCCGGAATGTAGTGGCGTACTGGTCAGGCTGGGAATCGAGGGGCAGTACTGCCTGCCCCGCCATCCCCAGTCGAAGCTGATCGAGAGCTGGTTTGGGACGGTGCGAAAGCGGTTTGATTGCCTCTGGCCCTCCTACTGCGGACCGGGTCCCCAAGGACCGGCCGGAGCAGTGTACGGCTGCCCTGAAGGAGCACCAAGCCTTTCTGAAGGGCAAACGCAAGAACTCACCGTTACCCCTGGCCAGCGGGTTTATCGCTACAGCCCGGCAGTGGATCGCAGAATACAACTCGCAGCATCCCCATGGCGGACGAGGCATGCGAAGCCGCACTCCGGATGAGGTCTTTAACGAACTGCTCCTACCCGGTCAGAAAAGACTGATTGAGACCCCGGAAGTTCTCTATGCCCTGTTCTGGGACCGGCAGCGGCGCAAGGCGTCAGAGGGCGGATGTGTGCAATTGTACGGAGAACGTTACGAACCGGCCGATGGCGAGAGTCTGGCCAAGCTGTTTCTGGAGATCGAACGGGACGTCCTGGTGGCCTGTGACCCAGCCAATCTGGGGGAAGCCATAGCGTTGGATCTGGACGGCCGGTTCCTGGGACGACTGCGGGCCCAGAAGCTGATCACGCGCGGACCGGTCAGCCACGAAGACATTCGCGCTTCGATGCGGATCAGGCGCACGGCTCGTAAGGCGATCGCCGATTACGTTACTGGCTTATCGGTGGTACGGGCTCGGGCTGGGGACCGTACCGAGATTTCGCACCTCCAGAATGGAGATCGAGCCGAAATGCCCAGGGAGAAGCAGTCGCCACCACCGCCGCCGACTCTGATACGGCCGCAAGACCTGCAAACCGCAGCCCGTCCCGACTTCATCGACGACATTGTTCGGGAACTGACGGACGGAGAATAAGCTATGGCTCTTTCCTACGCGGTACGCCGACAGCTGCTGGCGGCAAGCTTGCCGGAATGCAACAGTGTGGGCGAGTGTCTCACCACGGTCTCTCTTACGCTTACGAATCACGCTAAGAATCTGCTACGATGGGCCATTCGGTGAGGTGGCTATGCCCCAATATGTGATCGAACGGAAAATCCCAGGCGCAGGGAACTTGTCGGATGCGGAACTCCAGGAAGTCGCCCGAAAATCGGTAGACGTCCTGAAGGGAATGGGGCCGGAGATTAAGTGGCTGCACAGCTACGTCACCGGCGATAAAGTTTATTGTGTCTACCTGGCACCGGATGAGGAAACGATTCGCGAACATGCACGCCGCGGAGGTTTTCCGGCCAATCGGATCTCGGCGGTGCGACGAATGATGGACCCCACTACCGCTGGTTGAATCATCCGCCGCTTCCAGTTCGAAGCGTGGGCCCTGGGCCGGAGCCAAGCGCTTCCTGGATGGCCTGTTCTACGGGCAAGGCCCAGCCTTCCATCCACGCCGTCAGACCCGCAGCATTGCCGAGTGTTCGACGCGCGAATTCCAGTACCTTTTCCACTTTATGTTGCTCGGCGGGCGTAAGCGGCGTGCCCAATCGCTCGCGCAGTGCAGCCGCGGCTCCGGCGAAGCGCAGCGATTGCTCGGCGTTGGATTGCGCGGCGGCGTTGGCGGCAAGACACTCCAGCACCCTTGCGATGCCGCGCTTATGACCCAGATTCTGAAACATCTGGATGCTTTCACCATACAGCCGACGGGCCTCGTCATTGTCACCCTGGTCCCAACTAAGACTGGCTAAGTCGGACAGGGTGCTGGCGATGCCCCAGCCATCCCGTGAAAGGCTGAACGCCGCCAGGCTCTGCTCGTAGAAGGAACGAGCAGCCGTCAAATCATTGCTTTCCCGGGCAACATCTCCCTGGTAGTTCAAGGTCCAGGCGATACCGGCCACGTCACCCACCTTGCGGAAAAGCGCCAGGCATTCATCGTAGAGCGAGGACGCGCGCGCAGCTTCGCCTTGCAGCTTGGTCACATTGGCAAGATTGCTGAGAGCTCGAGCAATGTCCGCTGGCTCCCCTACGTCTCTCCAAATAGCGACACACCTCTCAAACAAGAAGGACGCAGTGGTGGTTTCGCCACGATCGCGGGCATTTACGGCCAAGGCGTTAAGCGCAACTGCGACTCCGCGGTGATCGTCTAATTCCAGACAGGTTTCAAGACTATCTTCGAACAATTGCTGCGCAGAAGTGTAATCGCCTTGCTCGCCTGCCAGGACCGCGGCAGAGAATAGCAGGCGTGAGCGGAGTTTCGGACGCGCGCTAGCCCCCTCCAACGCGAGCAGCCTGGTGATGCGGTTGCGGCCCTCGGTAAGATATTCACGCGACTCCCAAAAGTGAAACAGCGCTGTCCCCAGGCGGAGGCCCCAGTCGGCGTCGCCGGTTTTGATGAGGTATTCGAGCGCGGCGCGGAAGTTATCGTGCTCTACCTCGAAACGATCGAGCCATTCGGGATGAGCGGCCGCTTCCGAAGCGCCCTCTTCGGCGAGCACCAGGTAATACGCGGCGTGGGACCGTCGAGTCGCGGCCACATCGTCGCTCGCGGCCAGACGTTCGAGTGCGTACTCCCGGATGGTGGAGAGCATGACGAAGCGCGTTTCGCCCGCTGCCTCCACTTGCTGGGCCAGGCTTTTGTCCACCATGGAAGTCATGCCGTCGAGTGCGTCGAGACCTAAATCGCCCGCGGTATCACAGACGGCCTCCACCGCCTCCAGCGTGCAACCTCCGGTGAACACCGAAAGCCTGCGGAAGAGGGTTTGCTCGGCAGGATTGAGGAGGCCGTAACTCCAGTCGACGGTGCCGCGAAGCGTCTGCTGCCGGGTTGGCAGGTCGCGGGCACCGCCGGTCAGCAGGTTTAAGCAACTTTCGAGACGCGCCAACATAGCGGACGGCGAGAGCAGCTTGATGCGCGCCGCCGCAAGTTCAATGGCGAGAGGCAGACCGTCGAGGCGAGCACAGACGGCAGCGACGGCCGGGGCGTTTTCGTTGGTCAATGCGAAGTCGCGCTTTACCGCGCGCGCGCGTTCCGCAAAAAGCGCAATCGCGGGAAGACGCGAGAGCATATCCAGGGGCAGCAAGGATTTCAGATCGGGAACCGCAAGCGGTGGCACCGGAAATTCGTGTTCGCCGTAAACGTGCAGCGGCGACTGGCTGGTGACTACGATCTTGAGCTTGGGCCCTACGGAGAGTAGGTCCGATATGACCTGGGCAGCGGAGACCAGATGCTCAAAATTGTCGAGCAGGAGAAGCATCGGCTGGTCCAGCCCGCCAAGGTAGTCTTTCATGTTTTCCTGCGCCGACTGATTGCCGGTCTCGCGCACTCCCACCGCTTGTGCGATGGCGGAAGCGAGTAAGCCAGGCTCCCCGACGACCGACAGCGAAACGAAGCAAACGCCGGATGGAAATTGCTGCCCGATTTCGCCTGCCACCTGCAAAGCGAGTCGCGTCTTGCCGATACCGCCAGGACCGGTGAGGGTCACGAGCCGCACATCCTCCCGGCCCAGCAGCTGGCGAAGCGCAGCCGCCTCGTGCTCGCGTCCGATGAAAGCGGTACGCGGCACCGGGAGGTTGCTGGGGCGAGGCTCCGACTGGCTGACGTGTGCATCCGCCAGCCGGTCGCGCACCGCCGCGAGGTCACGCGCCAAATCCCGGGTCGATGCATAACGTTGCTTCGGGTCCTTGGCAAGACAGCGCTCCACAATCCAAACGAACGGCGCGGGTGCCTGAAGCATTCTGGAAACAATGCGCTCCGGCTCGTCGCGAAGGATGGCAGCCGCGGTTTCCGCACGCGTCTTCTTCTGGAACGCAGGCGCTCCCGTCACCATCTCGTAGAGCACCGACCCAAACGAAAACTGGTCGGAACGGAAATCAAGTTTCTCGCCGTTCGCCTGCTCCGGTGACATGTAGCCGAGCGTGCCCATCACGGCCCCGTCGCTGCTGATGGAGGTGGAAGCACTTGAGTCGGGCGGGGGATCGATCGCAAGCAGTTTCGCCAAGCCGAAATCCAGGACCTTGGCGGCGCCGTCCACGGAAACCATGAGGTTGTCGGGCTTCAAATCGCGATGAACGACACCGATTTCGTGCGCCCGCGCAAGAGCGTCGGCAACCTGTGCCGCGACGGCGATTGCCTTGCGGAATGGAATGGGACCGGACGCGAGCAACTGACGCACCGTTTCGCCACGAACCAGTTCCATGGCGATGAAGTGCGTGTTGTCCACGCAACCGAGCTCGTAAATGGTGACGATGTTGGGGTGATTGAGCGCGGACGCGGAACGGGCTTCCATCTCAAAGCGGATCAGGGCTTCGGCTTGCGAATGATGATGCAGCGAAACCGTCTTAATGGCGACTTCACGGCCGAGGCGCGTGTCCCGGGCGCGATAAACCTCGCCCATGCCGCCGGCGCCAAGTTGCTCAAGGATTTCGTACGTGCCGAAGCGCGTACCCGGCGACAGAGTGGACGGAACTGAATCTGGCGTGAGCGGCGGGCCCATGAACCTCATTGGCGCAGCGGCTAAACAGCCAGGCTGACTGCTCGACGCTACGTGATCACGTGGAATTGGATTCTTGAATCTATGCCGTGACGCGTTGCGGCATCACCCCGAGATGCGCTTATAATACTAAAAATCGCGGGGGAATTCATGGATATTCGAACACTGCAGCGCCCACTGAAGGAGCAGTATCGCCAAAACCCGTCGAGTTCGCGAATCACCCTGAAGGCACGCGGCAGCCAGACGGACGCTCCCATCACATGCTCTGTGGACCTGGGCCGGGAGATCTACAAGGCACAAGCCCACCAGGGCGTCGGCGGATCGGGTACCGGTGCCTGCTCCGGAGATTTACTGCTGGGTGCAATAGCCGCATGCGCCCAGATCACCTGCCAAATGGTGGCCGCTGCGATGGGCATACCTACCGACGGCATCGATGTTACGGTCGAGGGTGACCTGGACCTGCAAGGAACGTTGGGAATTTCCAAAGAGGCGGCTGTCGGATTTGAGAACATCAGGGTCATTTTCGACGTCCGCGCACCGCTGGCAACCAAGGAGCAGTTAAGCGCATTGCAGGAGAAAACCGAACAGTATTGTGTCGTAATGCAAACCCTGGAGCATCCACCGAAAATCGATCACAGGTGGGGGGGGCAGGGATAGCAAAGCGTTCAGAGTGCGTGCCGCCTTACCATCATTTTCGGAACAACGAGTTATTGGGGGCCAGAGCGCACGCCGAATCTCGACGCTCCAAAGATCGCCTTCTGCATTAAACATGAAACGACCATTGGCATAATCCCCGCCGCCGGAGAAACACAGCGTGAGGGCAAAATCGTCTGGGACGTAGACGAGATATGGAGCGAAGGACGCACTGCGCCGCGCATGTGGGATATGTCTTGAGACCGCAAGAGTAAGCTCTGGCTAACTACCAACGGGATAACTCCATTCGTGGACACAAGCGCGTTTCTCGGGACCGATCCGGAGGCTCACTCCCGCCGGACATTGATTAGTCCTTCTAACAGAACGATGTCGGAATCGCCCTCGGCGACCGCGGCCAGAATAGAGCGCCCGTCGGACGACCAGGACACGTGGCGGGCGATGAACGTCGCGGGTTCGCCGAAATCGGTAATCTGACGCCATTCGCCGCTCGCTGTCGAGAGCGCCCAGATGTTGGTGGTAAACCCGTCGGTCAGTACTTGCGCCAACCATTTCCCGTCGGGCGACAGCGCAGGATTGACGATCTGCCAGATCGGCACCCGGGAGGCTGGAATGCGCGCGAGCACGCGAAACGGTGCGTCCTCGGGAGTTGCGACCCGGATATCGAATGATGGAGTGCCGTCTACGAGCGGCCGCTCGAAGGTGTAGTACAAAGTCGTGCCATGCAATCCGATTACGTTGCGCAGCGGCTCGGTCGTTACGGTGACGGCCGGCCCGCCGTCAACCGGCACTTTTTTCAGCACAGTGGCGGCCCCACCGCCCCGCGTCGAGTAATACACCCAGCGACCGTCTGGCGACCAGGCGGGGCCGAGGCCGGGATTGACCAGGTTGTGCAGGTTGCTTCCATCGGAATCCACCAGCCAGACCCCAAACGTCAACCCCTGGTTGCCGCGCGAGGAAACAAACGCTATGGCATGGCCATCGGGCGACCACATGGGGACACCCAGGGCCACGTGCGGATCGCGCTCGTCAGTGATCTGGCGCACCCCGCCAGTCTCGGTATTAACGACCCACAGGTTGGCATGACCGCCGCTGTCGGATAGAAACGCGACCTCCTTGTCGTCGGGGCTGGGCGTAGGGGTGAGGACCTGCCCGGTCTGTCGCGTCACCCGAACGCCGCGACGCGCGTTCTCCGAAGGCAGACCGTCGACCGGGAACCTCCAGATGTCGGTCTGCAGCCTCATGCGGCTGACCAAGATTGCACCACTCTTGGAGATGTCCGGACTCATGTACGACGTCTCGCTCGATGTGACCCTCCGGACACTCCCATCACGCAATGTCACGTGCCAGAGGTCTAACGTCGGCAAATAAGGCATGGTGCTGTCGCGGCTTGAGCTGTAGATGATGCCCGTGCTGTCGGGCAGCCAGGCAAAACCGCCCATCATGTTGTTGTCATGCGTTAACTGTTGTGGCTTACCTCCACTTGCCGGCACCACAAAAATGTCGAACCTGATGCTGTCTCCCCGCTGAAAGGCAATCCATCGGCCATCCGGCGACCAGCGGGGATACAAGTAGTAGGTGGCGGGCGCGAACTCGGCCACCACGTCGAATCTGGAACCGTCCATTGGCGCGGTCACCAGCTGGATGCCTTCCTTCGCCAGCCGGAAGAAGGCGAGCCGTCCATCCGTTGGGCTGACGTCGGCGCCTCTTATGCTGTTGACTATGCGCCGTGGCACGCCGCCAAGCGCCGGGATCTCCCAAATGCTGCCCTGGACGGCCCCTGATACGGCCGGTGAAAAATACAGGATTGAGCTCGAGTCGGGCGACCAGCGAGGGAATTCGTGATCGACTGTGTCGTGCGTGATTTGCAGCGGCGCACCGCCAGCAATGAGTCGCACGAAGACCTGTCGTTTGCCGGCCACCCCGGCGGTGAACGCCACCGACCTGCCCTCTGGTGATATGGCCGGAGATTCCGCCAGACCCGGAAGATCCGTAAGACGTGTGATGCGAGTATTCGCCGGCGATGGCTCCGCCGCTCTTCGTCCGAACCTGTCGCGCGCCGCCCAGAGGAAGACGATGGCTGTCGCAACTGCAAGCAACAGCGCCGAGAATGCCACGCGCGACCACCGTCGCCGCGTCGGCGCTGGGGCCGGTTCGGCCGGCGTGGCCATCGTCTCTTCGATTTCGATCCGCGCGTCTGCAATGTCATGAAGCCGCCGCCTGGCATCTTTCTTGAGACAACGCGTCAACAAACGTCGGACGCTGCCCGGCGTATCGGCCGGCAGGGACTTCCACTCTGGTTCGGCGCCGACGACGGCGACGACGGTGTCCGTGACGGTTTGGCGTCCGAAAGCTGAAGAGCCCGTTAACATCTCGAAGAGCACGCACCCGAACGCCCAGATGTCGGTGCGTTTATCGACCGGTTGACCTCGCGCCTGCTCCGGGCTCATGTACGCGGCGGTGCCGAGAATCACACCTACGATCGTCTCACCCCCTGTCATGGTTAGAGACTTCGACATATCGGGACCAGACTCTTCGACCCCGAGGTCTTTTGCGAGACCGAAGTCGAGCACCTTAACCACGCCGTCGGGCGTGATCTTGATGTTGGAGGGTTTGAGATCGCGATGGATGATCCCGGCCCTGTGGGCGGCGTCGAGCGCGTCGGCGATCTGTTGCGCAACGGTCAAAGCCTCCGAGAGAGGCAACGGGCCCCGGCGCAAGCGATCGTCCAACGTGTCGCCCTCGACCAACTCGAGCACCAGGGCCGGCACGGTGCCGCCGTCTTCGAAACCGTAGATTGCCCCGATGTGCGGATGATTGAGCGATGCGAGTAGTCGTGCTTCGCGTTCGAAGCGGGCCACGCGATCGGCGTCCGCCGTGAACAGCGGCGGCAGGAGCTTCAGCGCGACGTCGCGCCCAAGCTTGGTGTCGCGGGCGCGATACACCTCGCCCATACCGCCAGCCCCTAGCGGTGCGACGATCTCATACGGCCCGAGTTTCGTGCCGGAGGTTAGAGCCATGGTGCGCGCAATTATAGTCCCAGGAATGCGGCCTCACACTACCGTCTAGCGGCCTACGGGTGCCTTTGATCGGGCATTCAAGACGGTGCAAAGGCTCTAGCCTCGAGGGGCGCATTGTCGTCAGCTCGAGGTAAAATTCCGATTTATGAGAACATTAGGCGCCACTGGAGATAGAAATGTCCCATCTATGGCGAGTATTCCTCATCGTGCTGTTAATCCCTTCTTTCAGCCTAGCTGCACAAGAAGCACACGACCACAACGCGCCTGAGAAACTGGGAAAAGTATCGTTTCCCATTACCTGCATGCCGGCGGTCCAGCAGCAGTTCGATCGGGGCGTCGCGCTGCTTCATTCGTTCGCATACACTGCGGCCGAAAACGTATTTCAGGGAGTGGCCGAACAGGATCCCCGGTGTGCGATGGCACATTGGGGTATTGCCATGACCCACTTTCACCAGCTTTGGGACCCGCCGATTTTACCAGCGACAATTCCGATTGCTCAAAAGGAGATCCAGCGGGCGCAGGAGATCGGCACAGGTTCCGAACGGGAGCGGCAGTTCATCAATGCGCTGGCCTTGATATATCAGGACGCCGCCACGGTTCCATACCGCACCCGGGCATTGAACTACGAGCACGCGATGAGCAGTCTGGCGGCAAAGAACCTGAAGGACATCGAAGCCCAAGTCTTTTACGCACTGGCACTGTTAGCCAACGAATTTCCTACCGACCAAACGCATGCCAAGCAGAAACAGGCAGCCGATTTGCTGGAACCGCTTTATCGCGCTTACCCGCAGCATCCCGGAATTCCCCACTACCTCATTCATGCCTACGATAATGCGGAACTCGCGCCTAGAGGCCTGCCTGCGGCAAGAGCCTACTCCAAGATCGCCCCTTCAGCGCCGCATGCATTGCACATGCCGTCGCATATCTTCACTCGACTCGGCTTATGGCAAGAATCCATTGCTAGCAATCTGGCGGCAAGGAATGCGGCACACCGACAAAGCGACACAGGAGAAGAACTGCACGCGATGGATTACTTGGTGTATGCCTACTTGCAAAGTGGACAGGATACGGCTGCGTTTGAGGTCGTCCGGCAACTTAAGAATATGCCGCAGCTGATCACGGGGAGCTTCAAGATCGGATACGCCGCTACAGCGATACCGGTTCGCTATGCGGTTGAGCGGAACCAATGGGCTGAAGCTGCCAGCATCCTTCCTCCGGCCGCGGCCCCGCCTCATGTAGTCGCAATTGCGGTCTGGGCCCGTGGAGTTGGACTCGCTCGCAGTGGACGCGCCTCCGAGACGCACACCGAAATTGATAAGTTGGGCCAGATCGAACAGCAGCTGCGCACCTCGGGCAACGACTATTGGGCCACTCAGGTAGCGATTCTGAAGCGCGAAGTCATGGCATGGTCAGCCCAAGCGGAAAGACAACCGGGTGAAGCCGTGGCTTTGATGCGCAAAGCAGCCGATGAGGAGGACGCGATCGAGAAGCTTCCGGTGACACCGGGACCGATTGTTCCTGCCCGCGAACAGCTTGGTGACTTGCTGCTGGAACAGAACCATGCGGGTCTAGCACTCAAAGAATTTAAGGAGGTGCTCGTCAACGCACCTGGGCGACGCGGGGCCCTGCAGGGCGCCACGCGGGCCGCCGAACTCTCCCGCCAGAAGTAGGCTTCACGAGAGTGCAAAACGTCAACTCCTAAGAGCGTAGTGTTGCAAGTTTCAAATGCAGACAAGTTTGTCGCCGAGCGTCTGTCGTGCGTTCTCAGGCTGCCAACTCGAAA
>PMAT01000033.1:20071-25305 GCA_003152695.1 Acidobacteriaceae bacterium
AAACAGGCGCTTGGCAGCATCGCTCTTCACGCCCAAGCGCCCTCGCCGGCGACTCACTGCGCCACACAAGCTGTTCTGGGTCGTATTGCGAAGGCTCTGGGATAAATGGAAAGAACCTCTCATCCTGGTGACACCCAGAACCGTTGTCGGCTGGCATCGTGCCGGCTTTCGGCTGTATTGGAAGTGGCTTTCAAGAGCCAAGTCCAGGGGGGTCGCAAGCCGGTGAGCAAAGAGATTCGAGTCTTAATTTTTCAAATGGTTGCCGAAAATCTAACCTGGGGAGCGCCCCGCATTCACGGCGAGTTGCTCAAGCTCGGCTTCGATCTATCGGAACCAACGGTTTCGCGATGGGTTCGGCGAGCCCCAAGACCTCCCGATTCCGCCCGGCGCTGGCTGATTTTTCTTCGTAATCATCGCGAGGCGATCGCAGCGATGGACTTCTTCACGGTGCCGACACTGACCTTCGGCGTTCTGTACTGCTTCTTCGTGATCGGCCACGACCGGCGCCGGATCCTGCACTGCAACGTGACTCGCAATCCCAGCGCGCTTTGGGTTGCCTTGCAGCTGCACGAAACTTGGGAATGCTGCCAACAGCCGCAGCTGTCAAGGATCGGAGATAGATTCACGCCCGGATCTTGGCAGTCGAGCTCTCCCTCTCGTTTCCGGGACGCGCAGAGCGGTCGAAGACCACGCCATGCAAAGCGCTGCCTTCCAAGGAAAGGGCCTCCTGCATCGAAGACTCGGCCGCGTTTAGTTTTGATGAACCACAACATGCTCAACTCGCATTGTCAGGCTGAAAGGACAGTCGTTATGTCCGCTTACTTAACGGAAATCGAGGTTGTGTTGTCTCAGGAACTTGGCTAATTCGCGACCTGCCAATTCCTGGCCCGCGGCATTCCAGTGAGCATCGTCGGGGAAGTATACGCTATTGCCCTGCTCGGTCTCATGCTGAAGGGCCGGGGTTAAGTCCAGAAAAGGTATGCCGGCTTCTTCACACAAGCCTCGCATCATTTCGTTTTGGGCCAGCCGGTTCTTGGTCATAGTTCTTACATCCGCATCGGTTTTGTTCTCTTGAAAATAAAAACCAAAATTGCGGTTCAGGTCTTCATCTGAGAAAACACCCTGCAACATCGGCAAATAAATCTGGCTCTTAAAAGGGATAAACATGACGACGAGGGTGGCGCCATTTTGGTCCGCGAGGCGTTTCATTTCCTTATACGTCCGTCGCGTCAAGTCCCAACCGGGGGTTGTCTCCAACCAGTCTTTCGAGTAGTTCAGCGTGCGCAGGTAAGCTGGCATTAACGCAAAAGACATGTCGTGCCCATGGATGGGCACGTGGAACATCCCACGATCAAAGTAGGCGCGTGGCGGCACAGCGGGATCGGCGGCTGCCGCGACTACCTGGAGAGCGTTCCGCGCCGTCAGATTGGGGAGTCTGGCCGTTCTCACATCGGACCATCCCATCCGCTTCAAGGCAATGCGTGTTAGCGTATAGGTGTAGAGCGTCTCATAACGCTCTAGGAACTTCAGGATCTTCCAGCCGGGGATTTCAGCGGCTTCGGCGCCTGACTGCTCGAACCGCGCGAACGATTCCGCATCCCAAATATCGTTACCCGCGAAATACGCCACCACCACAACGCGAGCCCCGTGATGGATAGCATAATCCTGCATAACATACAGTTCCTGCTGGGGCCCAAAGCCCGCGGTGCCGTAATTTTGGACCGGCGTGCCGAGTATCCGCTCTAGCTGTGCAGGCCAGGCCTGCTCGACCGGAAGCTGCAGGGCATCCGTGAACGAGTCGCCCAAGGCGGCGACTACAATATGCTCTCGCGTAAATGGGTTGCGGAATCCTTCGCGATCTGTTTGCACAGGATAGCGGACTCGGGTGGCCTGACTCACATCAGCGGGAATTACCGCCATTTCCACCAAGTCGCCATATTCGCGTTCGGTCATTGAATTCGAGTTCGGCTGCAGTCTTTTTCGGTATCGGGCAGATAGCTGCCATCTTGGATCCATACGGAACGTTCCGAGGTTGTGGCGACTATCGATAACCGAATAAGGCAACACACCGCTTAGAAGATGGGCGGTGAACTCGACAAGCAGTAAGGTTACTAAAACCGAACCGGCCACTAAGCTTGCTTGTTTCGCTGCCGTGGGGAGCGCACTGCTGCGTTTAATCGAACAGGTCAGCAGAAATAAGACGGCGAGCGCGGCGAAGTAAGGAACGAGGTGAAGCTCTGAAACCACTCGCAGGTCGGACCAGGTTATCGCGCCGCGATTTTCAATCGCGAGGCTTTCCCGGCCTACCGGCAGTGATACTGATCCCGAAGTCGGACCGGACAATTCGTTCTTCTGAAGCAGCTGTCTGGCGCCATTCCTCAGCAAATAGATTTCATACGCCGCAGGGCCGGTTGGTGTGGCTCGGAACCGAAGGCTGGACCTCGTCCAGGGATTGATTTCGAAGATGGTATGGGCATTGTTGCGAGTAATAATCTGTGGCAATACGGACCCGTTCTCCACTACGAACCGTTGCCAGGCTACTCCCTGTCTGCCGTCATCCTTCCGGTCTTCCAAATATAACCTCTGCGTACCTACAAGCAGCCACTTCCTGGTTATCACGCAAATCAGCATAAGCTGCAGAATAAGAAGGAATATCACAATGCGATTGCGATTCTGTTTCATCGTTGTATAAACCGGGATTTCCATTTTGGACTCCCGGATTCGATTCAGTATATTCCCAGCCGCGATCCTCTGGTCCTGCAAGTTGCATTCTTTCCTCCGGGAGCCGTCTTCGGTCCCGCAAATCGGGGTTGTCGCCCTGCCAGGAAAATCCAAAACCGTGTCGTAGGGTCAAGAAACTCATCTTGGCTGCCAAGCAATCCGAAGAGACTAGTCGTGGCTGCAAGCCTCGGCTTTCCAATCCCTTCGAATTTCTTGACCATAGGGCATGGTTTTCACCCTGCCAGCCTCGATCAGTTGACGGAACGACATGCAGAACTTGCTGTCCCGATCATGCAGCAGATACCTGCTGTTGGCCAGAAATCCCCACTTCTGCATGGTCACGTTGCGCCCCATCTGCTCCATCCACTGCTGGTCCGGATGGGGCGTGATTCCGGCCAGACAAACCCTCCGACTCTCCAACTGGATAAAGAACAACACGTAGCAGGTGGCTTACCCGCCGATTCCACTGCAGCGTAATTCAAACCCACTGCAACGCAATTCAAACATTACTGCAGTTGAATTCCAATAATTCCACAGTCTTGTGAGGAAAGGGGATATCTTGCAGTGGTGGAATTTCGCGGAATATGGCGGGTTTTATCGCGCCCAAATTCGCCGAAATTCGGACCTACTTGTGCGGAATTGATTTGCAGTGCCGGGCTGTTCGGCAACCGTAGCCTATTGAAAAGGCAGCATGGATTTTCATCGCGTGACCGAGAAATTGGCAGGGCGTGGAATCCAGGACCAACTTGCCCCTAACTATCTGAACACAAACAGCTTTTATTCGTGGAAAGCTCAGAACTGAGGTACCCAATCAGCGGCAGAAGAACGGCAAAGATCGAGCTGCGCATTTTGGGGGAGATCTTAACCTTCCTCTTGCCCGAGCCCAGCGTGTTTGGCTAGCCTTCCGCCACGACTCGCTGGGCGGGTTTCTGCGTTATGGACTTTGTAGCTTCTAGGAAGGCCGCAAATCCTACAGGTACGAAAACCAGCAGTTGGCTCGAATGAATGTGGCTTGTCTGACGCACGCCGTGCCGGCCGCTCTCGCACTTCTGCACCTGGTTTGAAGAGCCAGGCGAGACAACAGAGGGCGGCCACACTCACGATGATGCGCAATATCTTCCCGCTTGCCCGCATCGCTTGGTACCTTTTGCTAGAACCTGCCACTGGCGTTCCTTTCTTCTCCACCGAGCTAGTTAGCCCTTTCCTCGTTTGTCCGTTTTGGATATTGAGCTGGCTAGCCTTTTCCCGACTCACTTCGCCCTTCTGGCCTGAGTTCATGAGCGCGAGCCCGTTCTCAATGACCGGTCAACAACCACTCGAGGGATTTCCCGTATTGCTGAGCAATTCGAAGGAGAATAGCAGCACCCACTTCAACATCTCCATTTTCCACTAGCGACAGGTAACCTTGGCTGACTCCAATCCTGGCTGCGAATTCCTTTTGGGTCAGATCGAAACCACGGAGCTCCCTTATCCGCCGGCCCACCCTGGGCCAATCAATCGTGACAACATTTCGTTTCGCTGGTCTTGACATTGGCAATACTATTTGTGTAGATATATAATATTCATATTTAAATACGCTTCACTCCTCACCGAACCCTTCCATGCGAGCCATGGTAACTGGAAGGGAAGAGAGAAACAAGAAAGGGCAAAACCGGTGGGCGCCGAACTCTGGATCCATACGGAAGCGGTCAGAAATGTAACTGGATGGTCCGACAGAACCATCCGTTGGAAGGTGCAGCTCGGAGCGTTACGTTTGCGGAACACTAGCAACCGGCAAAAACGCGGATCCGGTCAGCGCGAATACGCCCTATCGTCCTTGCCGGTCGAAGCGCAGCTGAAATTCCTCAAACAGCCGCTGCTGTCAGGACCAGACTGCACGGCTCTGGCGCTTCGCTCAGATCCAAACCAATCCAACCTGTTTGCTTCTCTGCCGGAAGTTACCGAGCCTGAGCGCCTTAACTTTTCTGCAAAGCAGGACGCACAGGCCTTGAAACGCCTGGAGGCAATTGCGCCACTGTTGGAATTTGCCAGCCGCAGCCAGCGATCCCGTCCAACGTTTCGTACCGCCGGCGGAGTTGCTGTGCGACGGGGCTGACCTCTATCGTGTCAAAAATGAGGTCAGCAATCTAAAAGGCTTTGCTTTCCGTTGTTTTTCCGCGAACTAACCGCCTAAGAGTCCCCAGAAATGCGGGGTTTTGTTGACGAGTTGTTGACGAGTTCAGCTTGTCGGAGCTAGACAAGTTCTTGAGACGCGCGAATTCCTTACGAAGTTTCGCCACAGCATGAATTCCGAAACTTCACAGAAACTTTGACGACTTGATGCTCATCATCCTGGTGCTCGTTCCTTAGCAACGCGGGACGTATCAGGGAAGATGCAAACGCGAGTTCCCACACTGGCGACTGCAGCTCTGGCATCGGCTTCGCCTGGAACAGTTTCCTACACTGTCTGGCCGTCCACCGGGCCCAGGTCTTGGACTTCTTCCTGCGGGCGCTATCGGTCGAAATTCCAGTTC
>PMAT01000013.1 GCA_003152695.1 Acidobacteriaceae bacterium
AGTTTCCCCGGACAGCAGTGAGCCGGAAAATGTAGTGCTTTGTGAAAGCATGAAGCCTGAAGGCGCTATAAAGGTGCTCCATGTCCTTGGCCGCATGAATCGCGGAGGGGCGGAGATGCGGACCTTAGATCTCATGCGGAATCTGGACTGGAATCGGTATAGGTTCGACTTCTGCTGCTTGTCTGGTCTCCCCGGGGAATTGGATGGAGAGATTCGATCGCTCGGCGGAGTGGTGCACTTGATACGGCTCGGCCCTCTCTTCCCGAGTAGATTTCGCGAGTTATTGAGAAATGGTGGTTTTCATGCAGTTCATTCGCATGTCCACTGGTTTTCGGGCTACATACTGCGGCTTGCCGCAAAGGAGCGGATACCACAACGTATCTGTCAATTCGCAAGTACTTGGGACGGTAAGCGGGCGCATCTTCTGCGACGGCTGCGTAACCGCATGTTTAAGCGATGGGTAGACCTGCATGCGACCGACATAGTGGGAGTAAGCGAAGGAGCCCTCCACGCAAACTTAGGACCCGAGTGGTCGCACGATGCGCGTTGTCGAGTCATCTATAGAGGAATAGATGTCTCGCAGTTTCGGATTCGGCCCGACCGTTCGGGCATTCGAGCAGAACTTGGCATCCCCCAGGATGCGGTCGTGGTGATCCACGTGGGCCGCATGGACCCGCCAAAGAACCACGAACGCTTGCTCTGCATATTCGAACGATTTGCCCGCATGGTCCCCAGCGCCTACCTGCTGCTCATCGGAGCCGTCCGCGACCCAATCGAATCCTCGGTGCGACGGTTTATCACGCGTAGTGCGATCAGCGAGCGCGTCGTCTTCGCAGGCGTCCGAGCCGACGTGCCACATCTATTGAGGGCGTCAGATCTGATGATCTTTCCATCCCTATGGGAGGGCCTTCCTGGTGCGGTCCTGGAAGCCGTCGCCGCGGAAGTCCCCGTACTGGCTAGCGACCTGCCTGGAATAAATGAGATCGCGCGCTATCTTCCCGGAGTTCGTACGATGTCTCTGGAGCTTCCGGATGAAGAGTGGGCGGCAGCGGCGCTTAACTTCCGGTCCTACAAAGATCCGGGCATCCGCACGGAAGACGTGTTGTCCAAAAGCCCATTCAGCATGCAATACGCCCTAGCGAGTTCTGAACAATTATATTCGTGTCGCTCCGTTGGATCATCGAACCGGCGTAACTAGCGCCGGAGCATTCAAGCAAATATCTTGAGAACTGACCACTCCTCACGCCGCACTCGATTAAAAGTTTCGTCTCAAATGGAGAGTTTCGCTGCCGATGTTCACTAAATCCAGCGCCGCTGCAGGATACGGACGCGTACCAACATTGACGAACGCACTACTCCCTATCCTCGCTCTTGGGGCGGTCTTTGCGTTCCTTACGTGCTACTTCTTGTTCGATAGGCAGCCTGCAATTGCGTGGGCTATTCTGACGATATCGGCCTCCGGAGCAGTTGCAGCGCGGCGTTTTCGAGATCATGGTGTTTTAGATCCCCTCGGCATATTCAGCTTCGCTTTCGCGGCTTATAATGGAGTTCTCTTGCTGAGGCTTGCAAGCATGCAAGACCCTACCGCAACTGTTTATCCATGGCCGTTCACGCAAGATGCCTATGCCGCCGCCGGAGTTCTAGATGCCATGGCAGCCTTGACGATCTTCATCACGGCACATTTCTTAGAACGACTTTATCCGACAAACAAATTATCACGCCCTATCACAGTACGTGATCCAGGGAGATCAGCGACAGCATGGCTAAATGCTGGAATAGCAGTATATGCCATCGGTATCAGCATGTATTTTCTCCAGTATCAACAAATAGGAGGTTACCTAGCTGGCCTCAAAAGTGGACGCGGGAACCGTTTCGAAGCATTTCATGAAGCCGCTCTTAGTTGGCCTTATTTGGCCTTTGTATTGCCGGGACTTGCTGCAATGTGGTACGCGGCTGAGCAGTCACCCACAAAGGTGAAGAAATGGGTAGCCCGCTCGGCACTGCTGCTCTGGTGTGGTCTCCTGCTGCCGCAGGGTGAGCGCTTACTCGTAATTCAAGCTATTCTTGCGGTCATGGCCGTCACGTTTGTAATCCGGGGCCGCAAGTTGCGGGTTGGACTCGGCCTGTGTTTTCTCCTCCTCTTGGCCTATTGTGGCGCCGCTTTTTTTGGGTATGCCAGAGTATTGATCGCCCCGCGTGTTAGTGGTGAGATCACCAATACTGACATGGAATATTTCCTGGACAACCAGGCCATCTTCGACCAGATCAAGCCTGAACACACTGAGCTAGCAGCCCCTTATCTATCGCTTCTCCAGATTGTGACGGGCTCAGAAGGGGATATTCTGCTGGGCAACTCGTATGCTATTGCCGTCATGTCTGTGATACCCAAAGCACTGTATCCAGGCACCAAACCAATTTACCTCTCCGAGCGCTTCGCCAATACGATCCATGCCGGCAAGGGTCCCGTTTCTGGGTGGGGCTTCAATCCTGTAGCAGAAGCGTACCTGAACTTTGGTGTTTTCGGAGTAATCCCAACGTTTATGCTCTGGACCATCGGTTTTTATGTCTTGGGTACTTGGAAGATGTACCCCCCGATCGGTGTGCTTGCCTTTGCCGTGCTCCTGCCAGAAGCGATTGACGCTAACCGTATCGACTTTCGGAATGTGTTTTGCATTATTGTCTATTTCACTGCTGGTGTTGGTATTACATTCATAGTATCTAAAGTATTTCACCCACGGGAGATCGGTACTCAGAGCCGCCGTATTCGTCCCTCGGTTCCTTTCGGAGCGCGTCGGCTTGTCTAAACCAGGAAGCTTCATGACTGGCGCCAATTGTAGGTTTTTCATATTAGCCTTCGTGTTGACGATGAGTATTTGTCCAATGCCGATGGCGCGCGGTGCAAGCCGAAGCAGCTCATTAATTGACATTCGCGACTACGGAGCCAAATGCGACGGCAGCGGCAACGACACCGCAGGCATTCAGAGCGCGATTGATGCCGCAGTGGTCGCAGGTGCCGACGTCCTGTTACCAGCGGGGACTTGCATTATCTCTCCTCCGAGTGTCAGCTACATTTTTAAGATTGGATCCAATTTGCACATAGTGGGGCAGGGCATGGGGTCGTCGGTGCTGAAGGTAAAGGATGGTGCGGGTGACTTCACCGTCATTTTTGGGAGCTTCGGCGCCAAATACGATGGCCTGGAATTTCGGGAGTTTACAATCGACTACAACGCGACTAACAATCCAGCCCTATCGCTCGCGCAGGGGCGACTGGCAATCGGCACGACATCGGGTAGCCGCGGCATGACATGGGATCGCGTGGAGATCCGCGATATATCGTCGATTAACGTAATATATTCCGGCAGCCAGTACAGCCAAGTGACAAACTGCCGATTTGAGCTAAACACAACCGGGACGCTTCATCACGATCACAGCACGATTTATATGGCCGCAGAACATGCGGCGATTGTAAACAACATGTTCGTAGGAGGCATTAATGCTGGCGGCGCTGTCACTGCTATCGAGACACATGGTGGAAAGGAGACAATTACTGGGAACATAATCGATGGCTACCTGGTTGGGATGAACCTGACGGGAGTGGCCGCGAGCGACTCGGAGGGTATTGTCGTCAACGGCAACAGCATTGTTAACGGCTACTATGGGATTACCATCTGGTCCAACAACTATCGTTCGCATACCGAAGGGTATGGGATCACAAATGCCACGATAAGCGGAAACGTAATTCGGCTGGTGCAGACGCTGTGGACGACGAATGCTGTCACAGGGGCGCCCGTCATCGGAAATGCGAGCGGAATTACGATCAATCCAACTGCAAACCTGCCGGTCAAGACACTTCTCATTACAGGCAACACGATTGAGTACGACCTAGAGTCGTCTCCGACGGCGCCTTTCAGCGGGCCGTCGGAGATGGGCATTGGCTACTGGGACGCAACAAATTCCAACCGAGCTTTCAATGTGAAAATTACCGGCAACATTGTGGTCAATGCGCCGGCATCTGCTATTCGGTGGGCACCCGGGGGTGGTGATAACGTTGAAATCAGTGAGAACATGATTATTAACGCCGGGTCGGCAGCTAACCCCGGCCTGATTTCGTCCTATCGCCCTGGGGTCATGGTCAGCCCGGCAAATGGGATTTCACACGTAGCTATTCTTCGAAATAACATCATTGCCGGTGAGTCGGGCGGCATGGCATACGGTATCGAGGTACTCGGAGATTCCTGCGTGTTGGCTGATGGCAACTCAGTCTCCGCAAGCGGCGGACCGAAGTCCGGTTATCTGCAATACATTCGCACAAATGCCGGCAAATGTTCCACTGCTTTTCGTGGTATCCAGCTTGCTCCCCCTTTACAGAGTTCGATGCTTCCCAGCATCGGCGTCCGCCCCGGTAGCGAGGTTTTGGATGCCACTAGCGGCAGAACCTGGCACTACAACGGCACAAGCTGGGCTAGCACCCGGTAAAACATGCAACTTCTCATCACTCTTGATTTCCGTTTCACCAGAACTCCGGATGGGCGGATATGGACGCGCACATCGTACAGTCTGCCTTTCTGGGACAGGTATCTGAAAGTTCTTGATGGGGTGAAGGTGGTTGCGCGGGCGGAACATAAGCCTGCAGTTGATCATCGCTATCGGCCGGTAGTTGGGGCGGGAGTTGAGTTCATCGAAGTGCCGTACTATTTGGGCCCGTGGCAGTATGCGAAGGTGCGGGGCCGCGTACGCGCGGCGGTGCGGTCGGCTTTGGCTCCTGACGATGCGGTGTTGTGCCGGGTCGGTTCGCGAGTCGCGACCGACCTGCTGCCCCTGTTATGGAAGCAGGGCCGTCCGTATGGATTGGAAGTCGTCGGAGATCCCCACGAAGCCTTCGCGCCAGGCGCAGTAAAACATCCATTGCGACCCTTCTTCCGTTATCTCTCCACCCGGGCCCTGAAGGAACAATGTGCGCGGGCGGCAGCCGTCAGCTATGTCACCGAACGCGCTTTGCAGCGCCACTATCCAGCGCGGAACCACGGCTTTGCAGTGGGGGTTTCTGATGCCGACCTGCAGGAAACCTACTTCAGGAGCGTTCCACGGGTGTTTACCACGAGTTACTCCAGCACTGACCTTTCTGTGGACGATTACGCGCCCGGCCCGAAGAAATATGCAAGTCCGATACGGCCGCGCCTGGTTTTCGTCGGCTCGCTGGAACAGATGTATAAGGGGCAGGACGTTCTCATTCGTGCGGTGAGTGTCCTATCCCGGCGCGCCTTTCCTGTCGAGCTACGGATAATTGGCGATGGAAGACACCGTTCCGAGTTGGAAGAGCTGGCGCGATCGCTATCGCTGAATGGCAGCGTTAAGTTTCTTGGCGAGCTGCCGGCTGGAATTGCCGTGCGCTCTCAACTCGATGACGCCAGCTTGATGGTGCTTCCATCGCGGACAGAGGGACTCCCCCGCGTGGTGGTAGAGGCCATGGCACGCGGGTTGCCTTGTATTGCCACCTCGGTCGGAGGCATCCCCGAGCTGCTACATCCGGATGATCTGGTGCCGCCCAACGACCCGCAAGCGCTTGCCGACAAGATCCAGCAGGTCATCTGCGATCCCTCGCGACTTTGCCGGATGTCGGCGCGCAACTTGCGTAAGGCACAGGAATTCCGGCCTGAAGTGCTGGAAAAGAAGCGCACGGAATTCTATGAGTTTCTGCGCGATGTAACTAAGGTGTGGTTGTCGTCGCGCGGCCAAGTGGCAGCCTGAGCAAACAATGCGCGTTCTGCACGTAGTCAAAACTTCCGATGGTGCAAGCTGGGCGGCCAACCAGGTAGCGGTGCTGGTGCGCTCAGGTGTCGAGGTCCACGTGGCACTACCGCGGACCGAGGGTCGCACGGTTGAGGCGTGGCGGCGGAGCGGTGCGACGATTCATATCGCTGACTTGTCGCTTCCCGTGCGTCACCCGGGACAGTTCGCTTCTGTGGCTCGCAATGCCAGACGGCTTGTGGCTGAAGTACAGCCAGATCTCATCCATAGCCATTTTGTGACGACCACACTCACGTTGCGTTTGGCGTTGGGAAGGCACCACAAGATTCCACGCGTGTTTCAGGTGGCCGGCCCATTGCACCTGGAACACTGGCACTCGCGCCGCGCGGAGCTGCTCACGGCTGGGGGCTCGGATTACTGGATCGGATCTAGCAGATGCATCAATGAACACTATAGCCATGCGGGTGTGCCGAAATCGCGGTTATTCCTC
Organism: Acidobacteriaceae bacterium; assembly: GCA_003152695.1. GTDB lineage: Bacteria > Acidobacteriota > Terriglobia > Terriglobales > Acidobacteriaceae > Bog-257. The sequence continues at coordinate 6,239 of PMAT01000013.1, forward strand.
AGCTACTTCGGCTGGCCAGTGGAGGCCTTTTCCGCCGAGCGTCACTTCTATCTTCATAAACGTCTGGGCCTCGACTCGCAGACCCGCTTGGTTGGGAACATCAACATTATGTATCCGCCGAAGTACCTGCTCGATCAGCAAGTAGGATTGAAGTGTCACGAGGACGTAATTGATGCTCTAGGCACAATAACCAGGGCTGCGCCAAACGTCAGGGGAGTACTGATCGGCGATTCATATGGAATGGGAGAGTGGTACGAAAGGCAGCTGCAGGAGCGTGCGCAAAAGGTCGCGGGGGACAGGATCATTCTTCCCGGGCTGTTTAGCCCGTCCGAAGTGGCCCAGAGCTGGCCTGATTTTGACTGCGCTGTCCACGTGCCGTTGTCGGAAAACTGTGGCGGCGTGCTCGAACCTTTACTGGCCGGCGTTCCGGTCGTGGCAAGTGCAGTCGGCGGCATCCCTGAAATTGTAATGGAAGGCGTTACCGGCAGACTGGTTCCCGTACGCTCGGCGAAGGCGCTGGCAGGCGCCGTCCTGGAAGTACTCGCCGACCTCGAACATCATCGTCAACTGGCCCTCACCGGCCGAACGCTAGTGAAGCACATGTTCGATGTGAACCGCACCGGCCGCGAAGTCTATGAGGTTTACCGGCACATCTTGCGTGGGGCCCTACGTCCCTGGGAATTCGATTCGCAAGCATACATTCGGCGTCTGACGTCGGCCTCGGAGACAAGGCCGCTAGCCGCGGCGGCAAGTGCGCACGAGCTGGATGGAGCGGCCGTATGAAGAAGATCGCCATCATTGGGGCCGGGGGCAATGCGCGCGAGTTAGCGGACATGCTGCGCGCCCTTCCGGAGTTTCAACTCTTGGGCTTCCTGACCAATATGCACGGCAAATACGACAGCCCGGTGCTGGGGGATTTCAGTTGGCCGTCGGCACATGAAGTGGATGCATTTGCCATGGGCATTGGCGATCCCATCTCCAAGTTTCGGGTAGGGCAGGAGCTGGCAATGCGGTACCCGCATGTCGAGTGGCCGGTCATTGTCCATCCCAGTGCGCACGTAGGCAGTACAGTGAAGCTGGCCAGAGGAGTAGTTATTTGCATAAGGGCCATCGCGACCACCGACGTCGAGATTGGCGAGTTTTCGCAGCTCAATTACGGATGCACGGTGGGCCATGAAGCTACGGTCGGAGCGGCATGTCTGATCAATCCCGGGGCGAACATTTCCGGGGGAGTGGAATTGGGACGTTCGGTCATGGTTGGCACCGGGTCGCAAATTTTGCAGTACGTGCGAGTGGGCGATGAGGCGCGGATCGGAGCCGGCGCCGTGGTGACGAAAGACGTGCCGCCGGCAACGACGGTCGTTGGAGTGCCAGCCGCATCGCAACTGGCTAAAGTCCGCTGATATCTGAAAGCGATGGATCGACTCTATACTGGCGTACCCAAGCGAGCCCTGGATGTTGCAGTGAGCAGCCTGATGCTCGTGATTTTGTTGCCTTTACTGGTACTGTTATGGGTATTGGTAAGGGTGAAACTGGGCTCACCAGTTCTGTTCCGGCAACAGCGGCCTGGTCGCTTCGGCGTGCTGTTCAAGATTTACAAACTACGAACCATGACCGCCGCGCGCGATGCCAACGGAGAGTTGATGCCGGATAGCGCGCGACTGACCAAGTTCGGCGAATTTTTGCGCCGCACCAGCCTGGACGAACTCCCCGAGCTGTGGAACGTGCTGCGCGGCGACATGAGCCTGGTCGGCCCGCGCCCTCTCTTGATGCGCTATTACCCATTCTTCACGGAGCCGGAGAAAGCGAGGTTCTTTGTGCGGCCGGGAATTACAGGGCTAGCACAGGTCAGTGGCCGCAACGATCTTTCCTGGGATGAGCGTATTGATCTCGACCTCGACTACGTGCGGGACTGCTCACTCGTTCTGGACATAAGGATTCTGTTCCTCACTTTGTGGCGTGTGTTCCAGAGAGATGGGGTGCAGGTTGACCCGGGCGCTGTCATGCTGGATTTTGATGAGGAACGGAAAGGTAGAGCCGCCAATAGTGTCCCGTCTTGCCATGCTGCCAACAACTGAGGCAAGTAGCATGCAGCTACGCATCGCCGAGCCCTCCGACGCCACAAAGATATTCGCCCTGGCGAGCCGGGTGTTTGGAAACAAGCAATTTCTCTACACCATTTACCAGGCACCTCAGTCGGTCAGGTATCTCGAAAAGCTGATAGCAGCGGGGGACGCCAGCCACCGCTTCGTCCTGTTAGAACGGGACCTGGAACTAGTCGGCTACTACGAGGCACTCATCGGGGACGGCACTGATTTTCTCAGCTACATCGCGATTGATCCTTCGGCCGCAGGCCAGGGCTTTGGGAAGTTGCTTTTGCAGGATTTCGAGACGACAGGACGGATCTCAGGCTGCCAGCAACTCTCACTTGATGTTTTCCAGAGCAACACGCGCGCGGTTGCCTGGTATCGGACGTCGTGTTTTCGGGAAGAGAGTATCACCTATCTTGCCCGCATTGCCCTTCGAAATGTCGCGAGAAACAACGGTGTTCAGTTGAGGATTAACAAAGAGGAGATTGACAGAGCATTAGCCGACGAGCGTGACTGGGGTTTCGGCAAAGTTACGTGGGAGTGCGACGGCGGGGGCGGTTGTCTGGGGTTTATCGGCGGTCAACATTTTAAGCTACTCGATTTTAATGGCATCCCGCTTGCGCAAGCTGTGAACATCATCGCGGCAAGCTTGAGCAATCGGCGCGACGTGCTCATCGTCTCATCGCCCGAGCCAATTAACCTTGCGCGCGAAATTATCAGTTCCGAAAGCGTGCTTCGCATGGTGAAGCCCCTCGCGTGACTGTAATGACCGCAATCGCCAAATTACCGGAGAGACGCTGTAACTTCCAGCGTCGAAGCTTTCCTTTCGAGAGTGCCCGGTGTGCATTTAAGGCATATATGCAGGCTATTGGGCTTTCGCAGGACGATGAAGTTCTGTTGCCCTCCTACATCGGATGGAGCAGCCGCGAAGGCTCCGGCGTGTTTGACCCCATCGAGGAATTGGGCGTTCAGTATTCGTTTTATCGAATCTCACAGAGGCTGCAAGTAGACGTTGACGATGTCAAAGCAAAGATACAAGCTCGTCGTCCTCGACTACTGGTGCTGATTCATTATTTCGGGTTTCCCGATCCTAATGCTGACGCCTTGTGCAGGTTCGCTCGCGATAATAATGTGTTCGCGCTTGAGGATGAAGCGCATGCAATGCTGTCGGACCAGGTCGGTGGCATCTGCGGTCGGTCGGGTGACGCCGCGATTTACTCCATGCACAAACTGCTGCCGTTTGCTCGAGGAGGGAGGCTCGTCCTAAACACGAACTCTCACGAGGAAAGCATGGAAGTGATGGAGCGGCCCCCGGGTGACGACTCTGCGGAATTTTTCCAGGACTATGACCTCTACCGAATAGCGCTGCGCCGACGTGAAAACGCCTGTTTTCTCCTTCAATTGCTCAGGGACACCTGCCCATGTCTGGAGCCCCTTTACAGCAGCCTTCCCGATGGGGTCGTCCCTCAGAGTTTGCCCGTTCTCATCAACGGAGGATCACGAGACAACTTATACTTTCAGATGAATGCCCTTGGTTATGGTGTAGTAAGCCTTTATCACACATTGATCGACCAAATCCGTTCTGAAGAATTTCCCGAGGCGCACTATCTTTCGCGGCACATGATGAATTTGCCTGTGCATCAAGACACGGATAGGCAGGCCCTAGGCAATCTTGTAGAGTGCCTGACGCGGTTGCTCAAGTAACGATGAATACCCATCAGAAGTTGCTCCACTTGAGGAACGAGGACGACTGGCGCAGCCTCCTGCCTGCGAGCCAAAGTGTTTTTGGCAGTTACGAATTCGCGCGCATACAAGAGCAATATAGTCGGCGCATCGCAAGTCTGTTCGTATTCGACGACGGCCGAAGCAGGACCGTCTACTCCTTTTTTCTGCGGTCGTTATCCGAGCTGCCGTTCAGCCAAATTGCTGGGGCTAATTGGGATTCCGCAACTCCTGAATTCACCGCCCCATTTTATCTTTCGGGAGCGAGCGCCGCCAGATTCTGCGACGCTGTACATCAGCTCTTCTGTGAACTCGGCGTGGTCACAGAATTCATGCACCTGAATCCGTGGAGCGATGCCGGCCAGATGCTTACGGGCGGCGAGCTATGTTTTAACCGCGAGGTTGTTTGGGTAGATACGACTCTATCGGAAGACGAGTTGTGGCAAAACCACTTTTCCTATGCCTGCCGCAAGAACCTGAAGCGTGCCGCGAATGAAGACGTTCGAGTATTCGAGGCAACGAGCTTGGACGAAGTTCGTGCGTTCCATCGAATTTATCGGGGAACTATGGATCGCAATCAGGCCCTCGGCTCGTATTACTTGCCACCTGAGTATTTCATCTCAATATTTGAGCAAATGGCTGGAAACGCGCGTTTCGTCTTGGCTGAGTATAAGGGTCAGATTGTCGCTGCGACGCTCTACATGCACGATGACGTCAGCGTTTACTCCTATTTTGGCGGTGCAGATTACGACTACCAGCATGTTCGGCCGACCAACGCAATTGTGAACTACGCTATTGCGTGGGCAAGACGCAATGGGAAACAACGGTTGGTCCTAGGCGGAGGTTACCAGCCCGACGACGGGATCTTTCGTTTCAAAGCAAGCTTTTCGCATCTTCGGGCCGCGTTCTACACGTTCCGACGTATCCACCTCGTTGAGCACTACAACGCCTTACAGGCAAACTGGTGCACGTACCATGGTACCGCGCCGGACAACACTTACTTTCCGGGATATCGTTCGCCTGCGGCTGTGAGGAGCTTATCGGCGATCGGTGCCGATGAATAGCGACAACGCCATGGCCTCCGCCGCTTGCGCCGCAATGTTCTCACCCTGGCCATACTTCGCTCCCGACGAGATCGAGGCGGCTGTTGCCGTGCTGCGCACCGGCAACGTCAACTACTGGACGGGGGAAGAGGGTCGGCAGTTCGAGAAGGAATTTGCCAGCTTTGCCGGCTGTAAGCATGCGATCGCGATGTCCAATGGCACGGTTGCCTTGGAAGGCGCCTTACGAGCCCTCGGCATCGGCGCGGGGGATGAGGTCATCACCACCAGCCGCACGTTCATAGCCTCGGCGAGTTGTGCGGCGGCGGTCGGTGCTCGGCCGGTGATTGCTGATGTCCATCGAGACAGCCAGAACATCACCGCGGACAGCATTCGAAAAGTGCTTTCCCCGCGCACTAAGGCCATCGTCGCTGTGCACTTGGCGGGCTGGCCCTGCGAAATGGATCCGATCCTTGAATTGGCCGCCGAGCATGGTCTCAAAGTTGTCGAGGACTGTGCCCAAGCGCACGGGGCAACCTACAAGGGGCGGCCGGTGGGCTCCATGGGCGATGTCGCAGCGTTTTCATTTTGCCAGGACAAGATCATGACTACTGCCGGTGAAGGCGGAATGGTCACCACCAACTCGGATGATCTTTGGGAGAAGATGTGGGCCTACAAAGATCATGGCAAGAGCTACGACGCCGTTTACCGGAAGCAGCACGCTCCCGGATACCGGTGGCTGCATGAATCGTTTGGCACCAACTGGCGAATGACCGAAGTGCAGTCGGCGATCGGGCGGGTGGTGCTCCGCAAGATCGGCCACTGGCTAAGCATCAGGCGCAAACATGCACAGAGGCTGAGCGACTGGTTTGCGCAATTGCCGGGTTTGCGCGTGACCCACCCGCCCCCGCACGTCGGCCATTCCTATTACAAGTATTATGTTTTCGTGCGTCCCGAACAGTTGCGGCCTGGGTGGAGCCGCGATCGCATCGTCGAAGCCATAAACGCAGAAGGAGTACCGTGTTTTACCGGCAGCTGCAGCGAGATTTACCTCGAAAAGGCATTTCCAGCAGACTGGCGGCCAAAGGATCCCCTACCGGTTGCGCACGAATTGGGCGAAACCAGTCTGATGTTCCTTGTGCATCCCACATTATCCGATGAAGCCATCCACGCAACTTGCGCGACAGTCAAGAATGTCATGAGAGTGGCGGCTCACCGCAAGACCCAGCCGAGGGCTTCCTAGCTAGAAGCTGTTCCTTTCTCACATCAGCTAGCAGTAACGGCTGATCAACACGCTCCCCACGTCCCATCAAGAATAGGAATCTGGCCATGCTATTGCGACTGCGGTTTTGGTTCATACTTGCATTCGACACGATTCTTTTTGGAGCATCTCTCATCGGCGCCTGGCTCCTGCGTTTTGAGTTTACGCTGCCCCGTCGCGATATTCTGTTTGCCGCTTTGCCAATACTTGTGTTGATGCGCTTGGCGGCCTTGGGCCGCTTTAAACTGTTTCGCGGGTACTGGCGTTACACCGGCGTCAGTGACATTGCAGACATCGTAAAAGCTATGGCTTTGGGATCGGTCGGCTTTCTTGTGATAGAGCGATGGCTCCTCGGTATAAAGGCATTTCCCATCAGCATTTACTGTTTGGAAGCACTGCTTGCTATAGGGAGTTTGTGTGGTGCTCGCCTGTTCTCGCGAATCCTAGTGCAGTCCGTCAGGGGTGTTTGGAGGGACAAGTCAGAAAAGACTGCGATCATTGTCGGAGCGGGGGACGCGGCGGAAAGGCTGCTTAATGACTTGCCCCGCTGCGGATACATGGCGGTCGGACTGGTGGACGACGAACCGGGAAAAATTGGAGGACGAATACACGGCGTTTCCGTTATTGGCAGTATTAATGATCTGCCACGGCTTGTACGAAAACGTGCAGTGGAAGAGGTGCTGATTGCTATCCCGTCGGCGACAGGCCGCCAGATGCGCCGTATCACAACTTTGTGCGAGCAGTCAGGGGCACGCTTCCGCACGGTTCCCGGAATGGCGGATTTGATTAACGGAAAAGTTACCGTGGAGCAGTTGCGTGATGTGAATCTCGACGACCTGCTGGGACGAGAGCCCGTACATCTTGACCTTCACGCTGTTCAGCAACAATTGACTGGCAGGGTGGTGATGGTTACGGGAGCTGCGGGATCGATCGGCTCTGAGCTTTGCGCGCAACTGCTCTACTACAAGCCAGAAAAGCTGCTGTGCGTTGATCAGGACGAGAGTGCGCTCTTCTTCCTTGAGCAGAAGATAGGGCAGGCCGCTGCAGAGGTCTGCGCCGAGTATTGTGTTGCCGATGTCGCCGACCGGCAACGCATGAAAGGTCTCATCTCGTCTGCCGGGGTCGACATCATTTTTCACGCAGCTGCATATAAGCATGTTCCGATGATGGAGACTAACACAAGCGAGGCGGTACGGAACAATGTCCTTGCTCTGATGTCCCTGCTTGATGTGGCGGAGCAATGCGGGTGTGCTGCATTCCTTATGATCTCGTCGGACAAGGCGGTAAACCCGACCAACGTAATGGGCTGCACCAAGCGTGTCTGCGAGCTGATTATGGCGGCTAAAACCAACTCCAGGATGCGACGCGTCTCGGTTCGGTTTGGTAACGTACTAGGGTCGCAGGGCAGCGTGATCCCTGTCTTTCAGGAACAGATCCGGAAGCAGGGCACTGTGACAGTGACACATCCCGATATCACCCGCTTCTTCATGACCATTCCCGAGGCCGTATCACTGGTGCTGCAGGCGTTTACGATTGGCAAGCATGGAGAGATCCTGGTCCTCGACATGGGTAAACCGATGAAGATTGTGGATGTAGCTCGTACCCTGATTCGACTTTGCGGGAAAACCGAAGATGACGTCGAAATTGTATTCACAGGTTTGCGTAAGGGCGAGAAACTCCACGAGGAACTTTTCTACGCTAGTGAGAGTGCATTCCGGACAGACCTCGAGAAGGTCATTCGTACTTCGAGTAAGCTGATGAGTTGGTCTATGCTGAATGAGCACCTGCGCGAGTTGGAGGCTATGGTGTATGCCAGTACGGACGCGATGATTCGCGAAAAGCTGAAGCAAATCGTGCCAGAATACCGCTATGTTGAAGAGGCCGTCCCAATTGCGGCTATGCCATCGCACGTTGCCAGGCAAGAAGTTAAACTGACGTTGTTCGACGCAATCCCTGGCGCGAATGACTGAGCAGCTATCACGTGCAGGGCAAGCGGAGCGTCCGGTGGTTTTCAGCCCGTTCAGTGAGTAGGCACTTTGTCCCAAGACCGACAGTCCCCGTCGAGCGGCCAACCTATGGAGCACAGCATGGAGACTTCCGCAGTCCAGATTCCACACCAGCATCATCACCACAGCCATCATCATCGGAGCGGCAAGCATCAGCAGTCACACCGCAAGCGTAGGAAGAAGGTTATGCAGCGGCTTGCCATTTTGTTTTTTGTCCTGATTGTAATGCTGGCCTTCTTATATGTCTGGCTTAGCAGCAGATCACCCGAAACTACTGGTCAGTCGTTGCACTTGTCACCGGCCAAAATGAAAGTTCTGAGTCTTTGAAAAAGCAGGCGAACGGTGCAATCTTATAGTTTGAATCTCAGCCATTCTGAGCGTCTTCGGACCAAAATCGAATCCCGTACAGCCAAGGTTGGCGTGATCGGAATGGGCTATGTGGGTCTGCCGCTGGCATTGCTTTTCAGCGAACCGAACTTTCCGGTTACCGGCTTTGACATCGACAGAAACAAGATTGAAGTCCTGGAATCGGGAAGCTCCTATATTTATCGCATCGCGCCGAGCGAGGTTGAAGCGGCTCGTGACGTTCGTTCAGCGGCATTGGAACATACATGTGCGGACCGCTGAACGACTTGACCAGTACGACTCCTTGATGATCGTGACCGATTACAGCGAGTACGGCTACCTACCTATCGTGCGCGAAGCGCGGCTGGTGGTGGACACGCGCAATGCCACCCGGAGAATCAACTCGCCGAAAATTGTGCGCTGCTGACCTATTTAGAAGAGAGCGGCGCTCTCGAACTTGTCTACGGGCAGGTAGGCTTTTGACGCTGCGTTAAGCAGTTTTACGTAAAGCTCTCTTTTGTGCAGTCGGTTAACGTGGGGTCTTTGACAAGCTCTGAAGACCCGCCGAACAGCGGAGCACGTGGACCTGGATCTATCTTATGTGCGGGATTGTTGGGTATGTTGGAAACAAGCGCGTTGTGCCGGTCATTCTTGACGGTCTGAGGCGGCTGGAATATCGCGGATATGACTCCGCCGGGATCGCGGTGGCGGGCAATGGCGAAGGCCTGCAGGTGCGCCGCGCCGAGGGCAAGCTGCGCAATCTGGAAGAAGTGATTCGCCTGAAGCCGCTCGACGGCACTTATGGCATCGGCCACACTCGCTGGGCCACGCACGGACGCCCGACCGAGGAAAATGCGCACCCGCACCGCGACTGCACAGGCAAGCTCGTCCTCGTCCACAATGGTATCGTCGAAAACTATCTCAGCCTTAAAAGAAAGCTGATTGAGGAAGGCCACAAGTTCCGCACCGAGACTGATACAGAAGTCATCGCGCACCTGGTGGAGAAGAACCTTGCCAGCCACAACGGGCACAAGACTTCGCTGGAGGAAGCGGTGCGCAAGACGGTCCAGTTGCTCACCGGAGTGTTTGCCATCGCGGTGATTTCGTCCGACGAGCCTAACAAAATCGTTGCTGCGCGCAATGGGCCGCCCGCAGTCATCGGACTGGGAAAAGATGAATACTTCGTCGCCAGCGATGTGCCAGCCATCCTGAACCACACCCGCGACCTGTTCTTTCTCGCCGACGGCGATCTCGCCGTCATCACGCCGTCGGGCGTGCAGCTCATCGACTTTGAGGGCCGGCGCCTCACCCGCGAGGTGCAGCACATTACCTGGGACCCCATCATGGCGGAGAAGGGCGGCTTCAAGCATTTCATGCTGAAGGAAATCTACGAGCAGCCGCGCGCGGTGCGCGACACCACGCTAGGACGCATCTCGCTCGATAGCGGCAAGGTCTTCCTCGATGAGATGGACATCACCGAACAGGACTTCCGCAGCTTGCAGAAGGTATACATCGCGGCGTGCGGCACTAGTTGGCACGCCGCGCTCGCCGGAAAGTTCATGATCGAGCGGCTGGCGAAAGTGCGGGTCGAGGTGGACTATGCCAGCGAATTCCGCTATCGCGATCCGCTGACCGGCGCGAATGATTTGACGATTCTCATCACCCAGTCGGGCGAGACCGCCGACACCATCGCTGCCTTGCGCGAATCGCGCTCCAAGGAGAGCAAAACGCTTGGCATCTGCAACGTCGTCGGCTCCATGATCGCGCGCGAGGCCAATGGCATTATCTACACACACGCGGGCCCGGAGATCGGCGTGGCTTCCACGAAAGCCTTCACTGCGCAATTGACTGCGTTGTTCCTTCTCGCTGTGTATCTCGGGGAGGTGCGCGGCACCATTGATGCCGAAGAGTCGAACCGGCTACTCGATGAATTGATGCGGATTCCCGGCAAGCTGGAGGCGGTGCTCACCCGCGACGAGGAGACCGAAGACCTGGCCAAGCAATATCACCGCGCAAACGACTTTCTTTTCCTCGGACGCGGCGTGCATTACCCGATCGCGCTGGAAGGCGCCCTAAAGCTGAAGGAAATTTCCTACATTCACGCCGAAGGCTATCCCGCAGGCGAGATGAAGCACGGCCCTAACGCGCTGATTGATGAAGACCTGCCAGTCGTCATTCTTGCTACCCGCGACCAGACTGATCCCGGCTCGGTGCTGCGCTACGAGAAGACGATTTCCAACCTGAAGGAAGTGAAGGCACGCTCGGGCACGGTCATCGCCATTGCTACTGATGGTGACGAGGAAATCCGCGAAGCCGCCGACCATGTGCTCTACGTGCCGGAAGCGCCGGAGCTGCTTTCGCCGATCTTGGAAGTAGTCCCTTGCCAGTTGCTGGCGTACCACATTGCGGTGCGGCGCGGCTGCGACGTGGACCAACCGCGCAATCTCGCCAAGTCAGTGACGGTGGAGTAATCGCTGTTCCCCCTGTGCCCTTACCTGTCCCAAATCGGAGGACGCAATGGATTCTTGCGTTAGAGCTCAACTTCGCGCGTGCTCTCAGGCCGTAGTGGATGCACGCGAAACGTGTATTGCCTGATAGGACCAATGCCGTCACTAGCGCCCTGCACCGGCTTTCTCCGTCAAGTAGTCTAAGTCCCACCGGAGATTCTGGGTGACTATCAGAGCCTGAGAATGGAAGCCGAGCATAACCAGAAATCTCGTATAAAGGAGAATCGCAAATGTCAGACACTGTGCAACTGGCTCGCCGTGCGTCAGACAAAACGCATTCCTTCAAACGAGCGACGGACAGCGACTTGGCAAATCGCCTCCTAGGCGACCTCGAAAGCGTGCATATGGAAAATGTGGCGCTTCAATGGATCATTAAATATTTTCACAAGGAATTGCCGCTATCGTACCAACTAGACCAGATGATGGCGCGGGCGAAGGGTGATCCACTTGTCGGCGGGCGCATCCATGCACAATTCGCGCCAATACGCGCCCGCATTCGTGAAGACGCCAATTTGGAGCACGTGCTTCGTGAAGCGTTACGGATGATCCGCCAAAAACGGACATAATTCAAAGGTGGGTGGAGCGATGTGTGTGTTCACTTCACACGCTGCTGTTTGGTTGGCTGTGCATGATCGGACTGCTACTCGTGCTGGACCGTTTTCAGCGGACACGAAAGGGCCTTTGGCTCTTGCCGCCGTTATTTGCCCTCTGGATCAACCTGCACGGCTCCTGGGTCTTTGGCGTGATCGTGCTGGCGCTGACAATCGCCTCCGGCCTAGTGGCAGGGGAATGCTGGAGCAGAGCCTGTATGCCCTGGATTCCACAACCATCGATCTGTGTCTGGCGCTGTTTCCCTGGGCCCGGTTTCGGCGATGCAAGGCCGCCGTCAAGCTGCACACGCTGCTGGACCTGCGCGG
>PMAT01000095.1 GCA_003152695.1 Acidobacteriaceae bacterium
GTACGCCATAGCCTACCGCTGATAGACATCGGGCAGCACATTGGTAGCGGGCTCGTGCTGGCGTGATGAAGTCCCTTGTCCTGCGGCAGACAACAAACGGGCAAAATGCGCGTCCTGGCGAAATGCGCCGTTAGCAATCTCGCAGCACCGTTCTCGTGGTGCAGCTGCACAAGTCGGACAGGGCACGGACAATATTTGGACCGCGGTGAGATCAGTAATTTCCACGTCTAGACCATTCGCCTTTTGGGTACCGTACGGCTTCATTCGAGGGGATGCAGGAATACTTACGCAATTTTCTTCTGAGGCCGCTCCACGCTCTTACCCCAGTCCCATACTTGCTTTTCGGCTTCTCGTCTTGTGATTCCATATGTTTCCTGGATCTTACCTGCAAGTTGCTCTCGCTTGCCGGATATCTGATTGAGATCATCATCCGTAAGCTTGCCCCAGTTTTCCTTTGCAGAGCCCATCAATTGTTTCCATCTGCTTTCCACTTGTTCCCAATTCATTTGTGTCTCCTTAATGAATTACTGCTATTTATCCCTTGGCTCCCCGTGCATCGGCACAGCATCTTGGGCGCGCTGCTCGATCGAGTGAATCTGACAGCCTTCCTGAATGTGGCGAGGGTGTGCGGCTATGGACACATACGGAATGCCGAGGAAGTATTTTCTGAGTATGTGGCTCAGTTCCAGGCAGTTGAAATGTTGTAGCCGAGTTTTAGCCAGGAGGCGCTTCACACCTCGGCGTATAGTGTTCTGTCCGCCCCAGGCGGGCACTACCGCTCTCAGCTCGCCAGCCATGAAGAACAAATGCCATCCGGCAGCCCGAACTTTCTGATCGAGGCCTGAGCTCTCGAGAATCCCTAACGAGCGCCAATTCCGACAGTACGGTTCGCTTTCTACTCCGAGCGACTGCAGAAGCTTTGATTGCTTGACCAGTATGGTGCCGGCTTGGATCGTGTTCGGCATGCAACCTCGCATGTTGTCGGCCCGGAACCGGCGACACTCGCACGCGTGAACCGGCTTGAGTGATTCCGTTCTCGCGTGATCCTGGAAGAGCATCCAGCGCTCCTCAGGCCAACCTGCGATTAGCCCTTCGTGTGCGACCTTCTCAAAGCAACTCTGTGTGTGTCGCGTTTTTTCTTCTTTTTGGCTCTTGTGGCCTCCGCACGTTTATCGGCGGAGCGCTCTTGAGAAACATGCTGTTTAGAGTTTACTTTCGTCTCTGCAGGGGCTGCAGTCGGTTCCGAGGTTCCTATTATTGGGATGGCCATGTTTTTCTCCTTTTTGCGTAAGAATGAAACGTGCGCGCATCCGCTAGTTCTGCTTGACCTCCAGCGGTCGCTGCGCTCACTCCGCTCGGGATGACAGCCGTGGAGACTGGGCTCCGATCGTGACGCTCTTCGGGCTATTTGCCGCCCACGAGTTCCATTAGTTCGGTCTCTGCCTGGCTCCAATCCTCGTCAGCATGGTTATCGGTTCTGTCGCGAAACTCGTAGATCTGGTAAGCGCGAGTTCGTATCTCGCTATCAGAGAAGGCCCTCGCTGAATCATTCTTGAAGGGTTTTGGCTGTTTGGAAGGGTCAGATTTCTGGCTAACTTGAACTTTGGGATTAGACACTTCAACTCCTGGACTGACACAACTAAGAGGAGGAAACTCCAGAACGGCTGACCTAGTTCAGGGGGTCTGAATGAGAGGTAGGAAGTCTCTCTCACTTGCAATGGTACGCTGATTGACCGGCATTGTCTAAGCTTCTACTTTTGCGGTAGTGGTGCAGTTTGATTTCCACAGTTAACGAGTCTTGGGATTGCGCCAACACTTTGCGATGTCGTCGGATTCAGCAGCCGAATAGCGGCGTGCTACCTCCCTAGTCACAAGATCAACGGCAATTACTTCTTTGTGCGCCCTATCTTCTAGGAGCGACCACTCCTCACAAATTGCACCTTCGTTTGCAAAGCCTTTATGCCCGGGGAAGCCGCCAATTGTTACGATTAGATAGATAAAGTGTCCAGTCATGACTTCTTCCCTCCGAGTGCTTTCAGGATGAGCCCCTTGTCAATTTGCTTCGTGGCAGGCGCTGGCGGTTTCGCGACGGATGCGGGTCGCTTGCTGGATCTGCCGCAGCGATCATCCCAGTCGTTCCAGAGCTAAGACTTGTTGTTTCTTCTCTTCGTTCAAGACATTGCCATGCCCACGGAGCCTACAAGCCTCCGCCGGCGTTAATGTCCCAGACGCTGCTCTCGTTGGCCGGTTTTCAGGTGATACTCATTGGCCGGTTTTGGGTGATCGCTGAGGCTCTGCATCCTGCACCGCTTGTTTTTTGCGAAGTTCCTCATCCTTCTTATTCGTTTCGCGAGCGTGGTCTTTAAAAGCCTTGGCTTTCTTGTGTACGTCTTCGAACGGGTTTACATCCTTCTCGTTTTGCATGATGCACATCCCCACCCGGATTCTACTCTTGATCGACGAGACCACACCCCGATCACCCCGTATGGTAAAAAAATTCATCTTCGCTTCCGAGGAAGGGAAGTTTACCCGACCGAAGGCTCATGCCGCTTCCCGCTCATAGTACTTCAGCAGACCACCCAGTCGTTCCTTGCACCGCACAATTCCGTTATCCCCGCTCGTCCCTCGATTCGGCAAGGGGAACAGGAGGCGGTTCTGCTTGCCCTGGTGATTGCGCTCCTCGTGGTAATGGGCCACGTATTGCTGCAGGGCTCGACGCAGTGATCTCTCTCCGCAGCCAGATATTCGTTCCTCAACAGCAGTTCTTGATCGACGGTG
>PMAT01000015.1 GCA_003152695.1 Acidobacteriaceae bacterium
TACCGGAGATCGCCGTGGCGCCATTAATTGGCGGCAAGAGCACCAGGTAGCGGCCTGGATTGTTGATCTCGCCCCCGCCAATCGTTAGCCCATACAAATCTTTGTGAAACCACAGGCGGTTGTATAACATGTACCCAACAAAGCTCTGTTTCGGACCCTTGGCGGAATTACCGGCGCAGCTAACGCCGCCCCCGTGCTCGCATCCCAGGTCGCCGGTAAACGAGAACGCGGCCATATCGAGGAAGCGGGAAGGATTCTGGTAGTACTTGTATTGCAGGCTGTCGTCGGTGTGGTACCGCACCCGATTCGGGACGCCGAGTGCGTCCTCGCCCAGCATGTACTGATTACCCAGAATCGAAAGCCGGCCATTGGGCCGCCATAGGATCTGCGCGCCGATGCCCGGCCGGTTATTGAAACGGCCATAAGCCTGCCATCCGTTTACCAGCCAAGGCTCGATTTTCAAGTGCTCATTGGGGAAAATCTGTACTCGCATGCCATTGAAGAACCACGGGGTGTTCGAGGATACATACGACGGCTGATAGGCCCAGTTGTCGAAGTTGTAATAGCTGAACAGGCCGACATACGACATGAAGATGCCGGCTTGAATATTGATCCCATCCATTACGTTGAGGTGGTAGCCGGCGTAGGCCTCGGAGACATAGCGATAGGCATCAGCGAGGTTCCATTGGCCGCGTGCCGGGCTGGCATCGTTGCGCGGCGTTGTCGTGGAATACATGCCGAACTGCGTCATTATTCTTGCTTGCACGTTGTCCCAGTGAAAATCGCCGCCCACCCCGAGCTGGGTCACCTGAAATTCGTTGGCCCGGAAGATTTCGCTCGATCCGCCAATCGTGTCGTCTTTGGGGTGCCTGAAGTCGTAAACATAGTCCACGTCGGCGCGGATTTCAGGCGTAAAGAACTTGGTATCGAGCGGCACTTCCTTGATGCGCGAGTTGCCATTCAACCAGCTGAAATCGGCAAAGGAAAACGGCTCTGGTTTCGCTGCCTTCCCGGGCGCGACCGCCTGCAAAGAACCCTCTGCTGGAGCTTGCGCGGCGGAACCAACCTCGGCGGTGGAATGGGCTGCCGGGGTACCATCCGCCATCGTGGCGGGTTGTGCTTGGGCGTTGCGGCGGTTCAGCTCCGCTTCCAGTTGTTCGATGCGCCTCTGCATGGCATCCAGCTGCTTCTGTACGGCTGGGGAAACCTGCTCATCGGCGGCGCTTACTGGCGACGCCGGCGAGGCAGTGCTTTGTGCCTTCATCTGAGTCGCGGCGCCGAACAAACCCACCACAAGCAACAAGGCCGCAATACTCCGGCCATGGGTGGACAGGAACTCGGCCATCTGTTGTTCGAGATAGATCAGCCACCTCCGTCCGGCTGCGGAATCGACAGCCTCGGTCGTGCTTAGCTTGTGGACAACAGGATGCTTCGACAATCTGCGCCGTGAATCCGCAATGCACGCGACCAGAAATACTGTGAAGAACAGGATGCTTGCCGCGCAGATGACCAGGAATAAAGTGTTCATATCTACCTTCCCCACACCTGTGCCCGTGTGTGGCTACACCAGTAGCATTGAAGCACTCCGTCCATAAGCGCCGCCTAAAGATTCCGTAAATTTTTTATAAAGACCAGAAACGGAAATTGCTAAGCGATTCAAGGCTGGTGTTCTGCGCTTGGCCTGGATGGGAATCAGGGCAGCGAATCTGAGCCCTAGACGGTGAAACAGCTCGGGAGAGGACTTATAAATTCTTTATGCAAGATTTATTCAACCTTTACGGGCGGCGATGTCCAATCTACCGAGCGCAGAAAGGCGCCCCAAAAAGATATGTCAACCCAGGAAGTTTTCGTTCAGCAGTTTGCGAGATTGTTCCATCATTATCGCGATGCCTTATCGCCGGAAGCAGAACAGGAAAGTGCATCGTGGAACTCGGTTCCTGCCGACGAACGCCATCGTCTGGTTGCGGCCGCACGGTTAGCCCTCCTAGAACTGGAAACCGACGGTCGCATGGAAGATGACTCGCGTCGCTATTTTGCCAAACCGGGAGAGGCCGAGTGGGGATGCTGATCCAACTCCTAATGACAGCGCGACTGTGGACACAGCGGGAACCATGGGCCGCGTTAACAGCAAGCTTTCGACCGGCGTTGAGACTGTTGTCGATGATGACGGGAATCAACGCCCGGCGTGCTTCAAATTAATTTCCGAGCAAGATCTCTGGCTGTGCTGCTCGGAGGTGCAACGTGGCAACCGCAAAAGCAAATCACCCGCCGGCCTTGGCGCTTGCGGTCATTCGGCCCGCCCTGGTAGAGGCCAAACTGTTGACCGATAAGCATGCGCGCGACGCGGTTTACGTGGTGACGCTTGCCGCAGAACTGCGCAGTATCGAAGACAAGATCGTCGCCATGGAGGAAACCCTACAGCTCGTTTCGCAGCAGGAAGATGCTCTGGCCCTGGGAAGCGCCTGCCGCACGCCCCAAGATGGTCCCGATGCGCACTGGATTCGGGCAAAATCCCTTGCCTTTACAAACTTCTTATGAACTTTTTATTCGCCCTTTATGTTCTCCGATATCCAATCGAATGAGCGCAGAAAGGCGCCCAGAAGCATATGTCAACCCAGGAAATATTCGTTCAGCAGTTCGCCAGGTTATTCCATCACTATTGTGAAGCCCTATCGCCCGAGGCTGAACAGGAGAGCGCGTCATTGAATTCGAATTACAACCGGCTGGTTGCGGCCGCGCGTTCGGCGATTCTGGAATTGGAAACCAAGGCCCTCCTGCAGGACGACGGCCGGCGTTACTTCGCCAAGCCAGGCGAAGCGGAGTGGGGATGCTGAACCAGTTGTTGCTGGCAGCTCGATTTTGGCTGGGGCAGACTCCTTCAGTGGCAATCAGGGGGAGCTTGGAGTCTGCCTCAAGATTTCTGTCGGTGCTCAAGAGCTTCACGCCTTGGAGCAGTGCAAGGTGACTTACACAAACCGACCTTCAGGCGAGGCCGCCCGCGGCCAATTGTGGAGGTGCCAGATGGACATTGCGACGATTGCGGTAATAATTGTGGTCCTAGTCAGCTATCTAGTAGGCTCGCTGACCAGCTCGGTGGAAACAGAGAAGGAATTGCCACATCGGTACTAAGTGCTAGTGACAGCGTGATCTGGGGTACAGGAGAGTCCTTATGGCAACGGCGAAAGCAAATCACCTGCCAGATCTTGCCCACTATGTCATTCGACCCGCTCTGGTCGAAGCCAAGCTGATGACGGAGAAGCATGCCCGCGACGCCGTTTATGCGGCCACGCTAACCGAAGAGCTGCGCAATATTGAGGTAAAGATTGCCGCGACGGAAGAAGCTCTGCAGCTCGGGTCCTTTGCGACCTCAATCCAGCACAGGCCGTGCTGCGCTCCCAAGGATCGGCCGGACGCCAAATGGATTCGCGAGAAATCCAGCGAATTGGATCTACGCCTCCGCCGGATTGAGGAATCGTCCAAGCAACGGTAAGCCCTAACCCGCATTATTCGTGAATATGCCGCGAGCGGCGGTTGGCGTCGCGAGGTAGCGGTGAAGATGCTCGTGGCTTTGTGATTTTGGTTG
>PMAT01000047.1 GCA_003152695.1 Acidobacteriaceae bacterium
CCAGCATTGCAACATCGAGCAGGAAAGATTACCGATGGCCCTATAGGAGAACCACGCGGATTAAAATCGCTCACGGAACCGCCACTCAGGGCTTAGCGAGCATGGTCCTTTTCTGCTGAAAATGGCGCTTGCGTTGCGCCCATTTCAGAGCTATGCTTAGGGTGCGCCATGCATCTACACGTGACCGATTACGTCCTGTGGTTCGGGGGCACCTTCATGCAGGTAGGGGTGCTGGTCGCCATGTACAGGCGTGGCCTGCATCGTGACTATCCTTATTTCTTCAACTATACCGTCCTGCAAGTGGTTAGCGAACCCACCCTCTTTGTGATTCAGAGGTATTCGTACAACATGTACTACTGGGGCTACTGGACTTCGATAGCCCTCAGCGCTCTGGTTTCGTTTGCTGTTCTGCAGGAGATCTTCCACGACGCGTTTCGTCCCTATGAGGCCCTGCGAGACTTGAGTGTCATCCTATTTCGCTGGTCAGCCTTGGTAGTGCTTTTGGTCGGGGTGATGTGGGCCATCAGTGCGGCGCATACGAGCCAGGTTGACGGCATTACCAGTGCGATTCTTCTGGCGCAACGTAGCGTCCGCTTGATGCAATGCGGGTTGGTGTTTTTCCTCCTGCTTTTCAGTGAGTATCTTGGCATCTCGCGCCGTCATGTTTTGTTTGGTATCGCTCTGGGATTCGGTATTTTCGCCTCTGTCAGCATGTTGTTTGCGGCAGCCGCGGCACATCCATCATTTGTGCATATGTCAATATTGCGCGAGATTAACAGTGCTGGGTACACCGTCGCCGTCATGATCTGGCTCGGGTACACTGCCCTGGCGCCAGCCCGCAGCCGTGTGGCTGTAGCCTCCGCTCGATCCAAGGACTGGAACTACGCGCTGGAAGATGCCAGGGTACAACCCCCTGTGGACAGCCTGCTGGACACCATGGATCGCACGGTTGAGCGCCTGCTCTACCCCCGGGAAGAAGCCAAGGCTAGCGTCGCTACCAGCAATCGACCCTAGCTTAATAGCTCCCCAGTGCTTCCTGCCGCCGAGGTTTCGGCGGGTTTTCTTTTGGAGAGCCCATCCCTTCCCGGTCCTTGCTAGATCGGGGTTTTGGTTTTGCGCGGTGGATTAAAGAATGGCAGAGAACGAACGGTGGCCGACACCTTGTGCCGGACCGCTTCCACGGTCATTTCCATCTGCATTGTGGTGCCCGGCGTTGCGTGCTGAGGCTGCAAGCTGGCCAGGGCAATCAACTTTTTAAGCAGAGGCGACCAGGTAGTCGAAGTTGCCTTCCCAACCTGATCGCGCCCCTTGTACACGGGTACATGTACGCGCGAAGCGGTAGCGGGCGTCTGCGGCGCCAGTCCCATCTGGTCGAATAGCTTTTCCACCTCGTTCCAGTCGATTTCCAGCCCCATCAAAAGTCGCCGAGGTCCGGCCTGCTTTTCTTCCAGAAGCGCCTTCCGGCCGATGAAATTTTCTTTCTCATAGTGGACGAGTTTGCCCAAACCGACTTCGGCAGGAGTATATTTTTGCGACGCGATCAGCGCCTTCTTGCTGCTGATGTAATCCACGTCAGCGAGGATGAGCCCGGCTTCGATGCGGGCCACATCGAGAGCCAGCATGCCGGCGGGATGGATATCGAATCTCCGGCCTGCCTCCATCAGCGCGTCCCAAACCTTGACGGCGTCCTGCCACGGGATCCAAATCTCGTATCCCAGATCGCCGGTGTAGCCCGTGCGCGATATGTCCACCGGCACGCCACCAATTTTGCCGCTGGTCTTGCGGAAGTACTTTAGGTTCTCGATTTCCGCCTCGGCGATGCTCCTCAGCAGTTTTCCCGAGGTTGGTCCTTGCAACGCGAGGGCCGCGACCTGCTCGGTGATCTCCTCGATCTGCACCTCGAGTCCGATGGCGTTCTGGCGGAACCAGCGCAGATTGGGATCGGCGGCCGTCCAGCGATAGCGGTTCTCCTCCAACCGCGTAATTGTGCCATCGTCAATGATCTTGCCTTCTTCGTCGCACCAGCAGCAGTAGATCACCTGGTCGACGGCGACCTTGTTGATGTCACGGGCGATGACACGATTCACGAAGCGGGTGGCGTCGCGCCCGGCGATCATGTACTTGAACAGCGGGGTCACGTCGAGAAGCGCGGCGGCGTTGCGAATGGCGTTGTATTCATGCTCGTGATGAGTTTCATAAACGCTGACCGCATAGAACCCCGACCACTCACGGTAATTCAGGCTCTGGCAAAGTGGAAAGGTGCGCTCGTGGACTGCCGTTCCTATGGGCACGATGACTCCTGGGTTCGTTTCGACGTGCGCGGATTATAGCTACCGCGAGCGCTATGCGGCAAGGTTGACCAACTTGGCGACGTGGTCCCACTCCCGTAGGCGAAGCACAGCGGACCACCGCGCTTCCGTCGGTTTCAACCACTGACGACAAATCTGCCGACAACCTTTAGAATGAGGCGCGCCGCGTAAATCGCGATGCGTCGGAATACTCATTGCACGCGGTTTTACGCGCAGTGGGGCCACGCAAGTTGCACGAGGAACCATGGGCTCGAAGAATTCAGCAAGATACGATGCTATCGTCATCGGCGGCGGCCACAATGGCCTGGTCAACGCCGCGTATCTGGCGCGCGCAGGAAAGAAGGTCCTGGTGCTGGAGCGCCGTCACGTCCTGGGCGGCGCCGCGGTCACGGAAGAGATTATCCCCGGCTTTAAATTCTCGGTGTGCTCGTATGTAGTTTCCCTGCTGCGGCCCGAAATCATTCGCGACCTCGATCTTCCCCGCCATGGTCTCGAGATCCTTCCCTTGGACGGCACCTTCACGCCGATGCCGAACGGCGACCACTTGTGGCGGGTGAACGACCACGGCAAAACCATGCGTGAGATTCGCCGCCACTCCAGGTTTGACGCTGAGGCCTATGAAGAATTCGGCAAGGCCATGCTGCAGATGTGCCGCTTCGTGAAGCCGATTCTCGGCATGGTGCCACCCGATCCGACCACGCTGAACCCAAAGGATCTGTTCAAGCTGCTCTTTCTCGGCCGCCGCTTCAAGGACCTGAGCGGCGAAGACAAGTACAACCAGGTGCAGCTCATGACCATGAGCGCCATCGATTTTCTCGACCAGTGGTTCGAGACCGACGTGCTCAAGGCAACGATGTCGGCCTCGGGAATCATCGGCACCTTCCTGGGAGTGCGCTCGCCGGGCACGGCCTACGTGCTGCTGCACCACTACATGGGCGAAATTGACGGCGCGTTTCGCGCCTGGGGTTTTGCTCGCGGCGGAACGGGCGCCATCTCCAACGCGATCGCCGATGCGGCGCGCGAGCTTGGAGTCGAGATCAAGACCCAGACCGCGATCGCCCAGATTCTGGTCCGCGATGGCAAGGCCGTCGGCGTTGCCACCACGAGTGGCGACGAGTACTACGCCTCCGTCATCTCGTCGAGCGTTGATCCCAATCTCACGTTCCTGAAGATGCTTGAGCCCCAGCACCTGAGCACCGAATTTCGCGATCAGGTGAAGCGCTATAAATACCGCGGCTCGTCGGGCAAGGTGAATCTTGCGCTCGATGGCCTGCCCGACTTCACGTGCCTGCCGGGCGAAGGACATCATCTGCGCGGCGCCATCTCTATCTCGCCAAGTGTGGACTACATGGAGCGCGCCTACGACGACGCCAAGTATGGCAACTACTCGCGCCGGCCTTACATTGACATGGTCATCCCCAGCCTCACCGATCCTTCGGTGGCGCCTCCGGGCAAGCACGTGATGTCGTGCTTTGTGCAGTACGCGCCCTACAAGTTGAAAGAGGGCACGTGGGACGAGAAGCGTGAGGCCTTCGGCGACAATGTGATTGACACCATTGCCGAATTCGCGCCCAACCTGAAAAACATTATTGTGGGCCGCCAGGTGGTGACGCCGCTCGACCTGGAGCGCGAATTTGGACTGACTGAGGGAAACATTTTCCAGGGCGAACTCTCGCTGGAGCAGTTGTTTTTCCTGCGACCGGTGCCTGGCTGGGCGCAATACAAGACACCCATTAAGAACCTGTGGATGTGCGGTTCGGCAACCCATCCGGGCGGCGGCATTATGGGCGCCCCGGGACGCCTGGCCGCACTGGAAATCCTGAAACACACGAAGGGAACCAGCTAGCCATGGCGGAGACGCGCGATGTTGTAATCCTCGGCGCCGGGCACAACGGGCTGGTCACCGCGTTTTATCTCGCCAAGGCTGGATTCAAGCCGCTCGTGCTCGAGCGCAGGCCAACTGTCGGCGGCTGTGCCATCACCGAGGAATTCCATCCCGGCTTCCGCTGCTCCCGGTTGGCACACAGCGCCGGACCGATGAGATCTGACATTGTGAGAGACATGGATCTGGCGAAGCATGGGTTGAAGACCTACACGCCGGATGTGCGCGTGCTGTCGCTATCGGCTGACGGTAGGCCGCTGGTTCTGTACGGCGACATCGGCAAGTCGCAGCAGGAGATCGCCCGGTTTTCGCAGAAGGACGCCGCGAATTACGCTGAGTTGCAGAAGCCATTGGCCCGCATCGGCGAGGTGGCGAATCTGCTGATGACGATGACGCCGCCCGACCTGGAAGGTCCGTCAGCAAGCAATTTGTGGGAGCTGATAAAAGCTGGCCGCAAGCTACGCGGTCTCGGCGAGAAGGACCTCTATCGCATGATGCGATGGGGGCCGATGGCTGTGGCCGATTTGGTCGCCGAATGGTTTGACACGGAATTGTTGCGCAGCACCATCGCCGCACAGGGAATCTTCGGAACATTTCTCGGCCCGTGGTCCGCGGGTTCCAGTGCGACCTTACTCTTGCGCTGCGCGTCGGATGGAAATCCGGCAGCACCCGCCTCCTACATTGTGGGAGGACTGGGCGCGCTCACTGCGGCGATGGCTGCGGCAGCGAAAGAAGCCGGCTCTGAGATTCGAACATCGTGTGAAGTAGTCAGCATCAAGGTGAAGGATGGCTCTGCCGCCGGGGTCGTTCTCGCCAACGGGGATGGGATCGACGCCCGAACGGTCATCTCTAACGCCGATCCCAAACGCACGCTGCTAGGGCTGGTCGATCCTCAGTATCTGGAGCCGAGTTTCCTGCAAAAGCTCCAGCATTACCGCATGAACGGGACGCTCGCGAAGGTAAACCTTGCTCTCGGCGCCTTGCCGACATTCAAAGGCGCGGGCGGTGATGCCGCCCTCTTGTCCGGCAGGATCCAGGTCTCGCCCGACATCGACTACCTGGAACGGGCCTTCGATGCCTCGAAGTATGGGGAGTTTTCACAGCATCCCTACCTTGAGGCGACGATTCCCACATTGTGGGACCAATCGCTCGCACCGCACGGGAAGCATGTGATGTCGATTTACATGCAATATGCGCCGTTCCATCTGCGCAATGCAGACTGGAATACGCAGCGCGATGCCCTTGGCGACACGGTAGTGAAGACGCTCGCGGAGTATGCCCCCGATCTGCCGGGACTAATTGAAGCTCGCGAGGTGATCACGCCCAAAGACCTGGAGCAAACCTACGGACTGACCGGCGGACACATCTTTCACGGAGAACTGGCCCTCGATCAGTTGTTCACTATGCGGCCGCTGCTGAACTGGGCGCAGTACCGCACGCCGATCAGGAACCTCTATTTATGCGGGTCAAGCACGCATCCGGGCACGGGGCTGAACGGGATGTCCGGCGCCAATGCTGCAAGGGAGATACTTAAAGATCTGGGCAAGTGAACGATTCCTATGTGAATTGTCACCACGAGCGCAGCGAGGAATCTGCTCTGCGGCTATGGTCGAACCGCAGATTCCTCGCGCCAACGAAGGGGGCGCTTGCAATGACAAAACCTGGTGTGCGAGTCGCCTAGTGTATGCCCGCAGTTTCCTCTGGCCGACTCTTCAAATCCGCCGCCAGCAGCCGATGAAAAAGATGTTCCCCGGCTTCGCGCCGCACGGATAAGCGCCCTGCACCATAGGCTCGCGAGTGTAAGCCGCGCTGCACCGCTTCGCAGATGCCGACGTCCTCGTCATTCACCCGCTCGCCGACGGCGATGCTCTGGCGGTTTCGCTCGGCAGCGGAATCGCTCACGTCGTCGAAGTAGAAGTCGAAAATCACCTTACAGCGATCAGTGCCATCCGGCAGCACCAGGTTCGTATCCATGTAGCCGTGGTAGAGATTGATCATGAAGTTGGGATACTGCCAGAAGTACCAGGCGCGATCGCCAGTGCGCGTTGCCGAGGTGGCAGCGTCCTCGTTCGAAGCGACCATCGGACTAGATTGCAGGCAGTATCGATCTTCGGTCTCGATGGTGTACTGCTTGTAGTCGAGCACGCTGTTCAGCGCCTTGTGCAGATGAGGCACGTGGTAGCCGCCGTCGAGATAGTTGTCCACGAACACCTTCCAGTTGCAGTTGAGGCTGTACGATCGGCGCTCGAAGAAGTGCATTGAGCCGAGATCGAGCGGAGCAACCCGCTGCACCAGCCTGCCCAGGAAATCCGCCAGGGGCGCGGCTTTCGGGTCAAGATTTACGAGGACGAACTGTTCCCAAGTTTCCACGCGCACGAGAAGCAGTCCATTCTGCGCACGATCGAACGAGCAGACACCCTCAAACTCCGGCGCACCCTTCAGCGAGCCATCGAGACCGTAGCTCCAGCCGTGATACGGACAGCGCAGGATGCTCGCTGTGCCTTGCGCCTCGGTCACGACGGCAGCGGCGTGGTGCCGGCAGACGTTGTAGAACGCACGCAACTGGCGGTCGTTGCCGCGGACGACAACGAGCGGCTCGCCGACGAGATCGGCGGTGACGTACTGGCCGGGCCGCTGCACCTGATCCACCCGCGCCACCACCTGCCACGTCCGCCCAAATACATTCTGGCGCTCCAGTTCGGCGACCCGTGCGTCCACGTACCACGAAGCCGGAATGGTGTGGGCCTGCTCCAGCGGGCTTCGGTCGTTGTAGGAGGCAAGGATGTCGTGCAGCGAAGTGTCCATCAATAAGGTCCCCGGTCGCGGTTCGCCGATCATAACAGGCATGGGCACAACAAAAAGGTTGACGGCCAGCCGCCGGCGTGTTTCCTTGTCCCCATGCGTTCCCCAGCAGAGTCTCTGGAAGTTGTGCAGGCCACGCCGGCCGATGTAGGCGACGTGGCGCCGCTCTTCGATGCCTACCGGCAGTTCTACAAGAAGCCGCCCGACGTGGAGGCGGCGCGCCGCTTTCTGTTCGCGCGGCTAAGCAAAAGCGAGTCCGTGCTGTTCCTCGCTCGTCATGGTGCGCAAGCGGTCGGCTTTGTGCATCTCTATCCGGTATTCTCGTCGGTCAACCTGACGCGGCAATGGATCCTCAACGACCTCTTTGTGGTTGCTGAGGCGCGCAAGCTTGGCGTGGGACGCGCCCTGATGAAGCGCGCTCATCAACTGGCCGAGGACACGCAAGCCGACAGCCTGACGTTGGAAACAGCGATCGACAATTACGCCTCGCAAAAGCTTTATGAAAGTTTGGGTTGGAAGCGCGATGAGGAGTTCTACCGGTACTGTTTGCCGTTGTGAGCCGGCCGGATTTTCATGAACCAGCAATGAAGATCAACCCAAGCGCCAGTCCGCCAGACGTACCTGACACTTCCCCGCAACCCAAGCGGGTCCTGGGTCTGCGCGACCTGGTGATGTTCTATGTGGTCGCCACCCTAAGTCTGCGCTGGATCCCGGTTGCCGCCAGCGCGGGACCGAGTACGCTCGTGATCTGGCTGATCGGCCTGACAGCCATCTTCATTCCGCTGGCATTGTGCGTGCTCGAACTCTCCTCGCGCTATCCCCAGGAAGGCGGCATGTATGTCTGGAGCAAGCGTGCCTTCGGTGACTTCGCCGGCTTTCTGACCGGGTGGATTTACTGGACCAGCAATCTGCCCTATTTCCCCGCGCTGCTTTACTTCGCGGCCAGCAATGCTCTTTATGTCGGCGGCAGCAAATGGAAAGGATTGCAAGGCAGTGCCGGGTTCTTCATGGCATTCTCGCTGCTCGGCCTCGGACTGGCTTTGGCCCTCAACATTGTTGGCCTCGATATTGGCAAGTGGCTGAGCAACCTGGGAGCAATCGGAACGTGGCTGCCGGTGGCCCTGCTGTGCGTAGCCGGCGTGATCGCGTGGATAAAATTCGGCCCGGCCACCAGCTTCTCCGCCGCGTCGATGAAACCGTCGCTGCGTTGGGGAAACATCGCGGTTTGGTCCGCTCTGCTCTCTGCATTCAGCGGTGCGGAGTCCGCATCGTTTATGGGCGGGGAGATCAAGGATGCGCGACGCACCATCCCGCGCGCCCTCCTGGTCGCCGGAGTACTCATCACCACCGGCTACATGCTGGGAACGGCGGCAGTCTTAGTCGTACTTCCGCACAGCCAATTGAACAGCCTGGAAGGGATCATGCAAACCATTTCCATCAGCGCCGAACGCGTGGGCTGGAGTGGACTGGGGCCGGCCGTGGCCCTCCTGATCTGCATCTCCAATCTCGGCGCAGTGGGTGCGTATCTTGCGGCGCTGTCGCGCATACCCTTCGTTGCCGGCATCGATCGTTTCCTGCCGTCGGCATTCAGCCGCGTCCATCCGAAATGGCGAACCCCATACGTTTCGCTGATCGCGCAGGCGCTGTGCTGCGTGCTCTTCATCGTACTGGGACAACTCGGCAGCACCGTCCACGGCGCCTATCAGGTGCTGGTGAGCATGACCATCATCACTACTTTCGTTCCGTATCTGTTTATGTTTGCAGCCATGATTCGCCTGCAACGCGAGCCGGTTGAGCCGGGCGTGGTCAGAATCCCGGGCGGAAAGCCGGTTGCGATCACGCTGGCGGTTGTGGGCTTCGTAACCACCTGCGCAGTGATCTTGGGCTCGATGGTTCCCGATGCCAGCGAACCAAACAAGGCCTTTGCCGTCGCGAAGATTCTGCTGCTCAACGCTATTCTGTTCGGCGGAGGGATGCTGCTGTACCGGGTCGGAAGAAGAAGGGCGAAGGTGAGCTAACGCGGTTCCATCGCATTCGCTGGATTTTCGAACGCGCCTAGGTCTCCGAGTTGTCCTTTGGGCTGCCGCGTTTGCCCCAGTGAGCAGAGCGGGTGCCATCCGGATTGCGCGCACTCGAGAGTTCCCACACTCGCCGGAAGCGCGTCGATCGCTCCGTTCCAAACACATCCTCGTATCGAATGAACCCGCGAAAATGAATAAATTTCTTCCCCGCATCAATGGCTTCAATGTCCGCCTGTTCCAAACTCATCTTGGGGAATATGCCTTCGACGGCCCCCTCAACCACTCGGTTACTAGGACTGATTACCTGGGGAATGCTCATGGCCGGCCACCACTTCGCATCATCCGGCGGTTCCAGGGAATCCATGAGTTCCGCCCGCGCGCACGAAGTCATGATGTAGGCCTCGGTCGCGCCATGAAGCGCGATTTTGTACTTCAGCTTGGCCGGGCCGGGTGGCAGCGGCCACTCCAGGGGCATCAGGTCCACCCGAAGGTGTGCGCGCTCGCGGCTGATAAACATTTCTATGTTTTGCCTGGCCGTCTCGGCATTCTTCTCGGCAAGAGCTACCGACTTCTCCAGAATGCCCGTCTGGCGCTCCATCTGGTTTGCCTGGCGCTTGATGGCCCGCAAATTTCCCCACAACAAAAACACCTGAAGCCCACCGACGGCCACCAGGAAAAAGGTGAAGAGCCAGTAAGCGCGGTCGCTCCAATCTTTGGTGATCGACAGGGGAGGAAGCTCGCTCACCTTGACGCTCTGGGTGGGCCCGCCAGCCCCGTTCCCGCTGGTCCCCTGGCTCTTGCTGGTGCTATCGAGAGAAGGCGCGGAGCTCTGAGCAACCAGGGTTTCGCCACGATCGGCGCCTGTCCCGCTGTCCTGAGCTCCGTAGGTTGCAACTATCTTCTGAACCGGATCGCCTGGGGCGGCGGGCGCTTTCCCGGGGGATGCCGAGCAGACTTGCAGGGCGAAAGACAGCAGGGCAAATGCCAGAAGTTTCATGTGCGACAAATTGTAAAGTAAGAATGGGAGAAGCGAGCAGTCATCTGAAGCTTCCGTAGTGGCGCCAGTTTGAATCGGGCACATCAAGCAATGCGGTCAGCATTGGGAACTGCCCGCAGGCGAGGGGCTACTTATCGTCTTTGCCTTCTCTCCCAATAGGCGCCGCCTGGCTGGCATCCTCGCCGACCTGCGGTCCCTCCAGGACCGCCAGTTTCCGCTTGGCGTGGGATACCGGGTTGGCTTTGCCAGTCATCGTGTGACACCTTTCTCCGGGTTTAGCACCACAGACTGGGCATTCGAAGTCGATTGCGTTCATACCCACACTTTACGCCATTCGCCAAGCGGTTCAAGCCCTCTAGATTTCAAACTGCGGGCGCTTGCCTTCACGGAAGGGCTGGGGGCTAAGCCGCGCCAACCTCGATCTCGATCAACCTGACTTCAGGTGGCCGCGTGGCTTGCGGGGCTAGAAGTGACGTTCCGACGCCTCCCTCAGGTTGGTGAAGGCCTCTACTTCGGTTTCGCCTTGGCTGGCGAGATCGACTTCCGGGCACTGCGAGACGTACCAGTTTCCTTCGCGCCAAACCGACACGGCAAATGGTCGCTTCATGACGTATTCTTGCACCGGAAAACGGCCGAGCACTATCAATATTATGGCCGTAATGGGTCGGCGAATCGCGGGTCTATAATTGAGGAACAACCGCAAGGAGTCTTCCTAATCATGAGTGCAACCAACGGTAGCAAAGGCAATGGCGCGGATTCGGTGAAGCCGCGGACGGACTGGATTATCAAGCGTCGCGAAGAGGCTGTGCGCAGCGGCGACGCCAACATGTCGCAGATGCACTTTGCGCGCCAAGGCCTGCTCACCGAAGAGGTGCTTTTCGTCGCCGAACGCGAGCAGGTCGCGCCCGAACTCATCCGCGATGAAGTTGCCGCCGGGCGCATGATCATTCCCGCCAACGTCAACCATCCGGAGCTGGAGCCGATGTGCATCGGCGTGGCGTCGAAGTGCAAGATCAATTCCAACATCGGCAATTCATCGGTCACCAGCAACGTGGACGAGGAGCTAAAGAAGCTGCACACCTCGGTCCACTACGGCGCTGACACGGTGATGGACCTCTCGACCGGCGGCGGCATCCACGAGATTCGCGAAGCCATTCTGCGGCATTCGCCAGTGCCGATCGGCACGGTGCCGATCTACGAGGCGGTGTCGCGGGTGAAGCGCATCGAAGACCTGAACGCCGATGTCATGCTCGAGGTAATCGAGGAGCAGGCCGAGCAGGGCGTGGATTACATGACCATCCATGCAGGCGTGCTGGTGGAGTACCTACCGCTGATCACCAAGCGCATCACCGGCATCGTGAGCCGCGGCGGCGCCATTTTGGCGCAGTGGATGGCCCACCACCACAAACAGAACTTCCTCTACGAGCGCTTCGACGACATCACCAAAATTCTTGCCAAGCATGACGTCAGCTATTCGCTGGGCGACGGGCTGCGGCCTGGTTGTATCGCCGACGCCAGCGACGAGGCGCAATTCGCCGAACTGAAGACGCTGGGCGAACTCACCAAGAAGTCTTGGGAGCGCGATGTGCAGGTGATGATCGAGGGGCCGGGCCATATTCCGCTCGACAAGATCAAGGAGCAGGTAGAGAAGGAGATCGAACTCTGCTACGGCGCGCCGTTCTACACGCTGGGGCCCCTGGTGATCGACATCGCTCCCGGCTATGACCACATCACCTCGGCCATTGGCGCAGCCATGATCGGCTGGTATGGTGCGGCCATGCTTTGCTATGTCACTCCGAAGGAGCATCTCGGCCTGCCCAACGACAAAGACGTGAAGGACGGCATCATCGCGTACAAGATTGCGGCGCACGCCGCCGACGTGGCGCGGCATCGTCCGGGAGCGCGCGACCGCGATGACGCCATCAGCTATGCGCGCTACACCTTCGACTGGGACAAGCAGTTTGCGCTGTCGCTCGATCCCGAGACCGCGCGCAGTATGCATGACGAGACGCTGCCTGACGCCTACTACAAGGAGGCGGCATTCTGCTCCATGTGCGGCCCCAAGTTCTGCTCCATGAATTACTCGGCCAAAGTGGACGAGTACAACCGGCAGGTCCACGGTGTGGAGAAGAAGGACTACTCGGAGCTGATGAACAAGCTGGTGGCGATCAAGTAGAACAGCAATTAGCAACTAGCAAAGGCCGCGCGAGAAACGATGCGGCTTACTGCAAACAATTCGAGAGCAGGGACTCGCCGAAATTGAAATCGGAGTTGGACGTAACTGAGTTAGGGACCCAGCCTCCGCGACAATCCCAAGGTCAAGCCCGTCAGGATTGCGAGATAGCGCTCTCGGCCACGACTGCGCATGAATGACGCGGGCGGGGAACATTACCTTTGGATTGGCGAGGCGGGCCGCTTCCTTCTTGTCATTTCCACATAAGTCTGTGGACGAACTTGTGCGGGCAAACCCCGACGAAACATCAGGCTGCTCGACTGCCAAAAATCAGGGCGGCTCTGCGTCAATCGAACCGCCCTGAGTCCTCCATTTTCACCGGTCTAAATCCACTGCAGCCTAAGCCTGCTTTTTCTTCTCTTGATCATGTTCCGCTTGCGCCGGCTGCGGAGTTTTGGGCTCTCCGGTCGGGACCTCCTGTTTCGGAGGCACTGGCACGTTCGGCTGGGTCACAGGTTTCTGCTCTTCGGGCTTCTGCGGATCGCTGTGCTGTGGTTTGCGAAATTCTTGATCCGACATTTTGCTTCTCCTTATACTGGTCTTTAGTGTTGTTGGTAAGTTGTTGTGATCGTGTTAACTGTGATTTACGCGTTTAGCGGGGACATCAGGACGCGAAGATGACGCCCCCCGAATCTCTGCCGTACCGAGCGGGGAACGGTGGTGCGTCAGCTGCTCCGAACGCAGGAACATGCTCCGGACAGAGCCCGCCTAATTTACTTCTCGAGCACTTTTTCGATCTGCCCGACCTTTTTTTCAACTTTCCCGGCCCTGTGTTCGGCTTTGCCTTCAGCCTCTAAGTCGGGATTGTTCGTGACTTGGCCTGTCTTCTCTTTGACTTTGCCTTTCACTTCATGAAAAGTGCCTTTAATCTCATCCTTCGTACCCGTGCTCATTTGTTTTCTCCTTATCGTTGAATTAGCCTAATTAAGGAATTAAGGAGCGGGACCTTCGTTACCCGCCCCGGAAACAGCAGACTGTTCGTCGACCCGTTGCGAAGGTCGCTGCATCATCGCCGACCTGGAGCACACAACACTCTTCCACGAGGCTCGGGGGCAATCGAATACGTGCTACCGGCGTTTTTCAGTGCGACCGCGATCCTCACAGTTTCAGCAATCTGCCAAAAAAGGAACGATAGCGTTGTAGGGCAACGCGCAGATCTTCAGTGGACACGTTATCGCCGCTGTCCCACTGCTTTTCCAAGCCCGATCGCTCGTTGGCGAAACCTCCCGCGAGTCGCTGCATCACCGAAGCTACCAGCTTGTCCGCGTCCTCTACCGCCCGGCGCGGCTCGTCCACGAAACCAGTCTGTAGGTGGCTCCACTGCGATCGGAAATCTTCCATCTCCGATTCAGTAAACAAGGGCATGGGCTCTGAGACTGCAGCCGCTCTATCCAGAGCTTCCGGCTCTTGGCCTTTCATCAGCTTAGGTCCCTTGGGTTGCTCTTGCGCTATGCCATGGCTCGCCAGGTCGGCCGTCGTAAGCTCTACTTCTTTTGTCTTCAGTTCGTCCATTACGCCACCAATTTCCTCTCAACAGTGGTTGGTGCCTGTACAAGTTCCTCAAACAGAGAGCGGTAGTGAATCATCGCCGTTCTCAGATCTTCCGTAGTCGCTGCGTCTTTCCCAACCCGCAGCGCAATTTCATGCGCAGACCGGTAATTCTCTACCACTCGGGGATGGTCAACAGAAATGTCGGCGGCGCGTTGATCGAAATCGGATACGGGATAGCCACGAGTTTTCATTAAAGAGGACACCAGGTCGTCGGCTTCTGTGACTGCCCCCTTTGGGGAATCGACAAAACGAGACTGTACGGACTCCCACCGTTTCGAAAAACGTTCGTGTTCCATCGGATCAAGATCGCGAATGTTGAGCTTTTCAACCCGCTTCTCGCGATCCGCTAATTTCGCTTCTGCTTTTCGTTCTGACCCGTGCTCAAGGACCGCCCGCTCGTACTCGGGCCCAAATCTCTGCCGCAGGTCTGCGGTCGTACTCCTGCGTTTTCGCACGTACAGCCAAGCAAGCACCGCGATGACCAGAATCACCACGGCGGTGAGCACAATCAACTTCGGATCGAGCAGATTTAGATTCATCGAAACCTCCCCGCATCAGGAATGTCCGCAAACCAAACTTGCTCACGAAGTTCCCTTCGCGAACGGCTTACCGCAGGCCTCAAGCTGCCTTGAGACCGGGAACGATGGTTACGGGCTCTGCCGCCCCCGCAGTGTGGGGATTGGACGCGAGGACCTTCATCTGCGACCAGTCGTACGGGAACTCGCGGCCGCAATCGAGACAAACCATGTATGTCCCGGTTGCGGAAGCTGCTGCAGTGCTGCGGCACAGCTTGCCGCGCACGGTGATGGGGAAGCTGCACCGTTTGTGCCAACAACCGAAGACCAGATCGAACAGACTCATAAGCCCTCCTCGATTGAAGCTATGATTCATGCCGCCAGCCGGGACTTTCGCCCGTCTTCATATATCGAGAACTCGGTTTCGGCTACTTAGCAGCCGTTTCAGGACCGGTCGCGTTAAGCGCGTCCGCGTCCCCAGTACCAACCGCCTCCACCAAGCAAAAACACAACCAGGACGATAACTAGAATCGTTTCGATACTCATTTTGAAGTTCTCCTTCGAGGGCTGACTTATAGGGTTGGCGGCAGCCTGGACGGAACGCTTGACAAGTCGCCGCTGGGTGCGCCACTTCCTGGCACGGGCATCGGATATGCGTAACCCCGTCTTTAAGAAGAATGACGGGTGGAGGCTTGAGCCGTCTGTTCAAAAGAGAACACACTCAAACTTCAGGATTGCATTGATTAGTGTCTCAATTGAACTAAAATGCTCACAACCGGGGTTGAGGAGTCGCACACCCATGCGTAAAGTTGTTCTGCTGCTTGCTGTTTTCCTAGTTGTTGCCGTAGCCGTTCAGGCCCAACAAATTCGCGGCGATTACATCGAGTCGCGCTCTACCGATGTTTATGTCGCGCAATGCTTCGCCAACGGTGAGGCCGGTCTGACCGGCAACCAGGCGCTGCTGGCGTGGCACGTGCAGGAAGGTTCGTGGAATGGCGTAAAGCTCGACGGCCTGACGGTCGCGGCCGCCGTCCGCGCGCGGGCCACACTGGGCGATCCCTATGGCGAGCCTTATCCCGCACAGGCAGTATTGATGGTGGACGATGCGGCCAATCCTGCGCAACGCCAGGCGCTGATTGCGCTGGCGAAATACCAGGGCGGCAAGTTGCTGGAAAACGTTGCGCGCGTCGAATACGTGCCGGTGATTCTGGATGTGCCTGGCGGCCCGCACAACGGACATGCCGTGCTGCGCGCCGGACGCCTGGCAACCATCGTGACCCGCCCGCTCAACCATCATGACCATATCTGCGGTAACGAGACCGACTACTATCCTCCGCTGGCCAAGGTGGACCACGCGACCTCGGCCGTGGCACTGACCGACGAGTTCGCCGGCGACGGGCTGGGATCGCAGTGGAGTACGCATGGACGGCGCAGCGCCTACGTCGGCAGTTTCAGCGAGGGCGGCGCCACTACGGCAGCAGCGCCGGAAGAGGCGTCCATGCACCATGGGGGAGAGTAAGCGGCCCCGCTAGCTTCGATCTCAATTGATCGGCATCTAGCCCGAAGGGCGACACACTGACAACTGGCCGCTGGGTTTGCAGTGATTCCGATCACAATTCCGCGAACTCTTTTTGTCTGCGATTTTAGCGCTTCCGCGCCACTCCGGCGGTGCTAGAATTTTCTGTTATGCCATTCCCAACCGATCGTCCCCGCCGCCTGCGTCGCACGGAAGCGATGCGCTCATTTGTACGCGAAACCAGGCTCAGTCCCGAAGGCTTCGTCTATCCTCTGTTCGTCTGCCCCGGCGAAGGCGTGCGCAAGGAAGTGCGCTCCATGCCCGGCGTCTTCAATCTTTCGGTGGATGAAGCCGTGAAGGAGTGCGCCGAGGTGAAGTCGCTGGGCATCCCCAGCGTCATCCTCTTTGGGCTGCCGGAGTCGAAGGACGAGGTTGCCACCGACGCCTGGTCCGACAACGGCATCGTGCAGAAGGCGACGCGCGCCATCAAGCGCGAGGTCCCCGGCCTGCTGCTGATGGGCGACGTTTGCCTGTGCGAGTACATGTCGCACGGCCACTGCGGCATCGTAGCCAGCCAGGAAACGGATGCAAGCAAAGAAGTGGCCGAGTTCATTTCCGAACTCGAGGCGCAAGGCAAGAGGCCGATCGCGATTCGCTTCCCTAAGTCGGGCGGCGCCACTATGGCAACTGCGCTGGCTACCGCTCCGGCCGTCGCCGCTCTGGCGGCCGAGGATTACGAGATCCTCAACGACCCCACGCTTGAGCTGCTGGCGCGCACCGCAGTGGCGCAGGCCAGGGCGGGCATGGACATCATCGCGCCCTCCGACATGATGGACGGTCGGGTGGACGCCATCCGCACCGCGCTCGATGCCGCCGGCTATCAGAACATTCCCATCCTTTCTTACGCGGCGAAGTTCGCCAGCGGATTCTACGGCCCGTTTCGCGAAGCGGCCGATTCGGCGCCGCACTTCGGTGATCGCCGCTCCTACCAGATGGACCCCGCCAACCTGCGCGAGGCCATGCGCGAGATCGAGCTCGACCTTGAGGAAGGCGCCGACATCATCATGGTGAAGCCGGCCATGCCTTATCTGGACGTGCTGCACGAGGCGCGGCTGCGCTTCGATGTGCCGCTGGCAGCCTATCAGGTGAGCGGTGAGTACGCCATGATCAAGGCCGCCGCACTCAACGGCTGGATTGACTACGAACGCGTCATGATGGAGTCGCTGCTGTGCATCGAGCGCGCCGGCGCATCCATCGTGCTGACCTACTTCGCGAAAGAGGCGGCGAGGTTGCTGGCGTAGCTGCAACTGGCAATTAGCAACTAGCGGCTGCACCGGTGACGACGAGCCGCTGGTAAGATAGCGATATTCTGCGGAACCGCTATAGTTCGCTTGCGGCGTGGAGTATAGTTGCTTCACGGCAGCCCATGAGACCCTTACCCCCGGATTCCGTCCGGCCCACAATTCTGTGTATTGACGACGCGGAGATTGCCCTGCGAGTTCGCAAGCTTCTGCTTACCATCGCAGGCTACGAAGTGGTGACCGCCGCTTCGGGCGAAGAGGGCCTGGAACTATTCAAGCGCGGCGGCGTCGATCTGGTGATCGCCGACCACTTCCTGACTGACAAGACGGGTACAGAAATCGCCGGCGAGATGAAGACCATCAAGCCGCACGTACCTATCCTGATCGTCTCGGCGGCCTCGGACATCCCCGAGGGAATCGAATTTGCCGATGGGTTCCTGCCCAAAGGCGAATCTCCTGAAGTGCTGCTCGCAACCATCGCTCGCTTGCTCAA
This sequence comes from Acidobacteriaceae bacterium, assembly GCA_003152695.1. Taxonomy (GTDB): domain Bacteria; phylum Acidobacteriota; class Terriglobia; order Terriglobales; family Acidobacteriaceae; genus Bog-257. The sequence goes on from PMAT01000047.1 coordinate 17,621, forward strand.
GAGATGACATCGTTGAGCTAGGTCTCGGCGCGCGCTTCGAGGCTCCCAGCATTCGAAACCGGTTCAGTTCTTGCCTTCAGCGATTTGCAGATCGAGGGCGGCGCGCTCGCCGTTAATCACGATTGTTCCCGAGTCCAGCAACTGCTGACCGGTGCAATCGTAGGAGGCGAAACAGCGCATCACGCGGAAGGGAAAGAAAAATTCCACCGCCTCGGGACTCGAACCGTCGGCGACGTGGATCATACTGCTGAAATCAATGCCATCGAAATCCGGATCTTGCGGAAAATAGTTCAACACCGGCCGTACCAGGTGAGAAATATGCTCATCGAAGGCCAGGGCCGCCAGTTTGTAGCGAGAGGTGCCCGCGGCCGCATTGACATTGGTCGTAATGGACAGTTGCAAGTAGGCGCCCTGACGGAACCCAATGAAGGTGGGCGCCGCGTACGGCAGGAAATGCGCTTCCTGGTTGAGGTCCTTGGTCATCCGCGTGATCGCGTCATCATTCTGGCGTTGCAATTTCGCCAAATCCTCCGGAGTGAAGATCCGCATTGGCGTCGGTGAAGTCTTCATCAGGTTGGCGGAGACGGATGGACTGGCCGATGCGGCCGCACTGGGCGCGGTGCTTGCCGTCTCGACGGGCGGCTTGGCCGCGGGCAGGGGCGCGAACTTTTCTTTCCACTCCTCCGAGGGCGCGCCCTCCTGCAACCACAATGAGTAAGGCTCTCCGTTCAGGAACACCTTCGCTTCCAGAACCGCCGCCTGCTTCTGGTCATCGGTCTTGGCGTCCACAAGCTTCTGGGCAACCGGGACCGGAATGATGACGGTGACATTCTCCGGGTGCTCTGAGATGACGCCCATCACTTTTTGCCGCACGTGATGGGAGACCTCGATGGCAAACGCGGCAAATTCCGAATCATCCGGGAAGTGCGGCACCTCCACTTGCAGCATCGGCATGACAACGCTCTGAAAGGTTTCTTTCAGCCGCTCGTAAGAGTCCATGCGGTCGGCCGAATAGGCGGCATAGTAGTTGCCCGTGATCTCCAGCACCGTTTGACCCTTGTAAATGTCGAAGCGGATGGAGCGCTGATCGGCCACCTGCATCTTGGCTAGATCGACATCGAGGACCCGGCTGAAATAGAAAGGATAGGGAAATTTGTGCGCTTCGATCTCGGTGCCGATCGCCATCAAGGTCTTGAGATGCCGCTGCTGCAGTTGCTGCGTTTTCGGATCGGACAACTCCATCGGAGTCATGACTTGCGCCCGTAGGAGACCCATCGACCCCAGCACCACACTCAGGACCGCGATGCCTTTTGCAAACTTCATTGCAGCAGTTTCTTACCTGACAAGGATGGGGTCAACTCCGGCTCACTTCTGCGCATACACCAGTCCGCCGGCCTCGTACGGTGGATCGGCCACCGCGCGAATGTACGACACCAGCGCAGCGATGTCGCTCTTGGAAAGCGTGTATCCCCAGGGCGGCATCTGCGGCGATTTGTTCAAGGCGGGACCGCCGTGGCTGATGATGGCGACCAGGTCGGCATCGCTCATCTTGTTGAGCGTGTCGCCTTCGGTGAACGGATGCGGCTTGACCGAGAGATTGTCCATGTTCGAGACCCGCAGCGGCGTGGACTCCGGGTCGTGGCAGCGGACGCAGTATTGCGCGTTGAGCTGCGCTCCTACCGTTTGCTGGTAACCCAACGCGATCTCGTCAATGGTGAGGCCGATGTTCTTTCCCGACGCATCGTGCGTATTGGCGATCAGCTTATATCGGCCAGCCTGCTCGCCGAGTTGGACAGCGCTTGTGACCTGTCCACTGGAATCGGTCAGCGCTGCGGGGGGCGTGAAACTTACGCCAGATGGCCCGCTGAAATACACTGCAGCACCGGCGACAGCACTTCCCGAGGCGTCGTTCACCTGCACCACGACTGGTTGATCGAGCAGCATTCCGGCATAACCAATCTGCTTGCCGCCGCTGGACTCGACGATGGCTGTTCCGGCGGCGGTGGATTGCAGAGGCGCAGGCTGGTTGCTCTTGCGCGAGCATCCCGCCATCAGTAGCGTGGCTGCACAAACAGCGATGAGGACTGGTTTCATTTCTTCATCGCCTCCTGCGCGCCGCCAGACTTGAGCGACATTAGAAACGCAGTCAACGAGCGCGCTTCGTCGTCGGTCATGTGCTGGTTGGGCTCGATGGTCCCCGGACGCAGCGCCTGGGGATCTTTCAGCCAGTGATAAACCCAGGCGGCGTTGAACCGTTTTCCAGTCGCAGCCAGCGCCGGGCCAATGTAGCCTTTGTCGTTCTTGTAATCGGCAATGTGGCAAGACTGGCAGGCAAATTTGGAATAGAAAAGCTGCCGCCCCTGTTCCACCTGCGCGGGATTGAACTGTGACACCAGCAGCGAGTCGCGGTCGAATTCCGGCGTCTGATACACGGTCATCATGTAATCAGCCAGAGTGTTGATGTCCGCATCCGTGAGGTTGAACTTGGGCATGCGCCGGATCAGCGCCGGGCGCAGCGTTTCCGGGTTCTTCAGAAACTGCGTCAGCCACTCGCGCTGCACCGCGGTCCCCTCCCAGGTGAGGTCGGGAGCCATGTCGCCACCGTGCCCGTTGATCATGTGGCAGGTGAAGCAGCGCAGGTCGCGCATGAGTTGTCCGGCATTTCCCGCGGGCTGATACCTGGTCTGCTGCACCGAGGCAATTCGCATGGTGGGCGGCTGGCTCTGCGCTCGGTCGGTCAGCGCCAGCAGCGCGGTGGTGATGGCATCAATCTGCTGCGGCGTGAACTTGAACTGCGGCATCTTCAGCGACGGCCCAAAAGCCCGCGGATTGCGAACCTTCCCAGCCACATAGCCCGGCAGGCTGTGCTCGACGCCTTCGACGAAAATCAGTTGGTTGAGCGGCTTGCTGCCGATGCGGCTCAACTCCGGCGCAAAGTTTTCGGGCTTCTTGATGCCATTGATGTCGTGGCAACTGGCGCAGCCATTCTCCACGACCAGCCGTTTGCCGTGTTCGATCTGCTCCGGTGTCGCCGGATCCAGATGCACGTTGGCAATGAAGTCGGGCTCCGTCTTGGACTCCAGAAATCCGGTCAGCGTGACCACTTGCTGAGCGTCGAAGCGGTAGTGCGGCATCATCGTGCCTGGATCGTAGTGACTGGGGTTGCCCACCCAATCCTGCAGCCACTCCGGTTTCGCTTTCGTACCGATGCCCGTCAGCTCAGGCCCGACATTGCCTCCGACCATCATGCCGGCAGCATTCTGCATGGCATGGCACGACGCACAGAAGGATTGACCGTACAGCGACGTGCCTGCGGCCGGATCGGCTGGTGCCTTGGTGTCAGCCTTTAGCGGCTGGAGCGGCGGCTCGAGCGGTGTGCTCTGGGCAAGGATGAATGCCGAGACGTCGCGGGCATCGTCATCGCTCAAGTGGTAGTTCGGCATGGTAGCCGTGCCGGCATAGGCTTGAGGATCTTTGATCCAGGCATAGACCCACTCGCGCGTGGTCTTGTCGGCGATGTGCTTCAGCGAGGGCGGATCGTCGTCTGGAGTGACGTAACTCCCGTCGCCCTGCTTGATGGTGTGGCAGTGCGTGCAGCCGTAGCTGACGATGAGTTGCCGCCCCTGGTTGAGAAACGGTGTCCCGGTTTGATTTTCCAGATGGCATTGCCCGCAGCCGGCTTCGATGTACTTGGCCGGCAGCAGCGGCTGCTCCCATTGTTCCGTGGCGCTATGCGCCTCCTCGACGGTGGTCGCGGCCCCTTGTCCGCGATGGCAGGTCGTGCAGCCGAACTCCGTCAATTTGTGCGGAATTACCGGGTGTTCGCGAAATGCCACTGAGCTGACGTCTGCAAGGCTGGCTTCTTTCATCCCGAGGTGGCAGGTCGTGCAACGGTCGGTCACTTGCTGCTCGGGAATCCAGATCTGCTGGATGCCGCCTTGGAAGTGCCGTTCGAGGGTGACAGCGTCGGCGCGGCCGCGGATGAGATGTAAGTATTGCTTCTGATAATGACGCCACTCACTGAAGTGGTTTTTGGCCGGCGCAATGGCCAGCAGCGCAAGTAAGATGACGCTTGCCGAACCGAAGGCGCGAGCGCTGTCGCCGAAGAAGAACTGCCACAACGCGTGAAGGTTATTCTTCATGACAGTCTAAGTCCTCCACGGCCAAACCCACGACCATCCCGGGCCGCGGAAGAAAGTGCCGATGGCAGTCAGCACAACCAGTTCGAACAGGAACCATGTCATGATCCAGAACGACAGCGGTTTACTGGCCAACCAGCCGCGGAATCCTCGCGTTGTCTGGGGAGGGGTCTGCGCGGCCAGCAGCATGAATGCGGCGACGATGAGGGTCGGAACCAATGCCACCCAGACATCGAACACTGCCAGGAAAATACAGAACAGCACAACCACAATGCCGAAAACTCGCAGACGCCTAGCTTTGTCGCGTAACCATAGGCCTTCGGCTTCGATGTTGATGTTGAAGTACGGAATGACGATGAGTGCCATCACCACGAGACCGGGTATGAGAACGCCTGCCACCACCGGCGGGAAGTAGTGCAGTAATTCCTGTAAACCGAGGAAGTACCAGGGGGCCTTTGCCGGATTGGGCGTGTGCATGGGATCGGCCAGCCCTTCCAGCGGCGCGTTCCAACGCAGCGAAATGATGACCAATAGGATTGCGAGTACTTCAATCGCGACGGCGGTGCGGAAAAAGACTTCGGGGTAGGTCATCACCCGCTCTTCATCCTTCACGTGCACTTGTGGCGAGGTTCGCTTGGTGATGAAGGCTATGCGCCGGGGTGTCTTACGCACATCGGAGTCCACGACGGCAACGAAATCTTTGGGATCGCTCATTTCGCGTCTCCTTCCGCCGGAGATTCACCGGAATAGATTCCGCCGTCCTTGCGAATCCGCCAGAAGTGGATGGCGATTAACACAACCGCGGCAAAGGGCAGAATTACGCAGTGCAGAACGTAGAACCGGAGCAGCGCGTTGGCGTTCACGGCCGTTCCGCCCAGCATCAGGAACCGCATCTTGGCGCCTATCACCGGCACCGCCGAGGCAATGTTGCTGCCGACCGTCACCGCCCAGAAAGCCAGTTGGTCCCACGGCAGCAGGTAGCCCGTATAACTCAGCAGCAGCGTCATCAGAAGCAGCACAACCCCAATCACCCAGTTGAACTCGCGCGGCGGCCGATAGGCCCCGCGATAGAACACCTTGAACATGTGCGCGAACACCAGGAAAACCATGGCGTGGGCCGACCAGCGATGCAGGTTGCGCAGAAACACGCCTGACGAGACCACGAACTGCAGGTCTTTCATGTCGGCGTACGCCTGCGGGACCGAGGGATGGTAATACAGCATCAGCAGGATGCCGGTGATTACAAGAATGAGAAACGTCCCGAAGGTCAGCGCACCCAAATACCACGTCGCACTAAACTCCAGCGTGCGCTTACGCGCCTTGACCGAGAACAAGTGCAGAAAGACGTTTTGCTGCACAGTTAACGCACGGTGCAGGTTGCTCTCACCGGTGCCGCTGCGAAAGATGGAGCGCCATATGCGGTTCTCGCGAACCTGGTCAGCGAGGCGATCGATGGTGTTGGCCACGGCTAGACCCTCACCAGTTGTTTGATGGCGACAGCGTTGGAGCGGTCAACCATCAAGTTGCCATCGTCGCTGAGCCACATGCGCAGCCAGGGAAGCGGCCTGGGCGCGGGGCCGGCGATCTTCACGCCGTCCTTGTTGAACTTGCTGCCGTGGCAGGGGCACGCGATGATGCCGAGGTCCGGCTTATAGGCCGTCATGCAACCCAGGTGAGTACAGATGGCCGAGAGCGCGAAGAATCCCTCCGCCGTGCGCACCACGTAGATCGCTGTCGCCGGATCGAGCGTAACCGAGTCAGGAGGATAGTGGTCGGGCTTTCCGGCATCCACAATCGGCGACGGTTCGTAGAGCACGTTCGGCGACAGGTACTCATAAGAGAAGGCAGCCGTGCCCAAGACGGCCACCGCAACCGAGCCAACTCCGACCTTGACGAAAAACTGCCGCCGGCTCATCTCCTCCGGGGTATCGGGTAAAGCCGCGGGTTTTGGTTCCTCAGGCATAAATCCTCAATATCGTCATTTCGCCGGCGCCGGCGCCGCAGGCAGCTTGGGCCCATCGAAGCTTTGAATGGTGATGAGCCCGGTCGGCTCGGTCGCCACAAAGTTATAAGACTCCATGGTGATGGTGTTGGCGGGACAGCGCAGCGCGCACAGACCGCAGCGGATGCAGCGGGTCTCGTCCTTCAACATCGCAGTTCCGGTGATGCTGCCTAATTCTGCCGGCTGTAAGTCTGTCAACTGGAAGCCGAAAAACTCTGGATTGTTCGCCAGGGCATCAATCGTGTCGGGCTCGAACTGAATCCGGTCCAGCGGAACCAACTCCAGGCAATTCTCAGGACAGACATCCACGCAGCCGCCGCACAGCACGCAGTCAGTGCCGTCGTGTTCGTTGCCTTCGAGAATGGTGTTGACATAACACTTCAGGCAGCGCTGCGCCTCGGCCATCGCTTCCTGTTCGCTGTAAACCAGTTCGACCTCGGTCATGCCGGTGCGGCGATCGAGCGGCAACATGGGAATGGCCTGGCGGTGGATGTTCATATAATCCACTGCCATTTGCCAGCGGTCGAGGACTTGCACTTCAATCTGCGGCTCGGGATGCTCGGTCCCGCGAAGGTACTCATCAATACCCACCGCCGCGCGTTTGCCGTCGCCCACGCTGTCAATGATGAGGCGCGGTCCGAATGCGCAATCGCCGCCGGCGAATACGCCGGGGGCCGAGGTCATCAAATTGTCGCGATTTACGTTGATGAGGCCGCGAGGCGAGACCAGCACGCCATCCTCGGGCCGCAGAAACTCGAGGTTGGGCGCCTGCCCGATGGAAAGAATGATGGTGTCGCACTCAAACTGGGTGTCGCTGTTGTCGTAGAACGCAGGATTGAATCGGTGGTTTTCGTCGAAGACATATTTTGTCTTCAGGCATTCCAGGCCAACGACTTTGCCGTCACGTCCGAGGACCCGCTTGGGCCCAAAACCCGGATGCATGATGATGCCTTCGGTCTCCGCCTCTTCGATTTCCTCCAGCGCGGCCGGCATTTCGTGGCGCTGCTCCAGGCAGACGAGGCCAACCTCCTGAGCGCCCATGCGCAGGGCCGACAGCGAGATGTCCATCATCTCGTGCGCGGCAACGGTTTGCACATTCTCTTCCGAGGGCGTTATCTCACCGGGCGAATCATGCTGGCGCAGCACCTCGCGCGCAGCCGAGCGCGCGACGTCCATGGCGACATTGCCGCCGCCGATCACGATTACTTTCTTCCCGATGGTGAACTTGTAGCCAAGATTGACGTTCAACAGAAATTCGATGCCGCGATGCACGCCATCGAGATCAACGCCCGGGATCGAGAGGTCGCGGCTGCGATGTGCGCCAACTGCGATCAATACAGCATCGAAGCCCTGGCGCCTCAGTTCGCCCACGGTGAAGTCGCGCCCGGCGGCGGCGTTCAGGCGCAGCGTGATGTCGCCCGTCTCCAGGATCTCGCGTACCTGCGCCTCCACCACACTTCGCGGCAGACGATACTCCGGGATGCCGAGGTACAACATTCCTCCGGCGACGGGTGACGCTTCGAAGATGGTTACCGAGTAGCCCATCAAGGCGAGATCGTGCGCGGCTGAGAGGCCGACCGGACCGCCGCCGATCACCGCGACCTTGAAGGGAAGTTTGCCGGCCGGCTTGGTGCTGGGCGCAACCGGATGACGCGACTCGGGACCGTGCCGCTCGGTCAGGAACCGCTTCAGGGCACGAATGGAAATCGGGCGGTCGATTTGGCCGCGACGGCACGCGGTCTCGCAAGGGTGAGCGCAGACGCGTCCGCAGATGCTGGCCATGGGATTCGGATCGCGCGCAATACGATAGGCCTCTTCGAAGCGCCCCTCTGCGATCAGCGTCACGTAGCGGCCGGCATTAGTGTGCGCGGGACACGCCATCATGCAGGGGAAATTGGTGTTCAGCCATTCCCGATCGACCTTCTTGTTAGCGAAGCGAATCTGCATCAGCCCCCTGTGGAGACGAGGTGCGCGCGGCGATAACTGGAAGAAGGGAGGAGACCCATCCTCCCTTCGTACCGTTTACTTCGAGAGGGTAAAGTCGGCGTTGCCGGTGCCGGCAACATCAACCGACTTACTCTGCTGCTTGGTGCCTTCATGCCAGGCAACCACGTTGTACTTGCCATCGGGAACGTTCTCGATCTTGTAGTTTCCGCTGGCGTCAGTCTCGGCAAAGTACGGCGTCGGGCTGACAACGATGTAGCCCGCCATTTCCGGGTGCACGTTGCACAGCAATGACACCACACCGGGGTTATCGAACTTAAATGCCTTCTTCTCGCCCTTGGGCCAGGTGCCGAGGTTGTGGCCTAGCTTCTTGTTGCCGCTGATGGAGGGCCAGAAAACATTGTGCTGAACGGTATCGCTGTTCTGGAACTCGACCGTGGTTCCCACCTGAACCGCCATAACGTGCGGATTGAACATCAGACCCTTCTGGTCCATAACCGGCTGCTTCGACGGCGCCGGAAACGTTTTGCCCTGGATGGTGTCCACATAGACGATGGACTTCCCGGGCGATACTTTGCCTTCGATGGTGCCAGCCACAGCGGTAGCTGCGACGGCGGTGACCAATAAAACCGTAACTAGAAAACTGCGCATCATGAACATTTCCTTTCGTTGTTGTGCTTCTCTCAGGTTCAAGCTGTTAATACACGAATTCTAAACCTGCGACTGCCGTATTGGTATGGAACGGGTTCAGGGCCACCGGGAGACCGGTGACGGGATTTGTCCCGAATATGACCGACTGCGACGGACGGAACTGGTACTCAAACGACGCCTTGATGTTGGCGTGCATCAGGAACTGCACCCCCGGAGTAACCCGGTTTCGCGTTACACTGGCCGCCCCATTGAAGGGAGAGCCGGTGAATCCGCCCGCCGTTAGGCCGTTCACGTAGTCCGAGTTGGAGTTTACGGCGTCATAGCGCATCAGCACCATCATCCAAGGATAAGCGAGCCATTCGACGTCGGCGAAGCCTCCGCTAAATGTAGCCGCCCGACCGGAAATGAACCCGACGGGTAGCGGCATAGTGCCCACCGGCAAGCCAATCGGCACGCCATTGGCGTCGATCGGCAGCAGGTTGGAGTCGTGCCCGTACATGTACAGGGCATTGAACTGCAGGCAGCAGCGGTAGTTGAAAGTCATGTTGCCGCCGACCCGGTAAAACGGCTCGCGCGCGGTGATGACGGTCGGCACGCCATCGGCGGTGGCCCCCGATAGCCGCTGCACCGAACGTCCATAGAAGTAATAGCTGCCGAGGTTCAAATAGGTGTGATCGCGCGGTCCGGTGGGGCCGGCTGCCTGGATGGCGTTACGGCTTTCCTTGTCGCGCTCGAGGTTAAACCGGTAACTGAAGGAGGCGTAGAGGTCCTTGAAGTTCGCATCTGAAGCCACGCCCAGCCCGCCATTATTGCTGCCAGTGGCTTGGGGAACGTAGGGAATGCCCGAGTTAGCGTCCTGTCCGAATCCACTGGTGTTCTGGTCGATGAAGGCAAGCGAGTAGTAGTAGCCTCCGGTGTGCAGCCCCCCGCTCAACTCGACACCCTTGCCCGCATCCGCCAGGGTGAATTGGTTATTGACGAACTGCTGCGGGAAGGCCGGATTCACGGCCCCGATATTGGCCTGGGTGTAGATGTCGTAGGGACTGATCCAAATGCTGCGGGCCTGGGTAAAGGGCAGTTCCAGTTCAAACTGGCCGACGCGAAGACTCAGCAAGTTCTGGGGCAGTTTCAGGAACCGGCCGACATTGACGAACTTGAGATAGGCATCGCCGAGTCCGCCGTTGGCGTTGGCGCCGCTGACACTGATGTCGTCGTCCACCCAAAATGCCATGTCACTGCCGAAATTGCCAGCGGTAAAGATGCTGAATAGCCCAGTCTGGAAGTCAGTGGTCGGAGTATACGGCGCTACTGTTCCAGGCGGCAGCAACTGATTGAACTTCGAGCTGCTGGTCCCCGTGTACTGAAAGTATTGGTTATAGCGCAGCCCGATCGGCGGCATACCGGGTATGACGCCCGGCCAGACGGCCTTGGGCCACAGTTCTGCGTTGGCTGGCGCTCCCAGCATTACCGGCGGAATCTTGATCATCGACTCGTCGTCCTTGGGAAACTTGAAGCCCGCATCCTTGAAGGCTTTTCCGAAGTCGTTCAGCTTGGGGAAGTCAACGTGACAGGTGCTGCAACTGGTGCCATACATGCGTGAAAAAGCGGGGATGGCGTAGCTGGTGCTCGAAAATACGATAGCCAGTACCATCGGCATCAGAAAGAGGCTTGTCTTACGAAACGCGTTGCAAGGTCGCCGTTGCATCCTTAGTCCTCCCTTTAGGTTGTGTCGTTACGGTCAGGCTGCGCGATGGTCTTGCCGCCGACAGTCTTTGAAACTCATGTACCGTGAATCCGAGACCGCCTGCCATCAGCAGGATTATGAACGATGCAACCCCGGCCAGCAAGAGGACGGTTTGCCGGTCAGCATCTCCGCCTTGTGGCTGAACTTCCGGTATCTGGGGAACCGACGATGCGCCGCCATTCATGGGAGGCGTTCCTCCGCCTGCTTGCGCTGGGTGCGTCAGTGCGCTGATGGTGCCGAGACCAGCCGATTGCGAAGGCGGATAGAGGGTCAGGTAGAGATACACATCCGCAGCTTCGTCCTCACTTAGGTAATAGAAAACCGGCATTCGGCCGCGGTAGAGCATGGGCGACGCGCCCATCAGGACCGGAGCTCCGCGAGTAACTTTCCGGATGAACTCCGGCCGACTCTTGCGCATGGTGAGAGTACTCAGCGGTGGAATCGCTCCATTCCAAATCTGTTGGGGACCAGGGTCGGGCCCGGTTGCGGCGTGACAAGTGTGACAAGTGGATTTCACAATGTGCTCGCCCACGCGGATTCGCGATTCCTTCACCGCCAGCTGCTCCCTCCCTGCGCCGGGAACTGCGGCCAGCTGTTTCAGATAGGCAAGAAGCGAATTAACCTCGGCTTGGTTCAGGTGAGGAAACGACGGCATATTCTCGCCGCCATTGTGGAGTCGTTGCAACAATGCCGTTTTGGACTGCTGCGCCAGCTTGACGGCGTCCGCCCGGCCGATCTCCATTCCTGTCACCTTCATTCGTGCCATCACCAGCTCGACCGAGGTCGCCCGCACTGGGTTAATGACCGAGTTGATTTCAGGCGGGGCCCCTTCGCCGGATTCGCCGTGGCATCCCTGGCAATTCATGCGGTACAGGTCGGAGCCATGCAGCGTCAGAGTTTGCGATGCCACAGCGGACGGCCAGTCGCGTTGCCACTGGGGAGCTGCCTCTCCTGAGGCCGGCGCAGGCGGGCCTAAGCGCCACGTCTTGCCCATGCTGGTTTCGTCGAACCGCCGATTCAGATGGGTGAGCCAGCTTTCGCCCGCTACTGCCGTCACCCCAGCCTGTTCACTCACGCTTCCCTTGTGTGCCGCTGTGCCCTGGCGATCTACCTGCGCATAAGCGCAGCGCCCGGCCAGCAACAGCAATGTGGACATCGCGACGCACCGCGATGTCTTCAGGAACTGCATACTGTCCCCCGTGCTGCTCAGAACTCGATCTCAATCCGAGCCTACGGGGATGCAACAGTGAGCTTGTCATGGAGTTGTCAGCTTCCTGTCAACTGTTACTGATCATGTGAACTCCCTTGACACTCTTGCTCGCCGGCAAAATGGTGACTGCAAGTGCCGGCAGTACCAGAGCCCCACGGACCGTACGGACGGCCATGCCATGGGGCGCCGATCCTCACGCAAGAAATTGTGATCAAGATAGTCCTAGAAGCCTCTGTTGTCCACACACCTGCCGCCGATAGAGAAGGAGTATTCATTTTGGAGCAACCTCGTCGCAGTGATGCAGATCACAGCGCCCGGTGACGAAGGCGGCGCCGCACGGAGCTTCGGGTCTTAGTACAGGAAGTCGAAATCGAACAGGAACTTGCGATCGTAATTACCGAAAAATGTTCCGTACAGGGGATCGGCGAAGTTGGAATGCACTTCCAGCGGATTGAAATGGTTGGTCAAGTTGCGCACCGTCAGCGACAGCCGCACCGCGTGCTGCAGATTCACCTGCACATCTTTGGATACGCGCATATCCGCCGAGAAGTAATTCGGGTAGCGGTTTTGAGGGCCGATCACCGGCACATACTGCTGATAGAGATTCGTCGGCTGATAGGGAAATCCGTTGCGGTACTCGATGTGCGGCGACAACGTGATTTTCTTCGGCAGTTTACCGTAGCTTCCCCAGAGCAGGAAGCGATTGGGTATTTCGCTGGGCAAGCTGGCAATCAGATTGGGTTGAATCACCGGCGAAGGAAAATTTCCCAGGTAGGAGCCGGCGTCGTTGACGTCACCGTAGGCATACTGCCGCACGTAGGAGAAGAAGAACTGACGCGGCGAGGCGGACCCGATGCGGGCGGTGAACTCAGCCTGCCGAGTTTGCGCCCATCCAGAAGAGTTCAGCGCGAAGGCAGGCTGGTTCTGAATGACCTCGGGTTGCAGGGTGATCATGTCCTGCTCGTGGCTTTGCAGGTACTTGGCGCGGACCATCAACCAGCGCGTCACCGTTCGTTCCAATTCCAGGTTCCAAGCGGTGCTGTATGGAGCGAAGTTCCCACTCTTTAGCTTGCGATCGATGAAGGGAAAGTTCGATTCTGCCGCCTGACCGGTGATGTTGAGATAGCGGACCGGCGGCCCGACCGGCAGGCCCAGCGCGTTGTAAGTGGTGATGACTTGATCGGGGTAGCTGTTGAAGGCATAGATATCCAGCGGCACTGAGTCATAAAAGATGCCGATGCCACCGCGGAGCACGGTTTTGCCGGACTTGCCCGGCGACCACGCCAAGCCGGTGCGCGGCGCCGCCCGCATCGTCGAGGTAATGGTCTGGCCTTCCAGACGAAGCCCGATATCAACTGCAAGGTGCGAGTTCAGTATCCAGTGATCTTGAGCGTAAACTGCCGGTTCCGTATCGGCGACCTGGTAGGGCCTGCCGCCGACATAATCTATCCTCTGCAGCAGTCGTCCACTGGCATCCTGCAAGGTCACAGGATTACCCAGGAAGTGGCCCTCGTTTTCACTGTGCCCAATTACAGAGCCGATCTGAAAAATGTGATCGCCATGGAAGTGCAAAGTGCGTGGGGTCCACTGCTCCATCCAGGCAACGCGGGTGGCGCTGCGGGAGTTGTAGCTGAAATAATTTCCCTGGTTGCCCACCGGCGTAAGGACCATGTTCGCGTTGCCCTGTGGCGAGACTGCGCTGGAAACCCCGGTGCCGGCGAAGGTGCTTTGCAGCAGGCCGTCGCCGATCTGCCAGCGATGGGTCAGCGTCGCGGTGGTTTCGTGGAAATTCGCATCCGGCGTTACCGGCTGAGGATTGAAGTAGTCGAGGCCGGCATATTGCAAGCTGTGGGGCGCGAAATGGAGGCTCGCGGTCACGGTCTGCCTGGCAGACAGAATGGCATCAAGCTGGGTGAACGAATTGTAGGCGCTTGATCGGGTGAGATTTTCCGGATAGGGCAGCGTCATTACTTCCTGATTGTTGAAGAGATACTGAAATCCCTCAACGAAATAAAGCTTGTCCTTGACCAGAGGCCCGCTCAGATTAAAGCGCGGAGAGGCATCGGCGAGTCCCTCCAGGTGTCCGCTGCGGATGCGGAAATCGGGAAAGGGATCGTTCAAGCTGTAATCCCATTTATCGCCACCGCGGCGCGTCTCGGCTGAAACCACACCCGCGGTGAACTTTCCATATTGCGCTAGGTACGGCATCTCGGCGACTTCCACAGTCTGCACGCTATCAATGGGTACGCTGAGGCCGAAGCTGCCGGTGGCGGGATCGGTAACATCGACGGAGTTGACCAGCAAGGCGCTGTGGTTCTCCCCCAACCCCGCGATGCGCACGCTGCCATCCTTGGCGCGCACGATGCCGGGTATGAGAGGCAGCGCGTCGGCTAGCGTGGCGGGGCGCAGGGCGCCGTTCTTGGCCTGCGCGGTGGGCAGGGTCGCCGGACTGCCCGCGGTTTCCGTGATCGGATTGGAGGCTTCGCCTTTGACTTCGACACTCTGCTCGCTCAGCGCCGCTTCACTCAAGACGACGTCAATGTCCTGAGCGGCGTTGCTGTTGCTGACCTCCAAGGTGGTTTCATTCGGCAGGTAACCTCTCTTTTGAACGCGCAGCGAATAACTGGCAGCGCCGTTGACCGCGAGCGTTACTTTTCCCGTGGCACTAGTGGTGGAGGTGCTTATGAGCGCGCCGCTGGAGCGCATCTCCACCGTCGCATCGGGAACAGGCTGGTTGTTTTCGTCGATCACCGAGAGATTGATCGCGTAGGTCCGAGCGTCGCTGGGCGGGGAGGCCCAGAGAAAACCGCAGAGCGGCAGCAGCCACACGAGCAGAACCATGCTCTTGAGGATTGCGCGAACTACAAGCGATCGTGATGAAGTGGTCATTCTTCGAGAGCTCAACGTGGCCCCTCGGCAATACTGGAATGTCGCCTTAGAATTATGCTTGTGGTGGGCTGACAAGCATCCATCTCTTTCATGTTCATGGCGAACTTGATGATTGAATTCTACCTGCTAGGCGCTAGCGTTGCCAATGACATGAACAGAATGTCATCGGGATACTACGGTAATTCCATTTTCGTTACCTAATCTGTAAACCCATGTCTCCATCATCAGTTGCAAGGAAAATGCGTCACCGTACAGGGTGCGTCCTTCGAGGAAAACTCTAGTGTGCTGGTGAGGCTGTGCGGTCTGTGGCGATGCGACCTACGCTGGAGATACTGATGGTCACCGTTTTCTCGACTTTCAAAAGGAACCACTGCCAACTGGCAACCGGCCCCCATCAGATGAGAATATGGTTTTTCAAGTTTCCAGCGTGTAGCGCGTAGCCGCGAGCCGATACATTCGCCGCCAGACCAGGCGGTTCACGGTCACCACCACAATCGCCATCACGATGGTGGAAGCCAGTAGTAGATCGAAATTACCGGCATCACTGGCGCGCGAGATGGTCGCGCCCAAACCGACGGTCGTGTACGTCTTGTCCTTCAGCCGAAAGTATTCGGCCACGATGCTGGCGTTCCATGCGCCGCCGGAAGCCGTCACCATACCCGTAATCAAATAAGGGAAGATGCCGGGCAGAATCAGCTGGCGCCAGCGTTGCGCGCGATTGAACTTGAACAGGGCCGAGGCTTCCTTCAGGTCGGTGGGAATCGCCATGGCGCCGGCGATTACGTTGAACAGGATGTACCACTGCGTTCCCAGCAGCAGCAACACGATCGATCCCAGCCCCAGGCCGCCGCCAATCCGGATCAGCACCAGCAATACGATGGGAAAGAGCGCGGTCGCTGGAACCGACGCGGCGATTTGCGCCAGCGGCTGCGCAATGCGCGCCAGTTTGGGATTGAAGCCGATCGCCACTCCCGCGGGAATCGTCCACGCCGCTCCAATCACCAGCGCCGCAATCACGCGAAGAAACGTCGCCCCAGCACCCGTCAGTAGTTCCCGATATTCCCAGCTATCCAAGCCGGTCACCATGGCGATGGCCCGGGTCACGGCATACAACACAGCGAGTACCGCAATCGCCGCGATTGCGCGACCGGTCCATACCTTCCACGGCGCCGGCGGAGCGTCATCTGCGCTGTCGTGCTGCCGGACGAAATGCATCGTCAGGCGCTCTTGCAAAGGTCTAATCACGCGTTTGCGCAGTCGGACCAGCCCTCGCGAACGCTGGACGACATTAAGAAACCAGGAGTGCGGCACGTCAGCGCTCTCCACCTGTTCCATCTTGAACTTCTCGGCCCAGGCGATGACCGGACGCCACACGATCTGGTCGAGCAACACGATCACTGCGATCATGACGCCGACGCCCCAGAGGATAGCTTGGGTGTCGCCCGCGCTCGCCGCCGTTTGCAAGTACGAGCCCAGCCCCGGCAGACGGAAGTCGCGCGAGCCCAGCACAAACATCTCGCAGGCCATCAGGAAGAACCAGCCGCCCGCCACCGACATCATCGAATTCCACACCAGGCCGATCGCCGCGTAAGGCAGTTCGAATTGGGTGAAGCGCTGATACCAGTTGAAACGGTAAATCCTGGCAGCCTCGCGCATGTCGCGCGGGATGCTCTTCAGCGAGGAATAGAAGCTGAACGCCATGTTCCACACCTGCCCGGTGAAAATCAGCAGGATGGCCCCCATCTCGACCCCAATCTGATGATGGGGAAACAACGCCACCATGGCCAGCATCACTCCCGGCAAAAAACTAAGCACCGGAATCGACTGCAGAATGTCGAGCAGCGGAATCATGATCCGCTCGGCCTTCGGGTTATACGCCGCGACGTAGCCGTACACCAGCGTGAACGCAAGCGAAAGAACGTAGGCCGCCGCGATCCGCAGCAGCGAGTAAGCCGCGTACATTGGTAGCTTGGTGGGATCGCGTGAAATCTCAATGTGAGGATTAAACGGTCCGAGCCAGGTGCGCCCCAGCAACAGAATTACGTAGAAAACCGATAACCCGGCGGCGAAGATGACGAAGTCGGTCAGCACCGACCAGGTCTGCGCGGGCAGCAACGACCACGGGCCCTTGCCCAATATCCTGATCGGCTGCCAGGTAGCGCGCGCCATCAGTGATTCCCCGGCGAGGGAACCGTATCCGCCTCTTCATTATGGAACAGCCGCTTCGACTCGGAGTCGTAGTCGAATATCTCCGCGTACCGGCCCCAATTCAGTGCGGTCTCGAACTGGCGCTCCACTTCAGCGGCGCTGAAATGTTCGTCGAGGATGTCGCGGAAGAACTCCTCGCCGATCGCGCGGTCGCGCTTGGCGTGCAAAGTATTCTCGATCAGCCGCAGAAGAGCAACGTGTTTCAGCGCCGCCTGGCGGAAGATGGCCTTTTGCGTCTGGATGTCAGCCTCCCCGAAGGCACGGCCCTCGGGCGTAATCGCAACATCGCCTTCCCGCAATTCCGCAAAACCCAACATCACCGAGGCGTCCACGATAGGCAGAAGATCGTCCACGTCCATCGCCAGATCGTCGGCCAGTTTGTAGAGGTCTTCGGAACCGTTTCGGTCGGCGAGCAACTCCATGAAGCCGGCAATCCCTCCGGGACGGGCGTGGGGCAGCATTTGAAATTTAGTGCGCACACGAGGCTGGCCCTCGGCGGATTGCCCGGCGGTCTTCCCGGGTGCGGACACTCCTTCCTCTGGGCGCGTCAATGTCTTGTAGATGTAATCCACATAGGCCAAAAAGCGCGGGGACTTGCGGTCGCGATACTGCGGAATATCGATTTCGAAGTCCGAACGGATGCGCCCGGGATTTCGGCCGAGCACGATCACCCGGTCCGCCAGCAGTACGGCTTCCTCGATATTGTGGGTCACGATGAAGATGGCGGTGGTCGGCATCTTCTTGTTCAACCACAACTCCAGCAACTCGGAGCGAAGGTTTTCGGCGGTGAGAACATCGAGCGCCGAGAAGGGCTCGTCCATGAACAGCACTTCCGGCTCAACCACCAGCGCCCGCGCGAAGCCGACGCGCTGCTTCATCCCGCCCGACAGCTCTTTCGGATAGGCAGTTTCGAATCCGTCAAGACCGACGGTATCGATCATCTTGAGCGCCCGCTTGTGCCGCTCGATTGCCCCGGCGCCTCTCGCGACGAGCGGAGCTTCCACGTTCTCCAAGACAGTGAGCCAGGGAAAGAGGGCGAAGCTCTGGAAGACGATGGAGACATTCGGAATGTGCCCGTCCATGGCTTTGCCGTGCCACAGCACATGCCCTGAAGACGGTTTCGACAGGCCCGTCAGCATCCGCAGCAAGGTCGATTTGCCCGAGCCCGATGGACCAAGCAAACCCACGATCTTTCCCGGAGAGATGCTGAGGTCCGTGGGAGCAATCACCTCGATACGATTGCCGTCGGCCTGGGGATAGTACTTCTCGACCGCACAGGCTTGAATGATTGTCTCAGCCAAACTCCCTCTCCTCTGCTCTGGTTTTCTTAGTCTATGGGTTGGTGCCGGTTCAGACAATTGGAAGACGCGATTCATGTGAATGGAGTGTGAATTTGCTGCCGCTCCGAGGTCCGTTCAGGGCACTCGAACGGATTGGCAGCAGACTCGGCAACTGACGGGCGCCGCCAGCGGACCTGATCGGGTTCGACGCTGGTCAGGCTATTTCGCGGCCCCAGCGGCCTATCGCACCATTGTCAGATGTTCCAGCAATAGTCCCAGCGCTAAGGCCGGATTGCTCACAACGAGCTGAACAGGTCCTGAGAGGGCTTACAAATTCTTTATGCAAGATTTATTCAACCTTTACGAGCGGCGATGTCCAATCTACCGAGCGCAGAAAGGCGCTCCAAAAAGATATGTCAACCCAGGAAGTTTTCGTTCAGCAGTTTGCGAGATTGTTCCATCATTATCGCGATGCCTTATCGCCGGAAGCAGAACAGGAAAGTGCATCGTGGAACTCGGTTCCCCCCGACGAACGCCATCGCCTGGTTGCGGCCGCACGGTTAGCCCTCCTCGAACTGGAAACCGACGGTCGCATGGAAGATGACTCGCGTCGCTATTTTGCCAAACCGGGAGAGGCCGAGTGGGGATGCTGACCCAACTCCTAATAACAGCGCGGCTGTGGACACAGCGGGAACCATGGGCCGCGTTAACGGCAAGCTTTCGACCGGCGTTGAGACGGTTGTCGATGATCACGGGGATCAACGCCCGGCGTGTTTCAAATTAGTTTCCGGGCCAGGTCCCTGGCTGTGCTGCTCGGAGGTACAACGTGGCAACTGCAAAAGCAAATCACCTGCCGGCTTTGGCCCTCGCCGTCATTCGGCCCGCCCTGGTAGAGGCCAAACTGTTGACCGATAAGCATGCGCGCGATGTGGTTTACGTGGTGACGCTGGCCGACGAACTGCGCAGCATCGAAGACAAGATCGTCGCCATGGAGGAAGCCCTACACCTGGTTTCGCAGCCGGAAGATGCTCCGGCTCTGGGAAGGGCCTGCCGCACGCCCCAGGATGGTCCCGATGCGCACTGGATTCGGGAAAAATCCAGCGAGTTGAGCCAACGTCTTCGCCGAATCGAGCAATCCGCCGAAAGTGAGTAACTGGAAACGCTATACCTCTCGGGTTATGACACGTCCGTGCCCCGTTCAAGCGAAGCTTGAGCGGGTGTTTTCTTGCCAGCTAAGAAAACCTCGCTTAAGCAAAACAGGCTTGGATGACAATACCGGGCAAATTTTTACCAACGACTTCGACCTGAATACTCCGGTTCCAGTGCCCACAGGTGGAGGCAACGGCGGCTTGTCATGTTCACAATCCATCGTGCGTTACATCACTGAAAACTTCTCGCGACTGGTGCTAGAAGTACTAAATGGGGAGGTGTTTCATGCCCCGTCCAGGGAATCCCCTCGCTGTTTCCACCGCGTTCACGCTGCCCATTTTCCCGGAGTGCGAAGCCCGCATCGATGCCCTGCCGCCGCTGGCCATTCCCCGGTCATCGGCCCTTCTCAGCGAGGTGCCGGATCGCCGACTGTTCCTCAAAATGCTTGCGCTTCCATGCGCGGCGGCCTGCGTCATGGCCCTTGCCCGTGACTCCATTGCCGTCCCCGTGCGAGCGTGGGCTGCGGCAGAGGAAGACGATTCCCGCTTCCGGATCGAGGCGCGGTTCTACGAGAAGCTGCCCGGGAAGATGGTTCGCTGCAAACTGTGTCCGCGCGAGTGCGTGGTCGAGGACCGCAACCGCGGCTATTGCCGGGTCCGTGAAAACCGGGGCGGAACCTATTACACGCTGGTCCACTCGCGGGTTGTCGCCGCCCACGTCGATCCCATCGAGAAGAAGCCCTTCTTTCATTTTCTTCCGGGCAAGCAGGCGTTTTCCGTCGCCACCGCGGGCTGCAACGTGAACTGCAAGTTCTGCCAGAACTGGGAGATTTCGCAGGCCAGACCGGAAGACCTGCCCGCAAGATACCTGCCCCCGAAAGACCTGGCGACGTTGGCTAAAGATAATCAGTGTGCCGCGGTGGCCTTCACCTACAGCGAGCCCACGATTTTCAACGAGTACGTGACCGACGCTGCGGAATCCGCACGCGACTCCGGGTTGAAGAGCATCGTCGTGACCAACGGCTTCATCCAGCAGGCGCCCCTGAAGCGCACCTGCCAGCGTGTGGATGGCATCAAGATTGATCTCAAAGCTTACTCGCAAGACTATTACCGCGATGTCGTGCGCGGTCAGCTTCAGCCGGTCCTAGATAACTTAATCACCATTCGCAAACAGGGAAAGTGGCTGGAGATCGTGTATCTCACGGTGCCGACTCTCAACGACCGCGACGCCGAGATTCGCGATATGTCGCGTTGGATTAAAACGGAGTTGGGACCTGATGTCCCCATACATTTCACGCGCTTCATGCCGCTCTATCTTTTGAAGAACCTGCCCCCGACTCCGGTGCCGACGCTGGAGCGCCTCAAAGCGGTGGCCGATGCGGAAGGTCTGCAATATGTGTATATCGGCAATGTGCCGGGGCATCCTGCAGAGAACACGTATTGTCCCAAATGCCACAGCCTTGTCATCGAACGGGCGGGTTTCACCATCAAGCAGATGAACCTGCACAAAGGCAAGTGCCCGAAGTGCCAGCATCCGATCCCGGGCGTGTGGAGTTGAACATGATGAGGCGACCAAAGAGCATATTCCTGGCGCTGATTGTGGCGTTCCTGTTGGCGGCCAGCGCCGCCGGGACCGCGCAAGAAAAAGTGCGGCAAGCGGGGATAGCGGGAGCATTCTATCCGGCCAATCCCGACGAATTGAGCAAGATGGTGGATGGATTTCTGGCTAAAGCCCAGGTTCCGTCCATCAAGGAACCGCTGATTGCGTTGATTGCTCCCCACGCCGGATATCCGTACTCCGGCGGCGTCGCAGGCCACAGCTACGCGCTGCTCAAGGACCGCAAGTTTCACCGCGTAGTGATCATCGCGCCCTCGCACTACGAGGCGTTCCCCTTCTCCGCGGTTTACGACGGAGACGCATACGTCACTCCTCTGGGTAGAATCCCGGTGGACAAGGCCTTTGCGGCGGCGCTGGTTAAGCAAAGCCCTTCGATCCGCTTATCGGGCCGCGGACATGACCGTTCGGGAGAACAGGCTGAACATTCTGTGGAAGTCCAGCTTCCGTTCTTACAGCGGACAATTGCCCAATTCCAACTGGTTCCCATCATCATGGGTGATCAAAGCTACGAGGCAAGTCGCGCCCTTGGCGTGGCGCTGGCTAAGTTGATCCACGACTCCGACACGCTCATCGTCGCCAGTTCCGATCTCTCGCATTATCATCCCTATGACGAGGCATCGACCATCGACCACAACACGCTGCGCGCTATCGAGGCGTGGGACTATTTCAACCTCTCGCGGAACCTGCAGGCGCGGGTGTGGGAGGCCTGCGGTGGCGGCCCGATTGTAGCCGCCATGATCGCGGCCGAGCGCCTGGGTGCGAACCGTGCCGAGTTGCTGAAGTACGCCAACTCGGGCGACGTGACCGGCGATCGCTCGCGCGTGGTGGGCTACAGTGCTTTCGCTCTGTACAAGGCCGCGCCCACCAACTCCGTCGCTCACCCCTTTACCCTGACCTCCAAAGAGAAACAGGAACTTCTGAGCGTGGCGCGGAAGTCGGTGGAGAGCGCAGTGCGTGAGCGCAAGGCCTATAAGCCGCCAGCCGGATCGCCGGCACTGCAGCAGGACCGCGGCGCCTTCGTAACCATCACCAAGAATGGAGAACTCCGCGGGTGCATTGGATACGTATCCCCCATGCAGCCGCTGCTCGAAACGGTTGGCGAGGTTGCTGCGCTGGCGGCATTGCGAGATCCCCGCTTCCCTCCGGTTGTACCAGCGGAGTTGGCAGAGTTGCAATACGAGGTCTCCGTCCTGTCTCCCTTCCGGCGCGTGCTCGATGTCCGGGAGATACATGTCGGCCAGCATGGCCTTCTGATGAAAAAGGGCAACCATGAAGGCGTGCTGCTGCCGCAGGTGCCCATTGACGCGGGATGGGACCGCAAGACCTTTCTGGAAGAGACGGCGAGGAAGGCAGGGCTGCCTGCTGCGGCGTGGAAGGATGACGATACCGACATCTTCTTGTTTTCCGCGCTGGTGTTCAGCGAAGGCAAGCCGCTGGAGAGCATCACACCGGAAGCATCTTCTCCCGTGAAACGGCCATGAATGTCAGCAGGGCTGTCGCCAGATTCAATACCAGAATCAGCAGGGCGGCTTTTAGGAATCCGAAAAGCGGTACCAGACAGGCGCTCAGTACAACTGCACCGATACACGCTCCCAGCAGATCGACGGCATACAGAGTTCCGGTGTTCTGCGGGGACGCATCTTTCCGGTCAGAGAAGAAGAGGTTGCTGGCCAAGGGGAATTGGTAGCCGCCTAACATCCCGCAGAGCAAGGCGACTCCGGGAAAAAGAATTTCCCCGACCAGGAAGAGCCCGGCCCGGCTGTTGGTTCGCGCGCAGGTCAGAAAGAACCCGTACAGTAACACCGGCGATAGGGCCGCGATCACCTGGACGGTGGCCAGGGCGCGCAGCTTGGTGCTATTGTCCCCGGCTCGCCGGCCAATGCTTCGCAATCCCAGCCAACTGCCCAGGGCCATGCCCATCATCACCGCCGCAACCAGCAGTGCCAGTTGCTGATAAACATAGCCGTAGATCGCCTGAAAACCCAATAGCAGCAGGACCTCCAAGGCCATCAGCGTGAACCCCATGGCGCCGACGCAGCCTGCCACAGACACGCGGTTAAGCTTCTTTGGCCTCAACACCGCAAGAATGAGTAGCCCGGTCACTACCAGCGCAGTCAGTCCCGATAGGATCCAGCGAAACTGAATGCGCGCCATGCCCGTGAAGATTTCACGATAGCGGCCATTGAACTGGGTGCTCCAAAGCGCTATATCGAAGTAGTAGGCGACCGGCGCAAAATCACGGTTGACGGGAGTTTCCGGCCGGGGCCGAATCTGTTCCGCCATTTCGAGCATGCGATCGGGGGCCATGCGGAAGGGGAGGTAATACTCGCGCACATAGCTGGTCTCCAGGTGGCGGGACTCCAGCCTTTGCAGCAAGTCATTGGCACGAGCCGTCAGAGTGCCCGCTTGCGTGGCGGCGAAGAAGTACGCGGTGTCTCCAGGAATTGTAGTGACCTCGGGAAATACCTCCTGCAAGCTCCGGTTAATGCACCGCAGGAAACTCCCCAGTGTCGGCGTGATGTAGTTCTCCGATGCTCGCAGTTGGAAAGAGAAAATGCCGCCGGGATTCAACTTCGCGGCAGCTTCGCGGAAGAACTCGACGGTGAAGAAGCGGTTCAATTGCGCGGTCTGCGGCTCCGGCAGGTTGAGGATAATAACGTCAAATGTCTCTGCGGTGCTCTTTAGAAATAAACGGCCATCGGTAGCGCGCAGGTGCACACGCGGCTCGTGCTGCAGCATGACCATCTCGGCGGTGAAGTAACTCTGCCCAAGCTCAAAGATTTTGGGATCCAGTTCGACCATATCGATGCGTTCGATCAAGGGATGCTTCAGGGCTTCGGCGGCGCTCCCATTCAGTCCCCCGCCGATCAACAACACGCTTCTCGGGGCCCGATGCTGCAGGAGCGCGTAATGAACGGATTCTTCCGCAGCCTGAGGGTCAGGCACAGTAAAGAGCACGAGACCGTTATCGAGAAGCGTGCGGCTGCTGTCCGTTTCCACTACCGCTAGATTTCCGTATGCCGAATTTTGGCTGGTCAGGAGATGAAGTCCCTGCCAGAGCCGCCTAAGTGAAAGCGTTTCCATCCAAGGCGCGCCGAATGGAAACAGCCCGGCGACGAAAACCGCAAATATTGCCGTGTACGCAACCTTGCGCCAGACAGGCCCGCGAAAAATCAAGCTGGCGGCCGCTAGCAGGTTCAATAACCCGAGGCAAAATGCAATTTGGAAGGACGTGTAATGGCGGACCAACATCAGGCTGGCGAGCAGGCCACCGATGCCTGACCCAAATGCTTCCAGAAGATAAACGGATCCCGTAGCCCTCGCCGGCACAGCCCCGGTTTCCTGACAGACCAGGCGGCTGCCCGCTGCAAACATTCCTCCCGAGAACAGGCAGAACGGGCATAGAACCACAAGGGCGGTAAGGAACATCGGCCACGGCCCCAGGATTTCGCCGGGAACATTGAGAAAAATTCCTTTGCTGCTTCGGACTGCGAAGATGGTCAAGGGCAGCGCTAACGCAAGGAGCGCCTGCAAACCGGCCATAGTTTTGCGCGGATCAGCGAACCATGCGGTCTTCCGGCCGAAGAGGCTGCTACCGATACCCGTCCAGAACAACCAACTGGCAAGCAAGAGTCCCAGGGAGATCTCGTTGCCATAAAACACCACCAGCAGCTCCCGCATGAGCAAGATCTGGACAACGGTCGCCGTGAATCCGATCAGCAACAGCAACGGCCGGAGCCGCCACATGCTCTGCCATGACGACTGACGTTGCTGGGATGGGATCACCATAGGACTGGCCCACCCAATAGCGGGGCGTTAGCCTCCGACTGACCCATCAGAACATGACGCAGGCTTCGGTCACTCGTTCCAGTACGCGTTCCAGCAGTCCCAGCTTCTGCTGCTGTTCAATCTTGTGCGCGGCATTCTCCGGGTGAGCGATGCCTTCGGTCAGCGTGCGCTTTTGCGCACGCAGGAGGTCAGCAACCCCTTCAAGTTCATCGGAATCGAGTCGTAGGTCTCGGGCCAGGACCTTGTCCAAAACATCATTAATGAACCGGGGACTTTGCCCTATGCCCCTGTCGGATTGGACGCTCCCGGTCGAAGGAGCTTGAGCTGATATCGTGCCCACCCGCTCCAGCAAGATGTTCGCAAGTAGATTTAGCTCGTCGGGTTCCAGATGCAATTGCATTACCCTTCTCCGATCCGGAGAGAAAACACCTTAGAAATCTCTACCGTAGAAATTGAATCATGCCGACGATGAAGCTGTCAGTGACAACGATCGCGTGGCCCTTATATGAGCAGACGAAGCCAAGGGCAACTGGATGTAACGTGTGGGCTGGCATTTGTTTCTCTTAATGGTTCTCAGCTACAACAATCTGCCCACTGAGAATGTCAGCGGCCTGAGTAAGGGTCAGGTCATCGGCCACGCGCTGGAAGTCATTGCGGGTTTCGGTCTGCTGCACGTTGATTGTCTTGAAGAAGAGAGCTTTTCCTTTCATGTCCACAGCCATGGCAGCCATTTCCCAATGGCCTGCTGCAACTTCTTCCTGCCTGACCTCGAAATGGCCTCCCTTGTTCAAGTGTCCCAGCAGGCCGCCTCCAAATTTCACGTCCCCGGTGAGACGGCCATTCATTGCGGCAAGTCTTTCTTGTTTGGCATCGACCCACAATTCGCCTTCCATGTCGTGAAAAACGCGGGCCTCCAACGACGGCGGCTGAAAATTCGGGTTGGGTCTGAAGCTCAGCTTTATCAGGCCTCCCTCACGACCCGCATAGCTGTACACAAATGCGTCCGCCAGCATCTTGAACAATCGTCTCCCTTGTTCTGTCTCGGTATTTCGCGCCCGCTGCAACCTTCGTTGCTCAGTTGGATTGCTGACCAGCTCTTGAATACGCTGGTTCTCTTTCTGCAGTTGTTTCGCGGTGAGGGGGTGGTCGTTAATAGCCAGGAGTCGACTGAGATCACCATCTTTTGTCTCAATGGTTCTCTTGGTCTGTTTCTTGCCGGCTTCTTCTTTTTCTTGCCGGTACGCCCACTGGGCATGATCCTCATCCTGGAATTTCAGTTCGTTGGCGACCACCCTCCGTGCCAACTCGTCGGCCGACACTTCTTGGCTGCCGGGAGCAGATTGAGCGAGTGTCATCGATCCAAGCAGAATGGCGGCCGTCATAACGGCGACGGGGCTGTGTATCAGTCGCACCGCCAATGGCGACGCTAGTGCGCAGCCCGTTTTCAGCCACTTATGCATGTGACCACCTCCGTGACTGAGACCGACGGTGGCAACGACCGCTAGATTCCCGTCGCTGTCGCAGTCCTTTGGTTCCTCACAACTTTCATCATCGAACCCGGGTACCCAAAAAGCTGTTCAAAATCGCACACACTTCCTTGGTCCTGTGGGTCCGGTCGGTCGCCTGGCCATTCTCGAAGTCTCGCCGGATAGGGACATCAGATGCACGCGACCGGCTGCAAG
Source organism: Acidobacteriaceae bacterium (assembly GCA_003152695.1). Classification (GTDB taxonomy): domain Bacteria; phylum Acidobacteriota; class Terriglobia; order Terriglobales; family Acidobacteriaceae; genus Bog-257. Next base: position 43,925 of record PMAT01000047.1, read on the forward strand.
CGAGGGAAGCAATAGGCGCTGCGGAAACATCCGACGGAAAGTTCGCAACCAGGTGCGGCGAGACCCCACTCCTTGTTTCTATCCGTCAAGCGACAGAGATCTGCGCTGGACGCGCGAGCATTTCCAAGCAGATTTCCGTAATCCCAATTGATTCCCTGCGTGTCCTTTTCCCGTTTCGGGATGAAGCCGAGACTCACTCCAGATATGGTCAATTCTGCTCAGACCGCAAAAAGCCCCGAGATTACAAAAGTGACAGCCCTCAAAGCGGCTCAGAAGAGCCGTAATCCGAGTTTTACGAGGGCCAAGGAGAAATATGAAAACCAGCACGAAAGACCGGATCAAGGGCAGCTTCCACGAAGTGAAGGGAACCATCAAGGAGCAGGTCGGAAAGGCTACGAATGACCGCCAGTTGAAAGCTGATGGGAAAGCTGAAAAGAACGTAGGCAAGGTTCAACAGCGCATAGGGCAGGCTAAAGAAACCGTGGCAAGGTTGAAAGGAAAGCTAAAAGGTCTAAAAACTGCGTAGGCCATTCCGAAATGAATCGGCGAAGTTGATTAAGGCTGGTACTTGCGAGGGGGGACGATGTGCCGGCGGAGATCCTAAGAGTAGAATCAGGTCGGCCAATTCAGCACAATTTTTCTTCTATTCCCGAGTCGGCCGACGCGAGATAAGGCGTGGTGCCGGAGGACGCGCCAGAACCATACCCAAACCCGTGGAGTGAGCCGCTTATGGGAAGACAAGGCCCAATTGCAGGGTGCTTTTGGGATCAGCCGCTACAAGACCTGCTCCATCTGTTGCAGACATCCCCAGCAGGTCTGAGTTCTGCCGAAGCGACACAACGGCTGCGTCTTTATGGCGCCAACAGCTTCGTGCAGGAATCCCGCTTCGCCGCACTATTCAGTTTTCTCCGCTTATTTGCTAATCCCCTCGTCATCATTCTTCTCATTGCCAGCGCCATATCTCTCGTACTCGGCGACCCAGTTGGCGGACTGATCATCATCTCCATCGTTGTGCTGAGCCTGCTGCTGAACTTCTTCATGGAATTCCAGGCCCGGCATGCCGTTGAGAAGATCCAAAAACAGGTTGCCACAACTGCTGCTGTCATTCGTGATGGCAAAGAACAAGAACTGCCGGTAGCAGAACTGGTTCCGGGAGACGTCATTCGACTCAATGCTGGGGACCTTGTGCCGGCAGACTGCCGGTTGCTCAAGGTAACCGACCTGCATGTGCGCGAGTCAGCCCTCACCGGAGAGTCGCTCCCCGTCGAGAAGTCCGCCGATGATCTTCCGACGGGCAAACATGGGGTGGCTGACGCTGGCAACAGCGTTTTCCTCGGCACCGCGGTGCAGACCGGTATTGCTACCGCGGTTGTCATTTGTACAGGCAAAGATACCGCCTTCGGTGAGATTGCCAAGCGCCTGACTATGCGGCCGCCGGAGACCGAATTCGCTCGTGGTATACGCCACTTCGGCCTGATGATCACGTGGGTAACCATGCTGCTTGTGCTTTTCGTCCTGCTGGTAAACATCATCCTTCACCGTCCGCTACTGGAGTCTTTCCTTTTCTCCGTCGCGCTTGCCGTGGGGATGACCCCGGAGATGATGCCCATGATCATCACGGTCACACTGGCCCAGGGCGCTAGACGCATGACGAAGATGAAGGTCCTAGTCAAGCAACTGGCGGCCATCGAGGATTTTGGCAGTATCGATATCCTCTGCAGCGATAAGACGGGAACACTTACGGAAGGGGAGATCGTGCTCGACCGGCAAGTCGACGTCCAAGGTAAGGACGAAGAGAATGTGCTGCGGATGATTTATCTGAACAGTTACTTTGAAGCCGGCATCAAAAGCCCGCTTGACGACGCGGTCTTGAAGCACGAGCACCCTTCCATCGTGGAGTACGAGAAGGTGGACGAGATCCCCTTCGACTTCAACCGCAAGCGCCTTTCCGTCGTGGTACGGCATGGTGACGAACATCTCCTCATCACCAAGGGCGAGGCGGAGAGCGTCTTCGCAATTTGTCAGACCGTTAACATCGCTGGGGCTTCCCAGCCGTTCGATGAAAGCCAGCGGGCCAGTGCGGCAGAGACCTTCAAGAAGCTGAGTGCCGACGGCTACCGCACTCTTGGTGTCGCAGTGCGGAAGGTGGACAAACAGAATGCCTACACTCTAGCGGCTGAGCAAAATATGACCCTGGTCGGGTTTGCTGCGTTCCTGGATCCCCCCAAGGAGGGGATCCAGTCCGTTCTCGAGGCTCTAAAGAAGAATGGGATTTCCGTAGTCATCATGACTGGCGACAACCAATATGTGACACAGAAGGTTGCCCATGACGTTGGATTGCCGGCAGATCGCATTCTCACCGGGAGTGAGGTTGACACTACGGACGATGCCGCTCTGGCTTACCAGGCCGCGCACGGCGCCATCTTCGCCCGTATGTCTCCGGAACAGAAGAACCGGGTCATCCTTGCTCTTAAAACACGGGGGCATGTGGTCGGATACATCGGTGACGGCATCAACGATGCTCCGTCACTGCACACTGCGGATGTCGGTATCTCCGTAATGAATGGCGTGGACGTAGCCAAAGACGCTGCCAAGGTCATCCTGTTGGAAAAGGACCTTGCAGTATTGAACGACGGGGTGAACGAGGGACGTCGCTCCTTCGCCAACATCATGAAGTACATCATCATGGGAACCAGCTCGAACTTCGGCAACATGTTCAGCATGGCGGCGGCATCGCTGTTCCTGCCCTTCCTGCCCATGCTGCCGACCCAAATTCTGTTGAACAACTTCCTGTATGACCTTTCGCAGATCAGCATCCCCGGCGACAATGTTGATCCCGCCCTACTGCACCGGCCCAAGCGATGGCAGATCGCCTTCATTCGCCAGTTCATGATGATCGTAGGGCCGATCAGTTCGCTTTACGACTTCCTCACCTTCGCAGTGCTGCTCTGGGTGTTCCATGCTTCGACCAACGCACCGCTATTCCGCACCGGATGGTTCGTAGAGTCCCTGGCAACTCAAACGCTCGTGGTTTTTGTGATCCGGACGGCCGGCAATCCCCTGAAGAGCCATCCCAGCCGCCCGTTGTTTTTAAGCGTGCTGGCGGTCGTGGGAATCGCCGCGGTGCTGCCGTATACGGTAGTAGGAAGGCTCTTGCGGTTTACTCCGCTACCACTGTCGTTGCTGGGTACGATTGCGTTTCTCGCCGTGACCTACATCCTGCTGGTGCAGGTCGTAAAGTCCTGGTTCTATCGCCGGCACGCGCTGCTTTGATGGAGCGGCTGAACAAGGCGCAGAACCGGCCTTGCTTCCGATTGTCCCGCACTCACACGACTGTTCCGAACAGCCACCCGACGCCTGAGGTGATCGCCATGGCGAGCGCACCCCAGAAGGTGACGCGAATTGCGCCTCTCATTACTCTTGCGCCACCCGCGTGTGCAGCCAACCCTCCTAGAAGCGCGAGGAACAGCAGTGAAGTGCCAGACACAAAGGGGATCAACCCTGCCTCCGGGGATATGGCAGTGACCAAGAGAGGCAGGACTGCTCCCATGGCGAAGCTGCCAGCCGATGCCCATGCCGCCTGAATCGGACGCGCACGAAGAGTCTCGGAGATGCCGAGTTCATCGCGGGCATGCGCGCCTAGCGCATCATGGGCCATCAACTGCTCGGCAACCTGTTTCGCGAGCGGAGGTTTGAGCCCGCGCTCGACATAGATTGCCTGTAGCTCCTTGTGCTCGCCCTTGTCGTCAGCCTTGAGTTCCGCCCGCTCAAGCTTGAGGTCGGCCTGTTCGGTATCGGCCTGTGAGTGGACAGACACGTACTCACCAGCAGCCATCGACATGGACCCGGCTACCAAGCCGGCGACCCCTGCGACCAATACGCTGCGGTGATTGGCATGCGCGGCAGCGACACCGAGCACTAAGCTCGAAGTTGAAAGGATGCCGTCGTTCGCGCCCAGTACCGCTGCGCGCAGCCAGCCGATGCGTCCTGTGCGGTGTCGTTCCTGGTTGCCCACAGCCATTCTTGAGGCCTCTTTGAGCAGGGCAAAGCGCGATCCTCGCATGAATCGCGCTCTGCCGAAAGACAATTTTCCCTACTGCACGCTTCCTGTTGTGATGGTTACATCGGTCCCGATGGACTCACCGGATACGACGAGCTCAACCCGTCGATTCTCCTGCCGTCCCGCGGAGTTATCGTTGGAGGCCACCGGCAGCGTGTTGCCAAAACCTTGCGCGGTTATCGAATTTGTCGATACACCTTGTTGCACAAGGTAGTCGCGCACGGCCCCGGCCCGCTGCTCAGACAGCCCTTGATTGAGCTGGTCGGTGCCCACATTGTCGGTGTATCCTCCAACGGCAATGTTGAGCCCAGGATAGGCAATCAAGATACCGGCGACCTTGGAAAGTTTCTCTCGGGCGCCCGGCTTCAAGGTGTACTTGCCGGTGTCAAACAAGACATCCGACATACTAACGATCAGCCCACGGGCGGTGTCGCGGGTTTGCAGGATGGCGTTCAATTGCAGTGACAGCCGTGTCCGCATAGCCGCCTTGTCGCTTTCGGCGACCTGCAGTTGCTGCTGGGCCTGGGTCGCCGCTAAGCGAGCCTGCTCCGTGTCGGCTTGTGCCGCCGCCACTTGATGGGCTGAGGTGGCTTCGCTCTGCTCCATGTCCGACTTCGCTTTGGCAGCGTCGGCCTGTGCCAGTTCCTTCTGCCGGGTCGCGTTGTCTGCCGCCTGCGCAGACGCCTGCAGTTCGTTTGCGTGATGTTCCGCAATCAGCTTCTTGACTGCAATCTCGCGGGCGTCTTCCGCCGTCTGTACCGCTTCGCGCGACACCGCAATCATCTGTTTTCTGTCGATGTGCTTACTGGTAGCGTAGCCGTCCGCCTGCTCCATCAGGCTGACAGCATGCTGGTAGCTGGAGCTGGCGTACTGCTCTGCCCCAAAGGAATGTGCGATGCGCAGAGCATTACGCGCCTCGAAAAACTCCAAAGGCAGCCTGGCATTCAGCACGACCGGATCGAACTTGTAGCCGGTGGGAACATATCCGCCGCGTTCGAGAAGATCGTATTTTGCATTCATGGGCTCGGTCGTTCCCCTGGTGTCTTCACGAACCACGTTTTCAAGTACTACGACGTTGCTGGGCTGGCGCACGGCATAGTACGGTTCCGCTGTTACAATCAGCGCGAATGCCTGCAGGTCGGTGGTCACATCCAGCTTGCTGCGGTCGTTGTCGCCTACCAATACCTCCCCGAGGTTTATGGCGCGGCCCTCAGGACTAATCGCCCACATCACATAGGTCAGATACTCATTGCCGAAGGTCGTAGGTCTCTCCAGCTTGCCAAATTCGACTTCGATTTCGATGTAACCTTTCTTGCTTTCGACCTTGGCCTCGCCGTTGGCCGCAGGCATCAGGTCCGTTCCTGCGAAATTCAGTTTGGTCGCTCCGCCACGGTGACGATAGTTGACCGCCTGCACCGTCCGGCTAACTACATTTACCCGGAATGTCGTTATGTGCGTAGTCTTGGTTTCAACGACTTGTGTCGTTGGCTGTGTGCCAGGATCGGATGAATTCGTCTGCTGCGGAGATGGCATTGCCAGCGCCGAAACACCCAATACCATGAGGCAGGGTAGGAACATCGTCGCTATTTTCACGGTTAGCCTCCTTCAAGAAGTTTGCAACCTCCCATTTTGAAGGCTGTTCGTCCTGAATACTGAGCATATTTGACCGCTCCCGGTTGTCGCAGGTCAGGAGATTCGCGACATGGATCAGATGTCAGGCGGGACACTGCGGATTAGCCGAGGCAACCGGTCGGACCAAAGAAGATCAAGTTAGGGTGCACAATTTTTGCACAGCTTTTTGGGGGCAGCGCGCCCCAGAGAAAGCAACAGATCACTGAGCGCTCATAGCCAACGAGCAATTCTGACCAGCTTTTGACACCTGATCGTTGAATACTAGTCAACGATACAAGACTCCGCTTCACACAAGGAAACTTGCAAACCGAACCTTAACGGTTCCGCGACACGTAAGGCGTAAAGGAGTTCTCGATGAATCTCAATCTGATGGATCCAAAACTGATTGCTCTCGCAGTGGTGGTGGTTCTGATAATCGTGGTTGGCATTGCCCTTTACATGCGAAAACGCAAGAAGACCACGGCAGGACTTCGCGACCGTTTCGGGCCGGAGTACGACCGGGCGGTTAAACAACATGGGTCTGAACGCAAAGCGGAAGCGAAGCTGACAGACCGTGAAACCCGGGTTGAAATGCTGAAGATCCGCGATCTTGACCCAGCGGAGCGTGAACGCTACCTGGCCCAGTGGCAGGCGGTGCAATCCCGCTTTGTCGATTATCCGAAAGGTGCAGTAACGGAAGCCGACGAACTGGTGTGCTCGCTGATGCAAGCGCGTGGCTATCCGGTCGCTGATTTTGATCAGCGCGCGGCGGACATTTCCGTCGACCACCCCCAAGTAGTGGAGAACTATCGTTCGGCGCACGCCGTCGCATTGCAGCTCGGCAAAGGCGAAGCCAGCACCGAAGACCTGCGAACCGCGATGATCCACTATCGCTCACTCTTCGATGAACTGGTGCAGGTGCAGATCCTTGGCGACAAAAAAGTGGCGTAGCCCCGGCGTCTGCAACTCTCCAGCAGTAAGCGTCAATTGGAACCTAACCACGGAACAGAGGAGGAATTCATGATGAAACCGAGCACGGACGATAAGACCACAGGCAAGGTCCACGAAGTCAAAGGAACAATCAAGCAGAAAGTCGGCGAGCTTACCAAGAACCCCGACCTGGAAGCTGAGGGCAGAGCTGAAAGGAATGCCGGCAAAGTTCAAAACTGGGTCGGCAAGGTCGAAAAGGCCGTCGGGGAATAAGCGAATCAACCTCGAACTGGAAACGAAAGAGGGTAAAGCATTATGGCGCAATCAGTGTCGGAACGAACGGGCGAGCAAATTGCCGAGACGGTACGCAAGGCTTCGCGGGCGACATCTGCCGTTGCGGATGCAATTGAAGATGGCTTAGGAGCAGCGCGGCGTGTCGCAAAACAAGGTGGCGACGCTGCTGAAGAGCTCTTTGATGACACAACCAAGCGCTTACAGCGACATCCGATTGAAACAATTGTAGTGACATTCGGAGTGGGCGTTGCGGCTGGAATAGCGATCGGCTGGATGATGAAGCGCAGATAACGTTAACCATCGCAGCAAATATGCGAGAGAAGGGTCCAGATGCGCTGGGCCCTTTTTTGCTAGATCTATAAAGTCTCATCCCCAACACGGCCGTTCAGACGATGGTGTCTTCCCAGAGAGAGAGTCAGTCCACGGCGGCCCAACTTGCGCCCAACAAGCGGTGATCAAAAGGACACAGCTATTCGTCGCGCCTGCGCCTAAGCTGGTGCTGAGGTAACACCCATGAAAGCACTTGTAGCTCTCGGAACAGCAGTCCTGTTCCTGTCTCTCGGAACCACGGTCCCTGCCTTTGCACAGCACGGACAAGAGGAAGCCAAGCCGGAACAGAAGCAGCAACCGCAGCATGCTCAGCCGCAGCAACCGCAGCATGCTCAGCCGCAACAACAGCAGCACGCTCAACCGCAACAGCATGCCCAGCAGCAGCCGAAACAACAACAGCCGCAGCAGCATGCCCAGCAGCAACCGAAACAACAACAGCCGCAGCAGCATGCCCAGCAGCAACCGAAACAACAACAACAGCAGCAGCA
>PMAT01000094.1 GCA_003152695.1 Acidobacteriaceae bacterium
ACAACCTCTTGACACACCACAAAGCGAAAAGCGGCGCACACACCGAAGACGCGCACGAACTGAGCACGACGAGGCGGTCGCGCTACGGACCGGAAAGCGTCTTCCGTTTGCCGAGTGATCGGCGGACCGTTTGGCGATGAGTGTTCTTATTTGGCGGCCCGCAGATTCATCCCTGCCAAGGTTCTAGAATGCAGACATGAGAATTTTGCTGTTCAGCGGAAAAGGCGGTGTGGGCAAGACCAGCCTGGCTGCCGCCACGGGCCTAAAACTGGCGCAACTGAAGTACCGCACCCTGGTGATGAGCATCGATCCGGCACACAGCCTGGCCGACGCTTTCGATCTCGACACCGACCTCTTCCACGTTCAAACCGCGGATCCCATGCCGATCAACGATCGGCTTTCGATCCAGGAGCTGAATATCCAGAGAGAGATCAAGCGCCACTGGCAGGAAATCTCCTCCTATGTAAGCTCCGTGCTGCGCACCACGGGCATCAGCGGTGTAGAGGCGGAAGAACTCGCCATCCTGCCGGGCATGGAAGAGCTGAGCGCGATGATGTACATCAATCAGTACCGGCGGGAGAAGCGTTACGACGTCATCGTGCTCGACGCCGCGCCTACCGCGGAATCCATGCGCTTCATCAGCATGCCGACCACGCTCGACTGGTACATGAAGCACATCTTCCCCTTCCAGCGTAATCTCCTCAAGGCGGTGCGGCCCATCGCCAACCGGGTGGCGCCGTTTGAGCTCCCGCCCGACGCCTACTTTGGCAACATCCGCGACCTGTTCGGCAAGCTGGAGGGCGTGGACGCAATCATGGAAGACCCGCAGATCACCAGCGTGCGGCTGGTCACCAATCCGGAGAAGATGGTGCTGCGGGAGACGCAACGGGCATTCGTGTACTTCTCACTGCATGGGCTCACGGTCGACGCAGTCATTGTGAACCGTGTGCTGCCAACCGAAGTGATGGATTCCTGGTTCAATGAGTGGCACACCTCGCAGACCACTATGGTGCACGAAATCGAGGAGTACTTTGCGCCCGTGCCGGTCAAGAAAGTGCCGCTGTTCGCGCATGAGGTCCTGGGCAAGCAGCGCCTGGAGGATCTGGCGCGCGTGCTGTATGCTGAGGGCGAAGATCCGTCAGCCGTGACCCGGACCGAGAAACCCTACACCTTCGGAAAGCAGAACGGCGTGTACGAGATTCGCGTCCTTCTGCCTTTCGCCACCAAGGGCGAAGTCGAACTGTTTAAGAAGGGCGACGAACTCGTCGTGCAGATCGGCACGTTTCGCCGTCATATCGGGCTGCCGCGATCGATGGCAGCCCTGTTGCCATCCCGGGCGAAGCTGGAAAGCAAAGTCCTCACGGTCGAGATGAAGGAGACAGTATGAACAATCCAAAGAAAGGCCAGTCAACCACCGCAGAGCAAGTCACGTATGAGCCCTGCCCATGCCGCGAGCTCGTGGACACCGTGCGGCAATTCCTGGGGGTTTCGCCTGCTGTCCGGCAGCACTTGGCGAACTCGCGCGTCGAGTTCCTCAAGGCCATCCGGGAAGTCCTCAATGAGCGTATTGAGCACTTGTCGGGCCAGGGCCAGAAGGGCACGAAGGTCGCGGTTGAGTAAGCCGTCCCGACAGGCATAAGAGCGTAGGCGTGCCGCCTGGGCCGGGACCAGCAATTCTCCGTCTGCAGCAGGATGTGGAAACGACGGGAGGGTCAGCGGTGCGGCGCAAAAACGAAGGGGACGCTTGCGCGTCCCCCGGTTAAGGTCCAAGAAGAGTTAGTGCTTCTTCTTCTTTGCGGCCTTCTTCTTTGCAGCCTTTTTTGTTGCCATGGTTTTCTATTCTCCCTTCCATTTGTCATGGAAACATTGCGACAAAAAAATCATCGCAATTTGTTAGTTGTATAGAGTTAATGAAAAAAATAGTCAAGCAAAAAACGCGCAGCAATGTGCAGAACTCGGCTCCGCGGGAAGGCGCTGACCGCCTCCCCTTCCGCCGGCGACTCTCACCCTGACTCCTTCGCACTCGCATCGTCAATGTCGTGTATGCGTAAAAGGTGCATGAACACTGGCTATTTCAGCATCTGAAAAATAACGCAGCCGAACGTATCGGGTCCGGCGTGCGCCATCATTCCCCGACAACGGCGGTTTTGCCGCCACAGCAGGAGCCCAAAGAATAATTGAAAATTTTCGATGAGCAAGGGCGTAAAGACGCCTTGATGGCCGCGCGACGCATGGACGATGGCAGCCGAGAGCAACGCCATCCACCGCCGCGATCGGCTGGGCGATGCAGCCACGGATACCGTTGAGCGAGGCAAACAGCAGCGCGACAATCAGCGTTAGCCATCTGGCGGGGGTTTACAAATCGTTACAGAAACCAGGGAGCCAACGCGCTTCCTTTTTCGTATCCCGCGAGTGAGTGCGTGCGCGCACTTTGCGCCGGGACGTGCGGTAGTAGCATCGAATCGAGTGCACATGAAATCTGTTCCCAGTTCCAAGCCGGCGCCCGCGGTGCAGACTTCAGACGTCTGTCGCTATTACCCGATGGGCGGCGGCATTATTCGCGCGGTGGACGGCATTTCCCTCACCATCGAACGCGGCGAGTTTGTAGCCTTGCTTGGGCAATCAGGCTCAGGCAAATCGACCTTGCTGAACTTGCTGGCAGGACTTGACCGCCCCAGCTCCGGCTCGGTGCTTGTGTGGGGTCGCGACTTGGCAAAGATGTCGTCGGAAGAGTTGGCCGCCTATCGCCGCAATGATGTGGGCATGGTCTTCCAGGCGTTTCACCTGATCCCCTCCATGACCATTACCGAAAATGTTGAGCTGCCCATGCGTTTTGCGGAGGTGGACCGCGCTGAGCGGGGCCAGCGCGTGCGCGAATCGCTGGAGCAGGTTGGGCTGGGCAAACGCCTGGAGCACCGGCCTTCGGAGCTCTCGGGCGGCGAGCAGCAGCGGGTTTCGCTGGCGCGGGCGCTGGCCAATCGTCCGTCTCTTCTGCTGGCGGATGAACCTACTGGAAATCTCGACAGCCGCACCGGGGAGGACATCCTGAACCTGATTCGCGATCTGAGCCTTTCGCTGGGAATGACGGTCGTCATGGTTACGCACGAACGCGCACTGGCCGAGCGCTTTGCGCAGCGGCTGGTTTTTCTCGCTGACGGCAAGCTGCTTTCGCAGGAGGCGCTGGCGTGAAGGGCTACGATCTGTTCGAACTTGCCGTGCGCAATCTGCGGCAGTCGAAATTGCGAAACGGGTTAACCACCGTCGGAATTTCGGTCGGTGTGGCGTCACTCGTGGCCATGCTGTCGCTGGGCGTGGGCTTGCAGCAACTGGCGACCCGGCGTCTGGCTGGCTCAGGGATGTTCGATACCGTGTTCGTGACTTCCAAGCAGGACTTCCGCGGCTTCGACCGGGAGGACGACCAGAAGACCGAGCATCCGGAAGACGCGCCCGTGCTGGACGAACCGGCGCGCGCCAAAATGACGCACTTGCAGTACGTCACCGAAGTCGAGCCCGAAATTCGCGTGATGGGAGAGATTGTCTCGGGTGGACAGACGCACTTCGGGTTCGTGACGGGCTTGCCCATGTCGGCGCACGAGAACGAAGCGTTCGACAATGTTCAGGGCAAGTTTTTCTCCGGCCCCGCAGCAGAGGAAGTCATCCTGCTGGACGATTTTGCCAAGGAGATTGATCCGAAGGACCCCAAAGGGCTGATCGGCCAGGAAGTAACACTGCGCTACGGAGAACGCCAGGCGCTTGCGCCGGATTCAGAGTCGGCCGGCCGTCCGCAGCTGTCCGGCGGTCCGGCCGGTGGAAGCAATGCAACATCAGGCGATGACTTCGGCTTCTCCGTGGTGCGCAAAACCCAGAAGCTAAAAGTGGTAGGCATCATCGAAGAAGAGCCTTATGGCGGCATGAGGACGGTTTCCCGTGGCCGTATTTTCCTGCCGGTCGATCTCACCGAGAAGCTGAACATGGCGCAGTTCACCGACATGCGCAGCTCCTTGCGCGGCGGTGGCGGCAAGACCTACATGACGCTGACGGTGCGCGTCAAAGATCCCGGCAAAGTCGCGCAGGTGCAGGACGCCATTAACAAGCTGGGCTTTCGCACCTTCTCTGTGCTCGACGCTACTAAGAGCTTGCGCCGATTTTTCACCGTGCTCGATCTCTTCCTCGGTATATTTGGCTCGCTGGCGCTGGCGGTGGCAACGCTGGCGATCATCAATACCCTGGTGATGGCGGTGCTGGAACGGCGGCGCGAAATTGGCGTGATGAAGGCGATCGGCGCGAGCGACCGGGATGTGAAGCGTCTGTTCTTCGCTGAAGCTGGGGCCATGGGTTTCTTTGGCGGTGTGCTGGGCATCGCACTGGGATTTGCCATCGGCAAAGCCATCAATGTGGGCACAGGAATCTACCTGCACCGGCATCAGCTGCCGGCGGAGGCCGTGTGGATTCTTCCGCCGTGGCTGATCGGCGCAGCCATCGCGTTCTCGATTGTGGTGAGCTTGCTGGCGGGCTTGTATCCGGCCAGCCGCGCCGCCAAACTCGATCCCGTGCAGACATTGAAGTACGAGTAGGGATTTGGGTAAGGGCTACAATTTGCCAGCAAATCTATGGCATAATGTAGACGAGGTGATCTCCATGTCAGTTCTCCATCAGCAAATTGGCGAATGGCTGGGCGTGCCGGTTCCTAAGACGGACCAGCAGATGCTGGACATCGTGGAGCGTCAGCTCCCAACCTCCGCCATCAAGCGCCTGGTCGCGCTGGGTATCACCCGACCGGAGATCGACAGTCTGGTGATTCCGTTGCGGACTCTACAACACCGCCGGTCGCGTCGCCAGAAGCTAACCGTGGAGGAGTCCGATCGCCTGCTGCGTGTCGCCCGTCTGCTGTCGCAGGCGAAATCGGTGTACGGATCGCGTGAGCGGGCACTGGCCTGGCTTCGCCGGCCCCATCCTCGCCTCCGCGGCCGCACGCCTCTGGAAACGTTAAAGACCGATACTGGCAGTCGCCTTGTGGAAGAACTGCTCGTCCAGATCGATGAAGGTATGTTCGTTTGATGATGCTATGGCGCGTTAGCCAGCATCGTGACTTGGCCGGCGCCGGTGGATTGCGCGCTCCCGGTCGCTGGCACGAACGCGGCATGCCGATCGTCTATCTGGCAGAAAGCCCGGCGGGGGCTTTACTGGAGGCCTGCGTCCACACCAGCGCCAATGATGTTCCTCCCAACTACACTTTGCTCGGCGTGGAAGTGGACGCTCGGGTTTCGCTGGAACACTTGGACGTGAGCATTCTTCCTGCGGACTGGATCAAGCGTCCGGAAGTCACTCGTGAGATAGGGACCGCGTGGCTTCGTGAACAACGGTCCTGCTTGTTGCGCATTCCCAGTGCTCTTGTTCCTGCAACTTTCAACGTCATGCTCAACCCACTTCACGTCGATGCCTCGCGGCTGCGCATCAAATCTGTCGTTAAGTATCCTTTCGACCCGAGAATCAAGAAATGAAACTGTTATTGCCCCGCGGCACGCCCCTGAAATCGAAGCAACTTGGTTTCTTGATTCGCGTAGCGATTCTGCTGCTCGCCCTCAGCCTTGCCCCCCTGCTCCACGCCCAGGGTCGCGCCGAGTGCTCAGTCATCAAATCAAGCATCCTCGACCGGCCGGTGCGCTACTGCGCGTTTCTACCGGACAGCTTCGACCAGGACAAGACGCGTCAGTATCCGGTGCTCTATTACCTGCACGGGCTCGGCGACAACGAGCAGTCGTTGCTGAATTTCGGCGGCTGGGACGTGATTTCTGAACTGCGGCGCCAAGGCAAAGTTGGAGATTTCATCGTGCTCGCCCCCAGCGGCGGACACACGTTCTATCTGAATTCCGCTGACGGCAAAGCAAAGTACGAGGACTTTTTCATGCGGGAGTTCATACCGCAGATGGAGAAGAAGTACCGCGCCGACAGCACACGCGCCACCCGTGGCATTACCGGGGTTTCGATGGGCGGCTATGGAGCGTTGCGGCTGGCCTTCAAGTATCCGGACGAGTTTGCCGCGGTGAGCGCGCAGATGCCAGCGCTGATTGCCGATCTGCCGAAGGACTTTACCTCTGGCGGGCCGGGCTCTCCGGGGTCCCTGATGGGCGATGTGTTCGGTTCGCCCTTTAGTCGCGCGTACTTCGAGCGCAACAATGTCTTCGCCTTCGCCCGAAGCGATAGCGCCGCCGGCCTGAAGCGCATGAAGATCTACTTCAATGTCGGCAACAACGACGACTATGGTTTCGAACAGGGAGCTCAGCAGTTGGACCAACTGCTGAAGTCGCGGGGCGTTCCTCACGAGTTTCACATTTATCCGGGCGGGCACGACCCACAGTTCGTCGTACGCCACTTCGGCGACGTGATCGAATGGCAATGGAAGACTATCGGGTTGAGAAAGTGACCGCGTCAGCTACAGCGAACCGATTCATTACGGAACATCCACCGCTCCTGGCGTCTTGAGCATGCGATCGATCGCGACAGCCAGCCCGAAGTAGAAGAACATGATCATCACCAGCGGATCGTCGCCCAGGCAATACTGCACCGTTGAGGGAACCAGATAGCCGGCAAAGGCGGCAAGCACGCCCGCTACGACGCCGGTCGCAAAGCGGCTATGCTCGCGTGTCCGCCGCAGCAGGCGGACCAGAAAAACAACGTACGCCACCACGAACCACAACCACGCTGCCAGGGTGAGCAGGCCGCGTTCCACCGCGATCTGGATGTAGTCAGAGTGGAAGTGATAGATCACGTGATACAGCGAGAAGCCTCGGATGCCCCACTCCTGCCAGTGATTGTAGATCGCATCCAACCCTACCCCGAACCATGGATGTTGCCGGACCAGGCGCAGTCCGTCTTCCCACATCAACACCCGGAAATGCGTCCCCGAGTCGCCCGTACTGACCCAGTTCAACCCTCGGGTGTGGTGGATCCACAACGTCGCCAGGAGCAAGAGCAAAACCATGCCGACGAAAGCCCAGATTCGTGTCCGCGTTCGTCCCAGCAGCCAGAGCGCGATGACGCAACCAGCCGCCAACCCCGCAATGTCGGCCCGCGTTTGCGTAGCCATGAGGGCTGCCGTCAGCGCCAGGAACACGATGGCGCAGAACGTCCGGATGCCCCATTTCTGCGGTTGCGCACTCAGCAACATGGCCCATGCCAGGCAGCCAAGTTGCATAAGCATCTCCGCGAAGACGATGTAGTGTCGCAGAGTGCCTTGCGCGCGTCCGGGCTTGCCACGAGCCAATTGCAGGTACGGAGTACCCACACCGCTCGTCACAAATTGTTCGCGCGTGAGAAACGTTTCTCGCTTGTCGAACGGCTCCCCTTGCAGATACTTGACGTGGAGCATGCTCCCGGGTGGACTCTGCATCACCACCTTGCTCAATTGCTCCGGAGTATGCACAGAGCGGCCGTTGATATGGGTAATGATGTCACCGGGGTGAATCCTGGCGCGATACAAGTCTGCGGTCGGCACGACGTACCTCACCTGCACGCCCACGCCGTAGGTGTATTGCCAAGCCGTAAAGCCTGCCGCCGCGAGCCCTGAAAGCAGCAACAAGAACACCAGGATGCGCACCTGCGAGAGCCGTTGCAGGTTCTGCGCGACCACGACGCCAGCCAACACCAGGCACACGACTCTCATGCGCGGCCAGCTCAGGTATGGATCGGACGAGAGCGCGGTCGAAATTCCGCTCAAAACGATATAGGCCAGAAGCGGCGCGGAAAGGGCCTGCGGGAACGGACGCTTGCGCTCGATCGCCAGCTTGGCGAGCCACAGGAAGCCCGCGGCCATCCACGCGTGCCGCGCTCCTTTGATCGAGTGCGGCAGAAGGATGGCGAACAGAATCAGGAAGAAAAATATGAGGCCTTCCAGCCACCGTGCCCAACGCGCCACATCGGAGGATGGGACGGGACCATCCGGCCGGCGTGCGACTTCGGTCATAAAAGTCTGTTGTCCAGACGCCATCGAAGAGGCTTTCCAGGTTAATCAAGTAGCCTACACCAATGGTATAAAGCTTAGAAATGCTGCTAGAGTAGTGAGGGCAGTTGTCCTCGCGTCAGGGTTCTATTTGGTTTCTGCGCCAATTTCGCTGACGTCATGGTGCAGTGCGCACCGGATTCCCACGTGATAACGCCAACTGTAAACGGCAGTTACTGTGTTTGATCGTCGTTCCAAGCTCTTAAGCTCGATCACATTGATGCACGACCTGGGAGTGACTTGCGTCGCCTTCGTGGTCGCGTATCTGCTGCGCACGCTGCTGGTGCACTTCGACTTTTTTAGCCGGCGATTGCCGGGCATTTATCCCTTCAGCCATTATCTGCCGCTGCTGGCCGCCTTTCTGATTACGTGGGCGGTGGTCGGATATCTTTCCAGCTTCTACCGCGATCTCGAACTCAGCAATCCCATCCAGCTCATGCTGAATATCGTCAGTCAGCTCGGGGTTGTGCTGGTGGTGATTTATGCCGGTTTGTATCTATTTCGCCGCGTGGACGTGAGCCGCACCTATGTCCTGCTGATCGGCGCGGTGGATTTCGTGCTGCTCGTGACTGGCCGCGCGGTGACGTACTCGGGCATGTCGTGGATGCGCGATCGGCTCAAGCGGTACCACTACCTGCTGATCGTGGGTTGCGGTCCGCGCGCACGCGAAATGGCGGCCCTGATTGAGGAGAGCCGGGGCATGGGGCTGCGGCTGATCGGATTTGTCGATCCCAACTCAAGCGATGGCTCGCTGCAGGACCTGGGCGGTTACAGAGTTCATCGCATCGAGGAACTGAGCGGTATTCTGCAACAGGAAGTGGTGGACGAGATTGTTTTTGCTGTGAACATGCAGGAGCTGGCCCGGCTGGAACCGGTGATGCAGCACTGCGCCGATGTCGGGATGAGGACGCGAGTGCAACTGGAATTTTTGCCGGCCGCCTACTCGCGGATCTATCTCGAAAAGTTTCGCGACGTTCAACTGCTCAGCCTGTCGAGCGCGCCCGACAGCGAGTTACGGCTGTTTTTCAAGCGTATCTTCGATGCGGCACTCTCCTTCGCAGCATTGATTGTGTTCTCGCCTTTGTTGCTTTGCATCGCGGCCATGATCCGGATGACTTCGCCTGGTCCGGTGCTGTTTCGTCAAACCCGCTGCGGGTTGGGCGGCCGCCGCTTCATGTTGTACAAGTTCCGTTCCATGATCAACAACGCCGAACAAATGCGCGCCGAGCTTCACCAGTTGAACGAGCTCGACGGCCCCGTTTTCAAGATCAGCGACGACCCACGAATCACCGCCGTGGGACGCTGGTTGCGCCGCCTCAGCCTTGACGAGTTACCGCAGCTTTGGAACATCCTGCGCGGCGACATGTCGTTCGTCGGACCGCGTCCCGCTGTTCCCGAAGAGGTGGAGCAATATGAAGACTGGCAGCGGCGGCGTTTGCGCATGCGGCCCGGCCTGACTTGCACCTGGGTGTTGGAAGGCCGCAACCACGTGGACTTCAATCGCTGGATGCAGCTCGACCTCACCTACATTGACAACTGGTCGCTGTGGCTCGATTTCAAGATCTTCCTGCGCACCATTCCCATCGTTCTTTCCGGACGCGGTGCCTACTAGGCCGGCAGAGGGAAAGTTACGACAATGCCTGTTCACGCCAGTGATGCCCACAAAGGAATGCCAATGACACCTGAGGCCGCTGAAAACATTGATCTGTCGCAACTCCGCGCCGAAGTCCAACGCCAGATGGACAGCTACGTTTACAAAGTCCCCGCGGGAGCGATTGGCAGTTCGTGGTCTGCCGATGCCATTGCCGATGGGATTTCGGAGATGAGAGGTGCTCTGGTCGATCCGTATTGGATCACCGCCGAGATTCGCGACACGCTTGAGCAAATCAAAATGAAGATTCCGCTAAAGCGGAGGTGTGCTGCGGTTGCAGACGACGGCAAAGGCATGGTTCTCTTGTTCGATCCCGGCGAGAATTCATTTGTGCTCGCTCAACGAGTAGGTGCAGGTTTATCGACGATTGGGGTACGTGGTGACGCCGTAGGATGCTTCTTGGCACGATAGTTGTTTTGAAATCGCCATTTCATAACTGACTCGCCTAAACTGAAGGTTGCGCACACCCGCGCGCACTACCAATGGTCTCCGTCACAATCGTCACTTGGAACTCGGCCGAATGTCTCGATGCGTGCTTCGCCTCGATCGAGCAGCAGGACTACCGCGAACTCGAGGTCGTCATTGTGGACAACGCCTCGACCGATGGCACGCGAGAGCTGCTGCGTCAGGCCGAGTCACGATGGCGGGTGATCTACAACGAGCGCAACGTTGGATTTGCCGCCGGACAAAACCAGGCGATCCGGGCGGCAAGCGGAGATCGGGTGCTCTGCCTTAATCCCGACGTGGTGCTCAGCACCAACTTCGTCAGGCAGATGGTGGCTGGAGGGCAAGCGCATCCCGGTGCGGGCTCCATCTGCGGAAAATTGTTGCGCTGGGACCCGGTCGTCGAACAACACCGCAGCAATATTATCGATTCCACTGGAATTTACTTCACCCGCAACATGCGCCATCTGGATCGTGGGGCTGAAGAGGTTGACCACGGCCAGTATGATCGTCCGCAGTACGTCTTCGGCGCCAGCGGGGCGGCAGTGCTGTTTCGCCGGAACTTCATCCAGGATGTGTCCGTGGAAGGCGAATTCTTCGATGAGGATTTTTTTGCTTTTCGTGAAGACGCCGACCTGGCCTGGCGTGCGCAAGTGATGGGCTGGAAATGCCTGTACACGCCGGCAGCGGTGGCTTGGCATGTGCGCCGGGTTACGCCCGAGCGGCGAAAGGACCTGCCGCTGGTCATCAACTGGCATTCGGTGAAGAACCGGTTTCTCATGCGCGGCAAGAACGCTTCTGGATGGCTGTGCTGGCGGCTGTTTCTGCCGGTGGCGTGGCGCGATATGATGACCTTCGGCTACGCGCTGCTGCGCGATCAGCGAATGCTTTCCGCGCTGGCTTATCCCTGGCGCGTGCGTGCGAGCGTTCGCCGCAAGCGCGCCATCATTCAGTCGCGCCGCAAGGTTTCTGATCGCGATTTGCTATGGTGGTTTTGCAATACACCGCGGGCGATAGATGCGGAGAAGAGTGACCAGTAACCAGTAGCCAGTAGTCAGTAGCCAGTTTGGATGCTGCGGACCAACTGCCGATTGCCAAGAGCGAATAGCGAACAGCGAAAAGCGGCCCTCATGAAAATCGCCATCGTCGGCACTCGCGGCATTCCCAATCGCTATGGCGGCTTCGAGCGCTTTGCCGAGCAGATCAGCTCGCGTTTTGCCGACCGCGGACACGAGGTCACCGTGTACTGCCGCAGGGCCTTCGTCCGGCCGGATGATGTGTACGACCGGCGCGTGCGCCGGGTGATCGTCCCCAGCCTTCATCAAAAGCACTTCGACACCTGGGTCAGCACTTTTTTCGCAGCCGTGCGCGTGGCCTTCAGCGACGCCGATGTGGTGCTGCTGTGCAACGTGGCCAACAGTCCGTTCGCCTACATTCCGCGACTCTTCGGCAAGCCGGTAGTGCTCAACGTGGATGGCCTCGACCGCAAGCGCGAGAAGTGGAAGGGCCTGGGCGCGCAGGTGCTGCACTTCTGCGAATGGATGTCATCGTTCAGTTCCACTCGCCTGGTGACCGACGCGAAGGCGATTCACGATTACTACCTTACGAAATATGGCAGCGAGTCCACCGTCATCGGCTACGGCTCCGAGATGCCGGCGGGCGACGACAGCCTGAATGGCTTCAATCTGGAGCCAGGCCGTTACGTGCTGTATGTCAGCCGGCTTGAGCCGGAGAACAATCCCGATCTTGTGCTGCGCAGTTGGCGCAACGTGCGCAGCGACTGGCCGCTGGTCGTGGTGGGCGACAATCCCTACGATCGCGGCTACCTCGAGCGGATGAAATCTCTGGGCGATGAGCGCGTGCGCTTCACCGGTGCGGTCTATGGCGACGGATATTGGGCGTTGCAGAAGCATGCGGGCGTCTTCGTCTTTGCTTGCGAGATCGGCGGAGTCCATCCAGCGCTGATCGAAGCCATGGCCGCGAACAATGCGGTGCTCTATCTCGATACCCCGGAGAACGCCGAGACCGCGGGCGACGCGGGGGTGAAGTATGAGAAGTCGGAGGCCGATCTTACAGCGAAGTTGCAGTCGCTGCTCGACGATCCTGCCGCTCGGCGACAGTTGGCGGCCCGCGCAAAACAGCGCGCCGACGCGCTGTATCGCTGGGACGCGATTGCGGAGAAGTACGAGAAGTTGTTTGGGGAGCTGGAGAACTAGCTCTCAGCTATCAGCTTTCAGCCAAACCGAGTTCATCCTGTCATCTGAGCTTGGGTGCCCCATCCTTTCGCCCGCTTTTGGCGAAAGGGTGGGAGATCCAGAATCCGATCCACTTGAGACTTGAAACTCGAAACTGCCTTCACACCCGCTCAATCTTCACCGAGTTCAGCACCACATCCTTGTTGGGCTTGTCCTGGCGATTGCGCGGGACCTTGGTGATTTTGTCCATCACGTCCTGGCCTTCGACAACTTCGCCGAAGATGGTGTGATTACCGGTTAGCCATTGCGTCGGCGCGACGGTGATGAAAAATTGCGAGCCGTTGGTGCCGGGGCCCGAGTTCGCCATGGCCAGCTTGCCCGGCTTGTCGAACTTGTGCGGGGAGCCCTTGGTCTCGTCCTCAAACTGGTAGCCGGGGCCACCCATGCCGGTGCCGGTGGGGTCTCCTCCCTGGACCATGAAATCGGGAATCACCCGATGGAAGATGGTGCCATCGTACAGGCGAGCTTTGCTCTTGTTCTTGGTGTGCGGATGGGTCCATTCGCGCGAGCCTTCCGCTAGCTCGATGAAGTTTTTCACCGTGAGGGGCGCTTCCTGCTCGAAGAGGCGGCAGACAATGGTTCCTTCGCTGGTGTCCAGGGTGGCATAAACGCCGGGTTGCCGGGCCATGATGATTCCTTTCGTTGATGGCTGAAGTGATGGCAGCTCCAGGTGGGGAGCCGGTATAAGGCGGACGAGGCCGCTGCCTCTATTGTAGGTGGAAATCGCGGGCCCGTCGAAAAGACCATTCCGGATTCAGCCCGCCAGATAGAATGGCTGTTCCGAGATTCTGCCCATGCCTTCGAACTGGCTCTTCTGGGTCCTCTTCAACCTGTTCGTGCTCGCGCTGCTGGCGCTCGACTTGGGCGTCTTCCACCGCAACAAGCACGTGGTGGGCTTTCGCGAGGCCATGGGCTGGACGCTGGTCTGGATTTCGCTGGCAGCGGGCTTCGCTGTCCTCATTTACTTTTTCGGACACACGATGGTGGGCAGCCATGCCCGGCCCAACTCCCAGTTGTCGCTGGAGTTCATCGGCGGCTACCTCATCGAGCAGTCCCTCAGCGTCGATAACCTGTTCGTTTTTCTGCTCATCTTCCGCTACTTTCAGGTCCCGCGGCATTTGCAGCACGAGGTGCTGTTCTGGGGCATCCTGGGCGCCCTGGTCATGCGCGCCATCTTCATCGTCGCCGGCATCACGCTGCTGAACCGCTTCCACTGGTTCATCTACATCTTCGGTGCGATCCTCATCTACAGCGGGTTCAAACTGTTTCGCCAAAAAGACCAGGAGATCCAACCCGAGACGAACCTGGTGCTGCGCGGCTTTCGCAAGCTCTTCCCCGTCACGAAAGATTTTGAGGGCGGCAAGTTTTTCGTGCGACGCGGACTGGTGCGATATGCGACCCCGCTGGCGGTGGTGCTCATCGTGGTGGAGACGACCGACTTGCTGTTTGCGACCGACTCTATCCCGGCGGTTTTGGCGGTGACGCGCGAGCCGTTCATCGTCTATACGTCTAATGTATTTGCGATTCTCGGACTGCGCTCCCTCTATTTTGCGCTGGCGGGAATGATCGAGGTCTTCCACTTCCTGCATTACGGCCTATCGCTGATTCTGATCTTTATCGGCGTGAAAATGCTGGCGTCGAGTTACATCCAGATTCCCATTGGCGTGGCGCTCGGCGTAGTCGCCGGGGTTTTGCTGATCTCGATTTTCTTGTCGCTGTTGTTTCCCAAGAAAAAACAGAAAGCCGCGTAGCAGATTATTCGAAGCGAATCTTGTCTCCGCTAACCACGGAATGCTTGTGGAATTTCGCGTCATTCTTCAGAGGAAAATCGAGGCGATAGTGAGCGCCGCGGCTTTCCTCACGTGCCAGCGCCGAGCGGGCGATCAGCAGCCCGGCCTGTAGTATGTTCGCCGCCTCGTGCGAACGGCGATCACCCGAGGCAGGCTGTTGCTTCTGCAACTCGCTCAACTCCGAGACGACCTGCCGCAGGCCTTTTCCATCGCGCACCACACCCACGTATTGCCACATCAGCGATTGCACTTTCTTGATGAACGCCTCAATCTGTGCCGCCTGCCCATTGGTAGATGCGGCCGTATTCTCAGCTCCTGCGACCGCTGGCTTGTGACGACGCGACCGAAGATGCTCACGCATGTTCTGAGCAGCGCGTGCTCCGTACACCAAACCTTCCAGCAGCGAATTGCTGGCCAGCCGGTTAGCTCCATGCACGCCCGTACAAGCTACCTCTCCAGCGGCGTACAAGCCGGGCAAGGA
The DNA here is from genome assembly GCA_003152695.1 of Acidobacteriaceae bacterium. Lineage (GTDB taxonomy): Bacteria > Acidobacteriota > Terriglobia > Terriglobales > Acidobacteriaceae > Bog-257. The sequence continues at coordinate 14,621 of PMAT01000094.1, forward strand.
AGTTTGTCCGCGGAGATCGGTGCGCACTCCGCCCATGGCGTAGTGCGCCGCGGGACGAATGGGAACCAGTTCGGTGGCAATGTCGACGTTGTACTGCATGCACGTGGAGTAAATGGTGGGGAAACGTTTGCGCACGCGGTCGGCATGCAGGTGGGTGAGGTCGAGATACACGGCGGCATCGGGACGCTTTACCAGCTCCAGCTCATGTGCAATCGCGCGGGCCACAACGTCACGCGGGGCCAGTTCCGCCGACTCGTGGTACTTGGGCATGAAGCGTTTCAGCTCACTGTTTCGCAGATATGCGCCTTCCCCGCGCAGTGCCTCCGACAACAGGAACCGCGGAGCGTTCTTCAGGTACAACGCGGTGGGATGAAACTGCACGAACTCCATGTCGCTGATCTCGGCGCCGGCCCGATGCGCCATGGCAACCCCGTCCCCGGTTGCAACCGAGGGATTGGTGGTGTCGCTGTAAACGTGGCCCAAGCCGCCGGTAGCGAGCAATGTGGAGCTGGCAAGGATCTCGTGCGATTGGCCAGACTGGTCGAGAACACGGACCCCAACCACGCGGCCGTCGCGCACCAGCAAGTCGGTGGTAAATTCGAATTCCCGGAAGGTGATCTCCTTCAAAGCCGAGGCCTTCAGAAAGAGCGCCCGGCCGATTTCCCGCCCGGTGGAGTCGCCGTGAGCGTGCAGCACGCGGTTGCGGCTATGCGCCCCCTCGCGAGTAAACGCGATCTTCGTGCCGGCGCGATCGAACTCCGTACCCCACGCGATGAGCTCCTCGATACGGGGCGGCCCTTCTTCCACCAGGATTCGTGCAGCCTCTTCGTTGCACAGGCCGTCGCCCGCCTTCAGAGTGTCCTCCAAGTGGAGGCGGACTTCATCGTCATCGCTAAGCGCGGCAGCGATGCCACCTTGCGCGTACTGCGTGTTGGATTCCGTGACCTCGCGTTTCGCCAGGCACAGGACGCGGCCCGCAGACGCTAGTTCCACTGAGGCCCGCAGACCCGCGATGCCCGCACCCACCACGATGAAATCGGTTTCCGAAGGAAGAGCTTTCATGGCCGCTAACTTGCTCTTAACGGCTTCATGGTAGCACGCAGGCGGGGCGCGGGATTCGGTATATGAAACGGTAAAACCAAAAGGGGAATCGCACAGAGTGAGTGCGACAGCAACGCTCATCCATTACACTAAGAGTTTGACTCGCATCCCAGTTCACACCCCGTCACGGTCCTATGAAGTGCTGGTCGAGCGAGGCTTGTTGCGCTCGGCGGCCGCCGCACTGAGCGATACTGTGCCTCTGGAGTGGCGCGTCTTTGTGGTGACGCAGGCGCCGGTGCGCAAGCACTGGGGCAACATCCTGCGCAAGAGTTTTAGCAAAGCCGGGCGCAAAGTCGAAATCATCCAGATGCCAGACGGAGAGCGCTCCAAGACCCTCTCGCAACTGGAAAAACTCGCCTCGAAACTGGTGAGTTGCGGCGCTGACCGCCGGTCGGTGATTCTGGCGCTGGGCGGTGGCGTGGTGGGCGATGTCGCGGGGTTTCTGGCGTCCGTGTTCATGCGCGGAATTCCCGTCGTGCAAGTACCGACGACTCTGCTCGCGCAGGTTGATTCGGCGATCGGTGGCAAAACCGGAGTGAACCTGAAGTCGGGCAAAAACCTGCTCGGCACTTTTTATCAGCCGCTCGCGGTGCTTGCCGACCCTGATGTGCTGGCGACGCTGCCCGAGCGTGAGTATCGCTCCGGCTTGTTCGAGGCGATGAAGTATGGCGTGATTCGCAATCGCGCCATCTTCGAGTTGATGGAAACAAACCGCGATGCTTTGCTCAGCCGTGACGGCGCGCTCTTGGAGACGCTGATCACGGAATGCATTCGCGTCAAGGCTGAGGTGGTGAGCGCCGACGAACGGGAGAGCGGCAAACGCCGCATCCTGAATTTTGGACACACCATCGGGCATGCGCTGGAGGCGGAGACTGATTATCAGCAGTTCCTGCATGGGGAGGCGGTGGGCTGGGGAATGATTGCCGCCACCTTGGTTGGCACCGAAATGCAGGTGACCGACTCGCTCACTGCGCAACGGATCATCGGATTGGTGCGCGCGTACGCGCCATTGCCAAGGGTTGAGGTAAACAGCGAAGGCATCGCGAAGCGGCTTCTCTCCGACAAGAAAACGGTTGGCGGTGTGCCGCACTTTGTTCTGCCGACGGAGATCGGCAAGGTCGAAGTGGTCAATACCGTGCCGGAACGAGCGGTCATTCACGCGGTCGAAGAAATCAAGAAGTTATCAGAGGCATAGCGTTGGCCCAGGACGACAAATCGCCGGTAGGTCCCTCGGATCGTCCGACGGATCAGCGCATCGTGGGCGCCGCCCCGGCCGGAGCGCGCGACGAAGCATCGGCCGCCGCCGCGGTGCGCGATATGTTCACGTCGATCGCGCCTCGCTATGACTTGCTGAACCACGTGCTCTCGCTGAACATCGATCGGGTATGGTGGAACCGCACTGCCCGCGTCTTCAGCGAGGTGCTGCGACGCCCTGACGCGCAGGTTCTCGACCTCTGCTGCGGGACCGGTGACATGACTTTTGCGCTGCATCGCCGACTAAACGGCGCGCCCACGCAAATCTTTGGGGCCGATTTCTCGCACGCCATGCTGGTGCGCGCGGAGCAGAAGTCCGCCGGCAGGAACATCCGCTGGGTCGAGGCTGATGCGCTGAACTTGCCGTTTGCCGCGGGCCAGTTTCAATTGGTGACCGCCGCCTTCGGCTTTCGCAATCTCGCCAACTACGATCGTGGACTGGCGGAGATTTACCGGGTGCTTGCGGCCGATGGCGAGGTGGGCATTCTCGATTTCGGCGAGCCCAAGGGCTTGATCGGCAAATTGTATCGCGTGTACTTTCGGCGGGTGCTGCCGGCCATCGGCACACTCATTTCCGGCGTGCACGGTCCGTATGCCTACCTGCCTGCATCCGTGCTGCGCTTTCCTTCTCCCGACGAAATGTTGCAGCGAATGCGCGCTGCCGGTTTCCGCGAAGTCACATGGACGCCCTATACGTTTGGGATCGCGGGGCTGTATCGGGGGAAGAAGTAGTGGATAGTGGATAGTGGATAGTGGTTAGTGGTTAGTGGTCAGTGGTCAGCGGTCAGCGGAGTTGCGGGCTGTGACAGACCGCCGCAGAAGAAAATACTCTTCCTGCCGCCGAGTTTAGTTGTGTGAATGAAACGATCTCGCGTCGATACTTACAATGTGCTAGTTGGAATTAATATTAGCCACTGCTCACTAGCCACTAGCCACTATCCACTGTTCTCAAAGCTGTCCCGCAGCGCATCCTCAATGGTGAATTGAATAACTTGGGCATACTCGTCCCCGAGGAAGTGTTGCAGCCGGGTGGTATCCATCGTGTACGAGCCAATCAGGTAGGGCAGGGCGGCAGGGGGAATGGAAGAAATCCCCAACCTCCACAATAGGCGGATCACGGCGTGGCACGCGGCTCGTGTGGGGACACGTTTGATTTTCGCTTGCGCGATCTCAGCGCAGCGCTGAACGGTGATGGGTTCTCCGCGCCCGGCGACATTCAAAATGGTTAATGCCGGATCGGTCGCTGGGCGGTTCAATAGGTGCACCAACAACCGTGCCATGTCGTCCACGTGTACAAACTGGAAGCGTTTCTCCAGATATTTCGCGCCGCGAGGCAGCAACCAGGGCAACCGCTTGCCCGCGGCCCGCATGCGGGCGGCACGTGTGCTGCTGCCCAGCGGAGTTCCGCGCAACGCTCCCATCATGTAGTTCTGCACGCTCGCGCCAGCAAGAATGTGAAGACGCACAACGTAAGTGTGACAGTCGCCGAGGCTCTCGGCCCGGCAGCGGACCACCTCTTCGCACTCACGTTTGTGAATGGCATAGGGCAGCGTGTGGGCGCGCAGCGGAGCTTCCTCTTTCACCGGCCCTGCGGTCTCCGGGCCGTATACGGCGACGCTGCTGGGAAAAATGAACTGCCGGATTTGGCCGCCGGTGCGATTGACAACGCTTACCGCTTCCATGACCCGGGCCGTTCCGGCGACATTGATCTGCCACATCCGTTCCAGATCGAGAACGCCCGAGCGTTGGGGATCTAAAACGAATGCAAGATGAATTACGGACCGTGCTCCAGTTGCCCGCAGCAACTCAATGAGCTGCCAGCAAGACGGCTCACGGCCCAAGTCCGTTTGCTCGAACCTCGCCAGGCCGGAACTGTCGGGTGGGCGCGTGTCCACGCCCACCACCTGAAAATCGGAAAGTAATGGCAGTAACCGGGCGCCCAGATTCCCCGAGATTCCCGTGACCAGGACAGTTGGTTCCGCCGGCATGACTATTTTGGAGGCGTCTCCGGTTTCGGCGCCGCATTGGGATTCGGCGGCGCCGATCCTGGCTTAGCTCCAGCGGCCCCATTTGGGGTGATGATGGTTTGACGGACGGTCTGCGGCGTCTCCGGCCCAAAGTAAGCATCGTTAAGAACTATGGTCGCCGACTTCTGGATTTTTTCAATCGTGTCGGTGATCATTTGCCGCTGCAAAGTGGACGAGATGTTGGCCTTAACGTCGCTGAGCGGAACTTGGCGAGTGGAAACCACCTTGTAAATGTAGAGCGATCCAGGATCAGAAAACACCGGGGAAACCTCCGCGGGCTTCAACTCGAAGACGGACTCATGGGCCTCAGGCAAGGTACCGGGACGGCGGGCGCCGAGATTGACATCAGGCGGGGAATTGGTGAGACCGGCGTGCTCCATGGCTTCTTTTGCCAACTTAGCCGGATCCTCACCCGCAACCCAGCGTTCCCTGATTTTGTCAGCGTAAGCGTTTTCCTCGGCCTCGCTGGGCTTGGGCTTATCGGCGGTGGCGGCGGCCCTCGGCACCATGATGCGCTGCAGCGTGGCTTCCACGTACTTCTTGGGGTTCTGCTTGTAATAGTCTTCGATCTGCTGATCGGGAAGATGCGAGTACTCCTGGACGATGTGCTGGTTCAGGGCGTCGGTCAGGATCTGATTTCTGACGAACTGGAAAATCTGCACGAAGCGGGGATCGTTCTCCAGATTCAGCTCGCGGGCGGCGTCGGCAAAGATCAGCATCTTCGCGTATTGCGAGGCGAAGTTGCGCCTTAACTCGGTAGGCATCGGCGGCTTGTCGGGTTGCTGAAGCGCTGCGATCAGCTTCTCAAACTGCTCGCGCGTCATGCCGCTGATGCAACCCGGGGGCGGCGTGGTGGCGCCAGCCTGGGGCTGGCAGACATTTTTCAGAGTGATGACCGCCTCATCCATGGGGACCTTGGTCGCGTCGGCCGCGGGAGCTGCAGGGGCGCCAGCGCCGGCAGGCGGCGAGCTTTGACTCGTCGCAGGCGACGCCGCGGGTGCCGCAGGGGGTTGGTTCGAACTCGGATTCTGGCCATAGGCGGCATAGCTAAGAGCACACGAAAGCGCAAGAACGAGAAAAGTAGAGCGTGACATGTAGTGGTGTTCCTCCAGAGTAAATACCGCCCTAAAGCGGAGCAGGTAGATGGATACCAAAAATGTACCACATTCCGGCTAACTGTCGTCAGAAGCAAGCCTCTGGCGGGTAGTTCCGAGCTTGCGGATTTAAGCGGAAGGTGAATAATCGAACCTATGGCGGAATCGCTGGCGACTGCGGGTATGAGGCGGGAGAAGAAGGCGGTCGCCCTCAATTCCATCTACGCTGCCATTGCCATTACGCTACTGAAGGCCATGGTCGGCTTGACCACCGGCAGCCTGGGCATCCTCTCCGAGGCGGCGCACTCCGGCCTCGATCTGGTGGCGGCG
>PMAT01000130.1 GCA_003152695.1 Acidobacteriaceae bacterium
CAGATTCAGTTCATCGACCGCCTTTTCGATTTGGCAGCCTAAGAACGCACGACAGACGCTCGGCGACAAACTTGTCTGCATTTGAAACTTGCAACACTACGCAGCGGGACCTGCTTGGGCGATAGGGGTGAGGTGTTTGCGTCACCTCGCAATGAATATCCGCGGAGACATGGATTGCTGGCGATAAATCCTCAATTGCACAAGCAATCCACACTTAGTTAATCTGTTCAAGCTCTCGGCCCGCCAAATGGCACAACCGTGCGCAGGTGCGGCGCAAGTCATGGGGAGCGAGGTCGTTGATGCCGGCGCGCTTCGCGGCCGCTTTCACAATGTGCCCTTAGTGTATGGCTATCGATTCGGAGTGTTGACTGGGGTCTATGGGAGCGTTCATTGCCATCGCCGATAACGAGAGGTGAATCGTTCATGACGCAGAGAGAGAACGCTCCGCGCTGATATACGACCTATCATCGCCGCCAGTTGAACGATCGCTACTCTTTAGCTGTCATTGTGTAGTGACAATGAATAGTCGTTGACCCATCGGCCTCGACATCCACGGAGCAGTGATGGAGTGTGCCGCCGTGGAACGATGACGGGCACCCCAACGAGGCGCAGATATCCGATGCGTTGGACGCGGCAGCATTCTCACCGGAAGACTTAACTCCGCCGGTAACCGGCGTAAAGTGCTGTTTAATGAATTTTCTCCACTCTTCCCGTGGAACGGAGCCATGGATCAGGTGTTCAATGTGTTTCTTTTCTTCGGCCATTCTGCCCTCCATTGAGCAAAGATTCGCGTAGCCCAAGCGTTGCCCTTAGGCTGCCCAAATTCGGTAGAGGATACACCAAAGTGGGAATGCTGAAGTTTGTTGAGAGTATACCGCAGGACCAGTCTCAAGCTGGTGAAAAATCGCCATAGCACTCATTGACCCGCTGGCAGGGATCCTCCGGCGGGTTATTCCAGTGCGACGATATTATCGCAGCAATCGGCCCGTGAGAGAGTAGGGCGGTCTCGCGAGAGAGATTATCGCCGCCCATCATCGCTGGTTTCAACCTCGCCGACCGTGAATGGCCCCACGGATGGAAAGGTTCGGGCTTGCCCCACGGTGTGGTGGCGTCGAGGTGAAGCTCAGGTGCCAAGAGCTCCCGCAGCGGCTGAGAGAGTACCGGACACCCGAGTATGCAGCTGAAGGGATGCGTGTAATCGACCGGGCGATGGAACGCATCCTGCTTGAGTTTGCACCGATACTTATGCACTCTGTGAACGGCTGAGGTTTTAGCGGATCACAGGTTCTAACCTGGTTTCAGCGGCAACGCTCGCAAGCGTTCGCCGGTAGCAGCGAAGATGGCATTCGCTACTGCTGGAGCCACCCCGACGATAGGCGTTTCACCTGCGCCTGCCGAGGGCAAGTCTTTGCGGTCAACCAGCACCACATCGATCTGCGGCATGTCTTTGAACCGAGGCACGCGATATTCGGAGAAATGCTGATTCAGGATGCGTCCGTCGGCGAAACGTACTTCCTCGAAAAGCGCACCGCCAATGCCCATCACGATCGCACCCTCGATCTGGTTGCGCAGCCCATTGGGATTGACAACTGCGCCGCACTCGAAGGCCTCTACCACGCGTCGAATGCGAACCGTCTTGGCAGGACCGATCTCGACCTCGGCGATAGTGGCGACATGGCCGCCTTTCTCGAATCCGCCGGCCATCCCGAAGCCGCGCTCCGGAGTCGATTTCTGCTTGCCCCACGCGGCTTTCCCCGCAACCGCTTCGAACACGCCGCGCAGGCGGTCGTCGGTTGTATTCTTCAGCCGGAACTGCAGGGGATCCATACCAACCGCCTGCGATAACTCGTCCATGTGCGACTCGCGCGCGAAGTGATTGGCAGTCGCTGCGAGTCCGCGATACGAGCCCTGCCGCAAGGGGCCATCGACGGGATGAAACTGGATCAGGCGATTGGCAATGTCATAGGGGACGTTGATCGCCGCCGGCCCGGAGTTGTAATTGTGGCATTCCCATGCGGTGATGGTTCCCCCGCGCTGCGCTCCACTTTTGATTTCGATGACTCCTGCCGGACGGAAGTAAGCCCAGGTGAACTCCTCCTCGCGCGTCCAGATTACTTTGACCGGCTTGCCGGCAGCCCGCGCGAGACGAGCGGCTTCGATCGCTGTTTCACCCGTGTGCTTGCCGCCGTAAGCTGACCCGGTATCGGGCACCAGCACACGAACATTCTGCGACGGAATGCGAAGCGCGGCGGCCAGTTCGTCGCGCACCGCGAAGGGACGCTGCGTGCCTGTCCAAACCGTTAGCTTGTCACCTTGCCACTCCGCCAGAGCGGCGCGCGGTTCCAGCGGAGCGTGCTGGATGTACGCGACTGTGTAGCTCTGCGACAGCTTGATCTCGGCAGCTGCCATTGCCTTCGTCACCGATCCGGTGACATCCGCAGGTTCTTGGTCATGCTTCCCGGCATTCGCCTTGAGATAGGCAAACAGCTCGCGGTTGGAGAGCTGCGGCGGCACCTTCCATTGCGCCTTCAGCGTAGTCAGGGGCTGCTCGGCCGACCAGATGTCGGGCGCAGCTACGCCGACGAAATCGCCGTCGCGTACCACCGTCACCTTCGAGAGCTCCTTTGCCGCCTGATCATCAAGTGAGACCAGGCTTGCTTTGAATCCAGATGGGCGCAGAATCTTGCCGTAGAGCATGCCCGGACGGCTCATGTCGGACGTGTACTGATGTTTGCCGGTGACGAAGGCTGTGCCGTCAACCTTGGGGACCGCTGCACCGGCAATCTTCCACTCAGTCGCGGGAGTGAGAGGCCAATCGCCTTCGATGACCTTCACCAGCTTCTGGCCGTGCGTTAGCTCGCCATAGCTGCGCGACTGGCTGGTCTTCGGATTGGCAATCCTGCCATCGGAGGCGACCAGCGCGGAAGGTTCCACATGCCAGTCCTGCGCTGCGAGGTTGAGCAGCATCTCGCGCGCGGCAACCGCCATGGTGCGCAACTGCGGGCCCATCGTCGGTGTGGTGCGGCTGCCGAAGGTGCCTGCATCCCACGGCACCAGGTCGGTGTCGCCCATGGTAAGGGAGATGGACTCGATGGGTACGCGCAATTCTTCAGCGACTTGCTGCGCTAATGATGTTCGTATGTTCTGGCCGACTTCGACCTTTCCCGTGAAGACCGTAACCTGTCCGTCGCCCGCGATGCGCAGCCAGGCGGCAATGTCCTTTGGCAACTCGTGGCCGCCGCCCCTCCCACCGGATTCCTGCGCCACGGTTTTCGCCCCGCACGCGCAGATCAAAAGGCCGCCGCCGAAGAGCTTCAGAAAGTCGCGGCGGTCGAGCTCGAACCAATGCAGGTCGCCGTTTACTTCATGCTGCTTTATTTCCAGCGCGAGTTCTCGATCAGGAACAGAGCTCATGGCGCATCATCCTTTCGTGGCCTGCGCTGCTTCGCGCACAGCAGCCACGATGCGCGGGTAGGTTCCGCAGCGGCAGATGTTGCCACTCATCGCATGTACTATCTCTTCTTCCGTGGGGGTTCGGTTACTGCCCAAAAGTGCGACGGCTGAGAGAATCATTCCCGAGGTGCAGTAGCCACACTGGAACGCCTCCTCGCGAAGGAAGGCCTGCTGTACCGGATGCAGAGTGCCGTTCTGCTCCAATCCCTCGACGGTGATGACATGCTTCCCGGCGGCCGCGGCAACCTGCGTCAGGCACGATCGCACCGGTTTTCCCTCGAGTAGGACCGTGCAAGCGCCACAATGTCCTTCGCCGCAGCCATACTTGGTTCCGGTAAGTTGCAACTGGTCACGCAAAACCCATAACAAAGGTTCGTCCGGCGGCGCTGTAATGCGCTGTTGCTTACCGTTCACGATGACGGCAATCGCTTCCATAGTGATCTCCTGACGAAAACAATTATAGGTCGATCGTAAGGTGCCGTTTGCGAAGGCGAGGTACATCGCGACCGAGGAGGAAACCTTCCGAATGGCCAACCACCCAGCCCAGGCCAAGAGACTTGCAGAGAACAAAACACGGAGACGGCGTAAGTGGTCAGTTTTCAGACTGCCAGCGGGTCGTGGTGGCGGTTCGCCTTACGAGCATCGAAACGGATTCGTATTAATCCGCCCCGCCATTTGTCGGGTTTGTTTCTAGACCTCGCACAGACGACGATAACCTACGCCTTCTTCCTCTCCGCCCACCTTGCCTTCATCATCGCCGATAATTTCTTCCGCATGGCTGCGCTCATCGGGCGGCGTCCAGTGGATTTCTTGACTTGCGATGCGGCCTTTTTGGGGGCTGACTTGCCTTTCTGCTTCGCCCACCACGCCTTCTTTGCGGCGGCGATTCTGGCACGGGCTGCCGAACTCATGCGACGACGTTTCTGGCCGCTCGCTGGCTTAGCCTGTCTCACCTTGGGTGGACGGCCTCGCCGTGCGGGTTGGGAACCGAGTCCCACTAGAGCTGCAATTGCATATTCGATACGTTCGATTTCCTGTCTGAGTTGTGTAACTACGCTGCTAATGTCCATGTGTATCCTTTCTTTGAGTGCGATATCACGTCGAGAATTCAAGCGGTCAATGGTATCACTGTGTTTTCAGTTCATCCGCAGGCAATTCCCGGCGAAAAAAATTCCGCACCACTCTCACCCAGTAGGCCCAGTATGCCCTCCGTTCTCGATTGAAATCTTCGTAGTTCCGAGGGTGGGTAGTGTGAATCCACAGAACCTGCCGATTTCTGATATTCACGATATGGTAGCCCGTACGGTCAAGATATTCGACCGGTTTGAAAAGGCGAGGCTTGCAGCCTCGACTAATCTCTTCGCATTGCCTTCTCCGCCGCCTCGATAAGGCCTACAATTCAGCTTCTTAACTCGATCAACCGAAGAGGAACAGAATACCACCAGAACTTGTTAGCTTTCACAGCCGCATCACCCGCCGCTGTTCCCGCATCAAACTCGCGCCGGAAATCAAACAGCCACGACCCGTGCCAATCATCCATAGGCATGTTGATCGAGTCCAGCGCCGACCGCACCTCGGTCAGCCATCCGTCGAAAGAAACACCACTCACCGGCAATTTTCCTTTACCCTTCCTCCAACACTCTACCTCTCCCTGGAGCCGTCCGCAAACCCCCCCTTCCCCATCCCTCAGATTCCCGCTATCGTTCCGCACATCACTCAACCCGCTACACGGAGAGAAACTATACCCCAGGATTCGACAGAAGAAACGCGGAAGCCCGTTGACAAATTCACTGCCGGCCGCGTGCATGTAAGCATATGGGAGAACAGCGGCGTCAAAGGCGCGTTCCGCACGGCGACCTTTCAGCTTGGCTACAAAGACGAGCATCACGAGCGGCACACCGGCACAAGCTTTGGCACTTCCGACCTCAAGCATCTTGAAAACGCGGCCAGAGAAGCCCGCGCACGAATTGAGAGCTGGCAGAAGGCGAACAAGACGGAAGAACAGCCCAAATCAGCCGCCTAACCACCCTCGCAATCCAAGCCGACCTACGCGCCGACGACCATCCGCTTCCCGGACTTTCCGCGCCTCTCTTACTTGGGGCTGGGCCAGCCGCGCTCTGCGAGTTAAACTTAGCTCATGCCCAAGTACATTTATAAGCCGCGACCTATCGTTAATCTCAATTTAATACTCCTTGAGGCTGAACTTGAAACCGTGAGTGAATTTTACGACCACACGGAGTTCAGCTTCAGGAAGCGGGTCAAGACACTAGAGGCTCAGATACAACGGGAGGGAAAATACCACCCGAAGTCGTACTGGACTGAAGATGCGGGCGGAGGGATAACGCGAGGAGAAATCGTCAGCGATCAGAAGACGAATCTGGAAAGCGTAGCAAACCTAACCGGATATTTCTGCGTAATAGCGACATATTCGATTTTCGAGCGTTTCCTCTACGACCTCTTTGGATACATCAAGCGGTTCAAAATGCTAGTTCCTCCGAAGTTCGAGCATAACAACTGGCTCGACCTCAAAGGATACAAGCGTCTGTTAAAAGCGAACGGGGTGGACATCATCGCTCCACCGATCAAGTACAACGAGTTGATAAAGCTTCTAAACTTTCGCAACGCGATTGCACACTACGGCGGCTGGGTTACACCGGACAACGCGCAGAAACTCACGGGCTACGGATACAAAGAGGGCCACCAGATCACGATTTCTAAGGCGTACTTCCGCTCCTCCATTGCTCTTGTTCGGCACACGTGCCAACAACTCGCTAAGCAGTTCGCACAGCAACTGGCGGCACACGAGCGGAAAAGCGCGCGCAAACGTTCTGCCAAGACATAATTCCACTGCTGTTTCACAAAGGGTAAGTTTTGACCCACGACGCGGAGGCCCGTAAACATTGCGCCTTGCATGGGTCAAAAGTCGCGGCCAAAATGCCCGTGTGGTCAAGAATCTCAAACGCTTTGAAAAGGCTTGGTTCCCGGTCTCATAATTTCCTCGCACAGCTGCTTTCTGAAACCTCNNCTCAAGAGCATGTACAATCCGGGTTCGACGATCAAGTTTAGGGAGGCTCTGGAATGATTTGGGCTCGCATGCTGGCTTACATCACCGGAACCGTAGACCAGGAACTTCTATTGAGGAACGAATATCTGGCCGTAGAGAACCGGATCCTGAGAGCCCAAATCAAAGGCCGGTTGTTGTTATCCGATGGCGAAAAAGCTACCTTGGCGGAGATCGCCCACCGGCTCGGAGGGAAAGCCTTGGAAGAATTGGCGGCGGTCGCGAAACCGGATACGCTGCCGGCCTGGTACCGAAAGCTCATTGCCACCAAGTTCGACGAATCGAAGTTTCGCAAATCCTGGGGTCGTCCCAGAGTTGAGGAGAAAACCGAGTGGTTGGTGGTGCGGATGGCGAAAGAAAATTCCGGGTGGGGCTATGACCGGATCGTGGGCGCCATGGCCAGGCCAGATGTACTTCGCATGGAAGCACCTCAAATGCTCAAGCTAAAAACAGGCCGTGTAAGGCACATTATGCTCCCATGGAATGTTCTGTGCCAACATTAAACAATCTGGTTTTTCGCTTTTGTGGAGCCTGGCTGTGGCTGCTCTCCAGTGTTATGGAATCTCGGGTCAAAGGTCACTGACAAGGAAAATGCGCCAGGTGTATAAGGCTCACATCATGAAACAAGCCACTTCTCTGCGCTTTGCCCTGCTGTTTAGCATAGTTTTATTTGCGTCTGCAAGTTCCCCAGGACAAAGTTCTCCAGGCCAAAGCTCTCCAAGCCAAAGTCCCCCAGGCCAAATGACGGTGTATTTTCCGTCTGCAACACGCCCTCAAGTGAGGATGATGACGGTCGATGACGTGATCAGGTTGTCGAAGGCGGGGCTCAGCGACGATGTCATCATCCAGCAAATCAAGAAGAAGGGCCAACGCTTCGATCTCTCCGCCGACCAGCTTATTCAGCTCAAGTCTGCCTCCGTCAGCGAGCGGGTTATCCAAGTGATGATTGACCCGACAAGAAATCCTTCGCCCTCGCCCGCAGAGAAGAAGACGGAGTTTCCCACTCCACAACAGGCAGGACAATCTAGCGGGCGAACCCCGGATGCCACACCAGCCGACCTTGCTCCACCGGCCCAACCTTTCACGGCGAATCCGGCCCTGCCAGCTCAGGCAGCTGCCCAGCACCTAATCGCTCCTGCCCAATCGGTGAACAAGCCCCGCGTTTACTTATCATCGTCGAGCAAAGGTAGCCAATGGAATGCAGCGCGAGACCAGTCGATGGAGATGAGTAAAGACTTCGAGAAGGACTGCCCCGGCATACGGGTAACAATTAACCAAACGGTGGCCGACTACTCCGTCCTCTTAAATCACATCGAACACGGTTTCGCTCGTGACAACCAAATTCAGATCGCCAACAAGGATGGCGACCTTATTTCCAGGACCAAAGAGGGCGGAAGCATCAGGGGAGACGTCAAGAAGGCGTGCGAGATAATTCTTGCGGACTGGGCCAAGAAGCAGGGTGACCTGACCGATCTTTTGTACCAAGTAGATTGTTAGTGTAGCGCCTCGTTTGAAGTTTGCCCAGAGTCGATGAGGAGACAGAGGGTTTAGTGGTGCAGATGGCGAAGGAGAATCCGACCTGGGGCTATGATCGCATCGTGGGTGCCTTGGCCAATCTTGGCCAGCGGCTATCGGACCAGACGGTGGGCAACATCCTGCGTCGCCACGGAATCCCTCCTGCCCCCAAACGAAAACACACCACGAGCTGGAAAGATTTCATCCGTGCGCATATGGATGTTCTGGTAGGAACGGATTTCTTTACGGTGGAGGTGCTTACGCTCAAAGGCTTGGTTACCTACTACGTGTTGTTCTTTATCCAGTTGGAGAGTCGGAGGGTTTGTCTGGCTGGAATCACGCCCCATCCGGACC